>WGMA01000039.1 GCA_016125285.1 Phycisphaera sp.
TCGCCAGCTTCGGCGCGGGCCTGACTCACCTGCCACCGTGGGTCCGCGGATTGTGCCGCGTCAGACTGTTCGTCCACGCCAAACTCCTGATCAACGCCGCCAGGATTCGGAGGCTACGTGCATAACCTCCTATAAATGGGCGAAACGACGCGCAGGTGCGCACGGGGGTGTCGCGACGGGTGAGGGGCGCCCGTATAAGCCGCGCGGTGTGGGGTGGTTGACTTTTTTGTGACTAAATTGCGCTGAGGGTGTTTGGCGGGTCAGTCCGTGCGCGCAGATCGGTCGCGGAGATAGAGGGCGATACGCATGGCGAGCCCGGCGGCGAGCACGCACAGCACGACGATCAGCAGCGTGTGACTCGGCGCCTCGAGCGGCGCGCCGTCGCTGGGCATCACCGGGGCCGAGCCCACGCCGAGGTAGCGATCGATCGCGTCGATGGCGGCCTGGTGCTTGTACCAGCCGAAGCGTGCGACGACGCGGTCGTCGGGGTCGAGCAGCAGCGCGGTGTTCGGGCCTCGGCCGAGCTCGAACCACGCGTCGTTGGCCATCGTGTCGACGACGATGTCGGAGGTGATGGCGAGCTTGTCGCGGAACATCGTGGCGAGGGCGAGGCGGTCGTCGAGCGATCTGGGCTGCGGGTAGAGCACGTTCTCGCGGACGTTGCGGGTGGTCACGTCCTCTTCGTGGGTCTTGCTGTACGGCGACGGGTCGCCCTTGGGGTGGGCCTCGATGACGTAGACGAAGCGGACGTTGACGCGGTCGCCGAAGCGTTGGCGGAGTTCGTCGGCCTGCGGGCAGGTGACGCGCGAGATGGGGCACGTGTACGAGCCGGACACCAGCAGCGTGGGCCGACCGTTGTGCGGCAGCAGCGTGTCGTCGCCGCCGGCGATCGTGCGCGTGCCGAGGTCGCCGAGGACCTGGCCGGGCTGGACGCCGACGTCCTGAAAGGTCGGCTTGCCGGGCGGCGCGGCGTTCGGGCCGACCAGATCGGCGGGCAGCTTGCCGCTGTCGAGCTGGATGTCCTCGCCGGCGCTCGCTGTGCGCGGGCTGCCGACCAGCGCGCCGATGGACATCACGACGAGCAGCGGCACGAGTAGTCTCGGGTATCGATGCATCGCGCTTAGTCCTTCGGGTCGAGGCTGCCGGCTCCGCCGCCGTTGCCGGTGATAGGGAGCAGCGTGACGTCGGTTTTGACGTTGGCGAGATCGCCGTCGTCGTTGCGGAGCGACGGCGGAGCGTTGGCGCCGGCGCGCGTCACGGCGTAGACGTTGTCATCGCTCGGACCCTGAAACGGATCGTCCGTGAACGCGACGTGGCTGTCGCCGAACAGCAGGTTCTGTCCCTCGCCGCGGTGGTTCGAGCTGTTCTCCGACACCGCGAGGTCTTTCGGATCGTACGGCCGCTTCGGCTTGCCGGCGCGCGTGTGCGGCCCGGCGCGGTCGACGGGCCCGACATCTGATGCGTCGTTGTCGTCCGCCATGATCACCCACGCGGGACTCACGTCGGCACTCCAATTGTCATGATTCATCGGGTTGTACAGGTTCAGCGGCGAATAGCTCAGCGCGTGGGCGTTGCCGAAGTCGTAGGTGTTTTCCAGCACGGCGGGCGTCGAGGTGTATCCACCGGCCGCGTCGAGCGTGGTCAGCGGGTCGGCCAGCGCATCGGCGCGTGACGGGCAAACCCACGATCGCGGGCCGGTCGACCCGTCGCGCACGATAATCCACAGCGCCGCGGTGACGTTGTCGGTCCGTTCGTAAGCGGGCGGCAGCGTCGGCGTATCGCGCGCCGGGTTGTCATGGAAGCCGAATACCTCGGCGGTGGCGCCCTCGGAATAGAGATGTGGAAAGTAGTCCTTGCACGTTGTGGAGTAGGTGTACATCGCCTTGTAGATGCCGGCGAGGTTGATCGAGCAGATGGTGCGGTTGGCGCGTTCGCGTTGTGTAACCAGCACGACGACACCAATACACGACAGCACGACGAGCACGGCGGCGATGGCGCCGGCTTCGCGGATGGTGAATTTGCCGCCTTCGCTCATGGTCGGCCCCCGTTGGAATGGGCTATCCCATGATACGCGCAACGGGGTAGTGGCGTTGAATGCCGTGTCGGGCGGGGGTTATGCGCGGCCCCGTCGCGTCGGTCGTCGAAAGGCTACAATGACGTGATGAGCGAGCGAGAGAGGATCATTCCGCGGAACCTGGTGGTGGTGTTGCCGACGTGGGTGGGCGACGTGGTGATGGCGACGCCGACGCTGCGGGTGTTGCGGGAGTCGTTTCGGGACGCGCACATCACGTGGGTGGTCAAGCCTTACGCGAAGCCGGTGGTGGACGCGGCGCCGTGGGCGGATTCGCTGCTGGAGCTGGGTTCGTCGCGGTCGATGATCGCGGTGGCGTCGCAGTTGTGGCGGGCGAAGTCGGACGTGGCGGTGCTGCTGCCGAACAGCTTCCGTGCGGCGTTGCTGGTGCGGATGGCGGGGATCGATCGGCGGATCGGTTACGACCGCGACGGGCGCGGGTTCATGCTGACGGACGCGATCGCGATGCGGCGTGAGGAGACGGGTCGGCCGGCGGTGGTGCCGGCGATCGATTACTACCTGCGGCTGGCGCGTTACATGGGGATCGAGGCGCTGGACCGTCGGATGGAGCTGTTCACGCGTGACTCGGACGACGCGGCGGTGGAGACGGTGCTGGGCGACGCGGGGCTGGACGTGGGCGCCGACACGCCGCTGGTGATGCTGAACCCCGGCGCGGCGAATCACGGCGATGCAAAGCTGTGGGCGGCGGATCGTTTCGGGGCGTTGGCGGATCGGCTGATCGAGTCGCGCGGGGCGCGGGTGCTGGTCAACGGCTCGCCGAAGGAGCGGCCGATCCTCGACCAGGTGCACGCGGCGTCGAAGCACGAGCTGATCGACCTGCCGAAGCTGGGCTCGACGCTGCAGCGATTGAAGAGCTTCGTGAAGCGGTGCGACCTGGTGGTGACGAACGACACGGGCCCGCGTCACATCGCCGCGGCGCTGGGCACGCCGGTGGTGAGCCTGTTCGGGCCGACCGATCCGGAGTGGACGCGTCTGGGCGTGGGGCACGAGCGCATCATCCGCGACGGGTCGTGCACGATGGACGCGATCGACGTGGAGACGGTGACCGCGGCGTGCGAGAAGCTGATTGATAATCCGCCGATCCCGCCGCGCCCGGAGCCGAGACCGTCGATGGTGCGGACGCCGGTGGAGTCGGAGTCGTTCGAGGTCGATTGAATCTTGAACCACAGATCATCGCAGATGAACACGGATTGGATTCCTTGTTGAAATCCTCTGTATCTCTGTGCCTCTGTGGTTCAAGACGTCACTCATTCCCGCGCCGCTTGTTTTCATCTACATTGCCCGCATGCGGATCGCGATCGTCATTGAGAAGTTTTACCCGACGGCGGGCGGCAACGAGCGTTCGACGCATCAGATCGCGTCGCGGCTGATCGCGCGCGGGCACGCGGTGACGGTGCTGACGAATCGCGGCGAGGCGCGGGGCGACGTGCTGCCGGGCGGGGCGGTGGTGCGGGCCGACGGGCTGGGCACGCAGACGGCGGTGGGGATCTGGTGGTTCCGCCGGTGGGCGCAGAAGGAGATCGACCGCGGGGGATTTGACGTGAGCCTGTCGGTGACGACGGCGGTGCCGGCGACGGTGGTTCAGCCGCGCGGGGGCACGGCGCTGGAGACGCAGCGTCGCAACGCGGCGATGCGGTCGACGCCGTTCAAGCGGTTCCTCAAGCGTGCGGAGCAGGCGATCACGTCGAAGCGGCTGGCGTTGCTGATGGCGGAGCGTGCGACGCTGAACAGCCCGCGTGTGAAGCGTTTCGCGGCGGTGAGCCGGTACGTGGCGGATCAGCTGGTGCACGACTACACGGTGCCGTTCCGCCGGATCGCGGTGATCCCCAACGCGGCGGAGGTGCACCGCTTTGACGGCGCCGAGCGCGCCGCGCGGCGGACGCACACGCGGCACACGCTGGGCCTGCACGACGACGACGTGGTGTTCTTCTTCGCGGCGATGAACCCGGGGCTCAAGGGGCTGCCGTTTTTGTTGCGATCGCTGGCGGCGCTGCGGGAGCGGCGTGGCGATAAGGCGGGCGAGCCGGGCGCGAAGCTGATCGTGGCGGGGTCGCTGGACCTGGGCTCGCAGCGTGCGGCGAAGCGGCTGGGCGTGCGTGACGTGGTGACGTTCACCGGGCCGACGAGCGAGATCGACACGCTGTACGCGGCGAGCGACGTGACGGTGCTGCCGACGTGGTACGACCCGTCGAGCAAGGTGGTGCTGGAATCGCTGCTGCACGGCGTGCCGGCGATCAGCACGCTGTACAACGGCGCGTCGCAGTGGATCTTCAGCCCGACGGGCGAGGCGGACATCCCGTCGCCGTTCGGCTCGTCGAGCGCTGCGCAGCTGGTGGGCCCGGCGCAGATGGCGGGGCGCGTGATCGACTCACCGAGCAACGTCGAGGCGATGACCGAGGCGATGGCGCAGCTGTGTGACGCGGAGGAGCGTGCGGCGTGCGCCGAGGCGACGGCGGGGCTCGAGTCACGCATCAGCATGGACGCGCACGTCGACCAGCTCGAGGCGCTGTTGAAGGAAGTGGCGGGGTAGGGCTACTCGCCGCCCTCGGGGTAGCGGAACGCGACGTCTTCGAATCGGTCCTTGCCGATCATCAACAGCTTGATCGTGCCGGTGAAGCGCGGCGTGTCGGTCAGCAGCTTCGCCTCGGCCTCGAACCGCGACGTGTCGCCCACGGTCTCGCCGGTCTGCGGATCGCCGACCGGCGGCAGCGACACGCTCAGCGAGCCGAGGCCGGGGTTGCCCTTGGCGTCGAGCGGGGTGATGGTCATGTCGACGGCGACCTGCGGCGAGCGGATCGGCTGCGCGGCGTTGTCGTTCAGCAGCCAGACGGTGAGCTTGCCGGTGGCGTCGTCGAGCTTGATCTCCGCGTAGGCCGCGCGGTCGCCGAGCGCGACGAGCGCGCCGCCGTGCGGGGCGGTGGGTCGGTGTGCGGCCTGCACGGTGGGTGTTTGCGCGCCTGGGCTGGACGCGCCGGTCGACGGGCGTTCGCGCCCGTCGTCGCCACAGCCGACCAGCGCCAGCGCGAGCGTGGTGATCAGGGTGATCGTCGGTCGTGTCGAGGCCATGGCGTGCTCCGGTGCGGGGCCGGGCGTGGTCACGCGTCGCCCGCGGCGTGTTGGTGCAGGACGATGGGGATGCCGGCGTCGGCGAGGGCGGCGTGGACGGCGGCGGCGTGCTCGGCGTCGCGGGTCTCGATGACGCACAGCACGTTGACCGCCGCGACGTCGGGCCCGCTGAACGCGCGGTCGTGGATGATCTCCTTGACGGAGGCGCCGGCGTCGGCGAGCACGGTGGCGAGCTTCGCCAGGCCGCCCGGCCGATCGCTGATCGTCGCGGTGAAGCGGCACATGCGTCCATCGGCGACGAGGCCCTTCTCGATGACGCGGCTGATGACGGAGGGATCGATGTTGCCGCCGCACAGCGTGATGGCGACGCGCTTGCCGGCGAGGTGCGGCACGTGTCCGCCGATCAGGGCGGCGAGCGTCGACGCGGCGGCGCCTTCAACGACGCCCTTCTCCATCTCGATGAGGCGGAGGATCGCCAGCGCGATCTCGTCCTCGCCGACGAGCACGAGGCGGTCGACGCGGTCGCGCGCGACGGCGAACGCGAGATCGCCGACCTGATTGACGGCCAGGCCGTCGGCGAGCGTGGGCTGGTTGCGGTGCGGCACGGGGTGACCGGCGTCGAGCGACGCCTTGAAGCCCGCGGCGTACTCGGCCTCGACGCCGATGACCTCGACGTCGGGGTGGTTTTCCTTGATCGCCAGCGCGACGCCGGCGACGAGCCCGCCGCCGCCGATCGGCACGATGACCGCGTCGAGGTTGGGCACCTGTTCGAGCAGCTCGAGTCCCATCGTGCCCTGGCCGGCGATGATGGCCGGGTCGTCGAAGCCGTGGATGTAGGTCAGCCCGTCGTCGGCCGCGCGTCGCCGCGCCTCGGCGACGGCGTCGCCGAAGCCCTCGCCGTGGAGCACGACGTTCGCGCCGTAGTGGCGACACGTCGAGACCTTCACGAGCGGCGCGAAACGGGGCATGACGACGGTGACGGGGATGCCGAGGTCCTTGCCGTGATAGGCGAGGGCGAGGGCGTGGTTGCCGGCGGACGCGGCGATGACGCCGGCGGCGCGCCGCGTGTCGTCCAGCTGCTTGAGCGCGTTGCGTGCGCCGCGTTCCTTGAACGAGCCGGTGCGCTGCAGGTAGTCGAGCTTGCAGAACAGCCGGCAGCCGGTCAGCTCGGACAGCGCGGCGGACTCGGGGCAGGGCGAGGCGTACACGCCGTCGGCGATGCGCTTGCGAGCGGCGACGACGTCGGCGTAGTCCACGGTGGTCTTCGGCGCGGTGCTCATGCGGTGGGTTCCGATGCGTCAGCGGGCGATCGGCCAGGCTCGATCGGGTTGTCGATCTGCGGGTCGGTCATGGGTGTTTCGCGGGCGTCGCCGGGTGGCGGGGCGTAGAGTGTAGCGCGCGGAGGATCGGCTGTCAGGCCCACGGGCGGTCTGAGCGTGTATGATGCTGATGTGAGCAACGACGCCGCGGACATGCCGACCGACGCCACGCCGCCGAGCGAGCCGCTGTCGCTCGGGGACGACAAGCCTCAGCGTTCGGACACGGTGCCGCTGAGTCTGGCGCAGCAGCGTGAGATCCAGCTGGCGCGGCGCCGCGTCGAGAAGGTCGCCGGGGCGATGAAGATGGCGAACTTCAACGGCTACGCGACGCTGTTTTTCGCGATCTGCTCGCTGCCGTTCGCGCTCAACGACGTGGCCGGCTTCCTGGTGGCCGTGGCGCTGTGGGGCGTGGCCCTCGTCGAGCTGGGCCATCGGCCGCACATCCAGCGCATGGACCCGGTCGGCCTCCGCCGCCTCGGCTGGAACCAGGTCACGTTCATGGCGCTGCTGGTGATCTATTCGGTGTTCAACATCATCCTCGTGGAGACCGGCAACAGCGGGATCGGTGACGAGCTCCAGAGCGAGCTCGGCGGGTACGACCTGAGCGGCGTCGATGTCGACGGCCTGGTCCGCGCGTCGACGCTGGCGATCTACGGCACGCTCATCATCGTGTCGGTCCTGTTCCAGGGCCTGTGGTTCGCCCGCTCGTACTTCAAGAACGCCCGCCTCGCGCAGGAATTCCACGACGAGACGCCCGAGTGGGTCGTCG
Source organism: Phycisphaera sp. (assembly GCA_016125285.1). GTDB lineage: Bacteria > Planctomycetota > Phycisphaerae > Phycisphaerales > Zrk34 > RI-212. Next base: position 7,247 of record WGMA01000039.1, read on the forward strand.
ACATCGTCACCCCTGAAAAGTAATTGTGCTTGCCGCGGAGCGTCGCGCGCGACCGATCGGCGTGTGGGTCATGCGCCGCGCCATCTTCGCCACGCCCACGCCGGGATCATCAGCAACGCCATGAGCGCCACCGCGGCCTGCGCGGGCGGCCAGTCGTAGTGGTTGGCCAGCACGAACGCGATGACCGCCGCGAGCAGCGCGACGACGGGCGCCACGAAGAACATCGCGCCGACGGTGCGGCAGGTGCTCTTGGCGACGAGGGCCGGCAGCACGAGACAGCCGAAGCTGTAGAGCATGCCGCTGGATCGCAGCGAAAGCCCGAGCGTCAGGCCGAGCCACACGGCGATCACGAGGCTCCACCATCCCACGCGGACGCCCATCGCGGCGGCGGTCTGCGTGTCCATCACGAGCAGGCGGAGCGTGCGGTGGGTCACGCCGACGCCCACGGTGGTGAGCACGCCGAGCGATGCGAACAGCCACACGTCGGAGCGCGTCGCGCCGATGATGCTCGACGCGAGCAGGTGCTGGACCTCGTCGAGGCCGTGCGGGCTGTGCGTCACGACGAGGATCGCCAGCGCCGACGCCGCGAGGAACACCCAGCCGGTCGTAGCCTCGTGGCTCTCCTTGGCGTTGTCGCGGTGGTAGGCCGTGACGACCGCCGCGGCCACCGCGAACAGCACCGCCATGCCCCCGGCGAGCGTGTGCTCGTCGATCGACTCGCCGACCCACGCCCCGGCGATCATGGCGATCGCGATGCCGAGCGTCGAGGCCTGCGCCACCGCCGCGCCCAGGAAGATCTGGTCCCGCGCCACCACGATCACCCCCACCAGCGCCAGCAACGCCGCGACCAACCAGCCGGCGAGGTAGCTGTCGGCGAACAACGACCACGAATCGAAGAACTCACTGATCATTGCGTCGCTCCTTCCCGCGGTCCGCTTCGACCGATGTGTACGTTCACCACGCCCTCGGACTCCTGCGCCACGGAGATCGGCACGCCGTACGCCGATTCGAGCAGGTCGCTCCGCAGCACGTCGCCGACCGGCCCGGCGTGCACGGCGCCGTCGAACACCAGCGCCGCGTGCGTCGCGTACCGCGCCGCCAGCTCGACGTTGTGCGACACGAACAGCCACGTCAGGCCCGTCGTGTGGTTCAGGTCCAGCAGCGAACGCATCAGCGCGTCCTCGGCGGTGAGGTCCAGGCCGCTGGCCGGCTCGTCGAGCAGCAGCACCGCCGGCTCGCGCACCATCGCACGCGCCAGCAGCGCCCGCTGCCGCTGGCCGCCCGACAGCGACCAGTAATTCGCGTCGATGCGGTCGATCAGATCGACCTGTCGCAACGCCTCGGCGAAGCGCCGGTCGCGCGCGGCCCGGTCGGCGCGCCGGCCGACCAGCCCGAGCATCACGAACTCGCGCACGGTGGTGGGCAGCGTCGGGTTCAGGTCGCAGCGCTGCGGCACGAAGCCGATGCGATCGGGCCGCATGAGCTGCGGGTGTCGCCACAGCTGCGCCGCGGGCGCGGGCAGGAGCCGCAGCACGCCGCGCAGCAGCGTGCTTTTGCCCTGGCCGTTGGGGCCGACGATGAACCACCGCTGCCCGCGGCGCACCTCCATGTTGACGTCGGCGATAATGGTCCGGCGGCCGTACCCCAGCGACAGCCCCGTTGCGCGGAGCATCACGTCGTCTTCGACCTCGCTCATCGCACGCCTCCCTTCGACAGCGCCGCGGTGATCGCGGTGATGTCGTGATCGAACATCGACACGTAGTCGCCCGCCGCGTCGGTCGCGCCGACCTGGTGGGCGAGCGTCACGGCCTTCGCGTCGGTGTGCTCCGCGAGGAAGCGGGCGTGCCGCGTGTCGAAGTACGGGCTGGAGATGATCAGCTGAACGTGTTGTTGCTTCATCACGCCGACGAGCGCGGCGGTGTGGCTGGTCGTCGGGGCGAGGCCGGGCTTGGGTTCCATGTAGCCCACGAGGTCGACGCCGAACCGCAGCGCGAAGTAGCGCCACATGTTGTGGTCGCCCACGGCCTTGACGCCCCGGAGCTTCGCCATCGCGCCCATCCAGCCGCCGAGCAGGTCCGACTGGTTCTGCGACTGAAGGAACACGCCGAGCTTGTCGTGGTCCGCGAGGATCATCAGCTTCTCCACGTCGTACGCCTTGGCGAGCGGTTCGCCGACGAGCGCCGCGGCGACCTTGTCGTGGAACGCCTTGTAGTTGGCGTCGAAGGTCGCCTTCGCGGCGGGCCGCAGGCGCGTCAGCCGATCGCGGATGAGCCTGGCGACCTTGATGCCGTTGACCGGGTCGAGCAGGTAGTGCGGGTTACCCATCGGGTGCACGTCACCCTGCGAGCGGTCGATCGGTGCGGTCGGCACGTCGATGGGCGTGATGGCGGTCGAGCAGTCGAGGTACCCCGGCCCACCGGTCAGCACCGCGCCGTTCCGGGCGTTCTTCTGCAGCACCGGCGCCCAGCCCATCTCCAGCTCCATGCCCATCTCCAGGAGCAGGTCGGCGTGGCTGAGCTCCTTGACGAAGCTCGGGCGCGCCTCGACGAAGTGTGGGTCTTCGGTGCCCTTGCCGAAGCTCGTGACGTCGACCTCGTCTCCGCCCACGGCTTTGACCAGCGAGCCCAGGTCGGGCACGGTGACGCAGACCTTCATCGGATCGGCGGCGACACCGCGCGACGACACGGCGAGCAACGCAAGCAGGATCGTCGTTAGTATCGTGATCAGGTTGAATCTTTTCATCGGATCAACTCCTTTCGTGTTTTGTGTTCGGGTGCGAGTGCGGCGGTCGCACCCTCACCCCGGCCCTCTCCCTTGAAGGGAGAGGGAGTTGATGATCAGTAGCTGTGTGCCGGGTGGGCGCCGAAGAGGAACTCGACGCCGAACCAGAACGAGTGGGCGTCGTGGTCGAGGTGCGCCGCGTGGTCGTAGTTGTACTGAACACGGAAACGTGAGAAGTGCGTCGGTTGCCAGATCAACAGCGGGCTGATGCGGTGGCGGTCGTCGCGGAACGGATCGTCGTTGTGGGAGACGAATGCGCCGTCGTCGTCGACGCTGTCGCCGGACCCGGTGACGTACTCGTAGCGCAGGCCGGCGACCCAGTCGCGGTGGAACCCGTAGATCAGCTGCGTGTACATGCCCCAGTCGCGCAGCGTGTCGGATCCGAGCGATACGTCGTCGCCGGTGCCGAACGCGCCGTCCGTGCCGGGGTGCACGCGTGCGTTGGCGTTGTAGCGCCTGCCGATGAACTCGGTCTGCCACGTGACGAACGGCCAGCCGTGATCGTTTCTGGTCGGCTTCCACTTCACCTGCGCGTCGGCGCCGTAGAGGATCGTGTCGCCGCCGGTGAGGTTGGACCCGAACGCCCCCGACCCACCGAGGCTCAGCGACAGCTCGTCGTTCAGCTCCCACATGTTCGCCCAGTGCAGTGTGTAGGTGAAGTCGCCGAGGTCGTGGACGTTTCGCTCGTCGTTGAACGGTCGCCCGCCGACGGCTTCGTCGACGGCGAGGAAGCTGGGCATCTGTTCGCCCGTCGCGTTCTGCACGCTGGCGAACAGTTCGCTGTACCACGGCAGCGGCGTCAGCCAACTCGCCTGCACGCCCGCCTGGCGCATGCCGTCGCCGCCGAACACGCGGCTGTTGATGATCGGTTGATCGATCCACGCCCACGCGTGCGGGTGCACCGGGTTGATCAGGCCGAACTTGCTGAGGAAGTGCCCGCCCTTGAGCTGCAGACCCCACGGCAGCGAGGTCGTCGTGGCGAACGCCTCCTCCAGTTCCGTCTCGGTCTCGCCGGTGTCGGGGTCGACGAGGAACACGATGTGCGCCTCGGCGTTGAGGTACGGGTCGACGGCGCCCGCGAGCGACAGCTCCGACTGGCTGAGCGTGAAGCCTCGGCCCCGCGGGTCGTGGCCGCCGGCCTGAAGGTCCGGGTCGTCCACGGTCGACCCCCCGGCGTTGAACAGCACGTCCAGCGAGATGTCGATGAGCTTCATCGACGCGCCGCCGCCCAGCGGGACGCTCGCGATCGCCTTGTCCGCCGGGGGCTGGTTCGCCTCGAGGTCGGCCAGCATCGCGTCGAGCGCGTCGGCGCTGCGCCTGACCTTGCCCTCGTCGGTCTGTGATCGCAGCCGCTGCACCTGGCTGGTCAGCGACTCGATCTGCTGGTCCTTCTCTTTCATCTTCATGAGCAGCAGGTCGAGCTGCTGCTGCATCTGGTTCATCCGCTCGTCGTTGCTCTGCGCGCGAGCGGGCGCGCACGGGATCAGGGTGAGGGTGAGGATGGCGGTGACGGCCACGACGCGCCGCGCCGCGGCCCGGGGGGCTGCTTGTTCGGATGTCATATCTGGGGTCCTGCTGATTCGGTGTGATGGGGGCGAGTCGGCGCGTCGGGCAGCGGTGATGCGGGATCACCACGGCGTCGACACGCACGCGACGGCTCACGGCGCGGCGACGACCCTGCGGCGCGCGGCCGCGGAATCGGCTCCGGCGTGACGACTCGGCCACGACCGCCAATCACGCGCGCGACAACCGCGGCGCGCACGACGGGCGGGCTGAGTCGACCGGATCAGATCAGGACGGGGGGCGCACGCGGCGCGGCCGACGTCAGCGACCGGTGGTGCGCGGTGAGCGAAAACTCAATCGGAACGACGCCGCACGCGGAGGGCGCGGCCGTGACGGCGGCGACGGTGACGCAGCTGTGCGTCTGCGCCTCGCGGCACATGTGACACAGCGTGCACTCGTGACGCTTGCCGCTGATTGGAGACTGGACAGACGCGCGGGCCGCGACATCAGTCGACCCGTGCGCCGTCGACACGGCGGCGATCGTCGCCTCGGCCGATCCGCCGCGCTCGTGCTCGTGCACCAGCGCGTGCACGCCCGGTAGCGCGATCTGCCACGCCACCGCCAGCAGGGCGAGCAGCGAGTGGAGCATCCGGGATGACGTGGGGCGTGCCATGTGTTGCGACAATCTTATCCGCGCCAACCGGGCCGGTCACGCGGTTCTGTGTGCGTCGATCAGCTTCAGCTGCTGATACAGCATCGTGATGCGCGGCAGGGCGACGCCCGCGGACGCCGCGGCGCGGATCGGGTTGCCGTAGATCGCCTCGAGCTCCAGCGGTCGGCACGCCTCGTGGTCGAGCTTCATGCTCGGCTTGTACGCCACCATCCTGTCGGTGTTGGCCATCATCAGGTCGAGGAACGCGTCGTCGATCGCGTGCCCGCACGCCGCGGCGCCGGCCTGCACCTCGCGCATCAGGTCCGCCGAGAGCCGACGCGTATCGGCGTGGCCGACGATCACGTCCGTCGTCGTGTTCAGCACGACGCTCAGCCCGTTGAACGGCACGTTCCACACGAGCTTTTTCCAGCGCGCGAGATCGAGGTTCGGCTCGAGCTCGACGGGCACGCCGGCCTTCGCGAAGTCGCCCGCGACGGCGCGGACGGTTTCGGTGACGCCGGCGTCGCGACCGTCGGGCGTGTACTGACCGAAGCGGACCTGGCCGTAGTCGAGGTGGTGGATGTGCCCCGGGCCGACCTTGTGCGAGCAGAGAAACGCCAGCCCGCCGAGGATCGTGCAGCGGCCGCCGACGCCGTCGATCTCCGCGACGCGTCGCTCTTCGCCGAGCCCGTTCTGCAGCATCACGACGATGCCGCCGTCGGCCACGACGTGCGGGAGGATGCCCGGCAGCAGGTGGTTGTGCGTGGTCTTGAGGCCGACGATCACGACGTCGCACCGCGGCATCGCGGCCGGGTCGTCGTAGGCGTGCGCGGCGTTGGCGGGGATGGACAGGTCGCCGTGGTGCTCGGAGATCACCTTCAGCCCGTGCGCGCGCACGTGGTCGGCGTCGCTGTGCAGCAGCAGGTGGACGGGGTGGCCGGCGTGATGGAGCCGCCCGGCGTAGAACCCGCCGAGCGCGCCGACTCCGACGATCGCGTACGTGCGTGGAGGCATCGGCTACAGGTTAGCAGACGCGCCGCTCATTCCCAGTTGTACACGAGGTTCAGGAAGTACGTCGTGTCGAGGCTCTCGATGCCCGGCTTGGGGTCGGCGTTGTAATCGTTCCGCATGCCGACGCGCAGCTTCCACGCCTCGGACTTGGCCAGCGGCACCTCGCCGGCGGTGTCGAACACGACGCGGAACGCCCCGAAATCTTCGAACGGCGTGTAGAACGTCATCGCGTGCGTAAACCGCAGCCAGTCCTGGACGTCGAGGCGGTAGTCGTAGCCGAGCTCGCCGATGAGGCTCGTCTCGTTGTCGCCGGTGTCGAACGACTCGTGCAGCACGCCCGCGCCGGCGCGGACCTTGAACTCCTGCTTCTCTTCCTTGAAGAAGAAGTAGCCCATGCCGCCGCTGGCCGTGGCGCGGAGCTTGAGGTCCTCGAACTCGTCGCGCTCCAACTCGGTGCGGGCGAACCAGAAGAACCGCGGCGACACGTCACGCTCGAGCTTGGCGCCGCCGAAGATCTCGTTCTCCGACTCGTTGCCGTTCTCCTGCGCGAACTTGCCCTGGAGGTACAGCAGCAGACGCTCGTTCTCCTCGGTGCGCTTGGCCTCGATGCGGGCCCGCATCGCGACGCGCTCGGTGTTGCCGGTCGCGCCGGTGATGCCCAGCTCGACCTTGCCCGACCACTTGCCCTTGAGCTTCTCGTTGGCGGCCTTCAGCTCGGCGACCTCCGCGTTGTGCTTCTTCTGCAGCTCGGTGATCTGCGCCTGCGCCTCGGCGTTGGCCGCCGGGGCGTCGCCCGCCGCCCACGCGCCCGTCACGGCGTTGTTCTTAACCGTCACGTCGCCGAATTGCGTGCCCGTGACCTTCTGGCCCTCGGGCGTGTACACCGGCGTGCCCACCACGCGGTCGCCGGAGTCCAGCGTGACCACCAGCTTGCGGTCCGACGTGAAGCCCGCGACCTCCTCGGCCTTGATCGACAGATCGCCGGCGAACTTCGTGGTGATCGTCAGCATGCCGCCTGTCATCGACTTGATCGTGCCGACGATCTTCGAGCCGTCCTTCAGCTGCACCTCGTCGGCGCGGACGGATCCGGACAGCGTGCCGATCGCCAGTGCGGCGACGACGGTGATGAGCGAGCGCGTGAACTGCATGAGACACTCTCCGTTACTTCAGGTCTGCCTAAGCCTGTACGATCCTCCCCCAACGAATCGGGTCGCGAATCATAGCTTAAACGTGTGAACGATCAAGCAAAAGTCCGGACGACCGGACGCCCGGCGGGGCGTCGCCGCGTGCGTTCTTCTGCGTGATTTTCTTGTAAATGCAGCACTCAGCACGCGCAAGACGATTCGCGGGCGTGCGTCGGTCGGGTTGACACCGCCACGGCCATGCGGTCTTCTATCCGGGCATCTTCACCGGTTCCAACTCGCACAGCAGGGGCCCACATGAACTCACCATCGCATCACCACGAAGACCATCCGCACGTGGTCAGCCGCAACGCGCGGTACGGCCTGATCCTCTTCGCCGTGTACGTCGTGCTCTACGGCGGCTTCATCTACCTCTCGGTGTTTCAGACCGAGACCCTCGGCAAGCCGATCGTCGCGGGCATGAACCTCGCGGTGGTGTACGGGTTCGGCCTGATCGTCGCGGCGCTGGTGCTGTCGATGGTGTACTGGGTGTTGTGCAGCAAGCCGGTCCACAAGGACGCCGGCGAAGGGAGCGATAGCTGATGTTGTACGAGACCTCTATCGCGGCGGTGGCGATCTTCGGCGCGTTTGTCGCGGCGGTGCTCGGGCTGTCGTTCTTCCTCGGCCGCAAGGGCCAGTCCGCCAAGGGCTACTACGCGGCGCACGGGCAGATCCACTGGGCGGTCAACGGCGTGGCGTTCGCGGGCGACTACCTCTCGGCGGCGTCGTTCCTCGGCATCTGCGGCATGATCGCCTTCTCGGGCTACGACGGGTTCCTCTACTCGATCGGCTACCTGGCGGGCTGGATCGTGGCGCTGTTCGTGATCGCCGAGCCGATCAAACGCCTCGGCAAGTTCACCTTCGCCGACGCGCTGGACAGCCGGTTCAACTCCCGCGGCATCAAGCTCTCGGTCGCCATCTCGACGCTCGTGGTCAGCGTGTTCTACCTGATCCCGCAGATGGTCGGCGCGGGCGCGCTGGTCACGCCGCTGCTCGGCCTGCCGCACTACGTCGGCGTGATCATCGTCGGCGTCGTGGTGACGCTGATCGTCACGACCGCGGGCATGGTATCGACGACCTGGGTGCAGTTCATCAAGGGCTCGCTGCTGGTGTTCTTCTGCGCGATCCTCACCGTGATGATCCTCATGCGCGGCTTCCACGCCACGCCGCTGGAGACGACCACCGCCGACGCGCTGCGCGCCGCCGGGTCGACCGTCGTCGACAAGCCGTTCGGCGATAAGCCCTACGTCAAGTCCGTCGACGCGCAGGGCGTGGAGTCGATCTGGCGCGTCACCGACGCCGGCCTCGTCGCCACGCAGACCGTCGCCACCGCCGCCGACGGCGCCAAGCTCGTCAACGGCAAGCCGCAGTCGAAGGAAAACGACCTCCGCCCCGTCGGCACGATCAGCGCCCTGCCCGGCGGTGTGAAAGAAACCGGCGCCGTCGGCCCGACGGGGTTCTTCTCCACGCTCAACGACTCGACCATCGTCACGTGGTCCAGCGACAAGGTCGCCGCCGCCGACGGCGCGGCCATCACCGTCTACTACCCCGTGCCGAAGCCCGGCAGCGAGCTGCTCACACCGGGCCAGAAGTTCAAGGGCCTCAAGAGCGAGAAGTTCACCGACAAGCTCGACTTCATCTCGCTGATGCTCGCGCTGTTCTGCGGCACCGCGTCGCTGCCCCACATCCTGATCCGCTACTACACGGTCAAGGATCAGGCGTCGGCGCGCAAGAGCACGATCGTCGGCATCGCCGCCATCGGATTCTTCTACGTGCTGACGCTGTACCTGGGCCTCGGCGCGATGACCAGCGGCGCGATGGACCCGACCAGCTCCAACATGGCCGCGCCGCTGCTCGCCCACAGCTTCAACGACACGCTGTTCGCCATCATCTCCGCGATCGCGTTCACGACCGTGCTCGGCACCGTCAGCGGGCTGATCATGGCCGGGTCCGGCGCGGTCGCGCACGACCTGTGCGAGAACTTCCTGCGGATCCCGATGGACGATCACAAGAAGGTGCTCTACGGCAAGACCGTCGCGGTCTTCCTCGGCATCGGCGCGATGATCCTCGGCGTGCTGTTCAAGAAGTTCAACGTCAGCTTCCTCGTCGGCTGGGCGTTCAACATCGCCGCGTCCGCCAACCTGCCCGCGCTGGTCATGCTGCTGTTCTGGCGACGCACCACCAAGCAGGGCATCACCGCCGCGGTGTTCGTCGGCATGATCAGCTCGCTGGCGTGGATCCTGCTGTCGGGCGACACGTATGACAAGGTCTACGGCTGGGACAAGGCCGACTCGATCGTGCCGTTCAGCCAGCCCGGCCTCGTCACGATCCCGCTCGGCTTCATCACGCTCATCGTCGTCTCCCTGCTGACGCCGAAGCCCGAGCATCCCGTCGCCGAGGAACTCGCCGAGAGCGCCGAGTAAGTCGGCCACGCCATCTAACGTTCGCGCACGACAACGCCGCCCGCTTTCACGGGCGGCGTTGTTCTTTGCCGGCTTTACTTCGTCAACGTCTCGCGCACCGCCTCCGCGTGCGCTTGTTGTCGTTTCCCTTCCGTCGTCGCTTCTCCGCCGCGTAGCGTTTGGGACCGATCACACAGGCTTCGACGTGTCGATGCCCGCCCAGGTGTGGCTGCGGATCGCGGCGACGATCTGTTCGGCGGCGGCGACCGCGGCGAATCCCGCGTCGGCGTCCACGGCCGGCTTCGCCTTGCCGGTCACCGCGTCGAGGAAGTTCGTCAGCTCCGCCTTCAGCGGCTCCTCGTCGTTGATCGTGATCTCCTCGCGGTTGACCAGCTCGGTGTAGTCGAGGTCGGACAGATCGGCGCCGTCGGCGACCTGCTGGCGGACCTGCCGCAGCGTCTCGTCGTTGGCGGTGCGGGTGATGATGACGCCGGACTTCGCGGCGTAGTTCAGCGAGATGTACGACGTCTCGCTGATGACGCGGAGCTTGCGCTCGGTCTTCATCGCGAGGCGGGAGGCGGTGAGGTTGGCGACGCAGCCGTCCTCGAACTCGATGCGTGCGTTGGCCACGTCCTCGTGCTCGGCGAGCACGGCGACGCCCGCGGCGCGGATGTCCTTGATCGGCGACTTGGCCATCATCAGCACGATGTCGATGTCGTGGATCATGATGTCGAACACGACGCCGACGTCGATCGACCGGAACGTCATCGGGCTGACGCGGTCGACCTCGATGAAGCGCGGCGTGATGTGCAGGTCGCTGATGGCGCGGACGGCGGGGTTGAACCGCTCGGTGTGGCCGACCTGCACCAGCGCGTTGTTCGCCTTCGCGACGTCGACGATCCGCTGCGCGACCTCGACGGACGGCGCCAGCGGCTTCTCGATCAGGCACGCGATGCCGCGCTCGAGCAGCGGCGCCGCCACCGCCTCGTGGTACACCGTCGGCACCGCCACCGTCACCGCGCGCACCTGCGGGTACTTCTCCAGCAGCTGCTCGACGGTCTCCAGATCGTCGCACCGGTACTGGTCGGCCAGCGCGCCGCGGCGGTCCTCGTCGAGGTCGACGACGGCCAGCAGCTCGGCCTGGGGCAGCTCGTGATAGATCCGCGCGTGGTGCCGACCCATCCGGCCGACGCCCACCACGGCACAGGGAATGCGTTCTTGGTCAGTCATGGCCACATCGTACGGTCCCGGCACATCGCGGCAAATCTGCTGTTGGGGAATTGGACATGGGGCGTTCCACGGCTTTTGCCGCGTCATGGTCCGGCGTACGATAGCGGTCTATGCCGCTGACGTTGTACTGGTACATCCTGCGTGACCTGTTGAAGCTGCTGGCGTTGAGCACGGCGGTGCTCGTGTTCGTGTTCAGCTTCGGGTTCGCGATCAAGCCGATCAGCGAGGGGCTGCTCAGCGCCGGGCAGGTGCTGCGCGTGATCGCCTACGCGGCGCCGGGCATGATGGTGTTCGTCCTGCCGTTCACCGCGGCGCTCAGCAGCACGCTGGTGTTCTTCCGGCTGGTTACGGACAGCGAGATCACCGCGTGCGCGGCGTCGGGGATCAGCTACCGGCAGCTGCTCACGCCGGTGTTCGCGCTGGGCCTGACGCTGTCGCTGACGATGTTCTACCTGAGCAACTGGGTGGTGCCGCGTGCGTGGCGCCTGGTCGAGCAGCAGATCGAGCAGGACGTGACGCAGCTGATCGTGCAGCAGATCCAGCGTGAGGGGCTGGCGGACCTGGGCAACGGCGTGATCCTCTACGCGGACCGCGCGCAGAGCAACGTGCCGGTGACCGAGGAGCGGCCGGCGGGCGTGCCGATGCCGGACAACCGGATGGTGTTTGACGGTGTGGCGGTGGGCAAGATGGACTTTGTGCCGGTGCTCGACGACGCGGGCAAGCCGATGCTCACCCCCAAGGGCAAGCCGATGTACATGACGCAGATCCAGTCGGACTACACGGCGGAGCGCGCGGTGGTCGACATCTATCGCGACGACGTCAACGGACGGACGTACGCGACGATGATGCTGCTGCGCGTCGCGGCCAACGACCCGCAGTCGGACCACCTGGTGTTCATCGAGCGTCAGCCGATCAAGGCGTTCGAGCTGCCATCGCTGTTCGAGCAGAAGGCGAAGTTCCTGTCGCTGCCCCGGCTGCGTGAGCTGGCGGCGCACCCGGAAGAGAGCCGGCGTGTGCGCGACGCCAAGCGGCACCTCGTGGACGTGGTGGCGGCGCAGGACCTGATCCGGTCGGTGTTCGGCGCGATGAAGGGTCACGGCGAGCTGATGCTGACCACGCCGCAGGGCGAGCGGTACTACGTGACGGCGCCGGGGGTGAAGCTGGCGGGCGAGTCGATGGTGATCGGCACGCCGACGCCGGCCGACGCGCCCGCGACCACGCCGGTGGAGCGCGACGTGCTGGTGCAGCTGAAGATCGGCGGGCTGGTCACGCGTGAGATGAAGGCGGACTGGGGCGAGCTGCGTGCGGTGCGCAACGATCTGGACGAAGAGCCGCGGATGAACCTGACGCTGAAGAACGTGGTGGTGACGGATCGCTCGTCGCCCACGGCCGGTGCGTTGAAGGAGGTCACGCTGCCGCTGCTTCAGTGGGGCGAGTCGCTGACGCGGCCGCTGCGGGAGATGTCGATCGACGCCCTCGGCGAGCACGCGGCGATGTACCCGAAAGCCGACGAGATCAAGAAGCAACACCTGGACCTGGACAGCGCGGTCGACAAGCTGATGCGCGACATCACGAGCCTCGTGCACGAGCGTGCGGCGATGGCGACGCTGTGCCTGCTGGTGCTGCTGCTGGGCGCGTTGATGAGCATGCTGCTGCGCTACCAGCCGCCGCTGGCGATCTTCTTCTGGTGCTTCGTGCCGACGATCGCCACGTTCATGGCGATCTCGCGCGGGCAGAGCCTGATGACGTGGCGGAGCTACGACCCGATGATCGGCATGGTGACGATCTGGACCGGCGTGGCGGCGCTCGGCGTGGCGCTGCTGGTGATCTACGCGAGGCTGAGCCGCAACTGACGAACGACGATGAAAACGATCGACCGCTACATCATCCGGCTGTTCCTGCTGAACTTCGTCATCCTCTTCGTGGTGCTGGTGGCGCTGTTCGTGTTGCTGGACCTGATCAGCAACTTCGACGAGTTCGTCAACGAGGCGCAGAAGGTCGAGGGCGGCTGGATCGCGCAGACGTGGGAGACGATCCGGCTGTGCGGGGATTTCTACGGCCCGCTGACGCTGCTGCTCTACGTCTACATGGCCGGCCTGCTGCCGATCGGCGCCGCGGCGTTCACCTTCGCGACGCTCGTGCGCAACAACGAGCTGCTGGCGATGCTGTCCGGCGGCGTGTCGATGCACCGGATCGCGATGCCGGTGATCGTGATGGGCATCGCGGCGAACGCGGCGCTGATGCTGGACCAGGAGGTGCTGCTGCCGCGGTACGCGCAGAAGGTCAGCCGGACGCAGGCGGACGTCGGCCGCGGCGACGCCGGACGCCTCCAGCTGCGGTTCATGCCGGACGGCCAGGGCGCGCTGTTCACCGCGGCGCGGTTCGACGTGGCAAGCAACACGATGTTTGAGGTCGTGATCCTCCGCCGCGAGCGCGTGGCGGACGGCCGTTTCGGCCGGGCGCTGGAGCGCGTGATCGCCAAGCGGGCGGTGTGGGACGCGGCGAAGAGCGGGTGGCGGCTGGACCAGGGCTTCCGCATCGCACACGACGTGCAGGTGGGCGGCTCCGGCTACGCCTCGCGACGCCGCGAGGAGATCGACTTTCTCCCGTCCGACCTCGACCCCGTCACGATCCTCACACGTCAACGCTTCCTATATCGCCAGCTGCTGAGCCTCGGCCAGCTGTCGCAGCTGATGGACAAGGACCAGGTGATGGACACCGCCGAGATCCAGCGGATCCGCCACAGCCGGTTCAGCATCGTCGTGGTGAACATGCTGATCCTCGTGATGGGCCTGCCGTTCTTCCTGATGCGTGTGCCGGGCATGCTGTTCAAACAGGCGATCCGGGCGTGCGCGTTGTGCGTCCCGGCGTGGGGCGGCGGATTCATCATGATGCAGATCGAGCCGGGCATGCTGAACCTGCCCCCGGCCGCGATCGCCTGGATGCCCGTGGCGATGTACCTGCCCGTGGCGTATTACCTGTTCGACTCGATGGACACGTAGCGCGCTCGGCGGCGTGTTACGCGACGCGGCGCGTCAGACGTGTTGTTCACGTGATCGCCGGCGGCCCGACGGGCGCCTCGACGCCGGACGCCTCGGCGAGCCGGCGCTTGAGGTACGGCATGCAGCTGAACCCGAGGATCGCCACGATGACCGTCAGCGCCAGCCGATCGATCAGCAGCACCGTCACGCCCTGGGCCCCCGTCATGCCCGTGCGCGACGACAGCCACCCGCCGATCGCCTCGCGGAAGCCGAGCGGCCCGACCATCTCCACGAAGTTGCTCGCCATCGCCAGCACCAACGCGTGCGCGAACGTCACCTCGGCGCCGAGCAGGTCCGCCGCGATGTAGAACCGGCCCGCGAAGCAGAACGAGTCGCCCAGCCGCGCCAGCGTCCAGATCGCCAGCCCGCCGGTCATGCCGCGTTTCATCTCGCCGACCTTGAACCACTTCAGCACCATCGCGATCACCGGCAGCGCCACCGCGATGCCGACCAGAAGCGTCCCGCCGACCACCGCCCACCACACGCCATCGACCGCGTCACGCCATAGCGACGCGGCGACCAGCACCGCGTAGACCGCCATCGTGCCGCCCGCGACCATCAGCATGCTCAGCAGGCTCCCGCGGTACGCGATGCCGTGACACTTCTTGAGGTACACCGCCCGGCCGATCAGCCCGACCTTCGGCAGGTAGTTCAGCAACGCCGACGCGCCCATGATCGCGATCCACTCGGCCATGCCGATCCGCTTCCGCTCGTCGTGCTCGAACGGGCGCGTCGCGATCATGAACATCACGGCGTTGAGGAAGATCGCGACGGCGGCGAGCCCGAGCAGCGACCAGATCTGCCACGCCTGCGCCGCGTGGATCTTGCTCCAGTCCAGCTTTCTGAACGCGTAAACGATGCACGCCAGCAGCAGCCCCAGGCCGACCGCGTACATGCCCCAGCGCACCCACGCGTTGCCCTTCTTCAGCTCGTCGTGCTCGGGGTGCAGCACCGCCTCGGTCACCGCGCCCAGCTCGTCGTGCGGCTCGTCGGACATGTCCGGCTCGCCGCGCTCGTCGAGGTGGATCGCACGCGGCGCGTCGTCGCGCACCATCGCCTCGTCCGCGTCGAGGTCCGCGGCGGGCGCCGGGTCGTACGCGCCGTCCGCGTCGGGCGCGGCGGCGTCGCGCTCGTCGACATCGTCGACGTCGGGCTTGCGGTCGTGCTGCGGTTGGCCGTCCATCACGGAGTCGCTTTCACGGAGTTGGTCGTACGCGGGGCGCTGTGACGTCACACGCCCAGGTCAGACTTGGTGAACAACGCTTCGAAAGCGTAGCCCGCGGCCTCGATGTTGTCGCGGGCGCCCTCCTCGCGGTCGATCGTCCCGACGATCTTCACGATGCTCGCGCCCGTCGCCTCGATCACCTTCGCCGCCTCGAGGATCTGCCCGCCGGTCGTGCACACGTCCTCGACGAGCATCACGCGGTCGCCCTCGCCGAGCTTGCCCTCGAGTTGCTTGGCGGTGCCGTAGTCCTTCTTCTGGTTGCGGATGAACACGCAGGGCAGGCCGCTGGCCAGCGACGCGGCGGTCACGAGCGGGATCCCGCCGAGCTCCGCGCCCGCCAGCACCGTCACACCGTCCGCCGGGTCGATCCGTTCGGCGAACATCTTGCCGAGCTCGACGAGGATGTCCGGCTGCGTGCTGAACAGGTACTTGTCGAGGTAGTAGTGGCTGGTCTTGCCGCTCCGCAGCGTGAACCGGCCGCGCAGCAACGCCACGTCCGCGATCCGCTCGGCGATCTGCTGTCGTGTCATGCTCATGGGCGAAAGCATACCGGCGGGTACGGCACACATAAAGCCGTCACGCCTCGGTGGGCTTGTCCCCGGTCTCGCCCGTGTCGCTCGCCGCCGCGGACTCCTCCGGCGCGGGGTTGTCCATGCCGTGGTGGTAGTCGTGGTCGTAGGCGTGATGGTCGTCCCAGTCCTCGAAGCAGTGCATGATCTGCACCGGGTGCTCGGGCACGCCGAGCTCGGGGCTCGTCAGCGCGCTCTGGGCGATCTGCTCGACGGTGTCCATGCAGCGGTCGAGCACCTTGCCGAACACCGTGTACTGCCCGTCGAGGTGGGCGCAGTTCTCGCGGTTGAGGCTGATGAAGAACTGCGAGCTGGCGGAGTCCGCCTCGTTGGGCCGACGCGCCATCGACACCGTGCCGCGATCGTGCGGCGTGTCGTTGAACTCCGCGGCGACCGTGTACCCGCAGCCGCCGGTCCCGTCGCCCTTCGGGCAGCCCGCCTGAATCAGGAAGTTCGGCACGACGCGGTGGAAGCTCAGGCCGTCGAAGAAACCGTTGTGCACCAGCTGCAGGAAGTGGTCCGCCGTGCGCGGCGCGACGTTGTGCCACAGCTCGATGACGATGTCGCCGTACGTTGTGTCGAGGCGCACACGGTTGATGTGGTGATACGGGTCGTCGTGATGCGGATCGTCGTGGGGCACATCCTCCGTTGCGCCGGCGCCGGTCGCGTCGGTCGTGGCCGCGGCGTCCGCCACGCTCTCCGCCGTAGCTTCGGGCGCGGGCGTCGACTCCGTCGCGCTCGCGCCGTCGACCGTCTCGGTCGGCTCGGTCTCGTCCTGCGGTTTGTGTTCCTGATCGCTCATGGTCACTTGCTCACCTTACGCGGCGGCGCGGGCGCCAGCTCCGCGGACTTGATCATAGGCGGGTCGACCGGTGTGCCCGCACGCGGGTCGGACAGCGGCGTCGCGGCGATCTTCTCGACCACCTCCTTGCCGCCCACCACGTCGCCGAACGCCGCGTAACCGGCGCTCTGCGCGTTGGGGTCGAGGTGCGGGATCTTGTCGAGGCAGATGAAGAACTGCGAGCCGGCCGAGTCCGGATCGCTCGACCGCGCCATCGACAGCGTGCCCTTCTCGTGCTTCTTCGTGCCCGACGCCTCGAGGTCGATCCAGTAGCCCGGGCCGCCCATGCCGGTGCCCGTCGGGTCGCCGCCCTGGATGACGAAGCCGGGGATGATGCGGTGCAGCTTGATGTTGGTGTACATGCCGCCGGCGACGAGTTCCATGAAGTTCCTGACGGTGTTCGGCGCGACGTCGGGCGTGAAGGTGATCGTGATGTCGCCCTCCGACGTGTGCATCACCGCGTTCTGCTCGGCGTAGATCCGCAGGCCGAACGGCTTGCCTTCGCGCTCGCGCTTGATCATCGCCGCCTGCCGCGCGTCGGGCGGCCACAGCGGCACCACCACCAGCGCCGAGCCCACGCCCGTCGTCTTGTCCGCCTGCACCGGCTGCACGTAGTACGTCGAGCCGTCCCAGATCTTCGGCAGCGCCTGGCCGAGGTCGAACGTCTTGTCGCCCGGGATCGCCGTCTCGCCGACCACCTTGCCCGACGGGTCGAGCAGCAGCAGGAACGCCGCCTTGTCGCCGCCCTTGAAGTCGGCGTTGATGTTGATCGGCACGGGGTGGTCGGGCTGGTAGTACAACCGGGCCGGGCTCAGCAACGCGATGGCGATCGCGAGATGGATCATGGTCGGTTCTCCGTAGTGCGTTTCGCTCTCTCGTGGGGTGTGTCGACACACGCGTGAACGTCAGATGGTCGCCCACACGGGGTCGGTACGCAAGCGGGGCGGGGGGCGTTCGGTCGCAATAACGCCGATCGGGCGGCGTTGTACCGTTGAGGAAGTGGTGGTTGGGGAGAAGCCGCCGGCATACATGACTGTCGACGGCATTTTTTTGCGCCGGCGCCGGCGTCGAGTGGTCTGTTCACCACCGCGCCACCGCGCCGGCCACACGCTCGACCTCCAGCCAGTCCATCGACGTGGGGCTGCCCGCCCAGATCACCGCCGCGGCCGGACCGACCGGCGCCCACACGCGCGGGTCCGTCGGGCCGAACAACGCCACCGTCGCCACGCCCAGCTGCGCCGCCAGGTGCGCCGGGCCGCTGTCGTTGCCCACGAACACCGACGCCTGCGCGATGATCTCGCCCAGTTCCACCGCCGTCTCCGGCTCGCGCAGATCGTAGCGGTCGCGCCAACGCGCCAGCGTCCCGTCGTCGATCCGCTCCTGCTCGACCTCGCCGACCACCATCACCACCGGTCGGCCGATCGTCTCCATGCTGTCGACCAGCCGCTCGAACCGATCCGTCGGCCAGCACTTGTCCGCGCCGCCGCTGCCGGGGTGCACCACCACCGGCCCGTCGGGGTTGCGCCGCCGCTCGGGCATCATCGGCGTCACGCGGATGTCGTTCGCCGTCAGCTGGTGCTCGTAGAACACGCCGATCGGCAGCGAGAAGCCCTCCGGCGGGCGCGCCTGCACGAAGGCGACGTCGGCCTTCGGCGCGATCGTCCAGATGTTGTCCGCCCACGCGTCGCGCCCGCTGCTGATGAAGCTGACGATGCGCTTCGCCCCGGCGAGGATCGCGCGGTGGCGGTCGCTGATCTCGTGCCGCGCCTCGGGCGCGAACAGACGCGACCAGTCCGGCGCGTCGCCGTCCATGCCCGTCACGCCCGGCAGGTGCCGCTCGCTGAGCTTCGCCTTGCCCGACGGCGCGATCAGCGTCGCGCCGCCCGCCGCGCCCATACCGCGCAGCAGGGGCCACGTCAGCACGCAGTCGCCCAAAGCGCCGTGGTGAAACACCAGTGTTTCGCTCGCGTCGTTCATGTCGACTCGCCCCTCGTGAAAGTGACTCCGACCGCGCTTACGCGTCGGCCGCGTCCGACGATCCGCACTCGCGCCGGATCGCCTCGATCAACGCCGCGTGCAGCTGGCCCGTGATCGGGCCCGGCACGCCCTCGCCGATCACGCTCTTCTCCACGTGCGCCACCGGCATCACCAGCCAGCTCGAGTTCGTCAGCATCAGCTCGTCGGCCTCGAGCAGATCGTTAATGGTCAGCATGCGCCGATGCACCGGGATGTCAAGCGACTCGGCGATCTCGATGAGCGCCGCACGCGTCACGCCCGGCAGCACCGGCGACGGGATCGCGCCGTCCGGCTCCTCGCCGCGCGCGATCGGCGTGTGCAGCTGACCGTCCTTCACCACCAGCGCGTTCGACACCGAACCGCCGCACAGGTGGTTCGTCACCGTGAACCACAACGCCTCGCTCGCCTGCGCCGCCGCGGCCTGGCTCAGCGTCCGCAGACGCGACCAGTAGTTCAGCGTCTTGTGACCCGCCGTCGGATCGAACGGGTTCGCCTTGGGGTCCGCGATCACCACCGTCACGCCGTCGTTGAACAGCGACGCGGGGTACTGCGTGGGCGTCGTCGCCGCGATCAGCACGCTGAGGCTGTGTGCGCCCGACTTCGACTTCTTCGGCTTCGCGGCCGGCAGCAGCGACAGATCGCCACCGGTCACCGTCAACCGCACGCGCGCCGCGTCGAGGCCGTTCTTCTTCAGCGTCAGCCCCACCGCCTCGCACAGCGGCTCGGGCTTCAGCCTGTCGGTCAGACCGAGCTGCATCGCGCTGTGGATCAATCGATCGACGTGCGCGCGCAGCCGGAACACGTTGCCGTCGTACGCCTGCATCGTTTCGAACAGGCCCACCCCGTGCTGCACCGCCGCGTCGAACACGCTCAACTTCGCCGCGTCCGCATCGACCATCTTGCCGTCGAGGTAGACCTTCATGCCGCCTATGGTCCGCTCACGCACGCATCGCGTCAATAGACGATCGCGCCGCTTGCGGCTTTGCAAGATCGGCGCAAGTCGTGCGCGCGGTCAGTCCATCAACTCACCGCGCACCACCGTCACCGCCTGCCCGCTCAACAGCGCGCGGTCGCGCGCCGCGTCGACGCGCACGCGCACCACGCCGCCGCGCGCCGACGCCTGATACCCGACCAGCGCGTCGCGCCCGAGTCGTGCGCGCCAGTACGCGCCTAGCGTGCGGTGCGCCGAGCCGGTCACCGGGTCCTCGTCGATGCCGCACTGCGGCGCGAAGAAGCGCGACACGAAGTCGTGCGCTTTGTCGTCGCTGCGCGCCGTGACGATCACGCCGCGGCACTCGATGCGCGCCAGCAGCGCGAGGTTCGGCCGCAGCTTCCGCACGGCGCGCGCGTCCGGCAATTCGAACAGCACGTCCTCACGCCCGCGCGCCGACGCGGTCGGCCGCACGCCCAGCGCCGCTTCGATGCCGTCCGGCGCGCCGATCGCGTACGGCGTATCCAGCGGAAAATCCAGCGTGATCCAGCCGTCGTCGCCGCGCGTCGCACTCAGCTCACCGCTGCGCGAGTTGAACACGATCGGCGTTGCCGCGCCGACGCGCCCGGTCTCCCACAGCACGTGCGCCGCGGCCAGCGTCGCGTGGCCGCACAGATCGACCTCCGTCGTCGGCGTGAACCACGTGATGCCCCACCCGTCATCGCTGCGCCTCACGAACGCCGTCTCGGAAAGGTTCATCTCCGCGGCGACACGCTGAGACCAGCCGTCGCCAACGGCGAGCGTGTCCGACGGGGATTCGCACACGACCACCGCCGCGGGATTGCCACGAAACGGCGTGTCGGTGAACGCGTCGACCTGATACAGCGGGAGCATTACCGTGCCTCGCTTTCGTATCCAACGCCGAGCGCGTCGAGCATCGCGCGGGCCTTGGTGAGTGTTTCGTCATACTCTGCGGCGGGGTCGGAGTCCGCGACGATGCCGCCGCCGACGGAGAACGATAGCGATTTCGGATTTCGGATTTCGGATTTCGGATTTGGCTCCGCGTCACCGTGCACATCGGCAATCCGAGACCCGAAATCCGAAATCAGCATGGTTCGGATCGCGATGTTGAGGCACGCGTCGTCCTTGCTGAGGTAGCCGATGCATCCGCAGTAGGGGCCGCGCGGGTCGGGCTCGAGCTCGTCGATGATCTGCATGGCGCGGACCTTGGGCGCGCCGGTGACCGACCCGCCGGGCAGCGTGGCGCGGAGGAGATCGACGACGTCGCGCGAGGCGTGCAGGTCGCCGGAGATCGTCGCCACGCCGTGGTGCACCGTGGGGTGCGACTCGATGACGCGCGCCTCGTCGACGCGCACCGACCCGTACGCGCACACGCGGCCGAGGTCGTTACGCATCAGGTCGACGATCATGTTGAGCTCGGCGGTGTCCTTGGGTGAACGCAACAGTTCGTCGTGCGACTCGCTGAAGCGAGTCGCTCCGGCGGGTCGCGTGCCTTTGATCGGGCGTGTGATGACGTGGCGGTCGTTGAGTTGCAGGAAGAGTTCGGGCGAGGTCGAGAGCAACGCGCGCTCACTTCCGCGTTCCGCGTTCCGCGTTCCGAGTTCCATATACGCGCCGTACCACGCGGGGCTGATCGAGGCGAGGCGTTGGTAGAGCCGGCGGGGATCGCCGGTGAAGTTCGCGGTGAAGCGCTGGGCGAGGTTGACCTGGAACACGTCGCCGGCGGCGATGTAGTCGAGCACGCGCTGGACGGCGGCGAGGTACGCGTCGCGGGTGAAGTTGGAGCGGAGGTTGGTGGCGACGGGCGTTGGGACGCACGAGTCGCTGAAGCGCGTCGTGGCGGCCTTGGTGAACGGCGTTCGCGCGGGGAATTCGATGGTGTCGGGGCACCAGGCGAGCTCGACGAGGGGCCAGTCGTGGTGGCGTGACTGTGTGAGTTTTCGATGTTCGATGACGCGTGCGAGGTCGTAGCTGAGGTAGCCGAACCATCGTCCAGGCAGGGCGTCGTGATGGAGGATCGTGCGGAGGTCGCGCCAGAGGTGGCCGGTGAGCTGGTCGGCGAGCGGGTGCGGCGTGGCGGCGTCGGCGGTGAGCAGCTGGGTCTGACAGGTCCCGTCGGGCCGGGCTATGCAGCGGAACCACGCGGCGGGCGTGGCGCGGATCGAGCGGCTGGCCCAGCGCGGATCGGGGCGTCCGGAGTGCAGCAGCAGGGCGGGCGCATCGGCGGGAACGGCGTGGAGCTCGTCGAGCGCGGGGTCGGCGGAACCGCACCCCGGGCCGCTGCGCTCGCGGGAGCGGGCCTGGTCGTCGTCGGGCTGGGTCAATTGACGATCCATCGGACGATACTATACTCTGCGTTTCTCTTTGCCCGTGGGAGCGGGCGACGGGATACGTAACGTGGCACGACAGTCTGTCCACCGCCAGGCGAGACGAGCCAGTGGCGCCGGCGGCCAACCGATCACAAGCAAGAAGGTGTACGAACGATGGCAAAGACCAAGCGTAGCAGCAGCAAGGCGACCAAGTCGGTTTACTACTTCGGCAAGACCAAGACCGACGGCGAGAAGACGATGAAGGAACTGCTCGGCGGCAAGGGCGCGAACCTCGCCGAGATGACCAGCATCGGCCTGCCCGTGCCCGCCGGCTTCACGATCACCACCGGCGTGTGCGACCAGTACTACAAGTCCGGCCGCAAGCTCCCCAAGGGCCTGATGGACGAGGTCCACAAGAACGTGGCCATCGTCGAGAAAGAGACCGGCAAGAAGTTCGGCGACGACGCCAACCCGCTGCTGTTCTCGGTCCGCTCCGGCGCCGCGGTCTCCATGCCCGGCATGATGAACACGATCCTGAACCTCGGCCTGAACGACAAGTCGGTGCAGGGCGTGGTCAAGTCGACCGGCAACGAGCGTTTCGCGTGGGACTCCTACCGCCGCCTGATCAACATGTACGGCGACGTGGTGATGGAGGTCGACCACCATAACTACGAGGCCGCGTTCGACAAGATCAAGAAGAAGTACAAGGCCGCGCTCGACACGGACGTGCCGACCGCGGGTCTCAAGGAGCTCGTCGACGCCTACAAGGACGTCTACAAGAAGCACACCGGCACGCCGTTCCCGCAGGACCCGTACAAGCAGCTCGAGCTGGCGATCGAGGCGGTGTTCAAGAGCTGGATGACGGACAAGGCCGTGTCGTACCGCCGCATCGAAGGCATCCGCGGCCTGCTGGGCACGGCGGTGAACGTGCAGTCGATGGTGTTCGGCAACATGGGCGACGACTCGGGCACGGGCGTGGCGTTCACACGCAACCCGTCGACCGGCGAGAACAAGTTCTACGGCGAGTTCCTGATCAACGCCCAGGGCGAGGACGTCGTCGCGGGCATCCGCACGCCGAAGCCCGTCGCCGAGATGGCCAAGTGGAACAACAAGGTTTACAAGCAGCTGCTCGACATCAAGAAGAAGCTCGAGAAGCACTACCGCGAGGTGCAGGACATCGAGTTCACCATCGAGCGGAACCACCTGTACATGCTGCAGACGCGTACCGGCAAGCGCACGGGCGCCGCGGCGGTGAAGATCGCCTGCGACATGGTGCGTGAGAAGCTGATCACCGAGAAGGAAGCGATCCTGCGTGTCCCGGCGAACGCGCTGACGCAGCTGCTGCTGCCGAGCTTCATCCCGGCGGCGAAGGCGAAGTCGACGGTGCTGGCGACGGGTCTGCCGGCGTCGCCCGGCGCGGCGATCGGCAAGCTGGCGTTCACCGCCGACGAGGCCGTCGAGCGTGCCCAGGCCGGCGAGCAGGTCCTGCTCGTGCGTAAGGAGACGAGCCCTGAGGACGTCGACGGCATGCACCACGCCGCGGGCATCCTCACGTCGACCGGCGGCATGACCAGCCACGCGGCGGTCGTGGCCCGCGGGTGGGGCAAGTGCTGCGTGGCCGGCGCCGGCGCGATCAGCATCGACGAGAAGAAGCGCTGCATCACCGTCGGCGGCAAGAAGTTCACCCACAAGGACACGCTGTCGATCGACGGCACGTCCGGCGAGGTGATGGTCGGCGCGATCGACCGTCAGGAGCCCTCGATGTCCGGCGCGTTCGCCCAGCTGATGAAGTGGGCCGACAAGTACCGCAAGCTCGCCGTCCGCACCAACGCCGACGCGCCGAAGGACGCCCAGCGCGCCCGCGACTTCGGCGCCCAGGGCATCGGCCTGTGCCGCACGGAGCACATGTTCTTCGAGGGCGACCGCATCACCGCGATGCGTGAGATGATCCTCGCCGACACGCTGCCCGCCCGCGAGAAGGCGCTCAAGAAGCTGCTGCCGTACCAGCGCAAGGATTTCGAAGGCATCTTCAAGGCGATGAAGGGCCTGCCGGTGACCATCCGCCTGCTGGACCCGCCGCTGCACGAGTTCGTGCCGCACGACGAGGCCGGCCAGAAGGAAGTCGCCAAGGTCATCGGCGTGCCGGTCGCCAAGGTCAAGCAGCGCGTCGGCCAGCTGCACGAGATGAACCCGATGCTCGGCCACCGCGGCTGCCGCCTGTCGATCACGTACCCCGAGATCCTCGTGATGCAGGTCACCGCGATCACCGAGGCGGCGATCAACTGCAAGAAGAAGCGCATCGACGCCAAGCCCGAGATCATGATCCCGCTCGTCGGCACGGCCAAGGAGCTGTCGGTCCTGCGTGACCTGACCGCCGAGACGATCAAGAACGTCAAGGCCGCGAAGAAGTTCAAGGCCAGCCTCGACATCTCGATCGGCACGATGATCGAGATCCCGCGTGCCGCGCTGACCGCCGACGAGGTCGCCGAGCACGCCGACTTCTTCAGCTTCGGCACCAACGACCTGACGCAGATGACGTTCGGCTACAGCCGCGACGACGTCAACACGTTCCTGCCCGACTACCTCGCGCAGGACATCCTGCACGTCGACCCGTTCCAGTCGCTGGACCAGACGGGCGTCGGCCAGCTCGTGGACATGGGCGTCAGGAAGGGCCGCTCGAAGAAGTCGAAGCTGAAGGTCGGCATCTGCGGCGAGCACGGCGGCGACCCGTCGTCTATCGACTTCTGCCACCGCGTCGGGCTGGACTACGTGTCCTGCTCGCCGTTCCGCGTGCCGATCGCACGCCTCGCCGCCGCTCAGGCCGCGCTGAAGAACGGCTGATCCGCCGCGACGATCACACGATCCCCACAAGCCCCGGTCGTAAGGCCGGGGTTTTTTGTGCCCACCTCAAGCAGATCCAGAAGCTGTTGGTCCCACTCATCTTTCGATAGATTCTCGATTGTTGACTCGGCGTTTGCCCTCAAGTCGCCCTCATCGACCTCCGCGGGCGCCGTGTCCTCGTCCACGGGGAGCTTGGCGAATTCTTCCGCATCGTCGTCCGATCCGGTGTCCTGAGCCAACGCCATCATCGCCGCCTGACTCTCGGCGTCGTGCAGGTGGTAGTAGATGTCGAGCATCTCCGACGAACTGTGCCCCAGCCAGGTCAGGGCCTTCTTGTAGGCGATGTTGTGATTGGCGCAGAGGCTGGCGAAGTGGTGGCGGAACGAGTGCAGCTTGAACCGGCGAGGCTTGGGGAACTTGAGTTCTACGCACAGGTCCTTGAGCTTGTTGAGCTGCTTGCGATTGACGCCGGGGAACACGAGTTCGTCCTTCTTCGGCAACCCATCGAGCAGCTTGCGAACCTTGGGGTGGATCGGCACGAACCGCTCGCCCTTGAGCAGTTCGTTGTAGATCGTCACGGCCTTGCGGCGGGCTTCGAGGCGGCTGCGGGTCTTGAGGGACTCGCACTTCTGCTTGCCGTCGAGGTCGCGATACTCGGCCGAATACGAGCGACTGACGACCTGTTTACCGTCACGGTACTGCACACGGTGGCCGATGGTCACCGTGGAGCCATCGACACGTTCTCGATCGATGAGTTTCATCGCATGAACTCCTGAATTAGACGGTCGCGCCAGAACCGAAGCGGCTTGCCACGCTTCACCGATCCGCCGTAGCGTCCTTCGGATACGTGACGGTAGAGCGTCGAGACCTTTAGGCGGAGCAGATCGGCCGCTTCCTCGGGCGTGAGGATGGGCGGCAGATCGCACGACTGCATCGCGGCGCTGACCTCGGTGGTGGTGAGTTTTCGGTCCATGGATCATATCCGCCGGGTGAGGGGAGGGAAGGCGAGGGCAGAGATTCAATCTCCACATGACAGACATCGTTTCGCGCCACAGCGTGGGCAGAACTCGTGCTCGGCCGTGGATGCCCCGCATCGAACGCAGAACAACAGCGACGTGCCGCCACGGAAGTCTGGGCCGACCTGCGGCGGTGGCGGAGCATCGGGGTCATCGGCCTGGTTGTACTGGTAGACGATTTCAGGCGGGCAGTCGCGGTCATGATCGTGGTAGTAGGGTTCGTTCACGGGGGTCTCCTTTCTCAAAGCTGTTCGGTTGTTCGCTATCTTGCTAACAGTGATCCCAAATAAAAAGCCGCTCAGCGGATAGGCCGACCCCGGATCAGGCGCGGCACACCCTGTTCGACACGCACATCGTTGATCAGGCTCTTGTCACCGGCGGGACGTAGCAACTGATCGTGCAACGAGGCGTTGAGGATCGGCTTGCCGTCGATGCTCAGTTCCAGGAACCGGAACAGGGCCGTGGAGAGCGATACCCCAAATCGGTAGGTCATCGCGGGAAGGAACCGCTTCTTCCACAACCACACCGACTCGGCCTTGCTGAGCAGCAGTTGTGTGAAGGTCTCCTGACGGTCGAGCTTGTAGTGATCGCACACGGCAAGCATCTCGCGGACCACCAGCGGCAACGGCATCAGGAACGCTGCGGCGAATCGGTTGGCCTGCCGCTCGTATCGATCGTGGCTGGCCAGCCCCGTCGCGTCGGTCTCGGTAAACTTTTCGGCAACGTCGGCATGAAGGATCATGTGACCCAGTTCGTGGGCACAGGTGAAGCGGAAGCGTCCCTCGTGAGCCAGCGTCTTGTCGCTGACAACGATTTCTTCTTCACGAACAAAGGCCGCGCCGAGCACGCCTTCACCAAGTGGGGACAGATCCTCGATGGCGAAGCCATAGCCCAGCGGGTGCTCGATCCATTGATCGACCGGGATGGGCAGCGGGTAATCTTCGAGGCCGAGTTGTGTGCGGCACTGGTACAGGCACTGCACCGCGGCCCGCTCCACTGTGCGGACCTCTTCGTTGGGCTCCAGCAATGTCTGCTCGAAGCGTGCGTACACGATCAACCTTTCTTCTTGCCGCCCATACGGCCAGCTTCCTTGATGAGTTTATCCCACTGTTCCGGGGTCAGGTCACGGGCGGTTCGCAGGAACTGAGGCACCTTGCGGGCGGTGGTGGCGTCCTGACTGGCCACTTCGTCGACGATCGCCTCGGGGCGCTTCCACCCGGCGCGTAATTCGGCCTCGTCCATCTTGTAGTGCTGAACGATCCGCAGCAACAGTTCCTCGGAGGGCGTGCGGCGGTCTTTTTCGATATCGGTCAGGTGTGGCGCGGCGATACCAAGGATCTGAGCCATCTGGCGCAGGCCCTTGTTCAGCACCTCGACCCGCTGCTTGCGGAGCAGTTCACCGGCGGTCGAATTGGAGTTGCTGCGCGTCATGGGCATGGCCGTTAGCTATTATGCTAACATCCGCCTCCGCCGAGTCAAGAATCGGGAGAAAAAATCCCTAAATCGAGAGGCGTATAATGGAACCGAACCGGCCAACCTGTGGTTGGCTACCACGAGCATCAACCGAAGTTGCTGCATCATATTGATGGCGATACGGAGAACGCAGAATCCCTGGCCGACAGTCTTGTCCGGGCAGCCGACTGATGGCCTGTCAATGAAACCGGCCTTTCACGTGGGGCATTGGCGCTAACCGACAGATTTCGGCTCGTTCGATTCGTAATAGCTTGGGCGACCTTGGTCAAGATCGTACAATCATTAGCAGATGTCCGGGGACTTAGCCGAGTGACGGTCATGTGGAAAACGACAACCTAAAGTACGACTTCCCACGTATCTATTGGCAGCACAGCGAATCCCGAATACTCGGCATCGATAAACGGGCGACTATCATGGAACGAAAGTCGACATCCCGGCACTTATTGGACAGATGGAAACGGTACCGGTTCAAGTCCTCAACGGAGACAAGGCAGCATGAGTGATGGGAAGGGAACGGCACCGACTAAGACACCGCCACCCGGCCTGTCCTTCGACGCGTTTGCGCGCCTCCTTCGCGCACAACCTGACTCTCTCGATGCATTCTTTGGAGAGATCGGGGCACGCTCCACCTTGCCCTCTACCCAGGCAACAGTCCATTGCCACTACCTGAAGATTGATGGGAATAGGGCTCCACGCGTCGGCGCACTTGCTGAGCGACTAGCTCGCGAATTGGTGAATTATTCGATCCCGCGATCCGACATTGAGGCGGCAAAAGCCGCTGACGCCGGACAGGACACGAAGCACGCCGTTGCCCTATACCGGAAGGCCAACCGGCTATTTACGGACTTGGGCAAGACCGGCGAAGGCGGAGAACTCCTTCTCTACCTAATGGCAGAAACATACCTGCAACTTCCCCAATTGTTCTGCAAAATGCCGCTCAAGACCAGCTCCCAGATGCATGTTCACGGCGCGGACGGCATACATGGCACCTACGATCCCGGGACCGACACTTTAGCGGTCTATTGGGGGGAGTCTAAGCTCTACGCGACCGCGTCGTCCGCGATCGATGCGTGCTTCGAGAGTTTGGCCCCTTTTGTACTTCCCGATGGAAGTTCGACGGCGCCACAGTCGCGTGATCTTCAACTACTTTCAGACAATCTTGATTTGGCAAGTCCAGACCTGGAAGCCGCCATTCTTCGGTATCTCGATCCGGATGACCCCAAATTCAACCAATTGAATTACCGCGGGGTAGCTCTCGTCGGATTCGACGCCGCGTCGTATTCCCCAGGTTCATCGCCATTGACAGAGGCCGACATTACTGCCGCGCTCGAAAAGTCTGTGAAATCATGGCACGGCTCTGCTTCGCACTATATCAAGAAGAATCAGCTCACTGAAATCACGATAGAGCTGTTTTGTGTCCCCTTTCCATCGGTTGATGCTTTTCGCGAAGCTTTCCTAGCAGAACTGGGGATTAAATGAGCATCGATACTTTGGCGCAGAATCTGCTGGAGTGCTCTGGATTTCGTTCGAGGCTGAATGACGTTGTAGCTGATTCCGTCGCGTCGCAGTTTGCGGCACTCAAACGGGCGGAGGGTCTGCACGATCTCTCACATGATTGGAACTATCTACTTCAATGTGCCAGTTTGCTGGCGCAGGCGAGAACGGCTAGTTGCGAAGATGCCGCCTTGCGCATCGCTCAACATTGCCTGGTTCAATCCACACACGGTAGTCTCGCCGATGCGGCGTGCGTCATTTTTGATACGCTCACGAACAAGCCTTCGATTCGTCTGGCAGAGAATCGGAAGCTCGTTGAGCCAGACCCTTCATCACGCCTGCCATTGCCGTTGCGTGCAGCATGGCTGCGCCGTGAAATGTCCCACCTTGTCGTGGTTGGTGATGGGCACGAACTGTCCTTGAATCGATTTCAGCGGGACGTCTGGCACGCGACGAACACAACGCAGGTGCTGAGCATAACTGCTCCAACATCTACCGGTAAGTCATTTTTGCTATGCCAGTGGCTCGCAGAGTATTTTCGCGATAACCCAATGGCTTTCGTCGTATACGTAGTGCCAACTCGTGCCCTGATTCAGCAAGTTGAAAGCGACTTGCGGAAGGAGTTCGCAGATAGCCAAAGTGTTCTTCCGGTTATCAATGTCTCAAGCCTTCCAATGTCTTCGTCAGTCAAGGCTGACACCTCCAATGTAATGGTGCTAACCCAAGAGAGACTCCACATACTGTTGCTTGCATTGCCGCCAGATCGTCGTCCTGCCCTGATGATCGTTGATGAGGCCCATAAGTTTGGCGATGGCGCACGAGGCATTTTGCTCAATGGAGTTATTGACGCCCTTTCTGCTGAGTCCAAGGAACTGAAGATTCTTTTCGCCAGCCCCTTAGTTTCTAACCCAGAGGTGCTGCTGAGAGGGCGACACGCATCCGGTGGCGTTCTCCCGCGACTTGCCGCCCTTGTCGTCGAAATGCAGGCACCATTGTTCGCCGATGTCGTACAGGTCTTTGCGGCGCAGCTTCGCCACGGCGCCGATGCGTGCGGCGGTGTAGATCAGCGTGGCGATGATCGCTCGGTCGCGCCGTCCCGTGACGGTCGAGATGTCGATCGAATCAATCAGCAATCGTGCTTGTGGCACGGCGATCTCGGGTGTTTTTCCTTCGACGACGCTCAGACGCTCGCCACGTACGGACAGCGCCGGATTCAGCACCACAACGTGCCGTGTGACCGCCACGTCGAAGAACAGCCGTATCGCGGCAAGATGCTGCTTGCGGGTCGCGATGCAGCCGGAGTGCTGATCGAGGTATTCGCGGATGTGACGCGGCGAGATGCGCCGAAGATCGAGGCCGAGTTTATGACACCAGCGAAGCAATCTGCCAACGGCGTGAAGATAAGCCCGCCGTGTGTGTTCGTTGGAAACCGTCCCGTAGATGAATTCTTCCCACGCAAACCTCGCGTGGTCGCCACCGGCTTCGATCATCGCCGGAATCTTGTCGTTGTTCTCAATTACGTGATGCTGCTTGGCAGCAATGATGTCCCGGTCGCCCATATCTCCCCGTGGTAATTCCCGACCCCATGGGTCGGTTACTTAGTGCATGATAAAGGACGTTATCATGCACTAATGACGAAGGGCAAGAGTATTTGATTCATGATAGGAATCTCAGATTGCTCCCCCCATTCCTGACTCTGGCAATCGGTCAGGCGTAGGCGGGTGGTCGTGGTCATGTTGTGATGGCTTGGATTTGTCTGATTATCGCCCGGTTGACCGACGTGGGCGCGGGGAATGCATTTACGCCTCGCTTGGCAGTGGCGTCAGCGGCATCCGAGCAGACTCAGACTCCTCTTGATGTTGTAGGACGCGGGGTTGACGGCGAAGCCGATCGCTTGTTCCAGCCTCCTGAAGATTCCATCAGTAGGATGCGCGCCATCGTGCTGCCAAATCATCCGAAAAATGTGGCAAATTTCGCGTTAGCGACCAACCCAGAATCCGCAAACAGTTCCATATGCGCCACTTACGATAAACAGCGTTCACTTGTTGACTACAATTGCCTAATTTCCTCATTCCCGGTACATTACGTATTCGTTTTGTAGGGGGAATTGAAACGGGGACTGGGGGATTTGCCGGGATGTCAGCGTCAAGTTTTTCCAAATTCAGCCGCCTCTATGCCGTGGTCGCCATGTGCATCCTTATATATGCGCAGCCCGCCAGCGCCGCCGGTCAGGCCGATGAACTGTTCAACTCCCTCTACGGCGACTCCTACAAATCCGCCGCAGCCTCATCTTCCCCAAATGACGATGTAACGCTCGCCGCCCAACTGCTCGAAGCCGCTACAACCTCGGCTTCCGAACACCCCGACCTGCTCAAACTGCTCTGCGAGAAGGCGGTTGAGCTCGGCAAGAAAGACCCCAGCGGCTACGCCAGCGCGATCAGCGCTTTGAATCTGCTCATCGAGAAGTTCCCCAACGACTCATTCAAGTACAAGCCGCAGGTTGTTGAGTTATACCAGGCGTGGTTCATCCGATCGCGCGGCGATGAGAAGAAGCTGGTTGGGCAAGCCCTGCTGCAACAACTCATCACGCAGGCCAACAACGAGCGCGAGAAGAAGCTGTTCGATGAAGCGGATAAAACCTACCGCCGCAGTCTGGCGGTCGCCAGCGCCGTAGACAACGATGCCCGCAAGTCCGTCATGGATGCGCTCCAATCTCTGCGCGAAGAAAGAGACATCTACGACAGCATCGACAAGGCGAAGGCGGTTCTGCAACTCAATCCCGATGACGCCGCCTCGAAGAAGGCGCTCCTTCAGGCATATCTTGTGGATCTGGACGACCCGACAGAAGCGGCGAAGTACGCCGACGCCGACCCCAAAGCCAAAGCCATGTTGCCGCTGATGACCGGCGACGTTGAAGTGCTGTCTCCGCTGGCGTGGTTGGACCTGGCGGACTGGCAATCGGAACTTGCGGGTACAACGAAGAGCGACATTTCCAAGGCAAAATTGCTTAGTCACTCCCTGAGCAACTATCAGAAGTTCCTTGCCGAACATCAGGACAAAGACCTGTCGAGGACCAAGGCGGAACTGGCCAGCCAGAAGATTGAAGGCTCGCTGAAAGCGATGGGCTATCCATCGACCGGTGTGACGTTGACTTCATCGAGTTCAGCAGCAAGCAGCCCGCTGACGAATTCGTTTACGACGACAACCCCGCCCGACGCTACGGCTCATCTACTGAAGCCGACCGGTGCATCCGGCGCAATCGATTTGCTGTCCATGTTGGATCCCGATGCTCACGCCAAAAGCGGCAAGTGGTGGCGCGACGGCGGCGGTATCAGCGGTCGCGGCAAGGACAACCGAAGCAGCAACATCCATTCTCAGATTGAAGTTCCAGTCGCCATGACGGGGGACTATGCCATCGACCTGACCTTTGCACGGAAGGATGGCGAGCAAGGCATGGGCATCCAACTGCCGGTTGGCGACACTGCCGTCTGGCTCATCGTCGGGGGTAACAGAGGGAGCGGCAGCGCCCTGACCCAAATCGACGGATTAAACAGTGGGGCATCCGGCAACCCCACCCGCAAGGATATCGCCCCCCTCCATGACGGGCAGGAACGTAAGGTTCACGCTGCGGTGAAGGTTCGCGGCGCAAACGCGGAAATCGTCGCGACGCTTGATAGTCAGACAATCGTGGAATGGCGAGGTCGCATATCTTCCCTGACGGTGGATGGCTCAACGATTCGAAACGGGGCGCTCGGACTACTTTCGCTTGACAACACCACGATTGCGTTCAGCAACCTGACCGTCACGGCGCTGTCCGGCAGCGTGAAATCGCTGAACGGGTCCGGCGCTGCCAACGCGGTTGCGACCAACACACCAAAGGATATTCGGACGATTCCATCGTCGCGCCCACTAACGGTTCCACCCGCGATTGCATCCGGAAAATCCATCGACCTGTTGAAAGCGGTGGATTTATCCAACGCGGTAGGCGGCAAGTGGGTCATGCAGGGCAATACGCTCGCGAGCATGGACGATAAGCAGTTCTCACGTTTTTCGTTCCCTGTCCACCCAGAGGGCGACTACGAGTTGAACATCGAGATGGAACGAGCCGAGGGCAACGACGCGGCGACAATCATGCTTCCGGTCGCAGACAAGCAACTTGCCATCAGCCTTGGATGGAAGAAGGGCGGCAGAAACAGCCTTGAGTATGTCGGTGGTCCAAGGAGGACCTTGTTCTCTCAGCAGCAGAACGTAATTCAAACCGGTAAACGACACGCTGTGGTTATACGAGTCATCGAGCGCAACGGTCACTCACTCCGCGATCACGCGCCGATATGGTAATCCATGCCAGTCTTTGGCATCATATTCGCGCATAGCTTGGTGCGTGGATGCAATACAGGATGCAAGTTCAAGACAAAGGTGCAATCCTTATGACTAGAATCAACAACTTCAGCACTCGTGTAGCGGTCTGCCTCTCTTTTCTGTTTGCAAGCTGTGTTTGCGCCGCCGATATACCGCCGTATTTCGGACAGGCACAGGAGCTGTTGCAGATTCCAAACAAAGAGTCCAATGAATTCCTAGATGTATTGAAGAAAACGTTGAGTCATTTTAACCCAGACGCAACGGAGCAGACTAAGGATTTTGAAGCGAGTGCTAACAGGCTGGTTGACCTGATCGTTGCCGGTGTGCCTCGGCATGCTATGATCAATGTAATTCTACCTCGTGTGCATATAAACGGGTCGGGTGCTTTTCCGGATATCACTCTTGAAACGGACGAATGGAAATACCCATTAAGGTCGATCGTGCATTTGGGCCGTGAGTTGTACGTGCGGGGTTCACAGATGCGGAAGACGAATCCTCGCCGCGGTGCTCAGTTTGCACGAGCCGGGATGTTTATCCAGCTACAGGACGGGTTTATGGGCTGGTTTCGTCCGGCGTTGGTTTCAAAGCATTCCCCTATTGAGTATCGGCGAGAAGTCTTTGTCGATTCACTTGAGCTGGCGGATGATGCCTCAACCAAGTTACAGGCGTTGCTGACTGAATATCACAACGGATATCTCAAGTATCGGCACTCTGAGGACTATGAGGCAATGCTTAGAGCCATGCAGCGCATGATTGATGCTATGACCGCTGATGATCAACTTGCAGCGGGCAAAGTAATGATTGCTCGGTCGAAAAGTTTGTGGAATACTATTCCAAGTGATCAGCTATACGCGAAGTGGGCACATCTAAACTACATGTGGCAGGCCCTTAATCTTGCTCGTCTTGAGAAGAATGATGATGTCAGGAAGCTCATTGAACTGGAATTGCAAGGGTGGAGGCAGGTATCGAAAAGTGAGGTTGTTCAGCGGTGGATATCGGAATCTCTTGATCGTGAGGGTCATGCTCCGTCGCGAGTTTGGTCTGAACCGGACTCGCCACCCCTTAAAGATACGAAGATCAAGGAATGATTGCCTCGCGTCTCTCAGTGATATTGCGATTGTCTATAGCGGCGGTCTTTCTGCTGGCTGGCGCTAGTAAACTTGTTGGCCATGAGGGACCCACGACGCTCTATGATGAAGTGACCCTGCATAGTACTATTCTTCACCTGAGCGTAATAGCGATGGAAATAGGTTTGGCTTTTTGGCTAGCGTCCGGCTGGAAGCGACATATATCAGTTTCACTTGCAGGAGCATTGTTAGCCTGTATGTCAGCAGTTGTTGCGGCAAGCCTGTTGAAGGAGCATCCCGCCGCGTGCGGCTGTTTTGGCGCGGCAACGTCGACCGATCCGTTTGCGAGCAATCTTGGTGCTTTAGCCCGTAACTTCTTGTTGATATCCATCTGTGGTTATTTATTCATCACCGATCCTGTTGAAACAGTAGTTAAGGCTGGTAGCATGTGAGATTCAACAGCACACTGATCGCGATACTGGCTGTCCAAGATTTGGGGACCACCTCTCTCACGCCGCCTGCCAAACACCTCTGGCAACGACTCGATCAGCGGCTTCTTCCACTGGCTGATCTGGTTCGGATGCACCTCGTGCTCACCGGCCAGCTCCGCCACCGTCTTGTGACCCTTGATCGCTTCCAACGCGACCTTCGCCTTGAATTCCGCCGAAAATCTACGTCGCTTCCTCGACATCGGACTCGTCTCCTTCCTTGGACGAATCCACCTTAATCACGCGCACAGGTTTTGGGGAGTATTACACATTGTGAACGATCACCTACCTTGCTTGTTGCGCCTATCCCAGCAGATCGACGAGCATTTTCATGGCGTCGATTGGATCAACGTCACAGGCGGTGGCCCGGCGTGATGTACAGCGTCTTGACGCCCAACCTCGTTGGCGCGGCGGCGTACGGCTTCGCTGGCAGGACGGTTGCCATTCTCCAGATCGGCAAGGGATCGTTCGGATACGGCCAGAATGCGTGAGAAGGTTTTCCGCGGTACACCAAGTCGCTTACGCACTTCGCCTACGGATAACGCACGGTCAGTCAATTTTGATCCACAGCTGTCCGGATCAGTGTGCCCTCAAACTTGCCCTTACTCACCATCGCGAGACAGTAAAAAACCGTGCAGGGACAGGACATCAACGAGACGCGCTAATTCACGCTCGTTGCTGCCCTTGGTATGCAAATACAGGTCGTGTAGCACCTTGGCTGTTTGGCCCGTAGAAAAGCCGGGGCTTTTTTGTGCGCGTGCGTGTGAGCGGCTGGACGGTGGTCGACCGCGGGCTCAACCGTCGGTCAGCATCAGGTCGTGACCGCTGACGATCTGGACCCACCAGAGCCCCACGTGGTCGGCGATGTCGAACAGGCCGAAGCTCGTGTAGCTGAACACCGCGATGATCGCGATGAGGGCGAACATGAAGATCTGCGGGTCGTGGACGGCCCGGATCTTGTGCGCGTAGGCGGGGCTGAAGTTCGCCAGGATGCGCGAGCCGTCCAGCGGCGGGATCGGCAGCAGGTTCAGGACGACCAGCACGCAGTTGAGGCGCCCGAGGTGCCACAGCAGCAGCTGTGAGTTGGCGGCGAGGGGCGTCATCAGCTCGGTGTCGGGCAGCCCCGCGAAGCGCACCCACAGGCCGTACCCCGTCAGCGCGACCAGCGCGATAAGGAACGTCATCGCCGGCCCGGCCGCGGCGACCAGCGCGTCGCCGTACTTGCTGCGGAACCGCGTGGGATCGACGGGCATCGCGCCCCACGCGATGCCGCACGTCAGCAGCAGGATGATCGACACCGGCCCCATGTGCACGATCGGGTTGGCGGTCATGTGCCCGGTGAGGATCGGCGTGCGGTCGCCCTGCCAGATCGCCGCCCACCCGTGCGCCAGCTCGTGCAGCACGATGCTGAACGTCACGCCGACCACCACGCCCAGCCAGATGCCCGGCTTGTCGTTGAGCAGCTCGAGGAACGCTGCGAGTTGAAGCGGCGCGGTAAGCATCACCCCGGCATTGTAACGAAGCGGCGTCGGCGGGTCGGCGTGAATCGTTGAGGAAGACTGCGCCCGCCGGGTCGCGACAACCCGTGGACCTTGCGGCGGGCGATCGGTTATGCTGTCGTCGGACAGGGTGGCCTTGTCCAACGATCAAGGAGGATCCGAGTTTGACCACCCATAGCGCTGACCAGACGTCCCCAGCCGCGCCCGCTAACAAGCACTTCGTTCTTGATACCAACGTCCTGCTGCACAACCCCGAGTGCCTCTTCCTGTTCGGCGACAACCGCGTCGTCATCCCGTTCACCGTCATCGAGGAACTCGACAAGTTCAAGAAGAACAACGACGACACCGGCCGAAACGCCCGGCAGGTCATCCGCCACCTCGACGCCCTGCGACGCCGCGGGCGGCTCGCCGACGGCGTGCCCTTCAACGGCAACGGCGGCGCCGTGCAGATCGCCCTCGACATCCCCGACCTGCCGCCCGGCCTCAACTCCGACAACCCCGACAACCGCATCATCGCCGTCGCCTTCGAGTCGATGAAGAACGGCAACCGCACCGTCTTCATCTCCAAGGACATCAACGCACGCATCAAGTCCGACGCGCTGGGCATCCCCACCGAGGACTTCGAGGCGCAGAAGGTCGACGCCGACCGACTCTACCGCGGCTACCACGAGTGGCAGGTCGACACCGCCATCATCGATCAGCTCTACGAAGACAAGCAGCTGCCGCTGTCGGCCATCGCCGAGCACCTCGCCGGCGACGAACGCTCCGGCCCCGTCACGCTGCACGCCAACCAGTACGTCCTGCTGCACGACGCCCTCGACGATTCGCACACCGGCCTCGCCCGACGCCTCGGCGACACCGAGCACCTCATCCCCGTCACCGGCCCGCGCAAGCCCGTCTTCGGCATCCTCCCGCGCAACGTCCAGCAGACCATGGCCCTCGACCTGCTGCTCGACGACGACGTCAAGCTCATCACGCTGCTCGGCACCGCCGGCACCGGCAAGACGCTGCTCGCACTCGCCGCCGGCATGACCAAGACACTCAACGAAGAACGCTACGACCGCCTGCTCGTCGCGCGACCCATCATGCCGCTCGGCCGCGACATCGGCTTCCTGCCCGGCGACATCTCCGAAAAGCTCGCCGCGTGGATGCAGCCGATCTTCGACAACCTCACCTACCTGCTGTCGACGCGCGGCTCCGCGTTCATGCACGCCGAGTCCAAGTCGCCCGAGCAACGCATCAAGTCCCTGCTCGCCAGCGGACAGGTCGTGCTCGAACCGCTCACCTACATCCGCGGCCGGTCCATCCCGAACCAGTTCATGATCGTCGACGAGGCGCAGAACCTCTCGCCGCACGAGGTGAAAACCATCGCCACGCGCGTCGGCGAAGGCACGAAGCTCATCCTCACCGGCGACGTCGCCCAGATCGACAATCCCTACCTCGACTCGTCGTCCAACGGACTCAGCTACGTCGTCGAGTCGCTCAAGGGCAACGGCATCGTCGGCCACATCACGCTCGCCAAGTCCGAACGCTCCGACCTCGCGAGCCTCGTCGCGCTCAAGCTCTAGCCGCTCCGGTGCATACCGCTTCAGCGGCATGCGTTCCCGCGCGTCACGCTCTCGCGTAAACTGTCGCGCGTGTCCGACACACTCGCACAACTCGCCGCCCACCTGCTCGACCGCACGCGCGACGCCGACCGGCGTTACGTCATCGGCGTCGTCGGCACGCCGGGCTCCGGCAAATCCACCTTCGCCAACGCCCTCCGCGAAGCGGTCAACGTCGCGTCGCAGGGTGACGCGGCGTTCAACGCGCCGCCCGCCGTGGTGCTGCCGATGGACGGCTTTCATCTGCCCAACGCGCGGCTCGACGCCGAAGGTTTGCGTGCTCGCAAGGGCGCGCCGATCACGTTCGACGGCGAGGCGTTCGTCGATCTGATCGAGCGGCTGCATCACGAGTTCACGCTGTTCGCCCCGGAGTACAGCCGCAAACTGCACGAGCCGGTCGCCAATGCGATCACGATCGACGAGGACCACCGCCTCGTGATCGTCGAGGGCAACTACCTGCTGCTCGACGCCGCGCCGTGGTGCAACGCCGCGGCCGTGCTCGACGAGACGTGGTACCTTGACCTGCCCGTCGACGTGTGCATGCAACGCGTGCGCGCCCGCCACATCGCCGGCGGCTGCGACGAGCAGACCGCCGACCGCAAGCTCGCGACCAACGACCGCCTCAACGCCTGGCTCGTCGAACAGTCGAAAGCGCGCGCCACCCGCATCATCACCCCGCCCACGCTCTGACGCCGCTCGCGGCTTAGCAACCTCACACGGCACCGTGTTACAATCCCCCGCATGGGTTGCAACATCGACTCCATCTGCCAATCGCTCCGCGGGATCGCGCCGCTGCACCTCGCCGAAGACTGGGACAACGTCGGCCTGCTCGTGCGGCCGGACGACGCCGGCCCGATCGAACGCGTCATGCTCACCATCGACCTGACGCACGAGGTGCTCGACGAGGCCCTTCGCAAGCATGCCGGCTTCGTTGTCGCGTATCACCCGCCGATCTTCGCGCCGCTCAAGTCGCTCACCAGCCGGAGCGTCGCCGTGTGCGCGCTGCAGGAAGGCGTCGCGGTCTACTCGCCGCACACCGCGCTCGACGCCGTGCCGGGCGGCGTCAACGACTGGCTCGCCGATGGCGTCGGCGACGGCACGCGCAGCCCGATTCAGGCCCGCGATGAACGCATGAACTGGACGCACAAGATCGTCGTGTTCGTGCCGGCCGAAAGCGTTGATCGCGTGCGGCTCGCCCTGGCCGACGAAGCGAACGCCGGCGAGATCGGCCTGTACCAGCTGTGCTCGTTCAACGCCGAGGGGTTCGGCACGTTCCACGGTCTCGACGGCGCCAACCCCGCCGTCGGCCAGCGCGGCCGGATGGAAACCGTGCGCGAGGTACGCCTCGAGATGGTCTGCCACGAGAATAGCCTCGCGCTCGCCGTCGCGGCCGTCCGGCGTCATCACCCGTACGAGGAGCCGGCGTTCGACATCTACAAGCTCACGCCGCCGCCGTCGACCAACTGCGGGCAGGGTCGCCTCGTCGAACTCAACCGCACCGTGTCGCTGAGCACGATCGTCTCGCGTGTGAAGACGCACCTGAAGCTGAAGCACGTGCGCGTCGCGCCGGCGAACGGGATGTCGCAGAAGGTCGCCAGCGTCGCGATGTGCGCGGGCGCCGGCGGCTCGGTGTTGTCCGGCGTCACCGCGGGCGTGTACCTCACCGGCGAGATGCGACACCACGACGTGCTCGCGGCCAACGCACGCGGCACGTCCGTCATCCTCACGGATCACACCAACACCGAGCGCGGCTACCTGCCGACGCTCAAGAACAACCTCGCCCAGTCGCTGCGCGGGTGGGGCGTCAGGATTGACATCTCGAAGAAGGACGCCGACCCGCTGCGCATCGTGTGACGCGCGGGCCGGTGTGTCCGTGACGACGCTTACGCGGTCGAGCCCATGTAGCTCGCCTCGCAGCCCGCGGCCTCGGTGACGGTCACACGTGTGAGGCGCACCTGCGTCGGCAGCTTCGCGGCGATCGCGCGGTAGATGTGCTCGGCGACGCGCTCGGCCGAGGGGTTCACGTCGGCGAACGCGTCGAGCTTGTTGAGCGTCTTGTCGTGCAGCGGCGCGAGCACGTCGTCGACGATCTTCTCCAGCGCGTGGAAGTCCATCACGACCTCGATCTCGTCGAGCTTGTCCGCCGCGACGTGCACGAACGTGTGCCAGTCGTGCGCGTGCAGTTCCTCCATCTCGCCGTCGTAAAGACGCAGGGCGTGCTCGGCGTGGAAGACGCGTTCGATCTGCAGTTCGTACACAACAGGGCTCCGGTTGCTGGTTCGCGGGGCACCGAGTATACCAGCCGAACGGATCGGTTGAACACGAAGGAGCGCCGCACGCATGAGCACGGACACGCCGAACCTGATGCTGTCGATCAGCGGCCTGCGCGGCCTGATCGGCGATTCGCTGACGCCCGACGTCGCCGCGCGATACGCCGGGGCGTTCGGGTCCTGGCTGAAGGAGACGACGCGCGACCCGCACCCGCGCGTCGTCGTCGGCCGTGACAGCCGGCCGAGCGGCGAGATGATCGAGCGTGCGGCGGTCGCGGGGCTCATCGGCGTGGGCTGCCGCGTGGTGACGCTCGGCATCGTCACGACGCCCGGCGTGGCGATCATGGCCGAGCACCGCGACGCGCACGGCGGCATGGTGCTCACCGCGTCGCACAACCCGATCATCTGGAACGGCATCAAGCTGCTGCGACACGACGGCGTCGCGCCGCCACCCGACCAGGCCGAGCAGATCATCGAACGCTTCCGCCTCGACCGCATCGATCACGTCGAGGTCGGCGACCTGCAGCCGGTCACGCACGACGACTCGTCGCACGACGTGCACCTCGGGCGGATCCTGCCGCACATCGACGTCGAGGCGATCCGCGCGGCCAAGCCGCGCGTCGTGCTCGACAGCGTGCACGGCGCGGGTGGACCGGCGACGGCGCGGCTGATGCGACAGCTCGGCGTCGACCTCGTACACCTCTACGGCGAGCCGACCGGCCAGTTCCCGCACACGCCCGAACCGACGGCGGAGAACCTCACCGGCCTGTGCGACGCCGTACGCGAACACGGCGCGGCGGTCGGCATGGCGCAGGACCCCGACGCCGACCGGCTCGCGCTTGTCGACGAGCACGGCCGCTACATCGGCGAGGAATACACGCTGGCGTTGTGCACGATGCACGTGCTGAGCAGGACGCCCGGCCCGGTCGTCGCGAACCTGTCGACGTCGCGGATGGTCGACGACATCGCCGCGCGGTTCGGCGTCGCGGTGCACCGCACGGCCGTCGGCGAGGCGAACGTCGCGTCGAAGATGCGCGACATCAGTGCGGCCGTCGGCGGCGAGGGCAACGGCGGCATCATCTGGCCGAAGGTCATCCATGTGCGTGACAGCCTCGCGGGCGCGGCGCTCGTGCTGGAGATGCTCGCGACGACGGGCAGGTCGCTCAGCGAACTGGTCGCGGAGATCCCGGCGTACGTGATCCGCAAGGAGAAGCTGCCGATCCGCGCCGGCATGGCCGACGCCGCGGCGGCAAAAGTGCGCGAGGCGTTTGTCGGCGAGCGGATCGACACGCAGGACGGCACGCGTGTCGACCTGACCGACGCGTGGGTCCACGTGCGGCCGTCGAACACCGAGCCGATCCTGCGCATCATCGCCGAGGCGCCGTCGGGCGACGTGGCGGACGCGCTGATCGAGCGTGTGCGGGGGATTGTCGAGTCGGCGTGACGCGGCTAGTTCGACTCGCTGCTCGAACGTGAGATCGGCGTCGGCGCTTCGGCCCGCAGCCGGTTGCCGTCGGCGTCGTTGAACTGCACCGTGAGCTTGTACTTCTTGTCGCCCATGGGCGGGTGCGTCACGTGGAGGCGGAAGCTGTACGTGCGGGTGATCGCGTCCCAGTGCATGCGGTTCTGCTCGAGGGTCGACATCGGCGCCTCCCACACCTGCAGCTGCGTCTCCTGGCCGACGCGCGACGCGGTCATCTCCGACTGGTACAGCTCGAAGCGGAAGTCGCCCACGCCCTTGGCCACGTCGCCCAGCTGATCGAGCAGTTCGATGCGGACTTCGAGCACGGCCTGGCCGGTTGTCTCGTCGATTGTCAGCGACGTGAACGGGTGCACGCGCATCGCGATCGGCCGGAAGGGCCACTCGCCGGGCTTGGGCGCCTCGCCGGTCGGGCGTGACTGCGACCCCTTGAACTTGAAGACGTCGGAGATGGATTTGTTCTCGCCGCAGCCGGTCATCACGACCGTGCACGCCAGCGCGGCGAGAACGAACGTCGATAGCTTCATGGTCGAACCCCGCATGTGTGAAAAGATACGACCGACCGTCACGCGCATCAACCCCGGTCGTCCGGCGAGGCGCGGTTGGCGCGGTCGATCGACGACTCGGCCGCGGCGTAACCCGTGGCCGTCAGCGCCAGCACCGCCAGCGCCGCGATCGTTTCCGCCGCCTGCGCGATCGCCTCTCGGTGCCCCGGCCAGATCAGCACCGCGACGGCCGCGATCTGCGCCGCCAGCGTCGTAAGGAACTTTCTGCTCGTCCAACGTCGGTTCATTTTTTTTCTCCCTCGAGCGCGGTCGATGATTTGGTGTGCCGTTCGGACCCCTCTCCCCAACCGGGGAGAGGTTGGGAGAGGGGCCCGTGGTCTATCGTTGCATCGCTGATCTCGCATGAGACCCTCCCCCAGCTCCTCCCCGGCAGGGAGGGGAGTTGTGCGTCAAAGCCGCAACAGACGATCGATGAGTCGATCGACGATCGCGCCGAGCTGGCCGCCGAGGTGCAGGACGACGCGGTCGCGCGCCGCGGCCTCGAGCGCGGCCTGATAGTCCGGGTCGTCGATCAGCAGCGACACCGTCGAGTCGACCAGTTGCACGCGCTGGATCGCCGCCGCGAGGTTCGGGTGCTCGGCCGCGAACGCCTCCCATCGCTGGTCCAGCCGGCGCGACACCAGGTCGCGCAGCTCCGTGATCGTGGGTTCCTGATACGTCATCGTGTTTCTCCCGTGTTAGTGGTGTTGCTGGTGGCCGTGCCCGTCACCGCCGGCGCGAGGAACGCCGACGCCGCGGCCTGCTCGGTGAGCCACCGCCGCACGTCCGGCACGCGCTCGAACAGCTGATCCTGCTGCTGCATCAGCGCGACCGCCTGCTGCACCGCCATGTCGGCCAGCTGCAGGTTGCGGCGGCGCACGTCGTTCTGCCGCTGCAGCTCGAGCTCGTGTCGCAGCATCGCCTCGCGCGCCGCGACGTACACCGCCGTGCCGTCGCGCACCCACGCGCGATCCAGCTCCGTCGCGGGTCGCGCCGCCAGGTCCGCCGCGTACGCCGCCTCGAGCGTCGCCCGCTGCTGGTCGAACCATTGGCCATGCCGCACCCGGTCGTCATCGAGCAGCCGCTGCTCATCCCGCATCGCGTTCTCCGCCGATCGCAGCAGCGGCTCGATCGACGGCGGCGACGCGCACGCGCCGAGCCCCGCCGCGATCACCGTCGCGAGCAGCGCTGCCCGCACCGGCGTCGCGATCCTTGCCATCCCTCTCACGCTTCGTCTCATCGTCTGCTTCTCCCTTCGCCGCTCACGCGGCTCGCTTGTTGTGAAACTCCTCGTTCATCCGCTCCAGCAGCTCGCACATGCGCTCGTGCACACGCTCAAACCCGACCATCGCACGCGTGTTCTGCCGCACGAGACGCACCATCACCTCCAGCTCGCGGTCGCGCTCCATCAGCGCGCGATGCGACTCGCTGAGCTGCCGCTCACGCTTGCGCGAGTACGTGCGTTCCCACACCCACAACGCGCCCATCAACCCCGCGACCCCGAACTGCACCAGCGTCTCGATCATGGTGTTACTCCATCACGTGGCATTCGATCTCGGTGACGTTGACGTCGAAGCGCCGACGCAGCGCCGCGACGGTGATCAGCGGCGTGTGCGTCGCCGGGTCCGCCCACGCCGGTGTGATGCGACGACCGGCGATGCGGTCGAGCCGATCGCCCACGCGCACCCCGAGCGCCGCGCCGGTGACGCTGAGCCGCGCCACGCCCGGCTTGCCGTCGGGCATCGGCGGCTCGGCGGCGAGCCACGCGGCCATCGCGGCGCGGTCGTCGGCCTCGGCCGCGTGTCGCTGACCGCGGCGCACCGCCGCGTGATACTTGCTGGTCTCGGCGACGCGGTGGTGACGAAACGCGTCGCCCGCGCGCACCAGCCGCTGCGCGTACACAGCGGCGAACGGGTTGCCGTGCCACCGCACGCACTCCAGCGGCAGCGGACTCCGCAGCGTCGCGGTCACGCGGACCCGCGCGTCGCCCGCGCGCGCCGCGTCGAGATACGACGTGTCCAGCGCGTCGTCGTCGAGGTACACCGCCGCGTGATCCGTCGGCGTGGCGATCGGCCCGGCGTAGCGCGTCCACGTCGCGCCGGCATCCGTGCTCAGCTCGACGTGCGCCATCACGCATCGACCCGCCTCGTCCATCGTCAGCGTCGGCCCGAACGCCAGCGCTTGGGCCGCCATCGCGCGCCCGTCGCCGA
Source organism: Phycisphaera sp. (assembly GCA_016125285.1). GTDB lineage: Bacteria > Planctomycetota > Phycisphaerae > Phycisphaerales > Zrk34 > RI-212. Next base: position 51,306 of record WGMA01000039.1, read on the forward strand.
ACAGCGACGTCAGGTCGAACGCCGCGCCGCGGTTGAACGGCTCGACGCTGTACGCCCCGTCCTCGTTCAGCGCCCACAGTCGGAACACGTTGGCGACCGCGTCGAAGTCGTCGCTCGTCGACTTGCCGTACGCCCCGTCCGTCAGCGACTCGGCCGCGGGATCCCACGCGGGCACGAGGTCGAACGTCGACTCGACGACCGCTCCGTCGGCGTGCCCGACGAGCCGGGTCGCGGTCGGCGCGTTGAGCGCGCCGCGCAGCTGCTCGACGGCCCCGGCGCCGCCCGCGATGGCGTCGAGCCGCAGGCGGATCGGCCGACCACAATGCCCGGCGATCACGCGCCGCCGCTCACGCAGCGTATGGCCAACCCAGCGCGACGACGTATCGATCAGCAGGTGATGCACGCGGCAGACGTGACCGAGCACGTCCGCGAACGTGTCGCCTCGTAGTTCGGCTGGTGACAGGTTCGCGCCCGCGACGTCTTGCGGGAGGGCGGTCAGGTCGAGCGCGAGTCCGCCGAGATCGATCAGCCGCTGCAGCAGCATCGTGACGGTCCAGGGCGCGCGTTTCTCGCGATCGATGGCGCCGGACTCGATCATGCGCGCCAGCCGCGACGACCACGCGCAGGTCGCGTGCAACGACACGCCATCGTCCTCCGCGTCGAGCCGCTGGTCCGTGCGATCGATGCGTCCGTCGAACATTGGCACGAGGCGATGCTCGCCGCCCCCGACTGCGATCGGCTGCAAGACGCGGAGCGACGCGCCGCGCAGCCGAGAGATGCGACATCGCTCGGACGCTCGCCAGGTTGCGTCTTCGCGTCGCACGCTCAGTACGGCCGCACGAAGGCCGAGAGGGCCGGTGTGGTCGATCGAGACAACGGCGACGTCGGGCCGCGCGTACCCGTCGATGATGACGAGTGGTGCGACGACGGCTTCGGGGCTTGCGGCGTTGCTGGACAGGGTGTTGATCGTCGCGGCGGCGGGCATGATGCGATGCTCCGTGCTGGTGGTGATCGTGGTCAGAGGGCTGCGACGGTGGCGTCACCGTCGGCTTCGATTGTCAGCCAGCGTGACCACGGTCCGTCGATCGCGCCGTCGTCGCCGGTGAGGGAACGGACGCGGTAGCGCGCGGGCTGGCCGGGGGGTGTGCGTGTCCACGTGAGCGCCGTGTCACGCGTCGGCGCGGCGCTGCTCGCGATGACCTGCGGGACGTCACCTTCGATCTGCTCGACCAGCTGCACGGTCCGGACGTCGAGGCGAGCGAGGCGTGCGCCCCACACCGCGGTGATCGACCAGGATCCGCTCTCACGCCGCGGGCTCCAGCCGGGCGCGGCGGGCCAGGCGGCCGCGAACGGCACGCGCCGCTGCATGTCGTCGTCGTTCTGCACGCTGACGTGGGTGACGCCGCGTTCGGTGCGCCCCGCGTGGTCCGCGTGTCGGACGAGGTAGGTGGCGCGCTGGCCGGCGGTCGGTCGCAGTGACGTGTCGAGCGAGACAGACGTGGCGGATTCGTCGCACGTGGCGATGGGCATATCCAGGTCGATGTCACGCAGTGCCCCGACGCCGCCGTAGACACGCCAGCCGGCGGCCGGGCCGCGGAGGTGTCGCCACACCGGTGCAACGCAACGGAACAGCACAAAGGGATCCGCGGCGAACGCGGCGACCTCGGACGCGGTGAGCGCCCGATCGTTCCAGATCGCCACCATCGCAAGCGTGGCGTCCGCGTGTTCGAGCGATCCGTTGTTGTTTCGTCCGCCGATCAGCAGGCCGTGGGACATGGACATGGTGTTGGTCACACCCGTCCCGGTCTTCTCGGAGTTGAGCAGCCCGTCTCGATACGCCGCGAACGTGTCACTGCTGCGCGTGTAGACGATCAGCGCGGGCGTGTCGCCCTGAATGCCGCCGCCGCCCGCGGAAACGTAGTCGAAGCTGGAGCCATCGCTGATGAGAATGTTCTCGCCGCCGTTCCGCACGGTGACCTCACCGCCCGCCGCGCCCGCCGTTCTAACGCCGAGGATCTTGCCCGCGCCGCCAGCCTGGGCGCTGTGCCCGAGGAACGCGATCGTAAAGCGTTCGCCGAAGCTGATGACGCCGAGATCGATCGCGTCGTTGTTCGCCGCCGCGAACGCGCGTTCCGAACCGTACCGACCACTCACGGGTTCGCCGGACGGCTCGTACAGCGTGTCGCGGACGACCTCGTGAACGCTCTGAGCGCGGTCGAACAGCACCGCACGTGTCAGCCCGACCGACAGCGGCGTTGCGCGGTTGAGGCGTGGCGTTGACGTTGGAAAGCGATGCGTGCTCATGTGTCACCCGATGCTTGTCAGTTCGTGTCCGAACGCTTCGACCGTCACGCCCTGACCGGTGTTGCCGGTGAACCGCGAGCGGAGGTACATGACGGGCGCGGGCACGTCGACGACGAACTCGTAGACGCCGTCGTTGTCGGTGCCGGCCACCTGCTCGCTGAAGGTCTTCCAGTCGGTGCTGTCGTGGCTGAGCTCGACGACGAAGCGGCAGCCGGTGATCGGCCCTGTCGGTCCGTTGGTGACCTTCGCGGTGACCGTCAGGCCGAGGGCGGTGGTCAGGTCGATCGTCGAGCCGGTCGTCGTCGCGTCGGCGGCGTTGGTTGCGCTCGCCTGCAACGAGCGGGCGGTCTTGGTTGCGGTATTGGGCATCTCGTGTCTCCGATTGTGCGTTTGGGTGTGTTGTCGGTGTCGCGTCGATTAGCCGGCGTTCAGGCGATCGACGATCGCCGCGAATCGACCGGCCTGCTCGTCGTCCGCCTTACGCTGCTCGGCGTGTCGCACGCGAGTGAGCGTTTGCCGAGCGGCGCGGATGAACGCGTCCGGCAAGCCCGTTGGACCCACCTGGCCCGTGTGCTCGGCGATCGGCTCGCCGCCGTCGCGATACTCGACCGTGACGGTGTAGTTGTCGTTGTGACGATTCGGTTGCACGTCTCTGAGTTGCCAGGGCATGATGATCTCCGTGGTGAGGGTTACGCGGGTTCGATGACAATCGTGACCACGACGTCGGACGCTTCGTTCGCGACGGCGCCTACGACACTTCGGCTCACGTCCACCGTTAGCACGTCGCCGCGGGTGACCTGCTCCGAGCCGTCGGACTTCACGACCGCGGCCGCGCCGTCGCCCTGCGCCGTGCAGCGGAAGCCGGCCCCGTCGCCGTCGGTCAGCTGCGGATCGGTCGACGTGAGCGTCGTGCCGTTCGCCTTCGCGGTCGCGCTGACGCCGTCACTTGTCGTGTCCGTGTCAAGGTTGGTCCCGGCGGAGAGGATCACGTCGGTGACCACGCCGTCGATGGGCGACACGCCGACGAGCTTGCCGGTCAGCGACGCGGTGAGATCGCCTTCGTGCGTCATCTGCACGGCGACCGCCCCGACGGGCGGCACGCACAGCAACGCCTCGCCGCGCAGGTCGGTGATCGACGTGATCGCGCCGCTCGCCGCGACGACCTGCGCCAGCGGCACGAACGTCGCGCGATCCGTCGGCAGGCCCGACTCGCCGCTCTGCAGCGCGCCGCTCGCGTCGAGCCAGACGTGCGTCGTCGCGTCGTCGGTGATCGACACGCCGGTCGCGCCCGCGTAGCTGATTGGTGTCGACGCGATCGCGCATCGTCCGGCGCGCACGCCGATCGTCAGGTCGCCGTCCTGGTAGACACGCAGGTCGTTCGCCCGCCGCGTCGCGTCGAGCAGCCGGCTCACGAGCTTGCGGAACTCGAGGTAGTACGGGCTCAGTCCCGTGGGGATGTACTCGACGCCCGTCTCGGCGTCCTCCGTCAGCGCCAGCAGCGCCGCGTCATCGGGGTAATACTCGCTCATCGTCTTTCTCCGTGTATGTCGTTGTGCATCGTTTGCGTGGCGTCACTGCCAGCTCAGCGTGTAGTCCTCATCAAGCGTCAGGTCGGTCGGCGGGGCGGGCAGCGCGTCGATCGTGATCGTCTGCGCCGCGTCCAGTGCGCCGATCACGCGGCCGGTGTCGTCCTCGAGCCGCAGGTCGATCGTGTGCTCACCGGACGGCAGGTCGTCGCGTGTCCACACCCACGGCTCGCCGTCCGCGCCGAACAGCCCGTGCCCGAACGCGCCGACGCCGTGGCCGAGGCCGGTCGCCATGTCCCACCCGAACCCGCCGTCGCCGAACAGCCCGCCGAACCCGACACGCGCGTCGCCCGCGCCCCAAAGCGGATGTCTCGCGTCGTCCTCGCCGTCGACGCTGACGATGACACGCGTGTCGATCGGCAGCGTCTCGTCCCGCGCGATCCGCAGCGTCGCCTCGGTGACGAACGCCGGTGACCACGTCGCCAGGTCCGCCGCGCGGTCACGCCACGCCTCGCTCGCGTCTACCGCCAGCAGCTCCACACGCGTGTCGCGCTCGCGGTCGAGGTGCAGCCAGGTCTCACGCTGTGTCGCGTCAGTGACCGCGTCGTAGAGGTGTCCGTCGACGTAGATCTGCACGACGCGCCCGGCGAGCGATTTGGCTGTCGCTGCCCACGCCAGATGGCACAGCCCCGCGCCGTCCGGCACGGTCGGTCGCAGCAGCACGCGCGTGAAGATGTCCTGTGTGGGTTCCAGATTCATCGGCCCTCTCCCAACCTCTCCCCAGTGGGGAGAGGGGTTAGCTGCTCACCTGCACGTAGTGGATCACGTAGTCCGCGGCGAGCCGGACGCCCACGCGGCGGATCGCCTTCGGGTGGAACTCGAGCATCACGATGTTCGACCACACACGGGCTAAGTCGTCGACCAGCTCCGCGGGCTCGCCGTCGATCGCCGCCTCGATCGCGTCGAGCCGCTGCTGCATCGTCGCCACGTCGTCGGCGGTCAGCGTGCCGTACTGATCGACGCGCCGGGCTGTGTGACCCATCGCGGTGAGACGCACGCCATCGGTGCCCGGCGACTCGTGCGTCGCGTGCCGCATCGACACGCCGTGCACGACAAAGCGGTGCGGCCCGCTGCCGAACAGGTCTTGTCCGTTGAATGAACTCATCGAATCCCCCTCTCCCTCCGGGAGAGGGCCGGGGTGAGGGCTCACGTTGGAGCACCCACAGCCAGCCCTCGTTTGTCACACACGCGTCAGTCGTACCACGCCCGGCGTCCGCCACACGTCCGCCCGGCCGTCGCCATCCGTATCCACCAGCACCTGCGCGCCGCTCAGCGCCATCGCGAACCGCTGCCGGTACGCCGCGGCCTTCGCGTTGATCGCTTCGTTGTCGCCCACCAGCGCCACCGCCGCGGCGTACGCGCGGCTCAGCGCGCCCAGCGCCTCGAGCCGACGCATCACGCCCACCGACACGATCGACGACTCGTCGAGCGTCTCGTCCGGATCGTCGGCGTCGATCCCCACCGCGCGCATCAGCTCGCCGTGCACGAGCGTCGCCTGGGCGGCGAGCGTCCGTGCCGTCAGCGTCAGCCCCGTCGTCGCGCTCAGCGCGACGGGCGCCGCCGTCAGCTCCAGCGTGTTGTCGTCCGTGATCGACGCGACCGCGTGCGCCACGTCCGCGACGATCGCCACGTCGCCTGCGCTCAGCGCGTCGAAGCCACCCGTTGCGCTCGTGACGGTCGTGCCGCTCACCGCCGCGTCGGTCACCTGCAGCGTGCGCTGCGACGCGAACGGCAGGTCGTTGAACACGTTGGGCTCGTAGGCGAGCAGGTCGGCATCGGTGATGAAGTTCGGCATGACGATTCTCCGTGTGTGCCACTGGCGGCTTGTCCGCCAGTGTGTCTCCGTTCGTGCATGCACTGGCGGGCGAGCCGCCAGTGGCAACCTTCAAAGGGCGCGACGCGCGCTAACGCGCCGCGCCCGGGTTCCGCTCAGTTCGTTCAGCTCGTCGCCAGCCCGCGGATCAGGCCGTGCGCGTTCTCGTTGCGCATCTCCAGCGTGTACTCGCCGATCACCTGGCCGACTTCCTTGTCGCCGTCGCTGGCGAGGCGCTTGAAGTGGAAGCTGCGACCGGCCAGCGGCAGCACGTCCACGCGCGAGCTGTCCAGCAGCAGCACCGTGTCCGCCGGGACCCATCGGCTCAGCACGACGCGACACACGCCGAAGTCGCTCTCGTACACGCCGACCATCTCGCTGAACCGCGAGTCGCCCGCCGCGTACTGCCGACCGCTCGTGATGAACGCGTTGATCTTGCGCTTCTGGAACCCGTTGACCACGATCGTGTCGACGTGGCCCGCGGACTGATCCCAGATGTTGCGCAGCGCCGTGTTGATCTGCTCCTCGGTCAGCTCGTCGCTGCCGCCGCCACCGCCCGACGGGAACCCGTTCGCGCCGTTGGCGAACGCGTTGGTGCTGATCAGCGGCACGATGCCGTTCATCGTCCGCCGCACGCTGCCCGAGCCCTGCTGCGTGGCCGCGGGCGACACGCCGTTGATCACGCAGTTCTCCAGGTCGCGGATCAGCTCACGCAACCGCTCCTGCTTCTGGTAGTCCAGCTCGTCGTCCACGCCGATCTGCGCCACCGCCAGCTCGGTCCCGCTGACCTCGACCGACGACGTGAAGATCTGCGTCCAGTTGCTCTGCCGCACGCGATTCGTGAACCGCGTCGCCGGGCGGTCGCCCTTCAGTTGATGGATGTTCAGCCACAACGATTGGGTGAACGTGCGCCCATCCCTGGCGATGGACTTCGTGAACTCGAACATCGTCGCGTCGGGCTGCTTCGGAAACTCGTGCTTGTGAACGACCAGCTTTGCGTCCGCCCATTCCCTGTTCGACGGTTCGCCTTCAGCGGATTTGACCATGACGCGCCCTTTCACATGTGGGGCATTCTACCCGTCGCACCGGCGCGACGTGACCAAGTGAAAACGCCGACCCGCGTGGGCCGGCGTCGTGAGGCGATCGTGGCGATGCGATCAGGCGGCCGTGATCGGGCCGGGGCAGATGTGGATGACGGACAACGCGGAGGCGACGATCGAGCAGTTCGGCGGCGACGGGCCGAATCCCTCGGAGGACGCGCACATCAACGAGGTGCGCGAGGCGATGGACAAGACGAGCGCGGTGACGGCGGTCGCGGCGGGGTTGCTGCGGAGCAAGGTCGGCAACCTGACGAGCGAGAACGCGCTGCGCATCACGATGATGGGTTTGCTGGCGAAGACGGAGAAGAAGCGCATCACGTACGGCAAGGGGATCGAGCGTGTGGTGGAGCTGGTGCTGCACGCGCTGCACGTGGCTGGGGTGCTGGAGACGAGCGAGGACGAGCGGCGCGTGCGGCTGCACTGGCCGAGCCCGCTGCCGGAGGACGAGTCGCAGCGGTTGCGCGACGCGGAGGTGAAGCTGCGGCTCGGCGTGCCGAAGCAGCGTGTGCTGGCGGAGCTGGGGTATGGGGAGAGTGACGACTAAACCCCTCTCCCGCAAGTGGGGGAGAGGTTGGGTGAGGGGGATGGATCTGTGACGCGGCGCATGTTGCGCGTAGCGCAGCGACGTGTTCGATGGATTGACCCTCACCCCAGCCCTCTCCCTGACAGGGAGAGGGAGAAGATCAAAGGAGACACGCGATGAGTGAGCAGACGACGGTTGAGCACGATCAGGATCACGCGCCGGCGGAGGCGGAGGTGATCGATGACGCGACGGAGATCGCGACGGACGGGGCGGAGGCCGGGGTGGAAGGAAGCGAGCGGCTGGTGCCGGTGAGTGAGTCGATCCGGTACCGACGACGCGCCCAGGCGGCGGAGCAGCGGCTGCGTGCGTTGCAGTCGGCGCTGGACGAGGCGCGGGCGTCGCTGGACGAGACGCGTGAGCAGCTCGACGCGGCGGAGAGGCGGCGGCGGATCGACGCGATGCTGATCGAGTCGGAGGCGATCGACCTCGAGGCGGCGCGGCTGCTGACGGAGGCGGCGGTGGCGGAGATGGACGAGGCGGACGTCGCGGAGGCGGTGACGGAGTTGAAGCGGCGGAGGCCGTACCTGTTCCGTCGCGGCGCGCGGGCGGGTGGCGGCACGATGTCGCCGAGGCCGCGGCGCGGCGGCGCCGACGTGGCGGATGCCGCGGAGGCGGCGGCGACGACGGGCGACCGGCGTGAACTGCTGCGGTACCTGCGTCTGCGGCGCGGGGGGAAGTGACGCGGGAGAGGCACGCCCCTGCGGGGCGTCGCTAAACGGGATCAACAACACAACACACGAAGGGAGAAACACACATGGCATTCACCGGTAAGGCAACCTACGCCGGCGGCTCGACGCTGCCGGAGATCGTCGAGGACGTGAGCGACATCATCGGGATCGTCAGCCCGTTCGAGACGCCGCTGCTCGATCACCTGGGCGACGCGAGTCGCGTGGCGACGTCGACGCGGCACGAGTGGCTGGAGGACGAACTTGTTACTCGACTGACGTGCCCTCGCGTAAGCGAATCCGCGAGGCTACACGGAAGGTGAATCGTGCCGATCTGTTTGTATGGTGCGATCTCGATCCGGTCAACGTAGGCCTGAACCATGTTGCGTAGTTCATGTGCCGGCAACTTGCCGGCCAAACCTCTCTGCAGTTGATCCAGTCGTTCGTGTGCCCATTCCCGCAGGTCCGTCACGCTGGTATGTGCGGCCGGTGCTTCGATCGCTGCCGCGCCGCGAGATACCAGTTCCTGCCTCTGGTTTTTCAGCTGCACCAGCCGCTCTTTCAACTCCGGTAGATCGGAGAGATCGCCGTCCGTCAGAAGCGTGACCGTTGCCTGTATGCGCTGCTCAACAGCAGCAATTTCCTTCGATGTGTCTCGCGGCCTTGATCGCGGTGACCTACCGGCCTCGACCACGGATTCGATGAACCGCTCCACGGCGTCATTCCAGCCGTCGCCCTCCGCCAGCATCAGAGCGCGAAGTTGGGCGAGCACCCATTCGTCGAGCGCCTCCGTTGAGATGCTCGTGGACCGGCACACCTTGATGCCCTGAGCGCGATAGCCGGCATCGACGTAGTAGCGGTGATCGCCTTTGGCGTTCTTGACCACGCAGCCCCAAAAGTTGAAGCCGCAATGGCTGCACCGAATCAACCCCGACAGCAGGTATCGGTTTGTCGGCCGCGCCAAACCGCCTTTGCCGCGGCGCTCTTCCATCGCGGCCTGTGCCTTCTCGAAAAGCTGTTTGGAAATGATCGGTTCGTGGACGTTCTCGATGACGATCCATTTTGAGCGCGCGTTCCTCGTGCTTTCGACGACGGTTTTGCGTCGCGGCGTTCCGTCGGCTTCGACGCCGTGCAGTTTGCCGAAGGTGCGACGGTTCCATACGAGCGAGCCGTAGTAGCAGGGGTTCTGCAGGATCGTTTTGACGGCCTGGCGGTTCCATCGGGTACGGCGTGGTCCAGACACGCCACGTGTATTCAGATCGATGACGATGTTTCTGAAGCCATACCCGTCGGCACACATCTCGAAGATGCGGCGCACGGCTTCGACCTGACCCGGTTCACCCGGCACGAGCCGAACGATGTCCGATTTCATCTTGCGGCCGATGTGCTCGCACTTGTCGATGATCCGTATCCGCCTCCCGTCGGCCCCAAACTCTTCGCGCCGACCATCGGGTAACGTGCGAATCGTGCGGAGCACCGACCCGGCAGGTGTGATGTACTGGCGGTCGTAGCCGTATGGGGCCGGACCGCCCATCGCGCTCTTTCGAACCGTTACGGTGGAGTGTTGCCCGCGAATGCTATCCCGCGACAGTTTCACGCTGTACTGGCGGGCCTGCCACGATTTCACGCCTTGGAGCAGTTCGCCTTCGTCGCCTTCGGGGATGCCCTCGGCCGGGAAGATGGCGTTGACGCCAACGAGGCCGAGCCGGTGCAGGTAGTAGCCCGTCTCGTTGGTGCCGCCGCGCGAGAAGCGCGAGATGTCGTAGCAGAGCACGGCCTCGAAGTCGCACCGGCCCTTCGACTCGGCGTCGGCGATCATGCGCTCGAACTGGTCGCGACCCTTCGTGCTGGTGCCGCTGATCGCGTCATCAACGTACCACCGCACGATGCGGTAGCCGTTGGCCGTGGCCCACTTCTCGACGTAGGCCTTCTGGTCGGGCACCGACCGCTCCTGGAGGTCGCTGCTGCGGCGGGCGTAGCCCGCTGCCGCGATGGCCTTCTTCGCCATGTCTGGCTCCTTTCTGGCGGCATCCGCCGCCGTCGCCATGAGGGCCGAACCGGCCGCCGCTGTCAAGCTACTAACCCATTTACCCACAGGTAATTACGCCTTGACTTCATCGCGCATGGTTGCCCTCATGGCTGGCGCTGGCATGGGCCAACCGAACCACGGAGAGCAGCTATGCACATCCACGAAAAGATCGAGGTCCGAAACCTGACCGAGGCCCGGCGGCGGCTGACGGCCATCAGCACGCTGCGGCCCGAACTGCCCATCGAAGAACGCGCCCGGCGGGTGGCCGAGTACGCCCGCCAGGTGGCCATCTACGGCGAGATCGTCGCCTACCTGCCGCCGGTCGAGCCGCGAACGCCCCGACACCGCAGCCGGTTCGCCATGCATGGCGACGCGCTGCGGCCGCGATGCTGAAACCAACCCGCGCGGCTCGTTGCCGCGCTCAACCACAAGGAGTCCGTCATGCAGAAGAAGACCACGAAGAAGGCCCGCACCACCAAGGCGACGAAACAGCCCAAAGCCAAGGCAGCGAAGCCGACCAAGCCCATGAGCGGCCTCGATGCCGCCGCGAAGGTGCTCGGCGAGGCGAAGGAGCCGATGAGCGCCAAGCAGATCGTCGAAACGGCGCTGGCCAAGGGGCTGTGGAAGACCAGCGGCGCGACGCCGTGGGCCACGATCTACTCGGCGATGATCAGAGAGATCGCGGTCAAGGGCAAAGAGGCCCGGTTCAAGAAGGTGGCGCGAGGTCGGTTCACCGCCGCCTGATCGCATCGCCACGATCACCTTACAACGCCGGCCCACGCGGGTCGGCGTTTTCTCTCGGTCACATCGCATGGCGCTCCCTCCGTCGTCGCCGATATGCCCGCTGGCGACACGCCGGGCGGCAGTACCGCGCTTCGGGCCGGCTGGTGTAGAATGGTGCGCTGCACATCGCACACGCGCGCCGGTAGCAGCCACGATGGTCGCCACGCCGCCGCCAGGTCGCCATCAACAGCATCTCGCGGGTCAACATGGCGTCCATGCCCTCTGTGGCGCGTTACGGCAGAAGTTACGCGCTCTGAAAGAAACTCTGTGCTGGTCCGCGACTGTTCCCGCCGCCATCATTTGGAAGCGGTCGTGGCGGAGTACCTATTCGGCGGCGTCGATTCCAATCTCGGATTCCAATGTTCCAATCTGGCTCGTCTCTTGCTGTCCGCAATCGCTTGTAACGCGCTCGAACAACGTGACTTGCGGTGATTCCAATTTCCAATTCCAACTTCCACTTTCCATTTTCAGGCCCTCATTCCAATTTCCATTCCAATTCCAATGTCCTTAAGGACATTGGAATTGGAATCGGAATTGGTAGGGCGAGGTGCTCACGTTGGAATAAACGCGTCGCCATCGACGACGAGCGCGCCGTGCTCGTGCAGCTTGGCCAGCACGTCGTACCGCGTCGATTGCCGCATGCCGGCGGCCTCGCATTGGTGGTGCCAGTCCTTGACGCTGACCCGCTCGTCGTCGCTGGTGGCGATCAGCCGCTTGGCGACCTCCAAGCCCACCCGCTGCCACTTGCCGCGCTTGCCGGACATCGCTGCCCTCGCCTTTGAGACGATCGCGCCGGTGTCGGCGTCGATGACCTCGATGGCTGCCGACGTGACCGGGTTGCCGTAGTCATCCACCAGGTCCGGCAGGTCCACCGTGACCAGTTCCAGCGCCAGCGGCGGCGGCGTCTCGGCGTCCTTCATCTTGGTCGCGGTCAGCAGCAGCCCGGCGTCGTTGGCCAATCGGTACTCGGCGTCGAGCGCCGCCTTGAGTGCGATCGCGCCACGCGCCCGGCTCTTGTCGGCGTGGCCGGTGTGATGCACGACGAGGATCGTGCAGCCGTAGCGCCGGCGGATCGCGTCACACGCCGAGACGAACCGACTCATGTCCTGCGTGCTGTTCTCATCGCCGCCGCCGAAAGTGCGGGCGAGCGTGTCGAGTACGATCAGCGCCGGAGGCGCGAGCGCCTCGTCGATGGCCACCGCCAGTTCGCCCAGTTGCGGCGGGTCGGGGATCGCCACCGCCGGCGCGACGAACAGCGGCGCTCCATCGAGGCTCACGCCTTGATGCTCGCTCCACGCACGGATACGCCTGCCGAACCCCTGTTGGCCCTCTCCCGCGACATAGACCACCGGCCCGCCCGTGACGCCATGCCCGCGCCAGGGCGTACCCGTGGCCACCCTGCACGCCCAGTCGATCGCCAGAAACGACTTGCCGCTGCCAGGATCGCCGAAGATCAGGGCGAAAGTGTCGCGTTCGAGCATGCCGCGCAGCAACCAGTCGGGCGGGCGCATCTCGATCTGGTCGGCGCGGGTGAGCTTGAGCCGGCGAGATGGCGGTGGCGGCGTTTCAATGGGCATGGTTTCAGTCGGGGCGCTGGTCTCCATCGGTTCGACGACCTCCAAAGGCCTCGGCGGTGGCGTGATCACATTCGATCGGATCGGCGCGCCGGCCCACCGCTCGACCGCCCGCAGCCACGGGCACAGCAGGCGTGGATCGAAGATGTTGAGGTCAGAGGTTTCGAGGCGCTCCCACAACTCGGTCACGAATGCCATCGCATGATGGCGTCCACGCAGACGTGCGGCGGGCACGGCGTGACCGGGGCGATAGCCCAGGTGATATGTCTTACGCCCGGCATCGCCACGACTGTACACCGTGAAACGCTCGCGCACGCGCTGCCGTCGTTTCATCGCCGCCTCGACCTCGGCGAAGGGATCGCATCGGCGCTGCTCGATCAGCTCGCGCACCGACACCGGCTCGGCGTCGGGCTTGGCATCGACCCGACCGGGTGGGTGCGCCCACTCGCGCACGATGCGCCGCGCCTCCTCGACGAAGCCCTGGCGGTACGCGCGCTCCTTGTCGCGTGCGCACGGCACGTCCGGGCCGTCGTCATACTCACGTGGGATGACCTGGCCGTGCAAGGCGACCATGTTCAGTTCCTCTCGGCGGCGCGCCGGCGCTGTTCGCGTTCCCACTCGGCCAGCAGCCACGCCGCAATGGCCTCGGAGCGCCGCGACCAACGCTCCTCGACCTCGGGCGTGCGGTCGTCGGCCACGATCTCAAATTCGATCCTGCCGACACGATGCGTCTGCGGCTTGTCCGCTACTGCTTTCATGCTGGCACTCCATTGCCAAAGCGAACCGACGCGCCGGCGGCGCATCGGGTTCAGTCGTAGATGTGACGAAAGCGGGTGGCGGGCCGGTGGGGAAGGATTCACCGGCCCGCCTGACCCGCAACCAACCCCCAAACTCAGGCCTCGCCCTTGCTGCGAACCGCCGCACGCGGATCAACCAAGGCCGTGCCGAAGTCGAAGTAGACGCGCCACGTCACCGCCAGCCGATTGGCCTGGTGATCAAGGCCGAAGTATTCAACCGTCGGCGTCTGCTTGCCCTGGAGAAATGCGACCACCATCGGCACAGCGCCCGGATCGGCGAACAGATACCAGTGCTTGGCGCTGGCCGCCGTAGCGAACTTGGCGGTGTTGGACAAGCGCGGCTCGACCTCGATGCTGACCGCCTGCCGCAGCGAGTTGCCTGTAGGCGTGCGCTCAGCGATCTGCTTAATGAACTCCGATTCGAGCAGCGCCTTGGCCGTCGTCTGAAGCTCCGGCGACACCAACAGCGTGCGCGGCCTCAAGTCCAAGTCGTTGCCTTGGTCATCGCGCTGCACCAGCATCAGCGTGATGGCGCTGGCCAGCGCGTCGAAAGACAGAGCGCTGTCGGCACTGTCGAGGTAGTTGCCGTTGGTGGTGTCGAAGAACCCACTGATATTCGCCAGCAGCACTTCGTACACCAGATCGCTGAGCTTGCGCATCGCGGATCGGCCGAGCGTCCGGGCCGTCTCGTCGAACACGCCGAGGTCGTCGTTGATCAGGTCGCGGCGATCGACACTGAGCATCTTGCCGAACGTGTCCACCTGGTACTCGGCGGACCACTCGCCGATGGTGCCGTGCTTGATCTCACCACCCGGGGCGACCGGTTCCAACGGTGTGGCGAACGACGGTCGGATGGCCGCGTTCTTCTTGAAGTCGCTGACCGATCGCACGGCGCAGAACGAACGCCACGATGCCGGCGATTCGGTGTAGGCGTCGAGCAGCACCTTGTTGGCGACGTTGCCGAGCGCCGTGGGCAGCGAATACGTGCTCAGCGCCGCCTTCACCATCTCCTCACGCCCACGCGGCGCTTCCACGCCCTCGTACATCAGCGCCGCCCGGCACAGGTCCAGCACATGGTTCGCCTTGAGCGACGCGCCATGTTCCATCGCCAGCGGGCCCAGCGTCTTCTCGCCCAGTTCCGTCATGCCCATGCGCGACAGCATCGCCGCTTCGAGCGTCGTGGCATGGCTGACCACCTGCGCCGGGCGCAGGCCGGTGTGCATCAGCTTCGGCCGCGATTCGCGTAGCATGGTGAGCATCTGTGCCGTCAGGTCCTGCTCCGTGATCTCACCGGCCAGCGCCGATGCCTTCAACTGCTCCACCCGCTCCTTGTTCGCGCCCCAGCCCGTGGCGGGTCCGGCGCACGTGGCCTCGATGCGGTTGATGCGATTCCGCTCGTCGGCGCGGATCGCGTTCTCGTCGATCGTCTGAACGTCCGTGTTCATGGAATTCCTTTCTGCATTGCGATGTGATGCCGCGATGGCGACGCTCGTCCCGGCGTCGGCCCCCAACGGCGTGATGGAAACTTCCCGAAGCCGACCCTGCTTCACCAGCACGAACCCGCGTGGCGAAGACAGCGTGCGGCCGTTGACCTGAACCTTGGTGCCCGGCGGCACCCGCTCGTGCTCGACCGGCTCGACGCCGACGCTGGCTTGAAATGAGAACCCGCCGGTCGTCATCTCCACGATCTGCCGCGCCGCGTCACCAGCGCCGCTCATCACGCCGGCGACGATGAGCTGACCATTTACGACGCGGGCCTCGCCGTGACCCACGATGCCGCCGACGCGGGCGTCGTGATCCGCCAGCAGCGGCACCTGCCCCGAGGCGTCGAGGCCCGCCAAGTCGATGGCGACCGGTCCCCAGCCCGGCACGCTCATCAGTCCGCCGCTGTACGCGACGATGTTGATGCGTGGGCGCTTCGGTTCCGCGCCGGCCTCGATCTCGACCTCCGGCGCGGCCAGCAGCAGGTTGTCGGTCATGGTTGTGGTTCCAGGGGTCATGTGTCGTCTCCTTCCCAAGGTGGCGTGTAGCCCGCCGCACGCAGCTTGGGCTCAAGCATTTTCAAGCGGTAGCGCACCGCGCCCTCGCTCAACTTCATCCGTCTCGCCACTTCGCTGTAATTGCCATCACACTGGATCACCATCCAGCACAGGGCTCGGCTGTCTTCGTTGTCGATGAACCGCAGCATGTCTTCCACGATGGCCCGCAGCGCTTCGTGCTTGGTCGATCCCGTCCCGATCATGCGTTGATGAAAACGCGCCTGATCGTCCGTCGGTTCGAGGGGCGCTTTGTCGTTCTCCCGCTCGGGGTACTGATTGAGCGTCTTCTTCCGCTTCCTATTCTCGCGGGTGGCGAACTTGCTGACCGCACGCTGCACGATGGTGTAGATCAACGTCTTCACATCAGCACCGCGCGAGGGGTCGTACTTGGGCGGATGCCTCAGCAACTGCATGGTGGCCTCTTGAACCACGTCCGCCCACGGTTGTTCATCGAGGTCGGACAGCGCAGCGGTGGGGCGAGCGAGGCGCGGCCGGCAGTACTTGGGGGCCTCCTTGAGCGCCACCGCTCGGGCATACTCGAGCAGGTCCGGCGTCAGTTCGATCTCACGCGGTGAGGGCTCGTTCATTTAGACCTCCTCGCCGCGTTCGAGACGCTCCCGAATGTCGTCGCAGAGCGTGAAGCTGATGACCGCGTCGTGCTCGTCGTCTCCACCGCGAGGCGGCACCCGATGCATGACGAAGTATTGATCGTCGTCGGGCACCCGCCGCCCGTATTTGGCCGACTCACGTTCCGAAGCCTCCCGCAGCGGGCGCAGGAAATCGGCGTATCTGCACCCGAGCGTCTCGCACATCGCCGCGTAGGGCGTGAACATCGCGCAGTCCTCGAAATGGTCGGCGGCGACATCCACGTCCACCTGCGTCCAGGCATCCGGCTGCGACAGATTCACGACGCCGTTCTTGACCAGCACGTCGAGCATCTCCGGCCGGCAGTCGTAGCCGCGCGAGCGGAGGTGGTTCGAGGCGGCGACGGTGTTCATCGGGAACATTCGCTCGCGCTGCATCTCTGCGGCCCGATGGAACGCCCCGTCCGCGCCCGCCGGCGGCTTGAGCCGCAGGTCCACGTACTCATCAAACGTCAGTCCAGTTCGTACCATGATGGTCTCCATGAAAGAGGGCGCGAGCACCCTGCCCGCGTACCAACTTATTTCCGGCGGGAGTGGCGATTCGTAAAGCGGAGCGGAAAAAAAATCCGGGCCGTCGCGAACCCCATTCTGGCCGTTCTCGTCGATTGTGGCCGCACACCATCAGTGTTAGGCTACTCCGCTCCGACATGACGCAGCCAGTCCCCGTAAAGACGAGACACAACGACGATGGGCAAACACGGGATCGCTCCCGGGGAAGTGGTCAAGCAGATCGCAGCATCTGGCTTGACGATTTATGATGATCTTACTGACCATCCGGAGCTCTACCTGTCGGCCGGAGCGCTCCAGCACATACTCCAACGCGGGCTGATCGGCCTTTCCCTGGACTACCCTCTCCGAACCCGTTCGAAGGTCGTTAAAACCGCCGTCTGCCAGGCACTGGGGTATCCCGTTCCCAACAGCTTCAAGAAGGTTCGTCCACGATTCCCCGGCCAGAACTTCGACACCTACGCGCAGAAGGCAAACAACCTGCAAATCTGGAACGAAGAGGTCTCGCGCGATCGTCGCTATGTCATCATCGGTGTGGGCGCTGATCTTCAGATCAATGCGGTGAGGGTAGTCACAGGAAACGTCATCGCCGCTCTCGATACCACGGGAACGCTGACGCAGAAATACCAGGCTGCTGCTCGGCAACAGGTGTGCGCTTGTACCCTGGTTGCATCATCGGATACAGCGCACGTCCGCCAGTTGCTGGAGCAAGCGCCGAAGACGGCGCAATCGGGTGTTCAGTTCCCGCCGAAGGGGTTCCTACCATTGCAGGACATGTATCCCAAGCTATGCAAATTGGTGGGCCAGACCATTGCCAATCCGGGGTCCGACCAGGAACGGAATCGCGGGGCGGTGCTGCACGATCTCGTACAGCGGGCGCTGGGCTATGCGGCATACGTGGACACGGGGCAGTTTCCCGATGTGCCAGAGCAATTGCTGGAACTCAAATTGCAGACCTCGTCGACGATCGACCTGGGGCTCGTGTGTCCCGACAGCACCGAGCAGATCGAACTGTTCCCGCAGGCTCGGCATTGCGATGTTCGCTACGCCGTTTTCTATGCGACGCCGACGAGTGGGAAACTTCGCATCGACCACGTGGTCGTAGCCACGGGCGAGGCATTCTTTGGATTCTTCCGCAAATTCGAGGGCAAGGAAATCAATCGGAAACTGCAGATACGCCTACCGGACGGCTTTCTGCTTCAGGCCGAATGATGACCACACTAGCGCATCCATCTCGGTGGCAGCTTCATCGAGGTCAGGGCCTTGGGGCGGCAGATTCGACAGTAAGGCGACAATCCTTTGGGCGTCCGGTCCGCGAACGTCAGGTAGCGGGAACTCCCGCACGTACTGCGTCATGAACCGACGGCGTCCTGCGTACAATTTATTGTGGAAGACCGTGTCATAATATGAGGTAATGAATGTGGAGTTTGCGACCGCCAGCAGGAGGAGAAGGTACTCCTCCGAAATGCCCGCATTCAACGTAATCCAGTAGCAATCTCCATTCACAACAGCGCCGGTTCGATCCAGGAAGAATCGTGGTTCTTCCGAGATATCGGGATAAACCACCTTTGGGCTGCTCCAGTCTCGTGGTTGTTGCGGCACCCATATTTCATACCAATGCCGACCAGCCTCGATGACGTAGCGGCGGGACTCCAGGCGCTCTCTATGCTCCTCGAGATACGCACATGCACGTGGATAGGCCGATAGATCAACGGTTCGCCTTTCACCGCCCGGCCCCTCTTCATGTGGGTAGAGAACCCTTCGCCGATCATTTCCATCGGGCCGCCAGCGCGCAGCGATGTGATGGGTGATCAAGGGGCGCAACAGAACGGGCTCTGGGCGAATGCGCTCGGGCAGTGAATCCCAATCGTCTCGGATAAACACGGTGTCTGCTGTGGTCTTGATGCCCACGCGCACCTGAGCTACCTCTCCGAAGGTGGTTACGCGCCGCTTTTGAATGGCCGAAAGCCAACTACGTGTGTCCGAAGATGACAGCGACCACGGTGCCGCTAAGTCGCGACTTTCATCCAGTTCGCCTTGCTCCACACGGAAATACCCTTCAACTGCATGGAAATCGCCTGCGTGACGATTGCGTAGGGCGTCGAGAACCGAGTCTCTCGCAAGCTGTAAAGGTTTCTTGGACCCATTGCCGTCTCTGATCAAGTACACACGAGTGAAGCAGCAGGTTCCGCTTGGCGGGGCAGGATTGCGTTGTGCCACGACGATGGCGGGCAGCACGGCTGCGGTGAAAAGTTTGGTATCGCCCAGATCATACAAATCGCGCATGCTAAATTCCGTGCGAAGCAACTCACGCACCGTCGCGCCTGACTGCACGAGCATGAAACGATTGGAGGTCAGGAGACCAAGAACCCCGCCCGGTTTGAGCACCGACGAAATAGCCTTTACAAAGGCATGGTAGAGATCAACACGTCCCGACAGCCCGAACCGTTCCGCCAGTTGCTGCGCCTTGGCTGCCCCAAGAACCTGTGTCCGGACGTAGGGTGGATTGGAGATTACTGCATCGAAGAACTCGGTGTTGTCATGCGGCGGCCCAAATAGCGAGGGGCCATCGACAGGCTGTGTTGCAGTCACCATGTCGAGGAAATCCCCAATGCGAATGTCTACCTCGGCCACAGCGAGTTCCTGCAGGCGGGTCGATGCGTTCGTTGCTGCCGTTGCATCCGTCTCATATCCGACCAACCGCAGGCGTCGCCGAACGGTCGGAGCGGCAGCCTCCACAATGGCTGCCAAAAGGCTTCCGTCACCGCATGCGGGATCGAGGATGGCGATACTACCTTTGTCCCATGTCGCATGGCGAGCTGTCGCCTCGGCGAGAAACGCCGCCAGCGCTGGCGGCGTGTAGTGTGCGCCGTTGGCTTTGACGGATTGGCTTGTCAGATGCAATGGTGCGGTCACTGCGGATCGGCTCCTTGGTTCTGCAGGATCTTTTCACAACTCTCGTGCCGTATTCTACGGGAGATTGAGCCGCCATTGAAGTTCTATGATCGTCCTTTCGCTGCCGCGACCACCTGGCCCCGCCGCCAGGCGAATGCCACCCGCTTCGCAGGGCAAGCCGGTTGTCCTTGTGCGCTACGCGTGTGACACGATCTGTCCGCTCCCCCAAGTGAATTTAATGGACCGCAGGCGGGTAAGGTGCGAGGACCCGCTCTTTACTCGACTGATATGTTCGTGGGTTAGCGCGTCCGCGAGAGTTCGCGGAATGAAAAGTCTACCCACTTGTTTGTACGGTTCAATCTCGATCCGACCAACATAGCTGTGCACCATCGTCCGCATTTGATGCGGTGGCAGTTTGCCCGACAACCCTCGCTCCAATTGATCCAATTGACGGGATGCCCACTCACGCAGGTCCTTTTCGCTCGCTCGCGGTATCGTTGGTTCGCTCATTACAGGCTGCGACACCAATTGCTGTCGTTGGTTCTTCAATTGGATCAGCCGTTCGCGCAGCTCCGGCAGATCAGTCAGTTCTCCATCTGTCAGCAACTGGATGGTCGCCTGGATTCGCTGTTCGATGGTGGCGAGTTGTTTTGACGGATCGTGGCTCTTTGCTTGCGGTACTCGACATGCTTTCATGGTCGCTTCGATGAAGCCATCCACAGCCTCGTGCACCGTGTCGCCATCGGCCAGCATCAGGTTTCGCAGTTGGGCGAGCACCCATTCGTCGAGGGATTTCGTCGGAATGCTCGTCGACCTGCAAACCTTAATGCCCTGAGCACGGTAGCCCGCATCTACGTAGTAGCGATGATCGCCCCTGCCGTTCTTCACCACGCAGCCCCAGAAGTTGTAGCCGCAGTGATCGCACCTGATGAGCCCGGACAGTAGGTATCGATTCGTTGGCCGAGCCTTGCCACCTTTGTTGCGACGCTCTTGCATCGCAGCCTGTGCCTTGTCAAACAACTCCTTCGTGATCAGCGGTTCGTGCACGTCGTGGATGATGATCCACTGCGATCGCGGGTTGCGGGTGCTCTCTGCAACCGTCTTGCGTCGCGGCGTTCCGTCGGGCTCGACGCCGTGCAGCTTGCCAAAGGTGCGGCGGTTCCAAACGAGCGCGCCGTAATAGCAGGGGTTCTGCAGGATCGTTTTCACGGCCTGCCGATTCCATCGCGTGCGGCGTGGTCCAGGCACGCCACGTGAGTTCAGATCGATGACGATATTTCGGAAGCCATAGCCATCGGCACACATCTTGAAGATGCGGCGCACGGCTTCAACCTGACCCGGTTCACCCGGCACCAGCCGAACGATGTCCGACTTCATCTTGCGTCCGATGTGCTCGCACTTGTCGATGATTCGTATTCGCCTCCCGTCGGCACCAAATTCCTCGCGTCGGCCATCGGGCAATGTGCGAATCGTGCGGAGCACCGACCCATCAGGTGTGATGTACTGGCGGTCGTAGCCGTATGGGGCCGGGCCGCCCAGCCGCGTGTTCAGCTCGTCCTGCAGTGGGATCAGCGGCTCGACCTCGCTCAATCCCTCATAAACCAGCGGCTGCGGCAGGTTCTGCACGTGCACCACCGGCAGCCGCCCCAGCCGATTCACACGCTGCTCAACCAGCTCGCCGTCGTGGTACACGCTCACCTCGTCCGCGGTCCACACCTCCGTCACGTCGACCGTCGCCTGCCGCCCGCGCGCTCGCCCGCCGCCGTCGACGAGCCGCGCGAGGAACGACGTGCGGTCCACGCGGTTCAGCAGCTGCGTGTAGTGCAGCACGTAACCGACGAGTTGGCGGTAGTCCGACGGGTCCAGCACCGGGACGGCTCGGGGAGCCTCGACCGTCTCGATCACGATGGACGCAGCGGCCCGAAGGACGCGCTGCTCGTGCTGTTGCTTAGACGGGGCCCGATCCGCGACGCCCGTCCCGATGCCTGAACCCTCGGACGCTCCCCTCACCATCACGTCCACAAACCCGTACACGCCGCCCAGCAGCGCCATGTCCTGAAAGAGGCACACGCCGCCGTTCGCCTCGAACACCGTGTTGATCACGCGCTCGATCAGTCGCGCCCGTTCCGCGTCCGGCGCCAGCGACTCGAACGACACCGGCTTGCCGAACATGAAGTCGACCAGCGTGTGCACGCGCCACGCGATGTCGTTCTCGATCACCACCTCGCGCCGCCCGCCGCCGATCTCCACCGACCGCGTCGCCGCGCCGGGCGCCGCGGTCAGACGACGCGGCAGCCCCGCCTCCTGCGCCGCGCGGTACGGCCGATTCGCGTCGCCCGCGTCGAAGTCCAGCTCGTTGCGGTAGTAGTCCCACAGCCGCTGTAGCGCCGGCCGCGTGTACGCCCGGTGCTCGTGCACCAGCAGCGCGATCAGCTCATCGTCGATCCGTGCGTCGTCGTCGTGTCGTTCGCTCATCGGTGTTCCTTTCTGCATCCCCCTCTCCCTTTCAGGGAGAGGGTTGGGGTGAGGGTCGACTCATCGAGCAGGTCCCGTGACCGCGCGTCCGGCTTCCCACACAGCCCGTGTCACCGTTTCGTCATTCGAATTTCGTGATTCGTCATTCCCACACGGTCTCTCTATAAAAGGCCCACGCGACGCGCTGGTGCGCACCTCACCGTCGCCGCGCCGGAAGCGCGCCTTGTAACCCCCGTGCCGGCACGGAAATGACTTTTTTGCGGCAAAATCCGGCTGAAGGTGCTTTTCGTGCGCGCCGCTGCGCACGGATCGGCATCAGGCGTCTGCCTATTGGAAAACCGCCTCCGCAATCGCTAGCATGGCGCAGCGACAGGCGGAAAACCGCCCCGAAACGAACGTGAAAGCCACACACCAAGGAGCATCACGATGCCCTATCCCGAACTGATGGTCACCCCGATGCGCGAAGAGCTCTCGCGGCTCGGCGTCACCGAACTCAAGACCGCCGCCGAGGTCGACGAATTCCTCGCCCAGCCCGGCAGCTCGCTGATCGTCTTCAACTCCGTCTGCGGTTGCGCCGCCGGCATGGCGCGACCCTCCGTCGCCCTCGCCCTCCAGCACGCCAACAAGCCCGACCACCTCGGCACCGTGTTCGCCGGCCAGGACACCGAGGCCACCGCTCGCGCCCGCGAGATGTTCCCCATGCTCCCGCCGTCCAGCCCGTCGATGATCATCGCCAAAGACGGCCAGCTCGTGGAGTACATCCCGCGACACCGCATCGAAGGACGCGACGCCAACTCCATCGCCAACGACCTCATCGGCGTGTTCGACAAACTCGCCGAAGGCGCCGCGAGCCAGTAACCAGTAACCAGGAGACAGGAGACAGGAGACAGGAGACAGCGGATCTTACTGGCCACTGTCCCCTGTCACCTGACCGCTTCACCATGGGCACCTTCCACGACAACCTCGGCGAGCTGCACGGCATCACGGTCGTCGTCGACACCGTCAACGATCAGCAGATCGTCGGCCGGTGTCACGAGGCCAGCGACGTGCACGTGATCATGCACGACGCCGACGTCAACGACCCGGCCGACTCCGGCGTGTCGCGCGACGAGTACCTCACCCGCGCCGCGAAGTGGGGCGTGTTCCCGAAACACAAGACCCTCCGCATCGCCCGCGAGCACGTCACCACCATCACCCGCCTCAACGAGCTCGACCTCACCGCGTAACCCGACCGCACACCCTCCGCGCAAAAATAAAGCCCGGGGCAGGCCTGCCCCGGGCTCTTTCATTGACACAAAGACATCCGCCCCGCGCTACTCCCCATCCACCGCCTCAACGTGCGTGTACTTGTCGAGGATCATCACGACGATCTCGCCGTCGGGCTTGCGGAGCGTCAGCCGGTCGAGCCACAGCTTGTCGTCCTTCGCGTGGGCGTACCACGACCCGGTCTTCGCCTGCTCGTACTTCACGATCGTGCCGCGGACACGCGTGGTCCACACGTCGTCATCCCGATGCGGGATCTGCTGCGTGACCTCCACGGTCATGCCCGGCTTGAACTGATCGGTCGCGTGGCTCATAGGTCGTCAACTCCGTAGATCGGTGAGACGGTAGTGTAGCGTCCCACGCCCCGCCGAGGCAACGCGGGCTTCTAATCCCACTCATCGCCGTCTTGAAGGGGGAAGTACTGCCACTCGTACTCGGCAAATAGACGCTCCTCATCAGAATCGTTTTCGGGCAGGTAGTGATGGGTGTGTGGAGTGGGAAACCAGAACTTCTTCTCCTCAAACCCCCGCATTCGGAGTATAGATTCGAACCCTCGCAGAGGTCCGTAGGCAAAGATGACGTCATGTTGATCATAAACAAGCAACTCTCCGTCATCTGATCCGACCCACACATGATGTCGCCCGTCACCCTCAAAGTATTCACGGAAGGTATTCAGGAAGGCATCCACATCACTGTGCGATTCGAACGGAGGTGATTGGTAGCGACCGGGTTCATGACCCATGCGTGGAACCAACAACACATACAACATGAACCATGGCCGGCCAACGAACACAGCTGATAGCGCAGACAGCAGGTTGACGTGGTCTCTCGTCGGCCCAATCACGAGCCGCGAAGAGGATCCACAGGGTTCGACAAAGTAGGCGTCACCGTAGTCGTGACGCACCTCATCGCCGCCTTCCAGCCTGCCGAACTTCGCCATTGCTATTTGCCCACCAGCGACTCGCCCGTCATCGCCTTCGGCTTCTCCAAACCCATCAGCGCGAACGCCGTCGGCACCACGTCCGCAAGCCGGCCGCCTTCGCGGAGCTTCGTCGACGTGTCGTAGCGGTTGTCGACGATGATGCACTCCACGTCGTACGTCGTGTGCGCGGTGTGCGGCGAGCCGGTCTCGGGGTTGAACATCTGCTCGGCGTTGCCGTGGTCCGCGGTGACGATCAGCGAGCCGCCCTTCGCCAGCGTCTTGTCGACGATCTTGCCGACGAGCTCGTCGACCGTCTCCACCGCCTTGATCGCCGCGTCGAGCTTGCCGGTGTGGCCGACCATGTCGCCGTTGGCGAAGTTCACCACGATCAGCGCGAAGTCCTTGTCGAGCGCCGCCAGCACGGCGTCGCACACGCCCGGCGCGCTCATCTCCGGCTGCAGGTCGTACGTCGCCACCTTCGGGCTCTGCACGATCACGCGCTCCTCGCCCTCGAACGGCTCGTCGCGGTAGTCGTTGAAGAAGAACGTCACGTGCGGGAACTTCTCGGTCTCGGCGCAGCGGAACTGCGTCAGCCCGTGCTTCGCCAGCCACTCGCCGCCGATGTCCGTCATCTTCGGCGGCTTGCGGAACGCGACGCTGAGGTTCGGGAAGTCGTAGAACGACTCCTCGTACGCCGTCATGCACACGTAACGCAGGTCGAGCTGCTTGCCGCGGTCGAAGCCCTTGGAACCGGAATCGGGCGACGGGCCGACATTGCCGTAGAAGTCCGGCTGCATGAACGCGCGGGTGATCTCACGCGGACGATCGCCGCGGTAGTTGTAGAAGATGACCGTGTCGCCGTCGCCGATGCGTGTCGCGTCGACGTCCGACCCGATCGTGCGCGGCGTGACGAACTCGTCGCCCGTCTGCGAGTCGTTCGTCGGGTTGTCGTAGTAGTCCTGCATCGCCTCGGACGCCGATTCGTAGTTCGGCAGCCCGTCGCCCTTGCCGGTGAGCATGTCGTAGGCCCGCTTCACGCGCTCCCAGCGGTTGTCACGGTCCATCGCGTAGTAGCGTCCGCAGAGGCTCACGACGCGGCCGACGCCGATCTTCGTGCAGTGCGCCTCGACGTCCTCGATGAACGCCTTGCCGGTGAACGGCCCGGTGTCGCGTCCGTCGGTGAAGCAGTGCACCGCGACCTTGTCCGCGGCGACGCCCATGCGCTTGCACATCTCGAGACAGCCGTACAGGTGCTCGAGCCGCGCGTGCACGCCGGCGTCGGACGCGAGGCCCATCATGTGAACCGTCGCGTCGTGGTCGAGCGCGTGTTGGATCGCGTCGCGCACGGGCGCGTTGTCGAAGAACTCGCCGTCGCGGATCGCCTTCGTGATGCGCACCGATTCCTGATAGACGATGCGCCCGGCGCCGATGTTCTGGTGTCCGACCTCAGAATTTCCCATCGTGCCTTCGGGCAGTCCGACGTCTTCGCCGGACGTGTGGATGAGCGTGCACGGATATTTTTTCAGCAGCGCATCGCAGCGCGGGGTGTCGGCAAGTTTCACGGCGTTGAACTTGTCGTGCTCGGGATTCGGGTTGCGTCCCCATCCGTCGCGAACGATCACAACGATCGGTTTTTTAAGTGTGGAATCACTCATGCGTCGCTCCTTGTTAAGCCGAAGATTGTAGGTGTTGGCGTGCGTCACAACAACGCGAGCGTGCGCGTGCGAGCGCCGATGAGCGCGCTCGCGAAGCGCGCGCAGCGAAAGTTATTGGCTGTTGTGTTCAAGGTGAGGCTGCGCACCGGTCGATAAAAAGTGCGCACAAAGTTGCGTAAAAGGTTGACGCGACTTTTAGTAGACCGTTAGATTGGTTCGTTAAATCGCAGCTCCACGCCTTGTAACAACGGAGAACAGCCATGGCTAAGAAGAAGACCACGAAGAAGAAGGCGACCAAGAAGAAGGCCGCGAAGAAGCGTCCTGCCAAGAAGGCCGCCAAGAAGAAGCCCGCCAAGAAGAAGGCGAAGAAGAAGGCCGCGAAGAAGCGTCCTGCGAAGAAGGCTGCCAAGAAGAAGCCTGCGAAGAAGAAGGCCGCGAAGAAGAAGGCGACCAAGAAGAAGGCTACGAAGAAGAAGGCCACCAAGAAGAAGGCCACGAAGAAGAAGGCTACCAAGAAGCGCGCGACCAAGCGCCGCTAAGCTGGCTCCGCTGCGTGCGGACCACTCACTCGCCGCCGGCCCGCTCCGAATACCCAGGGCCGGCGAGCGACTCGAACCCTACAAGGCGATGGAGTTCAGCAGGACGCCGCAACGCGGCGTCCTGTCTTTTTAGGCGGACGCCGCCGGGCGACCGCCGGCCCGAATCGCCGCGGAAAACGCCGCGAAAATGTGTGCTTGATTCGATTTTCGGCCCGATATACGATACGCCGAGTTTAGCCAGGAAATCGCCTGTTTGTTCACCGCTAGAGCCCCGTTGGGCAAGGATTAACGAGCCATGTCCCACTACATCGCTGAGCCCTGCATCGGGACCAAGGACACGGCCTGCGTGGATGTGTGTCCCGTCGACTGCATCCACCCGACCAAGGACGAAGACGACTTCGCCTCCGCCGAGCAGCTTTACATCGACCCCGACACGTGCATCGACTGCGGCCTGTGCGTCGACGAATGCCCCGTCAAGGCGATCTTCCCCGAAGAGGACCTGCCAGACGAGTGGCAGAAGTTCGTCGAGGTCAACACCAGCTACTACGCCGACAAGTAATCGGGCCGACCGGTCACCGGTCCCGATCCCGCGCAATAAAAAAGCCCGACGCACCGCGCGTCGGGCTTTTTTGTTTGGTCGTGTCGTCACGCCGCGGCGATGGCGTGTCCGCATCGCTCGCGCCGCTCAGAGCTCGTCGTCGTCGTCGACGTCGATGTCGAGGTCTTCGTCGTAGTCGTCGTCGAAGTCGTCGTCGAACTCCTCGTCGAAATCGTCGTCGAGGTCTTCGTCGAGATCGTCGTCGCCGTCGGCGTCGTCGTCGTCGAAATCCTCTTCGAAATCGTCGTCACCCAGCCGCGGCCGCGGCATGCCCTCACGCCAGCTCGACCGCGGCCACGCCAGCGTCTGCCACCGTGACCACCGTGAGGAACCTTCGGCCCTCGCCTGCCGTAGTTGATTCATCGCTGTCACTCCATCAACGTAGATCTGCGACCCGCTGAGGGATGCCCGGCGACCTTCGCACGGGCCAACTGGACATCGGAGCGGCCTTCCCTTCTGCGGTTACTGCGCGGTACACTAACGAATGTCCGGTTCTTGTCAAATGTTTTTTTGCGCCTAATCCGACGCCGGCAACGTGAATACTGGTGAGCCCCGGCTCGGCCCCGCCAAACCCCATGGAAACGCCGATGAATCACGACTTCCAAGCCCAGAAATCCGCACTGCCCTGGCCGGTCGTCGCCCTCGTCGCCTGGCTCGTGCCCGGCCTCGGGCACCTGCTCATCGGCCGACGCGACCGGGCCGTCATCCTCGCCGCCACCATCTACGGCATGTTCATCGCCGGACTGTTCATGGGCGGCATCGACGTGATCGATCCCGTCGGCGACCGACTCTGGTTCGGCGTCGGGCAGGTCCACGCCGGTGCGCTGGCCATCGGCGTCGCCGGCGTCCGCATGGCGATGGACGTCAAGGCCGAGGCCGCGCCCTACGGCTCGCCCGAAGCCGTCCCCGAGTACCAGCCCTCCGTCGGACGCGTCAACGAGCTCGGCACCCTCTACTGCGCCCTCGCCGGCGGACTCAACCTGCTGTGCGTCCTCGACGTCATCGGCCGCATCACCGCCGCCGAAGAACAACGCCTGCGCGAAGCGCCCTCGTCCCGCGGCCGCGCCTCGGAGGCCACCTCATGATCGACACCCTCCGCCACATCATCACCCTCGCCGCCGTCGACCCCGCCGCGACCTGGCGACCGTTCCTCGACCCCATCGACCTGCACGGCCACTGGCTCTGGCTCATCGCGCCGCTGCTCATGGGCGTCGCCCTCGTCTACAAGACGCTCAAGGCGCCGTCCCTGCGTGAGGTGCCGCTCGAGACCCTCCGCCTCGGCATCTACATCCTCGTCCTCATGGCCGTCGCCGGCGCCACGCTGTGGGGCGTCATCGAGCTCGTCTGATCCGCTGACCGCGCGGCGTTCGTCCGCGTGTGTCTCCTTCCGCGTCATCCGTGTCCTCCGCGTCAGTAATGCCGCACCGTCACGCGCGTGTCCGCCGCGCCGAGGTTGATGATCATGTAACGCAGCGCGTCGGCCGCGTGGTCCGGGCCGTCCTTCACCGGCTGCTCGTCGTACGGACGCTGCGTGTCGAAGTGATACGTGCTCAGCGCCTCGATGAGCCGTCGGCAGCGCGGGTGCACGATCAGCCGCGGCGGGCCGTCCGCCGGATCGATCATCCGACGCACACGCTCGATGCCGTCGCGCAGCCCCACACGCCGCGCCCGCACGCGGTGCCCCGCACGCCGCAGCAGCTCGATCGTGCTGCACCCCGTGTGTGACGACCGCTGATGCCCCGCCGGGTCCACGCCCAGCCACGCCACGCCCGGCCACCCCCGCGCGTCGATCGCCGCGAGATGCCGCTCCACCGTCGCGTCGCTGCAGATGTACTCGTCGATCACCTCGACACGCGGCGAGCGCGGCGCACCGCCCGCTCCGCTTGCCTCTTTGCATTCCCGCGCGCGCGACCGCATCGCACCGCCCGCGCCGCTTGCCTCTTCGCCATCGCCCGCGCCATCGCACGCGCCATCGCCCGCGCCGTCGCCCGTCGCCTCCCTTACCTGCGCCCACAGCATCACCAGCGGGCTGCGCATCCCGAAGTCCATCCCGCCGATCCACGTCGCCGCCGCGTCCGCCTCCACCGTGCGCACGTGCGTCGCGTAGTCGAACGCCGGGTACACCGCGTCGCTCCGGCTCGGCCGTCGGCACAGCATCTCGCTCTCGAACGCCACCGCGCTGCTGCGCGACCGCTGCGCCAGCACGTCGTCCACCGGCAGGAACCCGCGCCACGCCTTCGCCCGTCCGCCGCAAGGCTCGCGCAGCGCGCACGCGTCGCAGTCCCGCTCCGGCTCGCACGTCGCCATCACGTCCAGCGTGCACCACCGCATCACCGTCGCGCCCGCCGCCGCCGCGCCCTCCACCAGCGTGTGCATCATGCCGAACGGCCGGTGCATCGTGCTCAGGCACTCGATCGATCCCCGCACGTCGACCCCGCCGCACTTCGCCGACCGCGTCACGAACTGCGCCGCGGTCCACAGCTCGGCGTCGAACAGGTCCACCTCGTCGCACCGCAGCTTCTGCACGCGTCGACCGCGCACCGACGTCTGCGACGCGCACAGCAGCTCCACCCGGCTGCCGTTGCGCAGCCGCACGCCGCGCGCCGTCACCGCGCCGTCCACCATCTCGCGCAGCCCCGGCCGATCCAGCAGCCGACGCAGGTAACGGTACATCCGCGACGACTGGTCCAGCGACCCGCCCAGGATGCACACCTCCACGCCCGGCTTGAACACCAGGTCCAGCAGCGTCGCCACCGCCCCGTAAAACGTCTTGCCGCCGCCGCGGTTCGCCCACACGATCGTGTCACCCCCGCGCTCGAAGAACACGCGCTCCAGGTAATCCATCGGACACGCGTGCCCGTCGCACCGCGCCTCGTCCGGCACGTCGATCCCCAACACCGCCTTCACCCACCCGCGCAGCTGCCTTCGATCCCGCGGCCGAACCTTCACCAACCGCCTCACCACCGCCCGCGCCGTCCCCTCATCCATCGCGTTCACATCCGTCATCGTCTTCTCCCTTCATCGTTCGTATCATCCGCATCCCGTTTAGCGACGCCCCGCAGGGGCGTGTTCGACTCCCTCTCCATCGACAGAGAGGGCCGGGGTGAGGGTAAATCCTTCGACCGCCGCGCACGCCTCCCATGGGATGCGCCGAGTTCGGTGAATCGACCCCCTCACCCAGCCTCTCCCCCACCTGGGGGAGAGGGATTGCACGCCACCTCACGCCGCCTCGCACGCACGTCACGCCGCGTCCTCCTCCGCGCCATCGCCCGCGCCGCCCAACAGCTTCAACAACACCGCGTCGTCGATCACCGCCTCCGCCGCGCCGTCCTCTTCGTCCTCCCGCTTCGGCGCAGGCGGCAACACAGGCGCGAGCTTCAGCAAGTCCACGCTCGCCTTCCGCGCCGTCTCGGCGCTCGTCGCCGCCGTCAGGTCCGCCAGCGTCGACGCCGCGAGCACGCGGTACCGGCTCAGCGTCATCGCGGTCTGCAGCTCCGACAGCTCACGCAGCGCCGTCACCACCCGCCGCACCCGCGCGTCCGTCACCAGCCGCGCCAGCTCCTCCACCGTCGTCCGCATCTCCTTCGCCATCACCGTCAGGTCCGCGTTGCCCGCGAGCAGATGACGCACCAGCTCCCGCCGCTTCTGATTGTCCCGCCGTTCCTTCCTCATCCGTCGTTCCCCCTCTCGAGTTGCGTGTCGCGTTCCGCGATCTCCACCATCCGCATCAGCGCTACGTCGCGCCGATCGCTCAGTCTCTCCAGCGCCGCGTCGAGCCGGCGCCGCTGTTCGCCCGTCAGAAAAAGGTGCACCGACACCGGCATGTCGTCCAGCGTGCGCGGCGCACGCGGCGGGGCGATCGTGCGCGCCGCCAACAGCGTCCGCACGCGCTCCGCCGTTTCCCGCGCCTTCCCGCCGTGTCCCGTTTTGATCGTGGGTTGATGCCGCGCCGCGTCGCGGGCCGGCACGCCGTGGTCCAGCACGTGGGTGACCAGCGCCTGATCCTCCGGCGTCAGATACGCCGCCCGCCCCAGCACCTCGGCATGCAAATCGCGCCCCGATAACGGTTTGACATCGAACTCTGACATGTGTGACGCTCCCTGTAGCCCACGTTTTCCCGTGTTCAATCACTTTTGAACTTGACACAGATTATACCAAACACTACCCTAAATTCAACCCCCCCAAAACGCCGGGGAAAACGGAGGTTTTTCGATGCAGCGCATCGGCCAGATCATGCGACAGCAGCGACGCGAGCGGGGCTGGACGCTCCAGCAGCTCGCCGACGCCGCGGGCTGCTCCAAGGCGTACCTGTCGGGCGTGGAGAACGACCGCGTGGCTAACCCACCGCGGCCGGGCATCTTGCGCCGCATCGAGCGCGCCCTCGACCTCGACCCCGGCACGCTGATCCGCCTCCGCGAGTGGCGCACGACGCCCGAGGCCGTCCGGCGGGACTACCAGTGGATGGCGCGGCAGTTACAGCAGCTCGGAGCGCCCAGGCTGGAACTCGGAACGCGGAACGCGGAACGGTCCGAGCCGCAGCCCGAGCGGCCGGCACCGGCGGGGCCAGTTCCGCGTTCCGAGTTCCGCGTTCCCACTTCGAACGACCTCGACGCGATGTACCGCAGCGGCGCTTTACAGCGGTGCGCCGACGGGGCGTCGGGGAACATCGACCGTGTCGAAACGGGGCGCGAAGGGGCGCACGGCGGACCGCCGGCGCCGACGCCGCTGATCAATCGGGTCGCCGCGGGCTACCCGCGTCAGTTCACCGATCTGGACTACCCGGCGCGCGTCGCCGACGAGTATCTCGTCGTGCCCGGCGTCAGCGACCCCGACGCGTTCGCCGCGCGCGTCGTCGGCGACTCGATGTCGCCCGACTACCACGCCGGCGACATCGTCATCTTCAGCCCCTCGCGCGACGCGGCCGACGGCGACGACTGCTTCGTCCGACTCGAGCCCGACCACGACACCACCTTCAAGCGCGTCTACTTCGACGACGACACCTCCCGCGTCCGCCTCGTCCCGCTCAACGACACCTACCCCACGCGCACCGTCGCCCGCGACCAGATCGCCGGCCTCTACCCCGCGGTGTATCGCATGGCGCCGATCGTACGATGAACTACAAGCCCAGATTTACAAATAGATTCTCG
The DNA here is from genome assembly GCA_016125285.1 of Phycisphaera sp. Classification (GTDB taxonomy): domain Bacteria; phylum Planctomycetota; class Phycisphaerae; order Phycisphaerales; family Zrk34; genus RI-212. Next base: position 83,224 of record WGMA01000039.1, read on the forward strand.
TCGAATTCGGGTAGGTCGTACGCATCCATGATATGACTTGCGAGCTTTCTACAACCTCGATCGTGCGAATAGATTACTTGAGCCCCAGCCGCTTTGGCAGAGGCGATAATCAGTACATCCATTTTCAAGACGGCCCGTTTGATCTGATCTTCTTTCGGAATCGAACGATGTTTCAACCACAAATCTGACGCAATTGTTGCGGCACGAAGATCAAAGTATGGCACATGGAATCGTTTCTGGATGAGGTCAACGAGTGTGTCGCGATCGGTTTGCGTCAAGGGCACGAGTAACTCCGCAACCGCAACTGCTGGTATAACAATCTCATCTTTCCTCTGATCGAGTTGATGAAAGAGGATTCTGGCCCGTCGGACCATTTCATTGTCAGGGGACATTTTTGCATCGAGCACCCCCCAGACAACCGTCATCGTGTCTAGTGCGCAAATCAAGATTTACCAGTCGTCTCATTTAGAAATGCACGCGGATCGTCAATTCTATCCCACGCACTCTTTGTCGCTTCTCGTATTTCCCTGAATGAATCAACAATCGATGTTCGCTCCATACGACGCATGCTCTCAATCTTGAATGACACAATCTTGAGGTTTTGCTTCAACCACTTTGCTCTTCCTTCAACCGAAACTTCGCGGTAGAGGCATTGTCCAAGCCTGCGAGCAATGTCTGCATTACGGACCTTGCAAACAAGCTGACGTGGTTGAAATGGAACGCGAAGGCCGCAATGAAGCCTTGTTGCGCCACCGACGCGTTCAACAATACCACGAATTGCACTTGGCCCCGAAGCGAGCAATGAATGCGAGATTAAGTCGTATGATTCCGGCAAAATCTTTGCAATTACATCGTGTTGATCTTGCGGATTGATGATCTCAATCGCGGTGCCCATTCGCTTAGAAATAGCGCTCAATTCGCGAATCGGATTGATCGTATGCTCAATGTTGTCAGCACACTGAGGATCGTCTAGCAAGCGTCCAGTAAGTCGAAGCTGCGACGTTGCAGCATCTGGCGAGTCAGCAACTACTGCGTAGAGCGCTGAGCCGCGCTTGATCCGCAATAGGCTCAATTTCCCATCGGCATCATCTTCGCCATCCACGCCGCGAGAGAGGCGCTGAATCGCGCTCAGCGTCTCCAGAAGATCATGAAAGGGGATAGCTTCTGGATATACCTTGGCAAAGCGAATCAAAAAGGTTGGCTGTGGGGCCTTCGACATAGATCTATTATCGTTATCTTGCGCACCTATCCTTTGATAGTCACACCTAATTATTTCCTAAAATCTATGAAAAATCAAGTGAACAACATCTGATCCTACAGTCCTTGGCTCGGATCAGTTCGCGAAGTCCGCACGCGGCGGGGCGCCGAAGACGTCGTTGCCGAAGTTGCGGTCGAGCAGGAAGCCGAAGCCGTAGCTCATGCGGAACGAGTTGCGGATCACCGCGGCGAACGACGCCAGCAGGTTCGTGCCGATGTTGACCGTGTCGTCGGGCTTGAGATAGAAGTCCGGCTGAACGCCCTCGAAGATCGCGCGCAGGTTGAGTCGCACCATCGCTTCCTGCCCGGGCGCGACGCGGCGGATCAGGTCGACGCGCTCGGGGATGGCGACGGGGTCGAGCCCGCCGGCGGCGATGACGAGCTGCTTGAGGGTGAGTCGGCCGTCGGTCGGCAGCGAGTACGTGCCGGGCCGGAGGATCGACCCGCCGACGAACACGTTGCCGGTCTGCGGGTAGGGCACGCGGATGATGTCGCCGGGCCGGACCACGACGTTGTAGCGCTGCTCGCCGCGCGCCAGGGCCTGGGCGTCGATGTCGATGACGCGCTGCGTGAGCAGCTCGTCGATCGGCGGGATGTCGGCCGCGGCGGGCGAGTCGCCGCTCGCGGTCACCCACACCCACTTGCCGTCGCGGTGGATGAATCGCCCGGTGGTCGCGCCGTTGGGCGCGGGCTCGGCCGACGTCGCGGCGGGCGCGGCGGGCTTCTCACCCTTCGCGATCGCCTCGATGTCCTTTGCGGGGTCGGGCTTCGCGGCGCCCGCTCCGGCGGCGCCGGCCCCGGCGCCAGGATCGTTACCGGCGGGGCGGAAGCCCTTCGTGACCAGGTCGCTGAGCGGCACCTGGCGGATGACGTACACGTGCTGGGCGCCGGGCGGGATGCCGTTGGCCAGCGACAGCGCGTCGAGCAGGCGGAAGTTGTCCTGCAGGATCGTGAACGTGCCGGTGCCCGCGGCGCCCATGATGCTGAACGTCTTCTGGCGGCCCTCCTGGATCGTGACGGTCACCGTCGGGTTGCGCAGGATGTTGGGGTCGAGGATGTCGGCGATCTTCAGCTCGAGTTGCCGCGCCGTCATGCCCGCCGCGTGCAACTGCCCGATGATCGGCAGGCGGATGTTGCCCAGCTCGTCGATGCGCCGCGGCTGCACCGTCTCGGCGCCGGGCTGGATCAGCTCGAAGACCGACACCGTGATCGCGTCACCGGGCCCCAGCACGTACTCCTGCACGACGGGCACGAGGTCGTGGTTGTGCACGGCGTCGAGGCCGGGGATCTCGTCGGCGGGCTCTTCGATGACGTCGAGCCGATCGAGGATCGGCAGGACGATGGGCGTGTTCTCGTAGCGGCCGACCTCGGAGGGGTCGATGAACGAGTCGGTGTCGCAGCCGACGACGAGCGTCGCGAGGGCGGCGAGCGTGGCGAGGAGCGCGATCGAAGTGGTGCGTCGTGAGCGGGTCATGTTGTCCCCTGTAAGCGTGTCGCGTTTCGGCGTGCGCCGATGGGTGCGGATTATACAGCAAGGCGGGGAAACGCGGCATCTATAATGCCTTGACGTCGAATGGTACCGCGAATCGGAGGTGCAGGGGTATGTCTCCAACTGAGACACAACGGCGATGGATGGAATTGATCGACACCATGAATTCAGATGAATTCGACCTTACGTGCTCTTGGTTTGAAGACGCTTCCGGCAAGCAACTGAACCTGATGGCCAATCGAACTCCCACTGCCCACCATGTTCCAGAGGCAGCGGTGCAGATGCGGATTGACGCGTCGACCTGGGTTCGGCCGGGGGATTCCTTCGATACGGATATCCAACTCATCTATGAACTGCTGAAGTCGGACACACGTTACACACTGGATTTGTCGAAAGACGCGATCCGGATCAGGCTCAATCCCAATTCCTAACACAACTATCTTGACGCTGAAATGTCAGCGGCGGGCGCGCGACCGGCCGCGGGCGCGGGTGGCGGTCACGAGCGCGCCGCCGGCGAGGGCGGCGGCGTGGAGGAGGGTGGCGTTGTGCAGGCCGTCGAGGATCAGCAGGGTGATGAGGAGGGCGAGGCCGGCGGCGGTGATGGCGGGGGTGGGGTAGTCGGCGGGTCGGAGGAGGCGTGCGGCGGTGACCCCGACGGGCACGGCGGCGATCGCGATGAACCACACGGCGACGCCGACGAGGCCGGTGTCGCGCAGGCGTTGGACCCACCAGCCGTCGGCGAAGGGGTGCTGGTCGGGCGTCGCGCCGCCGAAGCCGAGCGCGGGGTTGTGCTCGCGGACCTGGTCGACGTAGGTCCGCTCGGCGTCGAGCCGGAACGCGAGGCTGCGGATGCGGCTGGGCTGGACGTGCTCGGCGACGTCGAGCATCGTGTCGGCGCCGAGGCCGGCGAGTCGCAAGACGATGTACAGCGCCGCGCCGCACAGCAGCACGACCAGCACGACGCGGTCGGAGGTCAGGTGCATCACGAACAGCGCGGCGAGTCCGATCAACAGCAGCGCGTAGCCGTACACGCCGCGGCAGGCGAGCGTCGTGATCAGCAGGATCGCCATGGGCAGCCACGCGGGCAGGTTCCACAGCCGCGCGGCCTTGCCGACGCGCCAGCAGGCGAAGGACGCGACGGTCGCGATCGCCATGAACGCGCACAGCTCCAGGCCGTCACGCAGCATGCCCGTCGGACGCCAGCCGCCGAGTCGCGCCGCCTGCTCGGCGTTCGGGGTCAGCCCGTACACGAGCTGGGCGACGAAGTGGCCCGGGCCGACGATCATCTCGAACACGCACACCGGCACGTACAGCAGGCCCGCGATCACCACCGCGACGAGCAGCCGGCGGAGGTCCGCCGCGGAGCTGAAGTACAGCCGCCCCGCGCCCCACACCGCCAGCCACGACCACGCGTCGATCCACGCCAGCCACATCGCGTGCTTCGCGTCGTCGCCCGACACGCCGTTGCTCAGCCAGCTGACGATCACCGCCGCCGGCATCAGCATCATCGGCGCGTCGACCCACCGCGGCCGCGCCCCGCGCAGCACACGCCGATCGAACAGCACGATGCCCAGCCACAGCCCCATGCCGATCGCCACGCCGCGGTCGACCGCGATCAGCTGCCAGGGCAGCATCGTGACCGTCGGCAGCACGAGGAACCCGCCGAGCACGCCGACCATGACCGCCCGCTTCTTGTCGACGAAGCGGAACAGCATCGCGGTGAGGATCACCCAGCCGACGAGTGCGGTGTAGATGACGCCCGTGTGCATGGGGGGATTGTAATGGGGATGCCGATGTCGCGCCGTGCCTCGCCGCGCGGTGTTGAATACGCAGGACACGACGCTCGTCCGACAGATTCTAAATCAAATAAGATATAATTTAAATGGATTATCAATCATATTTAATCTACAATTGAGCGGATAATGGAGGCGGTCATGATTCGTAACACGCTTATCACAAATGGATTGAACGACCGACGAGCCTCATTGGGCATGACAGTCGCCGATCTCGCGGAGCGGAGCGGCGTGTCGGTGGCGACGGTGAATCGTGTGCTGGGCGGAGACCGCCACGCGTCGTTCGACAACATCGCTCGTGTGGCGGGCGTGCTGGGCGTGGACGTGGTGATGTCGCCGCGCGGGGACGCCGAGAAGCTCAAGCGTGCCGAGGCGCGGGCGAAGGCGGAGCGGCTGGTGCGGATCGTGCAGGGCACGTCGTCGCTCGAGGGCCAGGCGGTCGACGACGAGACGGTCGAGGCGATGATTCAGGACACGATGCACGAGTTGCTGCGCGGCAGCGGCCGGCGGGTGTGGTCGCCGTGAGCGACGACTGGCCGACGCTGCCGGGCGAGTCTCCCATCGACGACATCTCCGGGCTGAAGGTGCGTGGTATCACGACGCGCGCCGAGCTGAATCGCTACGAGGCGCGCAACATCCTCAAGGCGACCGTGCGGTACCTTGCCGACCGGCCGTCGCGCAAACGTGCGCCGTTCGACCTGGCATGGGTGTTCAGGCTGCACGAACAGATGTTCGGCGACGTGTGGGCGTGGGCCGGGCAGAAGCGACGCGGCGAGCTGAACATGGGCGTGCCGCGCCATCAGATCGACACCCAGCTCCGCGCGTTGCTCGACGACCTGACGTACTGGTGTGACGAGACGGACATGCCGCTGGTGGAGCAGGCGGTGCGGCTGCATCATCGCGCGGTGCAGATCCACCCGTTCGAGAACGGCAACGGCCGTTGGGCGCGGATGCTGGCCAACGTCTGGCTGAAGCAGAACGGGCACGCGGTGGTGGTCTGGCCGGAGGTCGACATGGCGCGCGACACGTCGCAGCGCGACGCGTACATCGATGCGCTGAAAGCGGCCGACGCGGGCGATTATCAGCCGCTGATCACATTTCACGAGCGGTATGTCGAGGATGATGTGTAGGTCAGGCTATGCCTGACGCAACGTCGATGTCAGGCGGAGCCTGACCTAGTTGGCGGCGCGGAACAGCGGCGGGTCGAGCTCGTCGGTCCGGCCGTACGTGACGTGCTCGTCGGCGAAGTCGACGTCGAGCCGCCACCAGCCCTTCTGTGGATACCACCAGCCGCCGCGGTCGTAGGGCGGGGCGATGTCGGCGAGCGGCAGGTCCTCGGCGTAGCCGCGCAGCGTGAGCTTCGTGTCGGCGCCGGCGAGCTGCGCGACGGAGATCGTTCGGCTGTTGGGGTTGGACGCGTCGAAGCGCACGGCGTCGGTGGTGCGCGTCGATCCACTGCGGGTGGTGTAGCGCACGGCGTACCAGCCGGACTCGGCGACGGGCCAGTCGGCCTGGAAGTGCACGGGTATGATCGTTGCCGGATACCACTCCCAGCCGGGCGCGTAATCGCCGCGCGGGTCGGTGACGGGCACGCGGTCGTCGCTCCACTTGTCCCCGTCTTCGGGAGTCCACACCCGCAGCGGTTGGCCGTCTTTGAGCACCTCGACGCGCGTGAGGGGATCATGGTCACCGTGTCGCACGGTGACGATGACGTGCGCGAAGAACGCACGCCGTAGCTGCGCGAAGCGTGACGCGTTGCTGATCTCCAGGATCGTGGTGAACGCGGGCTCGGTGAGTTCGCGGACGAGGATGTGCATGTGGCCTTCCTTCGTCGGCTCGATGTACACCGGGCTGCTGAGCCACCAGTTGCCCTGCATGTCTTCGCAGCGGGCGACGATCCACGCGCGGCGGTCGGTCGGCAGCGTCACGTCGCTCGTGAGCTCGACCGCGCCCTGTTTGCCCTGCACGTTGAACGCCGCGACGCGCCGGCCGTGCATGTACAGCGCGGCGCTGCGCAGCGGGCCGAGGCTGTGCGTGGTGAGCTTCGCGGTGACTTTCGAGCCGGGCTCGCGTTGCAGCGTGTCGCCCGGGCCCGCGCCCTCGACGTCGAGCTCGGCGAACACCGGCCCGCCGTTGGTCGCGCACGTGCGGCCGGCGCGCATCGCGTCGACGATCGCGCGGTAGTCGAGCCGATCCGCCCGGCAGTACACACGCCGGTCGCCGGGCGACAGCGTGTTGCTCCGCCCCAGCGCCGCGTCCGTGTAGCTGCTGACGCCGATGCGGTTGCCGAGGTTCAGCAGCGCGAACCACATCGCCTGCGTGTGCTGCGCGTCGACGTCGAACAGGTCGGTGGTCTTGTTCAGCACGCCGTCGGACAGCGCCTCGGTCGCGCCCATCCAGTGCAGCTGCGTCGGCGGCGTCATCGGGTGCGTGTGGATCGTCACGCCGTCGATCGCGTGCACGGCTTCGGTCAGCGCCTGTCCCGGCAGCGGCCGGTGAAACAGCCGCGTCGTCTCGTCGTCGGTCAACGCACGCGTGATGCCCGGCGTGTTGATGTGCCCGACGTACGGCCCCGGCCGCTGCTCCTGCGCGTAACGCAGCAGGAACGTCGGCGTGTCGAGCTTGTCGATCATCTCGTACGACACGCTCGAACCGGCCTCGGTGATGAAGCTCAGCCCGTTCGCCCGGCCCTGCAGCGCGGTGTACGCCAGGTCGGTGCGCACCGCGCCGTGCTCGTCGTGCTTGGTGTGCACGTGGTTGTCGCCGGCGTACCAGCCCATCGAAGCGGTGTCGATCCAGCGGTGCAGCCGCGCGCGGTACGTCGCGTGCTCGCCCGCCTTCGCGTCGACCTGCATCGTCAGCGGCACGATGTGCGGCCCGCTGTGCAGTTCGATCGTCGTCGCCCCGGCGGGGGCGGTGACGGTGAACGACCCGTCGGCGAAGAAACGCCCGTCCCTGTACACGCCGCGCGACGAGCCGTCGGGATGTGACTGATCCGACGCCGTGACGATGACACGCACGGGCAGCGGCGCGTCGCTGGCGTCGTCGACGATGTGCACGGTGATCCGCGCCGCGCCGTCGGCCGTCGGCTTCGTCTCCGTGCGCGCATACGTGTCCCCGTCCGCGCCGTTGTCATCGGCGGCGCGCACGCGCGTCGCGGCGAGCGCGGTGATGCCGATCAGCGTGAGCGCGATGAGGCGTGTCGAGTTGTTCATGAGCGTGCCGCGTGAATGGGTGCGGCCCATTCTACGCGACACGCGCTGCGTAGGTCAGTTCTTGTCCACCGGCAGGATCGGCGTGTCCCAGCCGGCGAGTTCTTCGGGCTTGATCTTCGGCTTGACGTGGTAGTCGTGGGTGTGTCGCCACGTCGGGTTGAACGGGCCGACGAAGCTGACGTCGAGGTCGGGCTTGATGGCGTCGTCGAGCCCGACCGCCCAGAAGCACGCGTTGATGAGCATGCGGCGGTAGCCGTCGTTGGTGATGTCGTCGGACGCGCCGTAGGTGGAAGTGAACACGCGGCCGGTCTTGCCGTCCTTGCCTTCGTAGGCGCGCACCCACGCGCCGGGCACGGGCTTCTTGGACGTGTCGTCGGGCGAGTCGGGCTCCATGCCGGTCAGCGGCTGCGCCATCGCGAGCACGGTGCTCGGCTGGAGCGGGTTGGTGAAGTAGCCGCCGGCCTGGGCCCACATGTGATCGACGCCGCGCAGGATCGGGTGGTCCTTCTGCTCCGGCACGATGTCGAGGCGCGTCGACGACTTGTGGTTGCCGCCGTAGTGACCGGCCCACTTCTCGCCGAGCACCTGTCGGCCGAAGCCGTCCTTGTACTCCGCGCCGCCGTAGCCGTTGTTGAACTTCTCGTAGGGTGAGCCCTTGGGGATCTTGTTGAAGCCGTGCGTCGCGGTGCGGAGTCCGACGATGGGGCCGGCGCGGTCGAGGTACGCGGCGAAGTGCTTCATCTGGTCTTCGGGCCAGTTCTGAAAGCGTGTGAACAGGACGAGCAGGTCGGCCGAGTCGAGCGCCTCGATGCCGGGCACGTTGGACGCGCCGCGCTGGATGTAGCCGTCGGCGTCGACGCCGAACACGACGGTGCACTTGAAGCCGAAGTGCTTCGCGAGGATGCGCGCGAGCGCCGGCAGCGTCTCCTCGGACTTGTACTCGTGATCGGAGGCGATGAATACGATGTGCCTGCCCTTGCCGGGCCCGGCGTCGCCTTCGTAGACGACCGGCGCGGCGCGACACGCGAGCGGCGATACGAGCAGGGCGACGAGCAAGGCGCAGGGCACGATCAGCGGAAAGCGGTGCGGCATGGGAAGGCTCCGTGGCGGGGTGATGGCGATGTCTCTGACGTGCCTGCGACAAGCGTAGGACGCCACACGACAGCGAACAAGCGCGGCGGGATCGTTTATCATGCGTGTGGTCGTAAGCCCGCTGAGATCGACGCCATGAACGAACACCCGGACAACCCGCGGCGGTGCAACCTCGTGCTGGTGTGGCACGGCAACGCCGCGCCGCGCTCGGACATGGAGCGGATCGCCGAGCGCATCCACGCACGCTGGCCGCACATCCGCGTGCTGATCGCCAGGCGTCGCCCGCGGCTGTCGACGTGGCTGCGCTGCCTGCTGGCGCCGACGTGCGTCGTGTCGTTCCACCCGGTGACCAAGCGGTGGTGGGTGCGCGGTCGGCTGTTCGACGGCTACCGCATCGACAAGCACGAGCAGAACACGATCTTCAGCGCGGCGGGGCTGCCGGTGCCGGAGTGGGCGGTGATCAGCCCGGGCGACGACACGCCGGACGTGACGCACCTCGGCGCGTACGTGGTGACGAAGCCGGACTGCGGCGGGCAGGGAGCCGACGTGTTGATCCGCCGATCGTCGCGCGTGCGTTACCGCGAGCCGAAGACGGACATGGCGAGGATGCTGGCGGAGCGTTACGACAACGCGGACATGATCGTGCAGCGGTTCGTCTACACCGGGCCGCACGCGCGGTGCTACCGCGTGACGACGCTGTTCGGCCGGACGATCTTCGCGTGGCTGCAGGAGGCGTCGCACGATCGCCCGCCGCTCGAGGGCCCCGACGCGTTCGGCGGCGGCGGGCACTCGATCGTGTCGTCCGGCAAGGGCTGCACGTTCACGCTCATCGACGACCCCGACATCATCGAGCTCGCCGAGCGAGCGCACGCGACAATCCCGCACATCCCGTTGCTCGGCGTCGACATCGTCCGCGAACAGCCCAGCGGCAGGCTCTACATCCTCGAGGTCAACCCCAACGGGTACACGTGGCACCTCGGCTCGAAGAACGGTCAAAAGATCCAGCGCGAGTCTGGCTTCGACATCGCTGCGCAGTTCAGCGGCTACGACGTCGCCGCCGAGGCGCTGGCCGACGTAGCGATGCGGCACGCGTGCTGAGATCGGCGTCCGTCCGCCACCGCCGCCCGGATACAATACCGCCATGCACACACAACACGTCACCCGTGCCGCCGCGCTCGCCGTGTGTCTCGCGACGCTGCTCGCACTCATCGGCCCCGCGACCGCGCAGCAGCCCGCGGCGTCGGCCGACGCGTCCGCGCCGCTCGCGCTGCACCCCGACAACCCGCACTACTTCCTGTTCCGCGGCAGGCCCACCGTGCTGATCACGTCCGCCGAGCACTACGGCGCGGTGCTCAACCTCGACTTCGACTACACGCGTTACCTCGACACGCTCGCCGCCGACGGGCTGAACCTGACGCGGACGTTCACCGGCGTGTACTGCGAGCCGCCCGGCGCGTTCAACATCGAGGGCAACACGCTCGCGCCGCAGCGTGACCGCTTCATCACGCCGTGGGCGCGCACAGACGACGGCAAGCGGTGGGACCTGACGAAGTGGAACGACGCGTACTTCGCGCGGCTGCGTGACTTCATGACGCAGGCGTCGAAGCGCGGCGTCGTGGTGGAGCTGAACCTGTTCTGCCCATTCTACAAGGACGACATGTACCGGCTGAGCCCGCAGAACCCGGCGAACAACACGCAGGGCGTCGGGCCGCGCAACCGCGAGCAGGTTTACACGCTGGACAAGCACGCCGGGCTGCTCGCCGTGCACGAGGCGCTGGTGCGGAAGATCGTCGCGGAGCTGGCCGGGTTCGACAATCTGTACTACGAGGTGTGCAACGAGCCTTACTTCGGCGGCGTGACGATGGACTGGCAACGCCGCATCGCCGACGTCATCACCGACGCGGAAAAGGCGCTGCCGCACCGGCACCTGATCTCGATGAACATCGCCAACGGTCGGGCGAAGGTCAGCGATCCGCACCCCGCGGTGTCGATCTTCAACTTCCACTACACCAGCCCGCCCGACGCGGTCGACATGAACTACGCGCTGAACAAGGTGATCGGCGAGAACGAGACCGGCTTCAAGGGCACCGCCGACACGCACTATCGCATGGAGGCGTGGCAGTTCCTGCTCAACGGCGGCGGGCTGTACAACAACCTCGACTACTCGTTCACCGCCGGTCACGAGGACGGCACATTCAGGTACCACGACAAGCAGCCCGGCTGTGGCAGCCCCGCGTTCCGCAAACAGATCGGCACGCTGGCGAAGTTCATCGGCGGGTTCGACGTCGTGAAGATGCGGCCGACGCGCGGCTTCGTGAAGGACCCGCCGAAGGGGCTGGCGGCGTACGCGCTGGCCGAGGCGGGCAGGCAGTACGCGGTGTACCTGTTCGGCGATCGACCGGAGATCCTCACGCTCGACCTGCCCGCCGGTCAATACCGCGTGACGTGGACTGACCCGGTCACGGGCGTGAAAACCGACGGCGGCACGCTGGGTGTGACCGACGCGGGTACCGGCCGCGCGTCGATGAAAACACCGGAATACAAGGGCGAGGCGGCGTTTGCGATCGAGCGGATCGACTGACTTCTGGCCGCGCCGTTTTCCGCTATGATGACGCAGCTATGACACGCATCAGCCTCACCGACATGGTGCTCGACAACCACGTGGACAGCCGCGACTTCACGAAGCGCGGCAAGCCCCGGTGGCTGCGCATGCAGCTGCCGCAGTCCGAGCACTACCACGAGCTCCGCCAGCTCGTGGCGAAGAACAACCTGCACACCGTCTGCCAGGAGGCGCGCTGCCCGAACATGGGCGAGTGCTGGTCGCACGGCGTGGCGACGCTGATGATCCTTGGCGATACCTGCACGCGCTCGTGCGGGTTCTGCAACATCAAGACCGGCAAGCCGCCCGTCCTCGACATCGACGAGCCCAGGCGCGTCGGCGAGGCGGTCGCCATCATGAACCTCCGCTTCGTGTGCATCACGTCGGTCAACCGCGACGAGCTGCCCGACGGCGGGGCAAAGATCTGGGCCGAGACGATCCGCGAGATCCGCACGCAGGCGCCCAACACGCAGATCGAGGCGCTGATCCCCGACTTCTGCGGCGACTGGTCCGCGCTGCAGACCGTGCTCGACGCGAAGCCCGACGTGCTGAACCACAACCTCGAGACCGTCGCGCGCATGTACCGCGTCGTGCGTCCGCAGGCGAAGTACGAGCGGTCGATGGAGCTGCTGCGCCGGGCGAAGGAGCAGGGCTTCGTCGCGAAGACCAGCATCATGGCGGGCATCGGCGAGACCGACGCCGAGATCGAACAGCTCATGCACGACCTGCTGAAGATGACCGCGACGGATCACGGCGCGTGCGACATCCTGACGATCGGCCAGTACCTCCAGCCGTCGGCCAATCACCTGCCCGTGCAGCGTTTCGTCCACCCCGACACGTTCGCGGCGTACAAGACGCTCGGCGAGTCGCTGGGCATCACGCACGTCGAGTCGGGCCCGATGGTGCGCAGCTCGTACCACGCCGACCAGCAGGCGAAACTCGCCAGCGAAGCGATGGACGCGCGGGGGTAAGTTCAACCACATCGACAGGAAGGCTCACGAAGACCCACCAGGCCTCTGAATCACTTCGTGCGGCTTCGTGATTCTTTGAGTTTTCGTGGTTCCATCCGCATCGGCTACAATGGGTCGTAACGGGAGTCGCCTCATGGTCACGAGCAAAGCCGACCTGCCAATGGACGAGATCGTGGCGTTCTGCCAGCGGTGGAAGATCACCGAACTGTCGCTGTTCGGCTCGATCCTGCGCGAGGACTTTGGGCCCGACAGCGACGTGGATGTTCTGGTGACGTTTGCCAATGACGCGGATTGGAGCCTGTGGGATCTTGTGCCGATGCAGGACGAACTGTCGCGCATCATGGGACGTTCGGTCGACCTTGTGGAACGGCGGGCGGTGGAACAGAGCAGAAACTACGTCCGTCGTCATCACATCCTCAGCCGCACGGAGCCGATCTATGCAGCGCGATGAGGCTCTGTTGGTCGACATGCTCGAACACGCCCGGATGATCGTCAGGCACAGCGCCGATCTGACGCGCGAACGGTTCGCCGAAGACGAGGTGCTTCAGGCGGCGATGACCCGCTGGATACAGGTCATCGGTGAGGCGGCGTGGCAGGTCTCCGATGAGTTCAAGCAGCTGCATCAGCAGGTTCCCTGGGCCAAGATTGCCGGAACCCGTCATCGGCTGGTGCACGACTACGGCAACGTTAGCGTCGAACTGATGTGGGCGGTCATTGAGCAGCACATTCCGGAACTGGTCAATCAACTCGTGTCACTGGTTCCGAGACCGCCCGGCGCGGGAGACTCCGCGTGAATCCCGTCATCGGCATCACGGTGGATACTTCGGCGCGCAGCGCCGCGGAGGTGCGCGGGCGGTGCACGCCGGACGCGCGGTTGTGGTATGAGTCGCCATTTGAGTATGCACGCGCCGTGAGTGAGGCGGGGGGTGTGCCGGTGATGCTGCCGTACGAGGTGGAGCGCATCGGCGACTATCTCGTATTGTGCGATGGCATTCTGCTGAGCGGCGGGGACGATCCGGACACGGCGGCGTTCGGGGAGGCGGTGCACCCGGCGGCGAAGGTGCTGCACCCGGCGCGGCAGGCGTTCGAGCTGGCGTTGCTCGCGGCTCTGGCCGAGTCGCGGCACGCGGTGCTGGGCGTGTGCCTGGGCATGCAGTGGATGGCGCTGGCGGCGGGTGGTCGGCTGCATCAGCACCTGGCCGAGGCGCCGGGCTTCGACGCGGCGCTGGCGGCGCTGCACAAGGACAACGACCACGCCGTCGCGCTCGTCGAGGGCGTTGGTGAGCACCCGCACCTGCCGGCGTCGGGCGTCGTGCACAGCCATCACCATCAGGCCGTGGCGGACCCGGGCGCGCTGCGCACCGTCGCGACGGCGCCCGACGGCGTGATCGAGGTGATCGATCGCCCGGGCGCTCGGTTTTACGTGGGCGTGCAGTGGCACCCCGAGCGGACGGTCGCCGAGCCGCTGGGCATCGGGCTGATCCGCGCGTTTGTCGCCGCGTCGCGCTGAGGCGCGGGCTGGCGTGTCACGGTTACCCGTGCATGGAGCCGGTGGCGAACAGAACGATGACGACCACGATCACGATCGCGAAGACGACCGCCGCCTGCACCAGCCAGATCAGCAGGCCCTTGCCGAAGGTCGTGGGGAGCATGGCCATGTAGATCGTGGCGTAGAGGCACGCGCTGATGGGCAGGTTGATGATCTGGATGACCCGCAGCGCGGTCGGGTCGGCGCCGATCATCGCTCCCATGGTGAAGCCGAACATGAAGCTGACGGCGAAGCTGGCGATCGCCGCGACGATCACGACGCCCATCGCCTTGCCGAACTCGGGCACGGGCACCTTGACGATCTGGCATCCGATGCGGAGCAGGGCCGCGCCGATCGCCACGCCGATGAGGAATCCGATGATTCCGAAGAGAACAATTGCGCCGCCCATGATCGTTACCCCCAAGTAAGAGTTGTGTCTCGAGTCACCCGTTCAGAACGTGGCCCCATGTTACAGGCGTGAGCACATCCGTCAACGCTAAGCCGGGGCATGTTTTCCACATTATCCAGCGATTGCCCCAAAGCGGTTGACACGCGTAATAGGCTTGTGGAAAGGGCGTTACGGTGTTGGTCCGACAGGTTGTTCAGTTTTCGGTGGATAAGTCGGCGGATCGCGACAGCAGCCATTTCGCTTCGGGCATTCTCAAAACGAGCGAGCCGCTCATGCAGACGGCGACGCCGAGGCCGGTGACGCCGAACAGCACGCCGGTGACCTGGATGCGTGTGGGGTCGGCGATGTGGATGGCGCCGAGGGTGAGGGCGACGACGAGCGCCATGACGACGGTGATGGCGGCGGTGGCGGCCCAGCTTCGTGCGACGGTGCGGTCGACGGGTTGGTCGACGTAGCGACGGACGAGGACGAGGAGGATGACGGTCTGGAGCATGGCGCAGATGGAGGTGGACCAGGCGAGGCCGGCGGCGCCGAGGGGCCAGATGAGCGTGAGGTTCATGACGACGTTGAGGCTGACCATGGCGACGGAGACGAACATGGGGGTGGCGGTGTTCTGCTGGGCGTAGAAGGCGCGGGTGAGGATGTGGTTCATGGAGTAGGCCCAGATGGCGGGGGCGTAACCGCACAGGACCCAGGCGATGCGTTCGGCGTCGCCGGCCTCGAGGCTGCCGCCGCGGAAGTAGATCGCTTCGGCGAGCGGGTTGCGGACGAGCATGAGTCCGACGGACGCGGGCAGGCCGATGAACAGCGTGAGCCGCATGCCCTTGCGGAGGAGGTTGGCGAAGGCGGGGGCGTCGTCGGCGGTGCGTGAGAGCTGCGGGAAGATGGCGGTGGCGACGGCGATGCCGAACACGCCGAGCGGAAACTCGTAGAGCCGCGCCGAGGCGCCGAGCACGGCGGCGGCGCCGACCTTCATCGGGAACTCGGGCGTGTAGCCGAACAGGTGCATGTGCTGGCCGGGATCGCCGCTGAAGGTGATGGCGATGATCATGTCGGCGAGGGTGTTGAGCTGGAGGACGGCGAGGCCGAGCACGGCGGGGGCCCACTGGAGGAACATGACGCGCATGGTTTCCTTGACGCAGCGGTGGGCGTCGTCGTCGTGGGCGCGGAGTGCGAACCAGCGTCCGCGTGCGACGTGCAGGGCGATGAGCTGCCAGGCGATCTGGATGAGTCCGGCGACGATCACGGCGCCGCCGACGATGAACAGGCCGGTCGTCGGGCTCATCGATTCGCGCTGGGCGACGTGGTACCAGAACGCGGCGCCGACGATGGCGACGTTGAGGATGACGGGGGCGGCGGCGAGCGGGCCGAAGCGGTCGTGCACCTGGAGCATCGCGCCGAGCACGGCGACGAGGCAGACCAGCGGGGCGTACCACAGCATCAGCATCGTCAGCTCGACGGTCAGCTGCCACTTGTGCGTGATCGCGCCCCCGGCCAGCATCGCCCACATCACCAGCACCGCGGCGGCGACGATGAGCATCAGCACGAGCATGAGCATGGTGACGACGGCGGAGGCGAATCGCCCGGCGGTGCGCGGGTCGTCGTCGTCGAGCCGGGTGTATTGCGGGATGAACGCCGAGGACAGCGCGCCCTCGCCGAAGAGGCGTCGGAAGAGGTTGGGGATCATGAAGGCGACGACGAACGCGTCCATCGTCGAGCCGAGGCCGAACACCCACGCCAGCGACCAGTCGCGGACCATGCCGAACAATCGGCTGACCATGGTGAGCATCGCCACGAGCTTGGCGCGGCTGACGAAGGATCCGTCGCCCCGGTGCGACCAGTGGCCCGCGGCCCAGACGCCCGTGCCGAGGCACACGCCCAGCGACGACGCCAGCCAGTCGTCGATGCCGACCGTGCGGCCGGGGATCAGCCACTGCGTCGTCTCGTCGGTGACCGAGTAGACGAAGAGTGTCACGAGCGTGAGGTAGAGACCGCGCCGCCCGGGCCCGTACAACGCCGACATCAGCATCAGCAGGGCCAGACCGGTGTAGCACGACACGTGCAGCCACTTGTCGAGGCCGAAGACGACGTCGTTGTTGGCGATGCCGAACTGCCCGGCGACGTCGAGGTGGGGCCAGTGCGAGCCGATCGCCATCGCCGCCCACCAGCCGACCAGCGCAACGCGAATCGGCAGACGCAGGCGGTCGGTCATGTGTGCGACTCGGCCTCAGACGGGATGTGTTGCGCGGCGTGCGCCGGAGCGCTGCCGTGCTGCTGCGGCTGCTTGGCCGGCGGCGGGATCTCGACACGCGTGTCGATCGCCGGGCGGATCAGCTCCGCGTAAGGATTCGCCAGTCGCTTGAGCAGCGGTGAGGCCTGCAGCGGCGGGGCGGGCGCGGCATGCGGTTGAGGCGCGGGCTGGGCCGCCGGTGACTCTGGCGCGGCGGCGGGCTGATCGGCGTTCACCGCGGTTGAATGCGGTTCAGCCTCGATCGCGGGCTGTGGCGCGGGTTCGGCGGCTTCCGCGGGGCCGTCGGTGTACGCGGCGGGGCCATCGGTGAACGGCGTTTCGCTCGCGATCGGTGCCGGCGACTCGGCAACGGGCGCCGCTTCGACGACGGGTTCGGGCGACGGCGCGGCGGCCGCGGGCTCGGGTTCCGCGGGCTCGTCGTGGGTCGGCGCCTCGGCGACGGGCGCGGGTGTCGCGGCGGTCGCAGCCGACGTCGGGGTCGCGGCCGGTACGGGCTTACGCGTCGCGCCCGGCGCGGCGGCGAGCACGGCCTGCCCGAGCGCGCGGTAATCGTTCGCCCCGGCGCACGCCGCGTCATACTGCATGATCGTCTGCCCGAAGCTCGGGCACTCGGCCAGCTTGATGTTGCGGCGGATCGGCGGCTGGAAGATCACCGCCTGCGACCAAGGCATCGCGAGCTTCCGGCTGGCGTTGAAGAACTGCTCCAGATCGTTGACCACCTCGCTGGCGAGGTTCGTCTGCCCGTCGTGCACGCACAGCACCACGCCGCTGACCCGCAGCTGCGTATTCACATTCTGGCGAACGAGTTGGATCGTCTCCAGCAGCTTGCTGAGCCCCTGTAACGCCAGGAAGTGCGCCTGCATCGGCACGATCACCTCGTTCGCCGTCGCCAGCGCGTTGAGCGTCAGCATGCCGAGGCTCGGCGGGCAGTCCATCAGCACGAAGTCGTACTGGCTGATCAGCGGCTTGATCTTGCCGCCCAGCACGCGGTGACGGTCCACCATCGCGCCCAGGTCCTGCTCGGCCGCCGCGAGGTCCACCTCTGCAGGGAGCAGCGCCATGCCGTCGCCCAGGTCGATCGCGACCGACTCGACCGACGTCTCGCCGTCCACCAGCAGGTCGTACACGCTGGCGTCGACGTCGGTCGGGTCGACGCCCAGGTGCAGCGTCAGGTGCGCCTGCGGATCGAGGTCAATGAACAGCACTCGCGAACCCTGCTCGGCCAGCGCGGCGCCGAGGTTGACGGTGGTCGTCGTCTTACCGACGCCGCCCTTCTGGTTCATGAATGCGATGATACGTGTGCTTGGACCGGCGGGTGTTGCCATGCGGAGCCTCCGTGCATGTGCAGACAACGTTCAGAATTACCCCAGTATAACAGCAAACGCCGCCCAAGCGAGGCGAAACGCGGCATTTGTCGATACCGCGCAAGTTCTGATCGTATTTCCCCGTTGGCTGGTATACTGCTGCCGGAAACCCACAGGGGAGATTCTGCGGGATTCACACCCAGACGTCCCTACCGATGAGACGCTTACGGATGGAGCCTGCCCCAACCTTGCCGCAATTCTCGGTCATCATCCCCGCGTACAACTACGGTATGTACCTGCGTGAGGCGATCGATTCGGCGCTCGCCCAGCGCGACGCGACGTTCGAGGTGATCGTCATCGATGACGGCTCGACCGACGCCACGCGGCAGATCGTCGCCGAATACGAGCCGGACGTCCGCTACTTCTATCAGCCCAACCGCGGGCCCTACGTCGCCTGCAAGCGCGGCCTCGAGCAGACCACCGCGCCGTACGTCGTGTTCCTCGACGCCGACGATCGGCTCTGCCCCGACGCGCTGGCCCACGCCGCGTCGGTCCTGCGCGAGCGCCCCGACGTCCGCATGCTGTTCGGGCCCTGGGTCACGCTCCGCCCCGACGGTGAGACGCGCGTGTCCGACACGCCGTGCATCACCGACGATCGCGTCGACAACTTCCGGCGATACATCGACGGGCGGCTGAAGATGTCGACCGGCGGGGCGGTGCTGTGTCGCGAGGTGTTCGATCGGCTGTGGTCGGTGCCCGAGCCGTTCTTCCACGGCTACGACCGCGTGATGGTGGCGCAGGGGCTGGCGTGGCACACGGTGGCGGCGACGGACCGGCCGCTGTTCGAGCTGCGGATGCACGAGGGCCGACTGCGTGAGAACGCCGCGTCGGTGCTCGGCGCGGGGCTCGCGGCGGTCGAGGCGTTGTTCGATCCGAAGGTGACTCCGGCGTGGGCCGCGCCGTACCGCGCGACCTTCGCCGCGGCGCTGCTGCTCGAGCAGGCGCGACTCCTGTACCGTCGCCAGCGCTACGGCGAGGCGGCCCGCGCGTTCGCCACGCGGTGGGCGACCGCGATGCGCCCGCGCAACCTCCGCCGCTACGCGCGCTGCCTGTGGGGCGCCCGATCCGAGCCGCGCGTCGCGGACGCCGAACCCGCGCGCGACGGCGATGGGGTGGTCGATGGCCGGGTCTGACGCCGACGCGGCCGTCAACGCCGTCCGCCCGCCCGGCGATCACCGCGCCGCGATGCGCGACGATCCGATGGCGTTCCTGCTCGACTGCGCGCGCCGCTACGGCAACGCCGTACGCCTCGACCTCGACCGACCCTCCTGGCTGCTCAACGACGTCGACGACATCCGCCACGTCCTCGCGAAGAACGCGCTGAACTACCACAAGACCGACTTCCAGGTCGCGTTTACCGGCGTGTTCGGGCACAGCCTGATCAACAGCGAGGGCCAGGCGCACCGCGTGCCGCGCAAGACGCTCGCGCCGCACTTTCAGCACCGCGCCCTCGACGCGATGCCGCCGATGATCGCACGCCACGTCGAAGCCATGCTCGCCGCGTGGTCGCACGGCGATGAGCTGAACCTTGCCGAGTCGGTGATGCGCATGACCGTCGGCGTGTCGGGCGAGATGTTTCTCGGGCTCGGCGCCGATGAGGCGGAGCGCGTCGACGCGTTCTACGAGGCCGTGCGCCGCGCCTACCAGTGGACCGTCGCGCGCATGCGCGGCCCCTGGCCCAAGTGGCTGCCCACCCAGCCGCGCCGACGCGAACGCCGCTACACCCGGCTCCTCGACGACATGACCCGTCAGCTCATCGACGAGCGCCGCGCCGCGGGCGCCGACGCTCGCGATATGCTGTCCGTGCTGATCCGCTCACAACCCGCCGCCGCTGACTCGGCCGACGAACGCTGGCTGCGCGACCACGCGCTCGGCCTGTTCCTCGCGGGCTACGAGCCGATCGGCAACGCGATCGCCTGGGCGCTGTACGAGTTGGCCGAGCACCCCGACATCGACGAGCGACTCGCCGCCGCGTGCCGCCACACGCTCGGTGATCGCACGCCGACGATGGCCGACGTACCCGCGCTCGAAGACGCGCGGCGCGTGCTGAACGAGACGATGCGCATCGACCCGTCGCCCTGGGCGATGGCGCGCCGCGTGGTCACCGACGACACGCTGCCGTCCGGCGTGCGCCTGCCCGCCGAAGCCCGCGTCATCATCAGCCCCTACACGCTGCACCGCCGTGCCGACCTCTTCCCCGACCCGCAGCGCTTCGACCCGCAGCGCTTCACGCCCGACGCCGAGAAGGCGCGCGACCCTTACGCGTACATCCCCTTCGGCGGCGGGCCGCGCATCTGCATCGGTGAACACGTCGCGCGGCTCATGGGCGTCGTCGCGCTGGCGATCATCGCGCCGCGCTGGCGCGTCTGCGCCGTCGGCCCGCGCCCGCGGGTCGAAACCACCAACGGCTTTACCTCGCAGCCGGCCGATAGCGTCATGATGGTCCGTATCGAACGACGCGACGCCTGACCTTACTTCGGCCGCACGGCGTTGGCCTCGTCTACCGCGCCGTCGCTCGCGAACCGGCTGATGTTGCCCAGCGTCGTCTCGGCGATCTGCCGCATCGCGTCGGCGGTGAAGAACGCCTGGTGGCTCGTGACCAGCACGTTCGGGAACGTCAGCAGCCGCGCCAGGTCGTCGTCGCGGATGATGCTGTCGGACAGGTCCTCGAAGAAAAAGTCCGCCTCCTCCTCGTACACGTCGAGCCCGACGTAGCCGAGCCGGCCGCGCTTCAGCCCCGCGATCACCGCGGCGGTGTCCACGAGCCCGCCTCGCGACGTGTTGATCAGCATCGCGCCGTCCCTCATGCGATCGATCGCCGCGTCGCTGATCATGTGGTGCGTCTCCGGCGTCAGCGGGCAGTGCAGCGTGATGATGTCCGACCGCTCACACAGCTCGTCGAAGCTCACGTAATCCGCGCCCAGCGCCTGCATCATGTCGCTGGGGTGCTTGTCGAACGCCAGCAGTTCGCAGCCGAACCCGCGCAGGATCTCGCCGACCACCACGCCGATCCGCCCCGTGCCGACGACGCCGACGGTGCGTCCGCGCATGTCGAACCCGAGCAGGCCGTGGATCGCGAAGTTGCCCTCGCGGACGCGCCCGTAGGCGCGGTAGATCTTGCGGTTCAGCGCGAGCATCAGGCCGACCGTGTGCTCCGCCACCGCGTAAGGCGAATACGCCGGGACGCGAGCGACCGTCAGGCCGAGCTCCGCGGCGGCGCGCATGTCGACGTTGTTGAACCCCGCGCACCGCAGCGCGATCAGCCGCGTGCCGCCCGCCGCCAGCCCGCGCAGCACCTCCGCGTCGAGCACGTCGTTGACGAACACGCACACCGTCTCGTACCCCTCGGCGAGCTTCACGGTCTGGTCCGTCAGCCGCGGATCAAAGAACCTCATCTCGAGCGCGTGCCCGCGCTCGTCGTTCAACCCGCCGAGAAACTGTCGGTCGTACGGCTTCGTCGAGAACACAGCGACCTTCATGGCTCATTCTCCTCTCACGTCAAAACCTCGTGGCGCAATAACAAGGCCCCGCCATTGTAGTGACGGGGCTCAACGAGTGGATTAGATTCAGCGAGGCGGGGTCTGACCAGCGGATTGAGTCAGGCGGCCCCCGCCTCGACATAGTCGGATGTCGACGTAGGCGCGGGCACTTCGAGGCCTCGATCACGCATGTCTTCGACGTGCATCTCGATTGCTTCGCGGATGAGTCGGCGCGCCTCGTCTTCGGTTTCGCCGACCGCGACACACCCCGGCAGGTCCGGCACATACGCGCCGTAGCTGTTTGGTCCCTTTTCGATGATCACTAGGTATCGCATCAGTCGTCCTCGGTTAGACCGGCTTGCCTCATAATGCTACGCAGTGTTTTCTGCGGAATCTCTACGCCCAGGTTGCCGGCTACCGTCACCGTGCCGGGTTTCGTGGGATGGTGAAACTGGCGGTGGCTGCCGCGGCATCGTACTTCCGACCAACCATCGCGCTCCAGCAGCCGGATCACTTCACGGACTTTCATCGGCACGGCCGCGTTATCCTTCCTTGTCGCCGTACTGGTGACGCAGGGACTCGACGACGCTCGGGTCGGCGAGCGTCGTGGTGTCGCCCAGCGCCCGGCCCGCGGCGATGTCGCGGAGGAGGCGTCGCATGATCTTGCCGCTGCGCGTCTTGGGCAGGTCGGCGGTGAAGATGATCTTCTCGGGCCGCGCGATCGCGCCGATCTTGGTCGCCACATGCTGGCGCAGCTCGGCGTTGAGCGCGTCGGTCATCTCGACGCCGCCCTTGACGGTGACGAACGCCACGATCGCCTGGCCCTTCAGCTCGTGCGCCGTGCCGACGACCGCGGACTCCGCCACGGCGGGGTGATCGACCAGCGCCGACTCGACCTCCATCGTGCCGATGCGGTGGCCCGAGACGTTCAGCACGTCGTCGACGCGGCCGAGCACGGTGAAGTTGCCCTTATCGTCGAGCTTCGCGCCGTCGCCGGGGAAGTACAGGTCCGGCCGACCGGGCCACTTGCTGAAGTACGTTTCGACGAAGCGATCGTCGTCGCCCCAGATCGTGCGCAGCATGCTCGGCCACGGCTTGGTCACCGCGAGCAGGCCCGAGCCCTTCTTCACCGGCTCGGCCTTCTCGTCGACGATCGTCGCGGCGATGCCCGGCAGCGCGGGTCCGGCCGAGCCCGGCACCATCGTCGTCACGCCCGGCAGGCCGCTGATCATGATGCTGCCCGTTTCGGTCTGCCACCACGTGTCGACGATCGGGCAGTTCTCGCCGCCGATGTGCTTGTGGTACCACATCCACGCCTCGGGGTTGATCGGCTCGCCGACGGATCCGAGCAGGCGGAGCGTCGACAGGTCGTGCTTGGCCGGCAGGTCGTCGCCCCACTTCATGAACGCGCGGATGGCGGTCGGCGCGGTGTAGAACACGCTGACCTTGTGCTTGGCGACGAGCTCCCAGAAGCGGTCGTTGCCGGGGAAGTTCGGCGCGCCTTCGTACATGACCTGCGTCGCGGCGTTCTGCAGCGGGCCGTACACGATGTAGCTGTGCCCGGTGATCCAGCCGACGTCCGCCGTGCACCAGTACACGTCGTCGTCGTGCAGGTCGAAGACGTACTTCGTCGTGACGTACGCGCCGACGGAGTACCCGCCGCACGTGTGCACGATGCCCTTCGGCTTGCCGGTCGTGCCCGACGTGTACAGGATGAACAGCACGTCCTCGGCGTCCATGATCTCCGGCTCGCACGTGGTCGACTCGCCGTCGATCAGCTCGTGGTACCAGTGATCGCGGCCGCTCTCCATGTGGCACTTATACGCGTTGTCCGCGTCACGCTGGTGCACGATGACGTGCTCGATGCTGTGCGTGTTCTTCAGCGCCTCGTCGGCGACCTCCTTGAGCTTCAGCTCCTTGCCGCGCCGCCAGCCGAAGTCCGACGTGATCAGCGCCTTGCACTCCGAGTCGTTGATGCGGTCGGACAGCGAGTCGGCGCTGAACCCGCCGAACACCACGCTGTGGATCGCGCCGATGCGCGCGCAGCCGAGCATCGCCACCGCGGCCTCGGGCACCATCGGCATGTAGATCGCCACGCGGTCGCCCTTCTCCAAGCCGAGCTTCTTGAGCGCGTTGGAGAACTGGCAGACCTCGTCGTGCAGCTGCTGATACGTGATCGTCCGCTCGTCGCCAGGCTCACCTTCCCAGATGATCGCGACCTTGTCGGCGTTGTCCGCCAGGTGGCGGTCGATGCAGTTGTGCGTGATGTTCAGCTTGCCGCCGACGAACCACTTGCAGTGCGGCGGTGTCCAGTCGAGCACCGTCTCCCACGGCTCGAACCAGTCGAGCTCACCGGCGTGCTGCTCCCAGTAACCTTCGTAGTCCTCTTCGGCGTGCTTGTACAGCTCGTCGTCCTGCACGTTCGCCTGGGCGGTGAACTGCGGCGACGGCGGGAAACTGCGGGTTTCATGTAGCAGGTCCTCGAAGGCACCGGTCTGCGGGGAATCGCTCACGCACAAGCTCCTTTCGGTCGATTTGTCTCGGAAAAACGCACGTCGCGGATCGCGACGCACCCCACCGCGACAAGCGTAGCGGGTGGGGTAGAGAGCGTCAACGAACCGCGGAGCGGCGCACGCGCGTGACGCGGATTTCCGCAATGATCAAGCACCTTGGCATTTTTTCCCACGCGGGTCCGATCACGCATTCCCGCGTACACTATACGGATTCCCAGCATCCCAGAGGGCACGACATGACACCGATTCGTACCGCCGCTGCGCTGATGATCGGCGCATCGTTGATCACCGCCGTCGCCGCGCGCGCCGCGGACCTTGTCGCCAACACCGAGGCGCAGACGCCCGAGCAGGAACGCGCGATGTTCCACCTGCCGCCGGGCTTCGAGATCCAGCTCGTGGCGTGCGAGGATGACATCCACAAGCCGATGAACATCAACTTCGACGCGCGCGGACGCCTGTGGGTGACGCACAGCGTCGAGTACCCGTTCCCCGTCAAGCCCGACGAGACCGGGCGCGACAAGATCACGATCCTCAGCGACATCGGGCCCGACGGCCGCGCCCGCTCCATCCACGACTTCGCCACCGGGCTGAACATCCCCATCGGCGTCGTGCCGCTCGGCGACGGCAGCGAGGCGATCGCGTGGTCGGTGCCGACGATCTGGAAGTTCCGCGACGCCGACGGCGACGGCGTGGCCGACACACGCGAGCCGCTGCTCACCGGGTTCGAATACGTCGACACGCACGGCGACCAGAACGGCTTCACGCGCTGGCTCGACGGGTGGATCTACGCGAACCACGGCTTCCGCAACCACAGCCGCGTGCAGCTGCGCGGGCAGGGCCCGGTCGTGCTCGACATGCCGTCGGGCAACACGTACCGCTTCCGACCCGACGGCTCCGCGGCCGAGCACCTCACGCACGGGCAGGTCAATCCGTTCGGCGTGTGCTTCGACGAGTGGGGCTACCGCTACTCGGCCGACTGTCACTCCATGCCGGTGTACCAGCTGATCAACGGCGCCGACTATCCGAGCTTCGGCCGACCCGCCGACGCGCTGGGCTTCGCGCCGAAGATGATCGATCACAACCACGGCTCGACCGGCATCGGCGGCATCGCGTTCTACCTCGCCGACCGGTTCCCCGCCGAGTACCGCGGCAACCTGTTCCTCGGCAACGTCGTGACCGGCCGCGTCCACCGCGACATCGTCGAGTGGCACGGCTCGACGCCGCAGGTGCACACCCAGCCGGACTTCATCACGTGCGACGATCCGTGGTTCCACCCCGTCGACATCCAGCTCGGTCCGGACGGCGCGCTCTACCTCAACGACTTCTACGCGCCGATCATCGGCCACTACGAGGTCCCGCTGAACCACCCGAAGCGTGACCGCACGCGCGGGCGCATCTGGCGTGTCGTGTGGAAGGGCGCCGACGGCAAGGCCGAGCCGCCGACGCCCATGCCGGACCTGACGAAGCTGCCGATCGCGCAGCTTGTCGATCAACTCAACAGCGACAACCTGACCGTGCGGACGCTCGCGACGAACCAGATCGTCGATCGCGGCGACGAGGCGATCAACGCGGCGATGGACGCGGCGAAGAAGGGCGACGCCAGCCCGCAGCTCAGGGCGCACGCGCTGTGGGCGGCGTACCGCGGCACGGGCGAGGCGAAGTCGCTGGAGGGCTGGGCGGGCGCGGACACGCCGGCGCTGGTGCGTGCGAACCTGATGCGGGCGTGGGGCGAGTTCGGCGGCGACGGCGTCGCGTCTCGCCTGCGCGCGGCGCTGAACGACCAGGACGTGCACGTGCGTCGCGCCGCGGTCGAGGCGCTGGCGCGTCACCCCGACGCCGAGAACGTCGCGCCGCTGCTGAAGCTGTGGGCGGAGACGCCCGGCGAGGACACGCACCTGATCCACGCGTGCAAGATCGCGCTGCGGGAGAACCTCAAGGACGAAGCGGTGTTTGCGGCGGTGGAGAAGATGCGGTTCGACGACTCGGCGCAGAAGAGGCTGCTGGACGTGGTGCTCGCCGTGCCGGGCGACACGGCCGCGCGATTCGTTTTCGCCTACGCGCAGAGCCACAACGTCGATCAGGACGTGCTGGTCAAGGCGTTGCCCGCGGTGGCGCGCACGCTGCCGGTGGATCAGATCCACCTGCTGGCGCGTTTCGTGCGGACGAAGTTCGGAAGCGACGCGGCGTTTCAGCTGGCGTTGTTCACGGAGGTGGAACAGGCGTTGCTGTCGCGCGGCGTCGAGCCGAAGTCCGTCGGGCCCGGCGAGCTGATGAAGGTGTGGGCGATCGAGGTGACCGACGGCGTGCTGCTCGACGAGAAGATGGACAAGTGGCAACACGTGGCGAACCCCGACACGCCGGACAGCGCCGATCCGTGGGGCTACGAGAAGCGCAAGTGCGCCGACGGCCGCGAGGTCGAGGTGATGTCGAGTCACGCGCACGGCGAGAAGCTGACGGGCGTGCTGCGCAGCCAGGCGTTCCTGATCCCCAAGTCGCTGTCGTTCTACCTGTGCGGGCACAACGGATTCCCCAACACGCCGGACAACGGCAAGAACCGCATCGTGCTGCGACTCTCGGAGGACGACAGCGTGATCGCCGAGCAGACCCCGCCGCGCAACGACACGGCAAAGCAATACACCTGGGACCTGACCGGTCGTGACGGCAAGTTCGGGTACCTCGAGGTGATCGACGGCGACACGGCGGACGCTTACGCGTGGCTGGCGTTCGGGCGGCTGGACCCGCCGGTGATCGCGATGCCCGCCGGCGAGCGCGAGGGCCGCGAGAAGCGCGTGATCGAGGCGCTGCGTATCGCGGGTGAGTATGAACGGCTCGACATGCGGATCACGATCCTGAAGATGGCGCGCGACACGTCCGAGTCGGACGCGGTGCGTGTCGCCGCGATGAAGACGGCGTATGCGATCGCGATGGCGACAAAGGGGCATCCCTCTGTGGCTCACACCTTCAGGGACATCCTGAACGACGGGCGCGAAGCGGTGGCGCTGCGATCGACCGCCGGGGCGCTGCTCGCGGAGATCGACGACGAGACGATCCGCGGCGAGACGATCGCCGCGCTGTCGACCGTGCCCGAGCCCGTGCAGAAGGCGATCGCGACGGGCTTCGCCTCGTCGCGCGCGGGTGGCGAGGCGTTGCTTGGCGCCATCAGGAGCGGCAAGGCGTCGCCGCGCCTGCTGCTCGACACGCAGCTCGTCGAGCGGCTTCGCAGCGCGAAGGTGGACGACGTCGACAAGCGCGTCGGCGACCTGACGCAGGGCCTCACGCCGCTCGACGAGCACGTCAGGCAGATGATCGCGCAGCGGCGCGACGCGTTCGGCAAGACGCCGCGCGACCCGGCGAAGGGCAAGGCGGCGTTCGGGCGCATCTGCGCCGCGTGTCACCAGATGGAGGGCGTGGGCAACCGCATCGGGCCGCAGCTCGACGGCATCGGCGTCCGCGGGCTCGACCGCCTGCTCGAGGACGTCATGGACCCGAGCCGCAACGTCGACGAGGCGTTCCGCATGAACATCGTGACGATGAAGGACGGCTCGACGGTCGTCGGCCTCGGCGTCCGCGAGGAAGGCAAGTCGCTCATCCTCGCCGACACCGCCGGCAAGGAGCAGCGCGTGCAGCTCGACAACATCGCCGAGCGCCGCATCGCCAACATGTCGCTGATGCCGCCCAACCTCGTCGACACGATGAGCGAGTCGGACTTCCTCGACCTGATCGCGTATCTGCTGTCGCAGGGCGACAGCAAATGACGAAATCCGAATGACGAATCAATACCCAATGCTTCAATGTTCAAATACAGCGCTGGTATCGCTGGACGTGCGGGGTTTAGAGCATTGGCATTTCGTCATTGAGATTTGATTCGTCATTCGGATTTCGTCATTCGTCATTCCGCTCCGCGGCTCACCCGCCGATCGCGGTCATGATGCGCAGCGGGACGTACTGATCACGGAAGATGTGCTCGGCGGGTTTCTCGGCGAGGGCGCGGCGGAACGTGTCGGTGATCGCGGCGTCAATGTCGCCGGGCGCTGAGTCACGCAGCGCGGGCTTGAGGTCGATCTCGCCGTGGTTGCCGAGACACGGGCGGATGAACCCGTCTGCGGTTAGGCGGACCTTGTTGCAGGTCTCGCAGAAGTGGTCGTCGGTCATCGCGCTGATGAAGCCGACGGTCGAGCCGAGCGATTCGAGGCGGTGGTACACGGCGGGCCCGGCGCCGAGCTTCGCGTGGGGCAGGGCGGTCAGCGTGTCGCGCTCGCGGAGGATGTCCATCGCGTCGCGCATCGAGAGGAACGCGTCTTCGCCGATGAGTTCGCGCGAGGTGACGGGCATCAGCTCGATGAAGCGGACGACGACGTCGCGCTCCGCGGCGAAGCGGGCGAGCGGCCAGACCTGCGACTCGCTGGCGCCACGCATCAGCACGGCGTTGAGCTTGATGCGGTCGAACCCGGCGTCGAGCGCGGCGTCGATGCCGGCGAGCGCTTCGTCGAGGCGGCCGCGCGTCACGCGCTGGTAGACGTCGGCGTCGAGGGCGTCGAGGGAGATGTTGACCGAACGGAGGCCGGCGTCGGCGAGGCGCCGGGCGACGGGCGCGAGGCGCGTGGCGTTGGTGGTCATCGACACGTCGTCGACGCCGGGTATCGCGCAGAGCTGCTCGATGAACTCCACAGCGTTGCGGCGCACGAGGGGCTCGCCGCCCGTGACGCGGAAACGTCGGAAGCCGAGCGACACGGCGACGCGCACGGTCCGCAGGATCTCCTCGTAGCGGAGGATCTGCTCGCGCGGCAGCCAGTCGGAGTGCTCAACGGGCATGCAGTAGGTGCACCGCTCGTTGCACCGATCGGTGATCGAGAGGCGGAGGTAGTCGACTTTTCTGCCGAACGGATCGTTCATGGGGTACTGCTTGCAAACGCGATGCCGTGTCGGGCGCATTGTAGCACAACGAAAAACCCCGCCGGGGGTGGCGGGGTTTGGTGAGTCGTCGGGGCCCGTCGCGGCGTGTATCACTTGATGGTGAACGAGATCGTCGTCGGGGCGAAGGGCTCGCCGGTGCCGCCCTCGGCGCTGAACGCGTTGGCGGCGAGGGTGTACTTGCCGGGCTTGAGAATCTCGGCGGCGTTGAAGTCGCCGTTGTCGTCGCCGGCCAGGCCGTACGGGGCGATGCCTTCGAGGTGCTCCTCGTCGTTGAGCTTGAGCATGACCGAGCCGATCTCCTGGCCGACGCTGTCGGTCTTGGCCTCGATGGTCAGCTCCTTGGGCTCCTTGGACAGGTCGATGGTGTCGCCGTCCTTGAGCTCGCGGATGGGCTTGTCGGTCTTGGCGTCGATCAAGACGAACTGCGTGACGTAGGGGGCGGGCTTGAAGTCTTTGACCTTGGCGATGAGCTTGTCGGGGTCCTTCTCGAACTTGCCCTTGCAGTTGTTGCAGCAGAAGGCGATGAGGCGGCCCTTGTACGCGACGGTCTTGGTGGGGTCGATGTCCTTGCCGGACAGCGGGCACTTGTCGCCGTTGAACGGCTTGAGCGTCGCGACGGCGGCGGCGGCGGGCGCGGGTGCGGCGGCGGCGTCAGCAGGCTTGGGGGTTTCGACCGGCTTGGGCTCGATCTTCGGCGCCTCCCAGCCGGTGTCGACGCGCAGGCCGGGGATGGCCTTCTCGAGTTCCGCGGCCTTGTCCTTGGACACGCCGGTCTGCCACACGTAGAGCCGCTTGAGGTTCTTGAGGTCCTTGAGCTGGTCGACGCCCTTATCGGTGACCTTGGTGCCGTAGAGGTTGAGGTACTCGAGTTCCTTGAGGGTCTTGATGTGCTCGATGGCCTCGTCGCCGATGACGGTCTTTTCGAGGTGCAGGCGCGACAGGTGCGGGAAGCCTGCGATGGCCTTGAGGCCGGTGTCGCTGATCTTGGTGTTCGCCAGGTTCAGCCACGACAGCTGCTCCTTGACGGGGGCGAGGTTCTGCAGGTGGCTGTCCCCGATCTGGTCGGCGACGGCGCGGAAGTCGACGTTGAGCAGGTTCGTGTTGCGCGCCAGCGGCATGGCCAGGGCGCCGATGTCGTGCAGCTTGGCGATGGCCTTGTCGTCGGCCTTGGGCACGACGACCTCGCCGCCGCCCATCGGGGCGCCTTCGGTGATCCACTGCTTGATCAGCTCCTGCTGCGCCTTGGTCAGCGGGTCGCCCTTCGGGGGCATGATGTCCTCGTCATCCTTGGGCAGGCTGATGCGGTGATACAGCTGCGACTTCTCGGGCTTGCCGGGCGTGAGGGTCGGCTCGTCTGCGTCCTTGGCGCCCTTGCGGATCCATTCCGGGGTGTCGAGGCGCAGGTCGCCCTTCTGCTTGTCCGGGCCGTGGCACTTCAGGCAGTTGTCCTTAAAGATGGGGGCGATCTGCTTGTCGAAGTCAACGCCTGCCGCATTGGCAGCCGTGGCTGCGCCGGCGATCGCGGTGAGAAGCGTGACGGTCCACAACGGAGTCTTGCACATGTTCCTGTTACCTCGTTTGTGCCTGTTGTGTAAAAGTACGATGCGAACCCGCATGTTCCTCTAGCTTGCGGGCCGACGCAAGGGCCGACGCCCGGGGTGGGATCCGCGGCGCGGTCCGGCCATAATGATAGGCATGCCGGTTTCCGGCGTCCGCGCCGTGCAATAACGGCAGGGTGGCGGCGTTGAATTCGGTACGGCGTGCGCGGCTACCGCCAGCGACGTCCAAACGCTGGCCGAGGCACGCGGCCGAACACGGAGACGCGATCCAGCGTATACCCCCTGACACAGCATGCTTTGCGGCGTTCACGCTCCGCCTTCGGGCCGGGGCGTTATTTAAAGCGCAACCCGTCTTGCCGTCATGTAGACCGCAGCGGTGTTGACATAACCGCCTTTTACACGAGGTGGCAGATGCGTAAGTTTATGACGATGGTGCTGGCGGCCCTGGTGATCACGGCCTTCAGCGGGATGGTCAGCGCGGCGGACAAGAAGGAAAAGAAGCCCGTCGATCCGGCCGAAGCGTTCAAGAAGAAGGACAAGGACGCCGACGGCAAGCTCACGTTCGAAGAGTTCGCCGGCAAGGCCGCCGCGGACGCCGACAAGGCCGAAGGCCTCAAGAAGAAGTTCGAGAAGGCCGACAAGAATTCCGACGGCTCGCTGAGCCTCGAGGAGTTCACCGCTGCGATGTCCGGCGGCGAGAAGAAGAAGAAGGACAACAACTGATCCAGTCGGCTGATCCGGATCCACCGATTTGAATGACTCGACCCCCGACGGCCAACGCTGTCGGGGGTTCCTTTTTCAGGGGCCGCCGTTGCGGACCGCTTCCGCGCCAGCGAATTCTTTAGCGGTCTGCAGTCAGCGAACCCGACGCGGTTCACATCAGCCCGCGCAGCGTTTCGAGGTTGACCTCGTCCCACTCGCGGCCGTCGGGCGCCTTCGCCTTGGCGGTCTCGAGGATCATCGGCACGTCGCGGAGCCGACGGCTGCGGACGATGACACGGAACGCGTCGAGGCTGACGTGCCCGTGGCCGATGTGTTCGTGGCGGTCGACCCGTGACCCGCGCGGCACCTTCGAGTCGTTCAGGTGCATCGCCAGCACGCGGTCGAGCCCCACGGCGTCGTCGATCTGCTTGAGGAACTGACGCGTTCCCGACGCCGACTCCAGGTTGTAACCCGCCGCCAGCGCGTGCGCCGTGTCGATGCACACGGCCAGTCTTTCCGGATCGCGCACCGACTCAATGATGCGACGCAGGTGGTCGAGGTCGTACCCGAGGTTCGTGCCCTGCCCGGCGGTGTTTTCGAGACACGTGATCGTCTTGTAGCCGGGCAGGTCGGCGTGGATGGCGTCGAGGTGCTTGACGATGCGGTCGAGCCCGGCGTCTTCGCCCTCGCCGACGTGGCTGCCGGGGTGCGTGACCAGCAGCGCGATATCCAGCGCCTCGCACCGCTCGATCTCGTCGCGCATCAGCACCAGCGACTTGTCCAGCGTCGGCCCGCCGGGGCTCGCGAGGTTGATCAGGTACGAGTCGTGGCTCACGACGTGGTCGATGCCGGTGCTCTTGCGATCGGCGAACCACTCGTCGATCTGCGCCGGCTTGAGCGGCGGGGCGGTCCACTGCCGCTGGTTCTTCGTGAACACCTGCACGCAGTCCATGCCGAAGCGCTCGGCGTCGATCAACGCGTTGTGCAGACCACCGGCGACGGAGAGGTGTGAGCCAAGCATGCGGGCAGTGTACAGCGCAGAAAAAACCCCGCCGAGCGATCGACGGGGTTTTGTGTTTCGCGTGTGGTCATCGCGGCGATCACTTCTGCCACTTGATCTTCAGGCGGGTGAGGATCGGCGCCGCGGCGCCGTTGCCGAGCTTCTGGTCGGCCAGCTCGAGCTTGCGGACCATCATGTAGATCTCCGCCACGCCACGGTCCTTGGCCTTCTGCACGTTCGCCGAGTCGGTCTTCATCTGTTCGAGCTGCTTGTCCACGGACTGGAGCCGCAACGACCAGACCTCCCAGTAGGTCTCGGGGTACTTGCCCGATTTGGGATCCGGCTGGACGTTGTTGATGATCTTGTTGCAGATCGGCAGCACGCCGCTGAGCGGGTTGGCCGGGTCCTTCGCCTCGTAGATGCCCTGAGCGAAGTACGCCTTGGCGAGGCCGAACATGATGTCCATGTTCTTCGGATTGGTCTTGAACAGCTCCTCGAGGAGCTTCATCGCGTCTTCGTACTTCTTGGCGGCGATGAACTGATCGGCGACGATCATCTGGAAGGGCAGCAGCGCCGCCGGGCTCTTGAACTGTTCCTGACGCTTGGCCCAGTCGAGCAGCATCTGCGCGATCTCCACGCCGATGTCGTAGAGCTTCTGCGCCTCGGACTTCTGTCCGGGGAGGACTTCCTTGTCGGCCGCCATGCGGTTGATGGACTCGAGCACGCCGCGGATCAGCGGGCCGCCCTCGTTGGGGAACTGCGCGATGAACTTGCGGATCTCGTCGAGCGCCTTGTCGACGTCGCCGGCCCGGATGTGCAGGTTGATCGACAGGCGACGCTTGGCGTTGATCAGGTCGCGGAACTCGCTGAACTCCGCGTCGAAGTCCTTGACCAGCGCCCGCGCCAGGGCGATCTGGTTCAGGCCCTCGCCCAGTCCCTCGGCCTTGATCAGCATCGTGTCGCCGAGCATGTGCTGGAGCTTGGACTTGCGGTCGGCCGGCGCGTTCTGCATCGCGTCCTTGATGACCTTCATCGCCTGATCGGCCTGCGGCAGCAGGTTGCCGGCGAGCTTCGACTTGTTGTCGCTGTCGGCCGGCTCGGCGAGCCACAATGCGTGCTGGCAGATCAGCATCTCGTACTGCGAGTCGGCGTAGAACTGGTGGCTCGGACCGATCTTCTTGTACGCCTCGATCGCCTTGTCGTAGTCCTTCTCCTGGCGGAGCATCGCCGCCCAGGTGTACTGGTGCGTCTTGGCCTCGGGCAGCTGCGGGTACTTCTCCAGCAGCACCTTCAGCGCCTCCTCGACCTTGTCCTTGACGTACTGCTTGTCGGTGTTCTCTTTGTACACCTGCATGATCAGGGCGATCGCGTTCTGCATCGACAGCTGCGCGTTGGGGTCGTTGGGGTGCTTGTCGGCGATCTCCAGCAGCGTCTCGCCGGCGTGGTAGAAGTCCCACGCGTTGAAGTACGCGATGCCCAGCTTGAACAACGCCTTGCCGCGCATGCCCTCGCTGAGCGTGTCGCGCTCGAGCAGGCGTGTCAGCTCCTTGATCGCCGGGGCGAGCTTCTTCTGCGTCTGCGCGATCAGGTCCTTCTTCTTGCTCTCGCTCTTCTCCTCCATCGCCTGGTTGTGCAACTCCATGCCCGGGTTGAGCATGTTGTGCTCGACGTGCGCCATGACGACCAGCGGCGGGACCGTCGCGAGGTCGTCGACCTTGATGTCGGCCAGGCGGGCGTAGACGTGGTTCTCGACCGCGGCGCGGAGGCCGGGGTTGTTGGCCAGCACCGGGTCATTGAACAGGTCGACGTAGGCGTCGTAGTCGTCGGTGAGGCGGAACTGAAGGTCGTAGGCGAGCACGAGCAGCATCGGGCTGTTCTTGACCAGCGGGTCGCGCTTGATCGCCTGCAGCGCGGCGACGGCCTGGATGACCTCCGGCGACAGCAGCTTCTTGGCAGGCGGCGCGGCCTTCTTCTTGTCGTCCTTCTTGTCGTCATCCTTCTTGTCATCGGCCTTGGCGTCGGCGGGCTTGCCGGCCGCGCCGGGCTTGCCGTCGGGCGCCTTCTTGCCGGCGTCCTTCGCGGCGGGCTTCTTGTCGTCCGCCTTCTTGTCGCCGGCCTTGTCGTCCTTCTTTGGAGCGGCCTTGTCGTCCTTCTTCGGAGCGGCCTTGTCGTCCTTCTTCGGAGCGGCCTTGGGCGCTTCGGCCTTCGCGAGGCCCGGCGCGGCGATCGTCTGCACCATCGCCAGCTTCACGATCAGCACGTCCATCTGGCTCGTGCCGTTGGCGATCGCGCCCAACGCCTTCTTCAGCGCCTGGTCCGCCGCGACGTGGTCGCCCAGCGCCAGCTGGATGCGCCCCTGCACGCTGCGCAGCTTCGTGACCACCGACGGGGCGATCTCCTGGCGGCCGACCGCGTCGAGGAAGCGCACGGCCTCCTCGAGCTCCTCGGTCATCTTGCCGCCGCGGGCCTGGCCCTTGGGCGTCATGCTGAAGTAGTACCGCGCCCACGAGCGGTAGAACGGCAGGCGGATTGCGCCGAAGTCGTCCTTGAGCATGCGCCACCGGCCGTTGTTGACGAAGTCTTCCTCGAAGTTCGGCTTCTTGGGCAGCAGCAGCGGCATCATGAACCACTGATCGCCGGCGGACTCCATCATGTTGTACGCGTCCTCGGCGTACTCGTTGAACGCGTCGCGCTGCTCCTTGGTCGGCACGCCGAACTCGACGAACTCCGCGGCGTTGAGCTCCAGGCGGGGCATGACGACCTCGAAGAGGTACGTCACGTACTCGACCTTCCAGACGATCTGCTTCCAGTGAACGGCCGGGGCCTGCTTGATGATCTGACGGTAGAGGTCGATGACCTCCATGCCGGCGGCGCGGCGCTTCTCGGGCGTCTCGCCGTCGTCGTCGAGGATGAGCTTCTTCTGCTCGATGAGCACCTCGAGCCGCTCGATCGGGTCCTTCGGCGGGTTCTTTTCGATGTAGTAGACGATGAGTTCCTTCATGCCGCGGTTCTTGAGTCCGCGGATGAACTCGGCGTCGTCGAGATTGCGAGGCCCGGCGAGGGCGGCGGACGGCGCCGCGGCGAAGCCCGCGACAATGGCGAGCAGCGCGACAGCGAGCAGCCCGTCGGCCCTTCGGGTCTTGACGGAGACGGTCGATTGGTCACACATGGCGATCGGCTTCCGTGAGAGGTTGCGAATCAGCCGCGCCCGGGTTTGATCAGTTGCCGGGCTCGGAGAAGTTGATGTTTTCGTACTTCGCGCGGACACACGCGTTGAACGCGTTGACGACGTGGCCCCAGCGGACCGTGGAATCCGGCTTGATGATAATCGGATCGTCCTTGTTGTACACCGCGAACGCGCCGCCGGAGCCGACCTGCATGCTCCGCAGCGTCTGGTAGAGCTCGGGGAAGTCCGCCGGGGCGGTGGGCATGCCCTCGAGCTGGATCAGCACGTCTTCGCCGCCGGCGCTCTTGAGCAGGACCTTGATCGGTTGTTTGGGCGTGTCGGTGTCGGCCTGCTTGCCCTGCCCGACGGGCAGCTCGGCGGGCAGGATGCCCTCACCGACGGCGAAGCTGGCGGTCAGCACGAAGAAGATCAGCAGCTGGAACACGACGTCCATCATGGACGTGAGGTTCAGGTCGCCCATCTTGTGGGGCTTGGCCTTGCCCTTCTTCGGCGGCAGTTCGGGCTCGGCGGGCTTGCTGGGGGCTTGAGCAGCCATGAGTCACTCTCCTACTCACTAAGTCCGTGAGCGTGCGGGTCACTCGAACGGACGGGACGATCAGTCGCGCTTGTCCGGGTCGACCAGCGCGACAAGGTTGATCCGCGAGATCTCGGCCTGCGTGATCGCGGTCATGATCTTTTGTACGTGCTGGTACTCGATCTTGTTGTCGGCACGCAGGTCGATTTCCGTATTTTCGTCGATCCCTTTTTGCGTCTTGAGAATCGTCGTCAGGTCGACCAATGCACCGGGCGGCAGCTTGTTCGATCCGACCTGGATGTACTTCGGGATCGTCTCGATGTTCTCGTCAGCCACCACGTTGACGATGAGGCGTGGCCGAGCCTTTTCGGGTGTATACGCGACGGACTTGTCCGGCGTGGGCGGTTCGAGCTCGGGCAGGTCCATGGACTGGAAGTTGGTGATCAGCAGGAAGAACACGATCAGCTGAAACACCACGTCCATCATGGAGGTGAGGTTGAGGTCGACCTTGCCGGACTCGACTTTCTTTTTCTTAGCCATGGCGTAAGCCTCGTGAGGGGCGCGTATGGGTCACTGGCCGGGCGTCATCGGGCACGGGCCCGGATCACGCCGGTCGCGGACGCGGCGCGGCGCCGGCCGAGCCGCTCGAAGCCGCGGCCTTCTTCTTGGCGCCGGGCTGGAACTGGCTGATCATCGCCTCGCACTGGATGACGATCTCGATCATCAGGTCTTCGATCTTGTTGCGGACCAGAGCGGCGGCGGCGACCGCGGGGATACCGACGATCAGACCCCAGAAGGTCGTCACGAGGGCGGTCGAAATACCACCGGCGAGCTCGGCCGGGTCAGGCTGGCCGCCGACTTCCACGATCGTCTGGAACGCCACGATCATGCCGTACACCGTACCGAACAGACCGATCATGGGACCGACGGCGCCGAGCACGTTGAGGACTTCGACGGATCGCACGCGTTTGGCGCCGAGGATGTCGGCGGTGTCCTCGATGGCGCGTTGCATGGAGGCGTAGCCGTTGGCGGCTTCGGAGAGCGAGGCGTGCAGGATCTGGCCGAAGGTCGAGTCGTCGGCGGCGGCGCGCTCGATGGCCTCGCGGAAGCGACGCTCGGCGAGCAGCTCCTCCATGGCGGCGACGGACTCCGGCGGCATGAGGGTCAGCAGGCGGTTCTCCATGTAGTACTTGATCACCAACGCCATCGTGCAGACGGACATGATGATCAGCACCCAGGTGATGATCAGACCAAGGATGTTGTCGGACAGGAAGAACATCTGGAAGGCGCTGGTCGAGGCCGAGCCTCCACCGCCGCCACCACCGCCTCCGCCCGCGGGGGCCGCCGCCGGCGCCGCCGCTTCATCCTGGGCCAGGACGGTCGAAGTCCAAGCCATCGCACCGATCAGGACGGGGGCAATGGCCCACCACGCTCGCAAGATTCCTGCACGCATACCTACTCCTCACGACAATTCTGGAAAACGATTGGGGTTGCTATATCACGCCGTTACGCACGCGCCGCGACAGTGCCGCGGGGGGTGTATCTGGTTTGGGCTCTCTACAACGCAGTGTCGTCGGGTCCGTTCGGGGGTCTTACTGTGACAGTGAACCCAACAGGTCCTGGACTTCCTTTGCCGCGTCTCGGTTTTCCTTGTCGTCACCGATCAGCTTCCTGGCTTCCGTCCAGAGGTTCCGCGCATGGTCAGTCTTGCCCAGCTTCTTGAAGACCTTGCCGGCCTCCACGAGAGCGGGGACGTAGAAATCGGTCTGACGGGGTTCGTAATGAACGATCACCCGCATGTACGATTCGAGAGCGTCCATGTCCTTGCCGGACCCTTCGAGCGCCTGACCACGCTGGAACAGCAGCTTCGACAGCGACACACCGCGGTCGTCGATCTGCTTGTCGATCGTCTTGAGCGCGTCGTCGAACTTGCCTTCCTTGATGAAGTCGCCCACGACGTCGCGCCGCGCTTCCGCCGCGTCAACCAGACCGCTCTGGGGCGTCGTCGGGTCCACTTCGATCTTCTTGCCCTCTTTGAGCGCGTCGTTGATCTCGCCGAGATACTGCTTGGCTTCCAGCGTCGTGGCCGACCGCAGCAGGGCTTCGACGCGGCTCTGCAGCGCCTTCTGCTCGGCTTCCTTGCTCGGCATGTTGGTCGGCTTGATGCCCTGAACGAACGGCGAGGTGTCCAGCGACAGCAGCTGGACGTAGAAAACCAGCGCCCGCTCGAACTGGTCCGACTTGTCGAGGCAGTAGACCAGCTTGGACCCGACGATCAGCTGCAGGTAATCCTTGTCGAGCCGCTTGAAGACCTGCTCGAGCACGCCGGCGGCGGTGCGGTAGTCCTTCTTGGCGATGGCGGCGTCGGCTTTCTCCAACTCCGGATAGCTGCTGAGTTTAAGGCCCTTGATGCGGGCGAGATCGGCGGAGCGTTCACCGGCGGGGCCGATGAAGTAGAGCTGTCCTTCGCGTAATCCGGTGATCCGGATGTTCTTGAACTCAAAGCCGTCGACGGTGATGTCGTCGGCGAGTGTGACGCCGGAGGCCGTCAGCAGGAGTGTGACAGCGAGCGGCGCGATCAGGATACGGAAGGCTTGGCGTGTTTTCATTTGAGGCCGAGGTCCGCTTCGGTGATGAACTTGTACACCCCGCCGTGCTCCTTCGCCAGATCGCGCAGCGTGTTGAGCGGGTCGGGATGCAGGAACTGGATCGTGTTGAGCTTGATCTTGCGATCCTTGTTGAGCTTGTCGAGCATCGCCATCAGGGCGCCGCGGTCGACTTCGTACTTGCCGCGGCCGGTGATGTTATCGGACAGCAGGAACACCAGCTCGGGGCGGTACCGCATGGCCAACTGCAGCGTGGCGATGGGGTCGGTGATGCCGCGGGGGATGATGTTGCCGGACTCGAGGCTGATGTAGTCGGCACAGCGCTTCTTCATCTCGCTCGACGCGGTCTTCCAGCCGCGCGGCGGGACCTCGCGGGGCTCGCCGGCCTGGAAGAAGATGATGCTGAACTCCTGCTTGTCGCTCAGCTCGCTGATCGAGCGCTTCAGCTCCTTGATCACGAACGGCAGCGTATCGATGAGCGAGCCGGACGCGTCCACGATGTAGATGATCTTGCGGGCGTTGCCGCCGGTGCCGTAGAAGCCGGCGGAGATGCCGGTCGACGTGCCGGTGGTCGTGCCGAACGGCGCCATCTTGCCGCCGCCGCCGCCGCCGGACAGGCCGACGAGGCTGAGGTTGTTCTCGGTGTTCGACGAGAGGTTGTTCATGGATTCGGACGTGCTGACGTCCTCGGCCTGCACGTCGCGGACCTGCTGTGTCGCCTGAAGGTCCAGCGACTCGGACTGCGTGAGCTGACCGCCGGGGTTATCCGACAGGCGGGCGATCGGGATGATCGGCACGTCCTCTTCGGTGACCTGCAGGTACGACCAGACCAGGAACAGCGCCAGGACGATCAGGCCGAGGTGGAACAGCAGCGAGGTCATCCACGGCAGCATCTCGCGGAGGACGTCGTTGACCTCACCGGCCACGCCTTCCTCTTCCTCGTCCTCTTCGTCTTCGGGGTTCTCGCCCTCGGCCGGGGGTTGGCCGGAGTTGCCCTGACCGGGCTTGCCGCCGGGGTTCGGCTTGGGCTGCGGTGAAGGCGCGGCGAAAAGGATCATCAGCGCCGGGCCGAGCATCGCCAGGAGGGCGAGCGCGAGCGACAGCGATGTGAAGTGAAGCACGTTGGCCACGGCAGTCATCAGGTGTCCCGTCATCGGATGACCTCCTCGTCGATTCAGAGGGTCGCCTTCGATCGGGATCGTGTCGGATCCGATCCCGAAGGGGGTGTGAGGTCGTACGAACCAGATTGTGGCGCGATCGCCATCACACCCTTGGGCCGCCCCGGAGCGGTTCTTCCCATCATGGTTGGGAAGACGCATATTGAACGCGATTCCGTACTAAATGTCCAGTCGGCCCGGTTCGCGATTCAATAGGACGCGGTCCATCGAAGGATTCTACACCGCGCCGGTCGTTTCGTCGCGTGAAAACGACTACGCCGAACACACTTCGGCCAGACCGTCGCACCCGATTTAGACGCGCCGAATCCGTCAGGGTTCCGCAACCTGCGGGATTTCGTAGGTTCCAGCGACCCGGGTCACTTGCGTTCGTAACCCGTTTCGAACGGCCGATCCTCACGCAGCGCCCGGTCCTCGGGCTTCAGCGCCTTCATCGCCTTGCGGTACTCGTCCATGCCCGGCGGCTCGGGGAACGCCACCGCCGGCAGGAACCGCATCCGCTCCACCAACGGATAAAGCCGCGGACGGATGAAATCGAACGTCCGACGCTTCAGGCCGTCGTCCGCGTTCTTCCACACGCGGCTCTTGTGCAGCGTGTATTCCTGGCTGGGCACCGGCTGGAGCATGTACACCACGAACGTCTGGGCCAGCATGTCGCTGAACGGCGGCAGGTCCATGCGGCGACGCACGCCTTCGAACACCTGGCTCGAGCCCGCGTGCTTCTGCTGGTAGAACGCGTGGATCTGGCGCGCCATCGTGATCAGCTTCTCGGCCTGATCGACGTCGCCCGTCGCGTAGCCCTGCTCGAACGCCCGGGTGATGTAGCCGTTCACCGCCGTGCGCGCCGCGTCCGGGTCTTCCATCGCCTCGGAGCGGATCGTCTCGTACATCACGAAGTCCTTGAGCGTCTTGGCGTAGCGCTGCATCGAATGCGGCTCGCGGTTGCCGTACAGCTTGCGCGCCCGCTTGAGGTACTTCTCGGCGCCGGCCTCGTCGCCGTAGAAGTACAACGCCTGAATCGCCCAGATCAGGAAGTTCTCGTGGCCCGCCTTGAAGCTGTCGGGCGCGACGCCGACGTCCATGCGGCCGGAATCCTTGATGTCCACCACGCGCTCGTACGCCCCGAACACCGCCGCGTCGTACGCGTCGATAAACCGCGGGTCGGCCAGCGTGCGGTAGTACTGGCTGACCGGGTCGAAGATGATCTTGCCGTTGTGCAGCAGCGACTGAAGGCCGTGCAGCAGCTGGCGGTCGGTGTTCAGCACGTCGAAGTCTTCCGGCCGCAGCAGGCCCTTGGACTTCCGCACGCCCAGCGCCGCCCAGTACATGCCGTGTGACCCGGGGTGACGCCAGTCCGCCGGCACCGGCGTCGGCTTCTCGCCTTCACGCACGTACCAGTAGCCCTCCATCAGCGCCAGCATCCAAACCGGGTCCATCTTGTACACGCCGTCGATCACCTTCGCCTCGGTGAACTCCATCAGCTTCCGGAACTCGGGCTGCGTCGACTCGTTGTCCATCAGCGACATCAGCAGCTCGTTCTTCGGGTCGTCCTTGATCTGGATGCCCATCGCCTCGTCGTCGCCGGAATCGCGCAGGGCCTGCAGCACGTGCACCCGACGCAGCAGTTCCATGTCGATCTTCATGCCCACGCCCGTCAGCTGGTCGATGATCGGCGCGAGGTCCGGTTCCAGCAACAACAGGCGCTGCAGCGGGTCGATCCGACCCACCTCGTCCAGCTTGAGGTTCAGCGCGATCAGCGCGTCGACCTTCGCGATCTGATCGGGGGCCTTGGACAACACCCGGTCGTGGATCATGTCGAGGTTCACCTTCATCCGCTGCAGCGACAGCGCCCCGAGCATCTGCACCTCGCTGCGCAGCGATTCGTCGTCCGCGATGAACGACGTGTCCTTCGACAACTCCTTGATCTTTTGAATCATCTTGCGCGTGGGGTTGCGCGTGTTGATGTACAGCTCGTACGCCCGGGCGATCCGCCGCATGTCCGCGATCGACGCGTATTCCATCAGCGGCTTGCCCGACTCGTCGAGCACCGGCTTGCCGTCGTCGTCCAGCTGCGGCACCATCCCCTCGCGCGGCGTGCCCAGCACCTCCTGCCACTCCATCGCCAGCTGCTTCTTGTAGTACCAGTGCATCTCGTCGGAGAACTGGCCGATCTTGTGCAGGAAGATCCACCCCAGCTCCTTGTACAGCAGCACGTTGTTGGGGTTGTACGGGATGCCCTTGTCGCGCAGCAGCTTGATGCCGTTCTGCACCCACATCCACCGTTCCTGCGGCGTGTGGGTCGTGACCGAGATGTTGTACGCCATGTTCCACGCGTGGAAGGCCCACACCTTCGGGAACCGCGGCTGGAGCTTCGTGATCAGGTCCGCGAGCTTGGCCGCCTCGTAGTGCTTGCCGTCCTGCTTCATCTGCGTGGCGCGGGCCCAGAGGATGTCGACGAACAACCCGCGGAAGCTCGCCAGCGACGTGTAGAGGATCGCGATGTCCGGCGGCATGTTCTCCATCAGGTCGTCACCGGCCGTCAGCTGCAGCGCCTGGCTCTCGGCCTTGATGCCCGGGATGAGCATCCCGGCGCCGGTGTAGGCGCCGACCATGCAGACGACGGCGATGAGGATGATCAGTCGGTCTTTGGGGTTCATGTTCGACTCACGTGGAGTGTCTCTGTCTTGCTACCGTCGCCGCCGTTGCCGGGTTCGCACGTCACACCTGGACGCGCGCCAGTTCCTTCTTGCTGTAGATCCACCAGGCCAGCAGCGCGAGGAGGCCGGTCTGGATAAGGCCGTTCCAAAGGAAGCACTGCGCCAGATCGCTCCAAGAGAACAGGAGTCCCTCGACCACCTGCTCGCGCGGCGTAAACTCGCCGAATTTGCTGATCAGCGTCGACACGACTGTGGCGATCGTCGTGATCAACCAAGCCAAGGCGTGCCCG
The DNA here is from genome assembly GCA_016125285.1 of Phycisphaera sp. Classification (GTDB taxonomy): domain Bacteria; phylum Planctomycetota; class Phycisphaerae; order Phycisphaerales; family Zrk34; genus RI-212. The sequence goes on from WGMA01000039.1 coordinate 125,788, forward strand.
ATCCACGTGTCGCCGAGGCCGAACGCACGCAGAGACTCGAGCATATACGTCGACAGGACAGCAGCGCCGTACACGGTGAACGCCAGCATTGAGGCGACCGGAAAGCTCACGAACGTCGCGGCGAACAGTCCCACCATCGCCAGGAACGCCAGCTTCACCCACAGCGCCAGGAACGCGCGGATGAAGTTCGGCGTAAAGCGGTCGACCGGGAAGAGGATCGACAGGCCCTCCTTCGTCGTGAACGACGCGGTCGGCGCCTTGTCGCGGGGGTATTGGTCGAACGCGACGGCCATCTGGATCGTCAGCTCGCCGTTGTCATCGATGAAGTTCACCGGGATCTTCATCACCTGGACCTCGCCGACGAGCATCTTCTCCTCGGCGGGCCGACCGTTGACCCGCATCCGCATCATGATGTTTTCGCTACCCGGCGCGCGGATCTTGTACCGCAGCACCATCCAGTCCAGCGGCCGCGGCGGGACCTGGGCGTACGCGTCGGGGTGCTTGCCGTAGAGTTCGCGGAGGACGCCATCGGCCTTGAGGTGGTTCGACAGATCGACCTGCTCGCCGGTCAGCTCCTTGATCTTCTTTTCGGCGCGCGGGTACCACGCGTTGTACCGCTTGAGCCAGGTCTTCAGCGCGGGCTTGAGGCCCTTGAACACGTAGGTCTCGAACTCGTTGGGCCCCAGCGTCAGCCACTCGTCCCACGCGTCGTTGCTGAGCAGGCGCAGCGCCCGTTCCTGGCCGAGCTGCATCAGCTTCGCGTCGCCCGCAAACGTGATGCCCTGGTCCGACGCCTCGTCCTTGCCCATCGCCATCACGTCCTGCGGACGCTCCTGCATCATCTTCTTGAGCGTGTCGGCGACCTCGTCGGCGAGCGGGCGCGGCGGCTCGGGGCGCGAGCTGATCCGGGCGATCATCACCTCGTTCATCACCGCGATGCGGTCCTCGTCGTCCATCGCCCGGTCCCGCATGGCCGAGTCGCTGGTGAGGTAGAGCGTCACGAACGCGTAGATCGCCACGCCGACCACCGCCAGCAGCACGCCGTTGAGCGTGACGACGCCGATCCACTTGCCCAGCAGGTACGTGCCGCGCGACACCGGCTTGACCGCCACCATGTGGATCTGCTTGTCGGTGATCTCGTTGCTCAGTGTCCAGCACGCCAACAGGATCGTCATGATGCTCAGCAGCACCGTCGAGATCGCCATCGACCAGCTCAGGAACGTCTGCACCTGGTACCGCAGCGGCTCGTCGGGGTTCAGCAGGAAGGGCAGCGCGGCCAGGGCGATCAGCGCGATGACCACCAGCGCCACAACGACCTTCATCGCCACGGCCTCGTCGAGCACCTCACGCGCCACGGCCAGCGGCTGCCAGCTCGGCGACAGGGCGAGGCGCGCTACCTCCAGCAGGAGGATGAACGCCCAGATGCTCAATAGGAACACGCCGCCGATGCGGAAGATGTTGTCGAGGTACATCGGCCACATCACCTGCGCGATGCCGCCGAAGCCCTGGGCCAGCGTGATCGAGACGACGAATCCCTGGATGTACTTGATCCACCGCTGCTGCTCGCCGTCGCTGATCAGGTGAAGCCCCCAGACGCTCCACGCGAGGATCACCAGCGCCGCCAGCAGGACGATTGTCCGGCCTGAAGTTGATTGCGCCACGTCGTAATCGCCCGTAGACATTGCGACGGTGAAGGCGACAACGAACACCGCCACGAAAATCAGCAGGTAGCCGCCCAGCCACTTGAACCACGGAATCCAGTTCACGTGTTGCTATTGCCTCACAAAAGGTCGTCGATCACCGAGCGATCGGGTTGGTCGTCATCGTCGGACGCCGCGTCGGTGCTGTCGCCGGACGCGCGCTTCGGCAGGGGCGGCGGTTCGTCGCCCTTCACGAGCTGGTCGATCACCGTGTCGCGTTCCCTGGCTTCGGTCTCTTCGACGCTCGGCGCCGCGGGCGTCGTCGCCGCGACCGGCTCCGGCGCGCTCGGCTTGACCAGCTCGTCGATCAGCGCCTCGCCCTCGGGCTCCTCGTCGGTGTACGTGCGACGCTCGCCCTCGGACAGGAAGCCCGCCATGCCGCCGCCGCTCAGCGCGCCGCTCGTCGTCGCGCCCTCGGACCGCGCCTTCTCGACGATCTCCAGAAACAACGCCTCGAGGCGCTGACGCTGCGCGTGCACCTTCGACAGGCACTTGCCTTCCTCGGCCTCGATCAGCTGCTCGATCTTCGTGATCGTCTCCGGCTTGAGCGTCGACGTCTCCATCACGGTCGTGTCCTGCTTGACCAGCAGCTCGTCGACCGTGCCCTCGCGCCGCTTCTTGCCGCCGTACAGGATCGTCACGCGGTCGCACACGTCTTCGACGTCGGACAGCAGGTGGCTCGACAGCACGACGGTTTTGCCGCGCTCCTTGAGCATCACGATGATGTCCTTGATCTGCCGCGTGCCGATCGGGTCGAGGCCGGTGGTCGGCTCGTCGAGGATCAGCAGGTCGGGGTCGTTGATCAGCGCCTGCGCCAGGCCGATGCGGCGCTGCATGCCCTTGGAGAACTCGCCGATGGGGCGGCGTTGCACGGCGTCGAGGCCGACCATCTTCAGCAACTCGTCGATGCGCTTCTGCCGCGTGCGCCGATCCTGGTGGAACAGCCGTCCGTAGTAGTCGAGCGTTTCGCGTGCGTTGAGGAAGCGGTAGAGGTACGACTCCTCGGGCAGGTAGCCGATGTGCTTCTTGGTCAGCACGTCGGACGGGAGCTTGCCGAGGATCTTGACGCGGCCCTTGGTGGGGAACAGCAGGCCGAGGATGATCTTGATGGTGGTGGACTTGCCCGAGCCGTTGGGCCCGAGCAGGCCGAACACCTCGTGCTTGTGGACGTCGAGGTCGAGCCCGGCGACGGCGGTGACACGCGGCCTCATCCAGAAGTCTTTGAAGACCTTGGTCAGGTCGCGGATCTCGATGACGTTTTCGTCGTGATTGGCCACGTGGTTGCTCCGTCGTGATTACTTGCCGCCGCCTTCGCGGATCTCTTTCTCGGCCGCGATGTCGGCGCTGATGAGCTTCTGCTGCTCGGCCTTCTGGATGCGCGGGTCGCGGTTGATCTCGAGATACAGCGTCTTGGTCGGGTCGGACGGCAGGTAGAACGTCTCCTTCGCGTTGGAGAGGATCTCCTGGCGGACCTCCTCCCAGCGACGCGACAGGAAGATGCGCGGGTTGTGCCGGTACTGGCTGAGCTGGTTGTTGAACTTGTTGACCTCCGCCTTCACGGTCGACTCGGCCTGCGTGCGGTAGGTCTCGGCGTCGCGGATCATCTCCGCGACCGCGCCGCCCGCCACGTCCGGCGACATCAACTCGTCGACGGACTTCTCCGCCGCGGCGACCTTCGCGTCGTCCTTCACCGCCCGTGCCTGCTCGTAGGCGTCGATCGCCTCGAGCAGCTCGCGGTAGCGTCCGCCGGCCGCCTTCTGGAGGATCTGGTCACGCTCCTGCTGCGCCTGGGTGATCTGCTTGGCCTTGTCGGACTCGGCGCTGGACACCGCCTGGTAGGCCTCGCGGAGGGTCAGCGGCGCGGTCGGCGTCACCAGCAGCACCTGCGTGACGGTGATCCCGGCGCCGAGGCGCTCGAGCCCGTCGTTCATCTGGATCTTGGCGCGCTCCTTGCGGTCGCCGGTCAGCCCGGCGATGAACTCGTCGGCGGTGACCTCCGCGGCCAGGTGCACGATCGCCTGCTGCGCGATGTCGCGCACGAACGACCGCGCCTGGAGGATCATCTCCGGCACGGGCATCGCCTCGCCCTCGGGCAGCCTGCGCGTCGTGTCGTCGCTGACGTTGCGTGTGAACGCCACGGCGTCGGAGATCTGGAAGTTGATCTGCCACTGCCCCTGCACGAGGTTGTGGTCGCCGGTGATCAGCGAGCCCTCCCGTCCGGGCGTGAACGTGCGGCTGCCGCTGAGCTTGTCCAGCGGCTCGTGCAGCTTGTCCTTGGTGCGGAGCACGAAGAAGTCGTCGATCTGCAGCGTCTGGCTGCGCGTGGGCACGATGATGACCTTCGAGATCGGCGCCGGCATGCCGAAGTGCCAGCCGGGGTCGCGCTGCTGCTCGCCGGGCGCGCCGCGCACCGACCCGAACATCAGCTCCACGCCGACCTCGCCTTCCTTGACCTCGTACACCCCGCTGAAGATGTAGGCGATCACGAGGATCAGCATGATGTAGGACAGCACGCGGAAGCTGAGGCGCAGCGCCTCGGCCAGCGACTTGTTCGCCGGGTCGAGCTCGTCGATGTTCACCGCCTGCCCGATCTCCGGGTGCAGCGGGTCGTCGTGATCGTGGTCGTGATGATGGCCGTGCCCATGATCGTGGTCATGCCCGTGATCGTGGTCATGATCGTGGCTGTGATCATGATCGTGATCGTGGTGATGAGCGTCGCCACCGTCGTGGTCGTGCTCGTGGCCCTGGGGGTTCTGGTCGGTCATGTCTCAGGTTCCCGTTGTTGGAAACGTCAGTGTTTCATTCGCGGCTTCGCGGCGTTCAGTTCGCCGGCTTCTTGCCCGGCAGCGTCTCGAGCATCTCGGAGCTGAACTCCTTGCCGAGTCCGCCCTCGCTGGCGTCGATCATGAACGTCGTGTTGTGCTGGAAGATCTGCTTGTACGCCTCGAGCTTGCGGAGGAAGATCGCGAAGTCCTCGTCCTGGTCGAACACCTTGTAGTACGCGGTCGCCGCGGCGTCGCCCTCGGAGCGGATCGCGTCGGCGCGGACCTTGGCGAACGACAGGATCTTGAGTCGGTCGGCGTTGGCGCGGGCCTGGATGGTGTCGGCGATGGACTGACCCTCGGAGCGGGCGCGCTCGGCGAGCTTGTCACGCGTGGTGCGCATCCGGTCGAACACCTTCTCGACCACCGACTCCGGCAGCACGACCTGACGCACGCCGATCGATTCGATCTTTACGCCGTACCCGCCGCCGTCGGCGCCGCCGGTCGCCATGCTCGTGCGCAGCTTCGCGAGGATCGCGTTCTCGGCGTCGGCGAGCTTCAGCTGCGTCGGGTCCGTGTTGGTCAGCTGGTCGAACGTGAACGTGCCGAACACCGAACGCGCGTCGCGCAGGTGGTCCTTGACGCGCTTCTCGGCCTCCTTCGTGTTGCGCAGCGTGCGGTAGAACTGCAGCGGGTCGTCGATCCGCCACGCCACGTACACGCTGACCACGACCGCCTTGTTGTCCAGCGTCTGCTGCTCCTCGAGACGGCTGTCGAGCACCTGCACACGCGCGTCGTACGGGATGATCTGCTGGAACGGCGGCGGCCAACGCAGGTGCAGGTTGCCGAACATCCCCGCATCGGGGTTGTCGCCGCGCACGATCGACCCCTCGTCGGCCCGACCGAACGAGGTGACCACCGCCACCTGGTTGAATCGGACCTGATACGTAAAGCCGTTGATGGCCAGGATGGCCAACACCAATACGGCGATGCTCACGGTCATCTTGTTCTTGACATTCATCTGCGATCAACTCCTGACGTTGTGTGCTTGATCGGTTGTGCGTGTAGTTCGGGCGCGCAGCCCGCTGGGTTTACGGGTTCGAAGGATTCAACTCGTGCTCGAGCACGTTGGTGATGTCCGCGGTCGTGTCCTTGAAGTCGCCGCGGATCACGGTGCTGCCGCGCTTACCGACGAACAGGAACTTACGCCGGTCCGGCAGGCCCTGCTCCAGCGCCTCGAAGTACTGACGCGCCATGTACACACGCGGCGCGTTCTTGTAGGCCTGGTACTGCTTGGCGAATCGCTCGGCCTTGCCGCGCTCGGTGTTCTCGCGGTCCCACCGGAAGCCGCTGGCCTCGGCGATCTGCTGCGTGGCGCTGCCCCCGGCCTGACGCATCAGCAGCTCGATCACCTGCGCCTGCTTCGCCCGGGCCGCCTCGTCGGTCATCGTCGCGTACTTGTCGATCTCCGCGACGATCTTCTCGCCCAGCTCCACCGACCCGGCGACCTTCACCATCGTTTCGATCGACTTCTGCCGCGCCTTCTCGATCGACGTCTGACGCTCCTGCTCGGCGCTGACGACCTCGTGGAACTTGTCGGCAACCTTCTGCGGCGGGTGCACCGACGCGACGGTGACGCTGAGGATCTCCAGACCGAGCTTCGCTTGGTCGGCGGCTTCCTGCATCGCGTCGCGCATCTCCGTGCCCGCGGCGACGCGCGCCGTGCCGATCCACTCGTCGATCGTGTGACGCAGCAGCATGCGCGAGACCGTGTCCACCGCCAGGTTGCCGAGGCGCTGGTCGCGCGTCTCGGGGTCGCGGTTCTCCGCGTCGGCGTTCGAGCGGATGTACGTGACCAGGTCGCCGATGCGGTAGTGCACGATCACCTCGGCGTTGACCAGCGAGATGGACGGCGGCTTGGACTTGTCGTTCGCCGTCGCGGTCGTCGCGATCGACGCGTCGTCGGCCTGGATGGCCGGCGGGGCGACGATCATGTTGATGTCGTCGCCGCCGTGCTCGTTGGTCCAGAGGATCGGCGTCTCGACCGGGTTGCCGTCCTTGTCGAGCTGGAGCTTCTGGTGCGAACCGATGTGCAGGGTCCGCACGTCGGTCACGTCGTAGTACTCGACCTTCTGGATGGGCCAGGGCATCTTCACACGCAGGCCGGGCCCGAGCGGTGGACCGTTGCTCAGCGCGCCAAAGGTGGTGCGAACGGCCTGCTGGTTGGGCTGGACGAACACGAAGCAGGACATGATCAGGAACACGAGGCACGCGATGCCGATGAGCCGCCAGAACCACTTGCTCAGCAGCTGCCAGAACCAGTTCTCGGTGATCTTGAAGCCGAACTGGAAGTCGATGGCTTCGTTGATGGTCTTGGCGACGGACTCGGGGCTCGTCAGCAGGTTCAGCAGGCGTGAGTCGAAGGCGGGGCGGGGCAGCTCGCCGGCGCGGCGGGGGCGGTAGAAGTCGAGGATGAAGTTCAGCGCCATCTCGACACCGATGACGATCATGAAGACCGGCACGATGACGCTCATCGAGTGCAGCGGGCGGAGCCACTCGAAGTCGGAGGCGCCGAAGCAGACGGCCAGGGCGACCTTCAGCGCCACGCCACCCATGACGTAGCCCGCTCCGCCGCGGAGCAGCTCCCACTGGCGGACCTTGGCCATGCCGGCGAGGTAGCGGCTGACCAGGAAGCACAGGACGGTCAGCGCGGCGAAGATGACGCCGGGCATCAGCGGGTTCTCGGTCTGCGTGAGGTTCTCGATGTCCGAGACGCGGGGCCCGTAGAAGCTCAGGTGCCAGGCGCCGACGCCGATCAGCGCGCCGGCGGTCAGCAGGCCGACGAGCGGCACGATCCAGCGGTGTAGCCAGGCGAGGCGTTTCTGCTGGACGCGGAGGTCGTCGGCGGCGGTCTCGAAGATGGAGCTGTCGGTGCCGTGGCGGTCGGCGATCTGCTCGAACTCCAGCGCCTCGATCCGCTCGAGCTTGTACTGCTGGAAGAGGATCACCAGGCAGACCCACAGCGGCAGGCCGAGCACCTCGAAGTACAGCGTCGACTCCACCGCCGCGTTGTGCGTGTTCAGCGCCAACATCGCGAGCACGAGGCTCATGACGATCTGCACGCCCAGGCCGAGTATGGCGGCGTGCACGGCGCGCTTGTAGGTTTGAATATCGTTGCTCATTGCTTCATTCGCTCCACTTGCGTCTCAGTGTCTCGGTACGCTCGTTACCTTCCGCAACCTCTTCAACCGTTAGCCCGTCTCGCGTGTCTGGAACAGCGCCACGGCCAGCCCCAGCGTGCCGGTCGTGTAAAGCGCGCAGTACGCGCTGACCTTCAGGAAGTAGCTCAGCGAGATGTCGTTGCCCGCGGTCAGCGCATCGGCCAGGAACACGAACCCCACGTTCGGCACCAGCACGTACGGGCCCCACGCCGCGGGGTGCGCCGTGGTGTGCTTACCGAAGAACGAGTCCGCCGCCGGCGACAGGAACCAGAAGATCCCCAGGCAGATGAACAGCGTCATCACCAGCCCCAGCCGCGTCGAACACGCCACGGCGATCGCGCACGCCACGGCCAAAAACTGCATCAGCAGCAGCAGGACGATCATGATCTGACCCAGCTGCGAGTCGTGCATCGTGAACTCGTAGGTGATCGGCTGGAACTCGAGCTTCTTGTTGATCATCAGCACCATGATGTACGCCACCGGCAGCGTCACGGCGAGGATCGCGCTGAGCTTCGAGCTGAACACCCACCCGTAGAAGTAGTTGCCCCACACCGCCACGAACAGCGCCAGCAGCACCGCGCCGCCGCCGAACACGATCACCGGGATGTCGATCGGGTCCGAGGCGCGCTGCATGACCTGGTGGCGGACGGACAGCAGGAAGAAGATCGACCAGATCCAGAACGCCAGCCCGATCGCGCCCGTCACGCCGATGTACTTGCCGAGCACGAACAGCGGCCGGCCGATCGGCTTGGAGATCACGGTCAGCACGGTCTTGTTCTCGATCTCGCGGCTCAGCACGCCGGTGGCGGTGAACGCCGCGAGGATGAACCCGCCGATGTAGATCGAGCTGATGCCGATGTCGAGCAGCAGCTTGTTGTCGTCGTCGAGGGTGTACTTGCTGAACGCCAGGTTCATGACCAGCAGCAACGCGATCACGCCGAGCATCACGACATAGATCGGCTGTCGAATCGACTCGACAAAGGTGTTTTTCGCGATGGCCAGAACCTGTAGCGGCATGCGGTTGCTCTCGGATCGTGTCGGGCGTCGCCGGGCGCGCCGGGGGTGAACGGATTACTGCACGGGCACGGCGGCGACCTTCGGCGCGGCGCGTCGGTCGGACTCGAGCTGCACGTTGGCGTCCTCGAGGTCCTCACCGGCGCGGACCAGCCGCGCGGAGTTGAACACCACGACGAACGAGCTGAGGAAGTGGCCGATGATCGCCACGAGGATGATCGAGCTGCTGCCCGCCGCGTCCGACAGGGCCCGCGACATGATCAGGCTCAGCATGAACACGACGTAGATCAGCGAGAAGCCCATGTTCTGGGAGATCACCGCGAAGGTCCGCCGCGAGAGGCGGATCAGGAACGGGATGCGGTTGAGGTTGTTGTTCATCAGCGCGATCGACGCCGAGTGGATCGCCACGTCGGAGCCGGCGGCGCCCATCGCGATCGAGATGTCGCCCGCGGCCAGCGCGGGCGCGTCGTTCACGCCGTCGCCCACCACCGCGACCGTGTGGCCCTTGGCCTTGAGGTCGTCGACGAGGTCGAGCTTCTCGCCCGGCAGCACCTCCGCCTGCACGTCCGTGCAGTGCATCTCCGCCGCGACACGCTTGGCGACCGACCAGCGGTCGCCGGTCACCATCACCAGCTTCTTGATGCCCTGCTCACGCAGCGCGTCCATCGCCTTCGCCGCGTCGGGACGCGTCTTGTCCTCCAGGCCCACCCAGCCCATCGCCTTGCCGTTGCGCACGACATAGAGCAGGCTCAGGCCCTCCGACCCGCTGATGTCCACGCCTGTCAGGTCCGCGCCGCGCTCCTTGACCCACGTCTCGCGGCCCACCAGCACCTCCGTGCCATCAACCACCGCGCGCACGCCCCGGCCGGACACCTCTTCGAACTCCGTCGGCGTGTCGAGCTTCAGCTTCGCCTTCTTGGCTACGTCCACCACCGCCCGGGCGACGGGGTGCCTGGAGTTCTGCTCGGCGAACGCCGCGGTCTTCAGCAGCGCGCCGCCATCGATGCCTTCGACCGGCGTGAGCTTCGTGACGCTCAACTGGCCCGTCGTCACCGTGCCCGTCTTGTCGAACACGATGCCGGTCAGCTTGCGGGCGACCTCGAGGTCCGCCACGTTCTTGACCAGCACGCCCAGACGCGCCGCCGCGGATAACGCCGCGACGATCGCCGTCGGACCCGACAGGATGATCGCACACGGACACGCGGCGACGAGGATCGCGATCGCGTCGTAAGTGCCTTGATGGTCCTGGTTAAAGAAAAACCAGATGCCGGCGATCATCAGGATCGTCGGCGTGTACCACGTCGCGTACTGGTCCAGCAAACGCAGCGCGGGGATCTTCGTCTGCTCGGCCTGGAGGATCAGGTCCTTGACCCGGCCCAGCGTCGTGTCCGAGCCGGCCTTGGTGACCTTGATCTCCATCACGCCCGTGACGTTGATCGTGCCGCCGAACACCGTGTCGCCCGGCGTGACGTCCACCGGCAACGACTCGCCGGTGATGTTCGCCTGATTGACCGTGCTGGTGCCGGTGAGGATCTCGCCGTCGGCGGGGATGTTGTCGCCGGGGCGGACCACGACGATGTCGCCGGGCTTGAGATCCTTCGCTTCGACCTCGGACTCGGCGCCATCCGCTGCCTTGCGATGGGCCTTGGTGGGCGTGAGGCGGACCAGCGACTCGATGCTCTTGCGGGCGCCGAGCGCGGTGCGGTGCTCGATGAGCGTGGTGATGATCATGAAGAAAGCGATGGCGCCGGCTTCGATATACTCGCCCATGCTGAACGCCGCGATGACCGCCAGGGCCGCCAGCTCGTCCATGTGCGTGTGACCGCTGATCAGGTCCTTGAAGGCCCGCACGACCAGCGGCACGCCCAGCAACACCGCGGCGACGAAACCCATCGTCTCGGCGTAGAAGTTGGTCGTCTCGCCGCTCGGGTCCGTGGTCGACGGGAAGATCAGGTACGCCAGCGCGGCGTTGATCAGCAGCACGCCGCCCACAAATGTCATAATCATCTGCGTGCTGGCGCGGCCGGTCTGGTCCTCGACCATTTCCTTCACGTGTTCATGAGCCATGTAAGCATCCTCGCATAAGGCGATTACCGCGAAATTCCCCACCGCGATTTCGTTGCACCCCAGCCGGAAGTGACTACTACCGTACGCCGGGGAAGCGCACGTTGTTCACCATTCCGTGCAAATTTTTCGCGCTGATAAGCCATTGTCAATTAGACCGTAAAGACGATTTGACGTCCGTATACGTACTACAACCGGGGCGTTTAACCCGCGCTTCAGCCGTAGTGCGCCTCCCCGAGGCCGTCCGTCGATTTAAGCGTCTTTCGTGCAAATGTTTACCGTCAATCCTGTGCCTCAACCCCCGCAACGCCCGTGCCGTCTCCCCGGCGGGCGTCGCAACGCGTTTCCTTGCGTCAGAACTGGCGCAGGAAACGCACGTCGTTCTCGTACAGCCAGCGGATGTCCTCGATGCCGTACCGGCGCATCGCCACCCGCTCGATGCCCAGCCCGAACGCGAATCCCGTCCACACCTCCGGGTCGTAGCCCACCGCTTCGAACACCGCAGGGTCCACCATGCCGCAGCCGCCGATCTCCACCCAGTCGTACACCCCGCGGACCTGCATCTTGATATCCAGCTCCGCGGAGGGCTCGGTGAACGGGAAATAGCTCGGTCGCAGGCGAACCTCCGCCTCCGGGCCGAACATCGCGTGCGCGAACTGCAGCAGCGTGGTCTTCAGATCGACCATGCTCACGTCCTTGTCGACGTAGAGCCCTTCGATCTGGTGGAACATCGACGAATGCGTCGCGTCGTGCGTGTCCGGGCGATATACCCGGCCGAGCGACACGATCCGCACCGGCGGCTCCGTCTTTTCCATCACGCGGATCTGCACGGTCGACGTCTGCGTCCGCAGCAGGTGCGTGTCATCGATATAGAAGTTGTCGTTGGGGTCACGCGCGGGGTGGTGCGGGGGTATGTTCAGAGCCACGAAGTTGTGGTGGTCGTCCTCGATCTCCGGGCCGCGCTCCACGTCGAATCCCATGCGAGCGAACACCTCGACCAGCTCGTTGATCACCTGTGTCAGCACGTGCACGCGACCCGTCCGCGGCGGCAGGCCCGGCTCGGTCACGTCGATCGCCGGTCCCTTTGCCGCGTGCGGCTTGGCATCGCCCAGCGCCGCCTTCTTTTCCTCGAACGCCCCCTCGATCTTCTGCTTGAGCACGTTGAGCCCCGCGCCGAGCTTGGGCTTGTCCTCTTTCGAGGCGTCCTTCAGCCACGCCATCGCGGCCTTGAGCTTGCCCTTCGAGCCGAGATACTCGATGCGGAACGCCTCGAGCGCAGCGGCGTCCTCGACGGCGCTCAGCGCCGCGTCGGCCTCGGCTTCCAGCTGTGACATTCGCTCCAGCATGGGCCACACAGGATAAGGACTGCCCCGACGCGTGCCAACTCGCCCCGCGTGCCCAGCGACCCTCCGGCGTGCACGGACCGTGAGCTAGGCAATCGTCCGATGGCCGATTCGCGCGTCGGCGACCTAGAGTCCGGGTATGACACACTGGGACCCCCAAACGGCGACGGCGTACGCGGACCTCGGCGAGCAGGGGCACGTCGAGGTGTTGTGGCCGACGGTTTCGGCGTTGCTCGGCGACCTGTCGGGCAAGCGCGTGCTGGACTTCGGCTGCGGGCCGGGCCAGTTCAGCGTGCTGATGCGACGCCAGGGCGCCGGTCACGTGCACGGCATCGACGAGAGCATCGAGCTGATCCGCGCCGCCCAGCGCTACGCCAGCGAGCAGCACGCCAACGACGGCCGCATGGCGTTCGGTTGCGGCGACGAGTCCGCGCTGCCGCTGTGGGACCCGGTTGACGCGGCGCTCTGCTCGCTGACGTTGATGATGTGCGAGTCACGCGACCGGCTGCGTCGCACCGTCCGCGGCCTCGTCGCCTCGACGCAACCCGGCGGCCGCGTCGTCATCGCCGTCACCCACCCGTGCTTCCGCGGCGACGACTACGGCACGTTCCATTACGACACGCCCGAGGGATTCAGCTACTGGGCGTCGGGCCAGACCTACGACGTCGTGCTCGAGCCCGGCCGGGGCGAGCGCCGCGCCGTGCTGACCGACTATCACTGGACGCTGAGCGACTACGTCAACACGCTGACCCATGCCGGGGCCACCCTCCGCGAGGTGCGCGAGCTGCCCGCCCGACTCGACGCCGCGGGCCACCCGATCGGCCCGCCGGCCTACCTGGTGCTCGCCGCGGACAATGCTGCGTAGTCCTGTCACCCCGCGCTCGCCGACTTGCTCGACTTGCCGGGCTTGCGACCGTCGCGGAACCCCAACCAGAACGTGCAGCCCGCGCCGGGCGTGGACTCGACCCACGCGCGGCCGTTGTGCAGTTGCATGACGCGCTCGACGATCGCGAGCCCGACGCCGCTGCCCTCGGCGGGCGACGCGAGGCGTTGGAACAGCTCGAAGACCTTGCGGTGATACTCGGCGTCGATGCCCGGGCCGTGGTCCTTGATGTAGACGCGCGTCTCGCCGTCGACGTGCGTGGCGCCGAGGTGGACCCGCCGGTCGGGCGTCGTGCAGCCGTATTTGAGCGCATTGGTCAGCAGGTTCTCGATCACGTTGGACAGCAGGGCGTCATCGCCGGTGACGGTGGGCAGGTCGCCGTCGAACACGGCGGAGGCGCCGGCGTCGTCGAAGCGCTGGTTCATGGTCGTGACGATGTTGCGTGCGAGCGCCCCGAGATCGACCGGCGCGAGGCGACAGGGGGTGGCGCCGACGCGGCTGTACTCCAGCAGGCGGTCGACGTCGCGTTTCATGCGGGACAGCGACAGGCGCATCTGCTCGAGGCTGGAGTCGACGCGGTCGCGGCGGTTGGCTTCGAGGTCGGCGGCGAGCAGCCGCGCGAAGCCCTGGCACGTGACGATCGGCGACTTGAGGTCGTGCGTCACCGCGTTCATCAGCTCCTGCATCTCGTGCCGCTTCTGCTCGAGCTGCACGTTCGACGCCGCCAGCGCGTCGGCGGTGCGCGACAGCTCCGCCATCGCTTCACGCTGCGACGCGTCGTAGCCGGCGATCTTCTCGAGCATGCCGTTGAACTCGTCGGTCAGCTCGCCGAGCTCGTCGTCGGCGTACCGCTGGGCGCGGTCGTGGTAGTCGCCGGTCTGGCGCACGTGCTCGGCCGTGGCGATCAGCGCGCCGATCGGCTGCGTGATGTTCCGCAGCAGCAGCAGGCCGAGCGTCACGCACCCGGCGAACGCGCACACGCTGCTCAGCGCGATGACCATCGCCCGGCGTCGCACCTCCTTGTCGACCTCGCCCCGGCTGTACGCCACGGTCAGCGTGCCCAGCCGCTTGCCCATGTGGTTGACCGCGACGACGACCACCACGTGACGATCGGTGTCGTAGATGCCCTCGGTGTTCCCGTGCCTCAGCAGCGACTCGTCGTATCCGGGGCGGACGTAGCGCGCCGCGGTCGTGTCGTCGGGCAGGCGCAGCGCCGCGGCCGACATGTGCGGCACGCCCGCCTCCGCCACCAGCGTCGCCGACGCCGCCTCCACGTCGTGCGCGGCCAGCGGCTCGCCGAGCTGATCCGCCAGCACCGTCGCCAGGACCAGTGCCCGCTCCTGCAGCTGGCGGTCTTCCTGCGCCGCGTAGCTGAGCACCAGCGAAACCCCCAGCAACGTAATCGGCACACCGCTGACCAGGACGACCATGATCATCAGCTTCGTGCGAAACCGCTGTGGGAGCTTCAGGAGTCTCATCTCACCTTACCAACCCCGCATTGCCGCGAAGTCGTTAAGACGTGCATCGCGGTACCCCGGTTCATCTTCACCAGCACCGACCGCGAAGTAAATAGGGGGTTGGATTACCATACATCACCCATGCGCCGGGCCGTGCCCGCGGCGACGACCCGACGCGGGATTCGCACAGGGCGTGACGATTTCGTGCAGTCTACGCATCAAAACCGGCGTCCCGGACGTTGTGCCGTGGGCCAGTCCGACCATCCTTCCCCGCAGCGAGTCCATGCTGATGACCCGATCGATCCCCGCCGTGATTGCCATCGCCGCCTTCCTTTGCCTGTCGCTGGCGGCTCGGTCGCCCGCCCGCGCCGCCGACACGCCGCCCAACATCGTGCTGATCTTTATCGACGACATGGGCTACGCGGACGTCGGCTGCTTCGGCGCCGACAACCTGCGCACGCCGCACATCGACCAACTCGCCGCGCAGGGCATGCGGTTCACCAGCTACTACGCGACACCCGTCTGCTCGATGAGCCGTGCGTCGCTGATGACCGGATGCTACAACGCGCGCGTGTCGATCCCCGGCGTGCTGTTCCCGCACGACAAGATCGGCCTCAACCCCGACGAGATCACCATTGCCGAGGTCCTCAAGCCGCGCGGCTACGCGACCTGCGCCGTCGGCAAGTGGCATCTCGGCTGGCAGGAAAAATTCCTCCCGCCGCACCAGGGCTTCGATCACTACTTCGGCATCCCGTACTCCAACGACGTGGGCGCCGGCAACACGAAGCGCGACTTCCCGCCGCTGCCGATCGTCCGAGACACCGATACCATCGAGACCGAGCCCGACCAGACCCAGCTCACGCGTCGCTACACCGAGGAAGTCGTCAAGTTCATCACCGAGCACAAGGACGGCCCGTTCTTCGTGTACCTGCCGCACACCATGGTGCATAAGCCGCTCGCCGCGTCAGAGAGGTTCGCGGGCAAATCCAAGCGCGGCCTGTACGGCGACGCCGTCGAAGAGATCGACTGGTCCGTCGGCCAGATCATGGACACGCTCGACAGGCTCGGCCTCGCCGACCACACGCTGGTCATGTTCACCAGTGACAACGGCCCGGCCGGTCCGGACACGCCGATGAATGGTTCGGCGAAACCCTTTCGCGGGCGCAAGGCGTCGACGTACGAGGGCGGCGTGCGCGAGCCGACGATCGTCCGCTGGCCCGGGCACGTCAGGCCCGGCACGACGTGCGACCGCGTCATCGGCAACATCGACGTGCTGCCCACCTTCGCGGCCGTCGCCGGGGCGCAGGCGCCGACCGATCGCGTGATCGACGGGCGCGACTTCTCGTCGCTGCTCGCCGACCCGAACGCCCCGCCCGTGCGCAACGTGCACCTTTACTACAGGGGCTTCGACCTCGAAGCCATCCGCGTCGGCGACTTCAAGCTGCGCATCGCCGCGGCCGGCAAAGGCAAGGGCAAGAGCGTCGAGCTGTTCAACCTCGTCGACGACCCCGGCGAGTCGCACAACCTGGCCAAGCAGATGCCCGACAAGGTCGCCGAGCTTCGCGCCGAGATGGACAAGCGCGGCGCGGAGGTCGAGGCCAACAAGCGCCCGCCGGGCAAGGTGGATTGAACGTGGTGAACGCCACGGTCGGGGCGGCTACACTACGCTGTCGTTACGAACCCGACCCAGTGGCACACCCTGAAGCAGAAATCACAACCATGAACACGTACACCCTCTCCGCGTGCGTCTGTCTGTTTGTCATCACCTCCGCCGCGCTCGCCGCGGACACGCCGACGATCCCCGCCGGGTCGATCGCCGTGAAGAAGCAGCTGCTGTTCTCCGACGACTTCGAGGGCGCCGAGCGGCCCAAGGAGTGGCACAAGGTCGTGCCGACGTTCACGTTCGAGGACGGCGTGCTCAAGGGCACGCAGACCCGCGACAAGCTCATCCCCGCTCACGACGGCAAGCCCGAGTCCCGGCCGCACCCCGCGGTGCACGGCCTGGAGATCCCCACGAAGGACAGCATCGTCGAGGTGAGAATCCGCTTCGAGGGCGCGTCGCTCATCGACGTGGAGTTCGACGACCGCAAGTACACCGGTTCGCACTACGGCCACCTCTGCCGCGCGCAGGTGATGCTCGACAAGGTCCGCATCATCGACGAGCGCGACGGCACGATGAAGAACGAGGTCTACGAGATGAGCCACGACCCGTCGAAGAAGGCCGAACGCGCCAAGCTGCTCGAGGGCCGCATCGTCAGCTTTCCGCTCAAGGAGAAGCTCGAGCCGCACAAGTGGTACACGCTCGTCGTCGAGACCGTCGGCGACGAGATGCGCGTCGTGCTCGACGGCACGCCCGTTGGCTTCCTCAAATCGTCCGGCATCGGCCACGAGACCAAGTCAAAGATCGAGCTCGGCGTCGCCGGGAAGGACGGCCTCTACGACGACATCAAGGTCTGGAACGCCGAGCCGGTCGGCAAGTAACACGCGCGACCTGTTATCCTCTCGGCAACATGCCCGCACGTGCCATCCGATTCATCATCGTTGCTGTCGTCGTAACGCTGCTTGCCGGCGGGGTGTCGCGCGCGGGTGCTGCGGAGGAGGGGTACGCGTTCGACGGCTCAATCAGTCGCGCGGTGCTCGACCGATACCTGTCGCGCGCGGTGACGCACGCCGGGCTCCTCGACAGCCACGGCGATCCGCCCACCGCGTGCCTCGATGATGACGTGCGCATGCTCACGGCGATCGGCGCGAAGTTCGTCGGACGGGCGGCGTTCGTGTGGGACCTGCCGGCCGACGACGACAAGCACTTCGCACGCGTCGCCGCCGCGGCGCAGCGCGTGCACGACGCCGACCCCGACGTCGTTCTTCAGGCGTGCGTGTTCGAGATCGTCACGACCGGCGTCGACCGCGTGCCGATCCCCGCGTGGGTGTTCGAGGCGTTCGGCCTGCCCGTCGAGCAGCGCAGCTTCGCGTACGACGCGATGCTCTATAGGGACGGGCACGGGCGCAACAAGTGGCGGGGCGGGGCGTCGGTGCCGGACATGAGCCAGTTGGAGACGCGGCTGTGGTTCTACTACCGCGCGCGGCGGTACATCGACGCCGGCTGCGAGGCGATCCATTTCGGTCAGGTGATGATCATGGACGACGCCGACCCCGGTCACCGGCACTGGCTCGACTTGCTCGGCCGGGTGCGCGCCTACGCGCACGAGCATGCGCGGCGGCACCTCGTGCTCTGCGACGCGCACACGCACGGCGAGGTCGAGGGCGGGAAGCTGCTGTTCGACTTCCACTCGTTCCCGATGCGGCTGCGTGAGGTCGCTGGCGAGCCGATGCATACGACGCTCGCGAAGGACCAGACGGGCGACATCTTCGGGCGCAGCAGCGGCGGCGTGACGCCGAGCGGCTGGTCGTGCGACGCGCTGCCGTACCTCGTCGAACTAGACAACTACGGCTACAGCGGCCGCGGCGGGCAGCACGTCGGCGGCATCTGGGTGTGGGGCTACGACGAGATCTCGTGGTTCGCGCACCTCGACGCCGCGTCGCGCGACGACTGGCTGCGCTACGCGTACGGCTGGATCGCGGCGAACGCGCCGAACGGCCACCTGCAGATGCCGACCCGTCGCATGCTCGCCGCGCCGACGAAGGGCGGCACGCGGATGTATCAGGCCAACGCGCGCAGCGCGGCGTGCCCGCGCGGCTTCGGCGTGGAAGCGACGATCCGCGCGATCTGGCGCGGGCCCGACGCGAGCCGGTGACCCGCGCGGACACATTAGACGAATTCCGGAATTCAAAAGACGAATCGGCGCAGAAGCGGTTGCGTGCGCGGCTTACGCTGTCGAAACGTGAGGGTGTTATTACGTCCGTGCTCCACGGGCGTCACCCCGCGTTTCCTGGTCGGCGTATTCGTACTCTTCGGAGGTAGCCGTGGGAGCTTACGGGACTCGTTTGTGCGGCGCGACGTTAGGGGTCGCGCTGCTGGTGTTGGTGATGTCGACGCTGTCGCCGATGGCCTGGGCGGGGGGTTATCCGACGGAGGGGCTGCCGTATCCGCTGGGTCCGATCGGCGGGCACGGCTTCGCGCCGTACGACAAGGGTGAGATGAAGGTCACGCAGCTCGACGCCGGGGCGCCGGGCGACAAGGCGGGGCTGAAGGTCGGCGACGTGATCGTCGCGGCGAACGGCGTGCCGTTTCCGCCACACAGCCGCAGCGTCGGCGCGGGCGGCGACGGCCCGCCGCGCGTGCTGGGCGATCAGATCGAGATCAGCGAAGCGACGTCCGAGGGCGGGCCGGGCCTCGTGCTGACGGTGAAGCGCGACGAGACGGAGATGAAGATCGCGGTGAACCTGCCGCGTCAGCCCGCACTGTCCAAGACCTGGCCGGAGGACTGCCCGAAGTCCGAGGCGTATCTCGACGGCATCTGCCGGTTCCTCGCCGCGACGCAGCGCGGCGGGCACTGGGTCACCGGGTACGGCGGCGGGGCGGACTACACCACCACCGCGTGGGCCGCGCTGACCCTGCTCGGCAGCGGCGACAAGAAGTACGACCCGAACGTCAAGGCGACCGTGGATTTCTTCCGCCAGCGCCCGCTGCTGGGCAACTGGGACAACTTCATCGTCGGCAACTTCCTGTGCGAGTACTACCTGATGACCGGCGACGAGTCGGTCATGCCGATGATCCAGGCGCGTGTCGATCGGCTGGTCAGCACGCAGGGCAAGGAGGGCGGCCGGGCGGGGCGGTTCGGTCACCACAACGAAGACATCACCTACGGCGGCGGCGGGCTGAACATCGTGACCAGCGGCGTGGTGTGGTTCTGGGCGATGGCGCGGCACGTCGGCGCCGATGTGCCGCAGGACGCGTGGGACCGTTCGTTCACGCTGCTCAAGCGTCACACCGGCGGCGGTGGCGGCGTGGGCTACTCGTTCCCGTCCGACGATCACCAGGGCCACGGCCGCACCGGCCAGACGCTGCTCGGCGCGTTCGTCGCCGACCTCGAACCCGACTACCGCAAGCGCTGGTCCGGCTGGCTGGTGCGCAATCGCAAGAGCGTGCGGGAGAACCACGCGTTCACGCTGCCCGGCATGGCGCCCGCCTTCGCCGCGGTGTACGCCACCGATCCCGACGGCTACCGCGCCTACATGGACGAGTGGCGGTGGTACTTCACGCTCAATCGTCGCCCGGATTTCTCCGCCGACTACATCCCCGGCAAGGAGAACAGCGGCGGCGACCTCTACCTCAACCAGCGCCTGATCTCCAACGCGTGCCTCGGCTACATCCTCTGCTCGATGCGCCGACACCTCTGGGCGTACGGCCACTACCCGCGCATCGACGGCATCCGGTGGGGCGAGCTGTCGCCGCAGCTGAAGGTCATCTACACGATGATCCGCGACAAGAACCTGCGCCTGGCGCTGCACGCCGCCGAGCCGATCCGGGCCGGGGACACCAGCGACAAGAAGCAGGCGGACCTGCTGTACGAGTACGCCGTGATCCCCGCACGCAAGCAGTTCAACGTGCTCACCGGCGACTTCGGCATCGACGCGCTGTACGAGGGACGCGTCGAGCTGACGAACTTCGGCCAGCTCTACGGCGACCTGAGCGAGTTCCGCGCGCGCACCGCCGACTTCAACGAACGCCTCGAAGACCCAGCCAGCCAGCAGCAGCTCGTCGCCGGTCGCACGTATCACCTGCGTCTCGATTACATCGCGCACACCCCGGGCGTGAAGGAGAATGTGTTCAACGAGTTTCTGAAGGATTACCCCGGGGCCGAGCCCTACGTCGCGTGGGTCAAGCAGCGGCTGGCGGGCAAGACGCCGGACGACCTGGTGGCGAGGCTGGCGTCGCTGGTCGGTCCGCAGGGCGACGACGCCGTGGCGGCCGAGGCGTACAACAAGCAGCTCGAAAAGGCCAAGGCGTTGCACCTGATGGTCGGCTTGCTGCGCCCGAAGGTCGCGCCGCTCCAGCTGCCGCCGCAGGACACAACCGACGTGATGGCGACCCGCGCGAAGCTCGGCCTGCGTCAGCTCGACGCCGCCGACCGCCTGCGCGAAGAGGGCAAGTACTTCGACGCGATCCGCACGTACACGATGGTCAGCCAGCGCTACGACGACACGCCCGCCGGGACGATCGCCCGCCAGTGGGTCATCGGCTACCGGGCCAACGAGCCGATGATGAAGGCGTTCGTCGAGGCCGAGCGCAAGAAGGAAGCCAAACGCCTCTACGAGCTGGCCGAGTCGCTGAAGCAGACCGGTCACAAGGACGTGGCCGACAAGCAGCTGAAGATGCTCGTCGACCTCTACCCCGAGTCGGAGTACGCGACGAAGGCGCGGCGGGAGCTGACGGCGTTCGAACCGTAAGGCGAGCCGTATGACTCACGGCAGCTCGCGGATGCGCAGCCCGCGGAACTCGACGGGCGAGCCCTCGGACTCGAGGCACAGGTAGCCGCTGCGGGGGTTGATGTCGGTGCCGCCGGAGACCTCTTCGCCGTTGACCCACAGCCGGACCTCGCCGTTGATGGCGCGGACGTAGTAGTGGTTCCACTGGTTGACGCCGCGCGACAGGTTCTTCGACGGGAAGCTGCGCGAGCCGTTGGGCGCGACGGGCGGGAACGGTTTCATCTTCGTGCCGACGGGGAACACGTCGCCGTGACACGTGAACCAGTCGGCGGGCTTCTTGTACTGCTTCTCGTACGCCTCGGTGTAGCCGAGATCGAGCACCTGCACCTCGATGCCGTGCGGCAGGCCGGGCTTGCCCGCGTCGGTCAGCTTCTTGATCGACTCCTCGGTCGTCCACACGAAGATGCCGGAGTTGCCGGCGGTCTTGAGGTGACGCCACTGACACACCAGCTCGAAGTTCGTGACGATCTGCTTCGTGCGCGTCACGCTGACGGGATGGCCCGTGCAGTGCACCGCGTTGCCGTCCCACGTCCACGTGTCGTCGGCGGAGTTGACCTTCGTGAAGTCGTCGCCGGTCAGGTCGCGCCAGCCCTCGCCCTGGCCGTCGATAATGGCGCGGGTCACGGGCGGCTGCTCCTGCCCGTCATCGGCGGGCGGCGCGGCGCTTTCGGCGGCGCGGGCCACCCCGGCGGTCATCGAGGCGGCGGTGACGATCCCCGCGCCGAGCACGGCGCGACGCGACGGACGGTTCGTTTCATCCAACATCATGA
This sequence comes from Phycisphaera sp., assembly GCA_016125285.1. Taxonomy (GTDB): domain Bacteria; phylum Planctomycetota; class Phycisphaerae; order Phycisphaerales; family Zrk34; genus RI-212. The sequence continues at coordinate 147,392 of WGMA01000039.1, forward strand.
TGTTCCTTGTGCATGGTGCGACGCCACGACGCCCCGCCCACGCGCATCGGCGTCCAGCCGACCCGCGCGCACGCAGCGCAGCCACGATCGCGGTGACAGGTCCCTAAGCTTCACGGCCGAATCATATCCCAACCAAACCCGGGTCGCCTCTCCGACGCAAAAGGCGACCCGTACTAAGCCGTAGACAAATCCCGGAATACTTTGGACGTATCCGTGTGATAGATTCGCGTCGTTTTGTCTATTTATAGGTGACCACTTCCTTAAACGGAGCTGACGATGCCTCGAATCCAACGTCCTTCGGTGTTCGCGCTCATCGCGGTGCTCATTGTCTTTGGCGGCCGGCAGGTGATGGCTGCGGCTGTGTCGGCGGAGGCCTCGCCGGGAGTCGCGCTCACCGCCGAGCAGATGGCGACGACACCCGAGGGGCGGGCGCTGCACGCGGCGTGGGTCAAGGCGGCGTTCGGCTTCACGCCGGAGGTCCGCGATGCGTACCTCGCCCTGGCCAAGGCGCACACGCTGGCGGATCTGAAGGCGGCGGGCGAGTCGGTGCCCGACGACTTCCTGGCGTGGATCGACGGCGATCCGCTCGTCGCTTCGTCGGTCTACGGCATCAAGGACAAGCCCGCCAACGTCCTGCGCATCCTGCGCTCGCTGGAGCTCGACCTCGGCGTCGACGTGGTCCGCAAGGAGTACACGCAGCTGGCGCTGGCGATGGCCGTCTCCAACGCCGAGGCGCGCGACTTCGACGCGCTGGGCGTCAGCCTCGCGCCGCGCGACAAGCCGTTCGCGCTCGTCATCCCCGAGTGTCCGCTGAAGCCGGTGAACACGAAGGACCCGAACCGCGAGCTGGACGTCAACGACCACATCATCAACTTCCTCAACGCCAAGCCGTTCGAGTATGAGGTGAAGGTCCCGGCGAAGGAGAAGGGCGGACAGCCGACAGTCGAGAAGCGCACGCGTCCGATGCGCGGCGCCGACGTGCTGCTCAGCGAGGAGCTGACCGAGACGTTCAACGCGTACATGGCGGCGCACGGGCACGACGAGGTGAAGCTCGTGTGCGAGCGCCCGAACCCGACGCAGTGGTCGAAGAACGGCTGCGCCAACTTCGCCAAGGGGTTCCGCCTGTTCCGCGACGCGTACCAGGCCAAGGGTCTGCTGCCGCTGCGGCGCGACCCGACGCCGACGCTCGCCGAGTCGACCGCGTGGCTCATCCGCAACGACCGCTTCCGCTTCCCCGAAGGGTCGGACCGCAAGTGGCCGGTCTTCCCGCTCAAAGCGCCCTGGCCGGTGCTGACGTTCCTGGCGCTCGACCGCCAGCCGCTGCGTGAGCTGGAGGACATCTGGCAGCGCTGGGTCGCGACCGGCCGTGCGACCGAGCACGGCGTGGCGTACGTCGGTTGGATCGCGCAGAAGCCCGAGCTGTTGCACGGGCGATCCGTTGCGCCGCTCGACTTCTACTACGGGTCGGTGCAGATGATGGTCCACGAAGGCGGCGTGTGCGGCGCGCAGTCCACCACGGCGATCCGCACGCAGCTCGCCCTCGGCCGACCCGCCTGCACCACCCACTCGCCCACGCACTGCGGCATGAGCGGCATCCGCTACAACGCGGAGACCAACACCTACGCCGGCGCGGGCAACAACGGATCGATCGCCTGGGTGTTCCGCAGCCCAGCCATCCCGCGACCCGCCGGTCGGTATCACGAGAGCGTCGGCTACGCGGTGAACTGGGGCGCCGAGTCGTTCGCCGACTCGCTGATGGCCGGTCGCCTGTACACCCTGCTCAGCGACGACGACCGCGCGGCGCACGGCCTGACGCTGATCCGCAGCGGCCTGGAGATCAACCCCTACAACGTCCTGCTCGAGGACGCGGCGGCGTCCCTCGACACGCTGACGCAGGTGCGCCTCACGAAGCAGGTCGAAGCGTTGCAGGCCAAGGCGGAGAAGCCCGGCTGCCCGGTCAACGCGCTGCAGCTGTACGGTCTTGTCAACGCCTCGGCGCTCCGCGGACCGCTGCCCGAGGACAAGGCCGCGTGCAAAGAGGTATACGCGTACCTCGAGGGATTCAAGGGCGCTGACGCGACGGCTTCGGCGCGGTACCAGGTCGCCGCGGAAGGGCTCGCCGATCTGCTCACCGAAACGGACCAGGCGCTGGCCGAACACCTGGCGGCGCGGCGGACGCCCGCGACGTGTCGCGCGATGGCCGAGACGCTGAAGGTCGCCGCCGCGCGCATCCCCGACGACGCCCAGCGCAAGGCGTGGCTCGCGAAGTTCCGTCAGCCGCTCGTCGAGAACCCGACGTACGACGAGGGCGGCCGATACCACCGCGAGCTGATCGACGACACGCTGATCACCAGCTACGAGCTGGCGGGGGAGACGCCGCCGACGGACGCCGAGCTGCTGCGGCCGGAATTCGAGAAGGTGTTCGCCGCGCTCGACGCCGACAGAGCCAAGCCCGACCGCCGCGTCTACACCGCGCAGATCGGCCGCGCCGTGATGCTGATCCGTCAGCTCGCCGACCTGGATCAGCGCAGGCGGCTCGCCAACGAAACGATCGCGGCGATCGGCGACACCCCGGCGTATCAGTACATCGTGCCCTTCATGCAGAAGTCCTGCTGGGCGCTCGTTAGCGCGTCGCGCCAGGGGCGCGGCGGGCCCGCGGCGTACGCGTTCGACGGCAACGACGGATCGGCGTGGCACACCAGCGGCGGCGCAACCAGTCAGGGCGGCCTGCCGCAGGAGTTCGTCGTCGACATGACCTTCCCCACGGTCATCGAGGGCTTCAGCTACATGCCGCGCTACAAGTACGCCGCGGGACTCGTCGACGCCTGCTCGTTCTACACGTCGCTGGACGGCGAGCACTGGACGCTGGCGACCGACGCGAAGTTCGACGAGCTGGGCAGCCAGGCCGGGACGCGCGTCGATCCGACAAAGGCGCTGAAGACCGTGTCGTTCGCGCCGGCGCTGGCGCGATACTTCAGGTTCGTCGCAACGCACGTCGTCGAGCAGGACCACGCGGCGGTCGCGGAGGTCGGCGTGATCGAGTCGCGTGACGCGGCGGTGGTCAAGCGGGCGACGCAGGCCGCGTATCAGCCGACGCTCGACGCGCTGGGCAAGCGGTGGCGTGACACGGTCGCCGGCAAGTTTGACCGCAACGCGCTGATCAAGGTCGGCGCGGAGATCGCCGAGGTGATCCCCACGATCCCCGACGTCGAGCAGCGTGAACAGTGGCGCGGCGAACTGGTCGCGGCGGTCGCGGACAAGCCGCAGCTCAAGCCGTACGGGCGCTGCATCGCGAAGGCCGGCTGGAAGGTGATCGACGTGTCATACGAGGCGCCGCGCAGCGAGGCGTTCCGCGCCCTCGACGGCAACCGCGCCACGATCTGGCACACGAGCAGCGCGACCGACGACGGCCGCCTGCCGCAGCACGTGTCGGTCGACATGGGCGCGGTCAAGACGCTCATCGGCTTCACCGTCATGCCCCGTGTGAACTACAAGGCCGGGATGGTCGACGCCTGCTCGTTCTACACGTCGCTGGACGGCGAGCACTGGACGCTCGCCGTCGAGGCGAAGTTCGGGCCCGAGCTCGCCGCGATCCGTGATCCCGAGCAGGCCGAGCGGCGCGTCGAGTGCGCGCCGGTCCAGGCCCGCTACTTCAAGTTCGTCGCCACGAGCGCGATGGCGGGTGACCACGCGGTCGTGACCGAGCTCGGCGTGATCGAGAGCAACGAAGGGGAGTGAAAGCACGCAGCGCCTGCCCGGTGCGTGGCGTGACCTGTGTTAAACAGGAACGACGGCGAGAGGCTGTGCGGGGCGATGCTCCGATCGGTGGTCCAACACAGTGCGGACCGACCAACCGAGCGCGACCCGCACAGCCGCGCCGCTCTTCGCGCGGCCGCACGCGTGTCGATCTCGTCAGTCGGCGTTTGCCGCGTCGACCATCACCAGCTGAATCGCGTCGAGGATCACGAAGCCGTCCGCCCCGGCGTTGGTGATCGTGATCGTCGTCTGCCCGTCGCTCGACAGGTCCGCCGCGCCGACGCTGCGGAACGCCTGCCCGGCGGGCAGCGCCGCGGTCTGGTCGACGGTCAGTTCGAACGTGCGCCCGCCGCTGCGGATCGTCATCGGCGCCTTCGTCGCGCGGGTGGCGTGCGGGGAGTACGCGACACGCACGTCGTAACGACCGGCCCGCTTCGCGGCGAAGCGGAACGTCGCGCTGCTCACCTCGGCCGCGCCCTTGTCCGCGTACAGGTACCGCGTGCCGACGTACGGCTTGAAGTTCGTCGACGCCGTCCACTTGCCGTGCAGTTCGGCCTGCGCGTCGTCGAGCACGATGCCCGGCAGCGCCTTCGGATCGATGCTCGCGGCGGGGCGCGCGGTCGGAGTCGCGGCGGGCGTCTCCGTCGCGGCCGAGACGTCGGGCAGTTCGAGCGCCTGGTGCTGCGCCAGCAGCCGCGCGCGCAACGCCGGGTAGGGCAGCGCCTGCACCGTCACGTTTTGTTTCGCAGCCAGCGCCGCCGCGACGCCCTCGCTCTGGCCGAGGATCATCCACGTCGGCTCGACACGGATCGACGACAGGCCCACGTGCGTGCACGACAGCGCGATCGGCACGAGCAGGTTCGTGCACTCGTCCGGCTTCGGCGTGATGCTGCGATAGGGCACGTGGTACGGGTACCCGTGCCGTCGGCCGTTCATCCGCACCGGCATGATCGTTCCCTCGTCGGCCACGCCGTCCTTCGTCGCCACGCGCTGGCAGTCGTGCGAGTCGATCGGGAACGACGACACGGCGATCGGGTCGTCCTTCGTCGGCTCGTCCATGATGTCCTTCTGCGACAGCACGTACACGCCCTTCATCCGCCGACCCTCGCGCACGTACAGCTGCGGCGACCAGTGCCCGTACGCCTCGAACTCGTCGCGGCACAGGCCCAGGGACTGCATCTTCTTTCGGATGCCCGCGGGCACGGCCGGGTCGGTCGCCAGGAAGTACGCCATCTCCAGCGTGTACTGCTTGTGCGCTTCCCAGATCTGTTCGCGACCCGCCGCGTCCGCCTCGCTCCACCCGTTGCACGCGCCGACGTAGCCCATCGAGATCTGCTTGCCGATGCCGTTGTTCGCGTCGTACTTCCCGCCGGGCAGCGGGTACAGGTCCCACGGGAACGGCGCCTTGGGATACTTCGCGAACTGGCGCCGCATCAGCTCAAAACGCGCCGGGTCGTAGTGCGTCGGCTCGGGGAACGGCACGCGGTTCGCCTCCTTGTCCGTCACGCACAGCCGGAAGCTGTACACCATCACGTGCGCGTCGCCCTCGTCGTCCGGCCCGGCGTCGGTCGTCGTGATCAGCGGCAGCGGCCTGCCTGCGTCATCAAGCCCCGAGATCGCCATCCTGCCTTTCGGGTAACGCTTGCCCGCCAGCGACTCGCCGTACGCGGCCTTGCCCTCGCGGCCGATCGTCCAGCTCACGCCCGCCGCGGGCATCAGGTCGCCCTCGTACGTGCCGTCGATGAACACCTTCGCCTCGAACACGCCGTCGCTCGTGACCAGCCGCGTGATCCGCGCGCCGTCCTTCTCCACGGATTGGAGCACACGCTTCGTCAGCACCTTCACGCCCGCCTCGTCGAGCATCTGCTTCGTGACGCGCTGCGCGACGTGCGGTTCGTACGTCCAGTGCGCGTGATCCTTCACGGCGACCGAGTACGGCAGCGTCACGCCGCGGTCGGTGTAGTCCTTCTCGACACGCAGGTGCCACTCTTCGAACAGGCCGAGCACGGTGGAGCGCACGGTCTGGTTCGAGTCGCTGAAGCACAGCCCGCCGGTGTTCACGCCGCCGACGTGATCGGTCGGTTCGAGCAGCACGACGGACGCGCCCTCGCGCGCCGCCGCGATCGCCGCGCAGAACCCGCCGGGCGTCGCGCCGTATACCACGACGTCGGATTTCGTCTGCGCCTGCCCGGTCGCGCACAACGCCAACAGCAGCACAAGGAACGTTCTCATAGGGATCAGGTCTCGTCGGAGTGGATTGGTCGATCCGCCGCGTACCTTACTTCGCAAAGCTCAGCGACCGCAATTCCGTGTCGCTCAGCACGCGGTTGAACACGGCCACGCCGTCGATGAACAGCTGCGAGCCGTGCTCGATCTCGCCCTTGCCGAGCCCCAGCGCCCGGCCGAACGTGAACGGCGCGCCCTCGCGCAGGTGGTAGTGCACCGCGCTGCCGACACGCTGCCAATCACCGTCGCTCGCGTCGCCGCTCGCGCCGCCGCGCGACTCCAGCGACGTGACGATCTCGTCGCCGGGCTGCATCTTCGCGCTCGCGGGGAGCGACACGCCGCCGGTCTCGGTCACGTCGAACACCGCGGGCTTGGGCAGCACGCTCCTGCCGCCGCGCATCACGTCGAACCGCACGCGGAACGTCGCTTTGACCTTCGACGCGTCGGGGCACGTCCGGCCGTAGTCGACGCGGCCTGTTTCCGTGTCGATGTTGAGGTAGTGCTCGTACACGCCGGTCGATTGGCCGTCGTAGCCGTTGAATTTCAGCATGAACGCGCGCGGCGAGAAGATCCGCCACGCGAACGGGTACGGGTTGCCCGCCTTGGGCGTCAGGTCCTGCAGGGCTGACTTTTCGACGGAGTCGATGATGACGCGCGGCGTCGCCACGCCGTCGAGGTACGCGGTCAACTCGCCCGTCGTCGGGTTGAACGTCGTGGCCATCGCAACCCATTGTTCGTTTTCGAACGAGCCGCCATCGATCGCGCGGGCGCGGGCGTACTGCGAGCCGTTGGCGTTGGACTGCGGGTAGCTGGCCGCGCCGGTCGCGGAGATGTGCGCGATCACGCCGCGCGACCCGAACAGCCCGCCGAACAGCGCGATCTGCCGCCGCCCGCCGTACTTGTCCCAGCCGCCCTCGTCCCAGATGCCCGCGACGAGGTGCCGCTTCCCGGTGAACTTCATCCACGCGATCATCGTGAACGGCTGCCGCCCGTGGACATCAAGCGGCGTGCCGTCCAGCGCGTCGCGCGCCACCTCGCCGAAGATGTAGCCCTTGTTGAACCCCGCCGCGTGCCCGAACGGCCCGGTCGAGTCGAACGCCAGCTTCGACTTGTCGTCCCTGTACGGCCAGTCGTCCGGCGTATAGCTCTTGTCGTCGCCCATCCGCCGCAGCGACACGGGGAACGCGCGATCGGTCACCGCGTCGTCGTGATACGCGGTCCAGCGCCCGCCCTCCATGCGCGTGAAGTCCCAGAACGCGATCAGCCCCTTGGTCTGCGCGACCCGCTCGACGCGCTGCCGAGCCGCGGCGTCGAGCGCCGGTTCACCGGCGCGCGCGACGTGCACGCGCGCGGTCGTGATCAGCAATACGCACGCGATGCTCATCCCGGCAGCGCGCGCGCGAACGATTCGATGCAGATTGGTTGTGCCCATGGCTCACAGGATAGCAACGCGACCCGCGCCGTCGCGAGCCGCGTGAAAATGCAAGAGATCGTGATGATTGCCGTCGCGGCCCGTCACTTCTTCACGTCGTAGCACAGCAGCGTGTCCCAGTCGCGGAGGTAGAGCTCGCCGTTAGCGATCACCGGGTGCGCCCACGACGGCTCGCTCGCGCGGTCGGGCTGATCGAACCGGCCGGTCTCCGTGTACGCCTTGGGGTTCGCCTCGACCAGCGCCACCGGGCCCTTCTCGCTGCGGACATAGAGGTGTCCGTCGGCGTAGGCGATCGAGCCCTTGCCGACGCTGCGCTCCTGCCAGACGATCTCGCCGGTCTTGTAGTCGATGCAGATCAGCGAGTTGCCGCCCGTGCCGTAGATGTAACCGTCGACCAGCACCATGCCGCCGTGGTGGTTCTGCATCTGCTTGACGAAGTAGTCCTCGGTGGCGGTCCACGTGTCACCGTCGCGTTTGATCGTGGCGCGGCCGCCGCCGTTGCCGTACGCCGACGCGGCGAACACCGCGCCGTCCCGGTACAGCGGCGTCGAACAGTTCGCCGTCGGGTTTGCCGGCGCGTCGTAGTGCCACAGGAACGCGCCGTCCGCCGCGCGCACGCCGATCACGCCGCCGTCGATGAACTGGATGTACTGCCGCACGCCGTGCACCTCCTCCGCGATCGCCGACGAATACCCCGCCCGGCTGTATCCCTTCGGCTTCTTCTTGCCGTCGCTCTTGCGATTCGCGCCCAGGTCTGCGGGCAGCGTGCACTTCCACTTCACGTCACCGGTCTTCGCGTTCAGCGCCGCCATCGTCGCGTCGTCCCCGCCGGGCGTGACGATCAGCGTGTCGCCGTCCAGCAGCGGCGACTCCGCGTACGCCCACCCGCCGGGCTGGCCGCCGAAGTCTGACTTGAGCTGCTTCGACCACCGCACGTGTCCGTCGGTGAGGTCGGCGCAGATCAGCGTGCCGTCGGAGCCGATGACGTAGGCCGCGCCGTCGCGCACGGTCGGCGACGACTTCGGCGCCGTGTGGCCGCCGACGCTCTGGCCCATCTTCGTCGCCCACACGCGCTGGCCCGTCGCGGCGTCGAGCGCGATCAGGTGTTCGTCCTTGTCGGTGTCCAGCGTGCCCAGCACGTAGATGCGTCCGCCGGCGACGGTCGGCGTCGAGAACCCGCCGCCCAGCCCCGTCGCCTTCCACGCCAGCTTCGGCCCGCCTTCAGGCCACGCGCTCAGCAGCCCGGTGTCGTCCGACTTGCCGTCGCGGTTCGGCCCACCCCACTGCGCCCAGTCTCCGGCGAAGGTCACGCCGGTCCATGCGGTCGACAGCAGCGCAGCGGTGAGCCACAACGACAAACGCGTCCTTCGAATCATGATCTGTGCCCTCGTCCGGTGGTGAAATGTGCGGTGTTATTGTACGCGGCGACCGTGTCGCGATCACATCATCGGTTCCTTCTGCTCCCAGACGCGCGAAGATGACCTACCATGTTGTCGGGTCGAAACGAGGACCGCCTCCGCGACGCACGCGACGAGAAGGAACCGCTCTACTACAACCTCGGCGACGCCGACGGCGTCAAACCCTTCGATTGTCCCACACACCGCCATCGGCTTTCGACACCGCGCTCCGCAACGCCGGCGACCGCCAACCGCCGGCGACGGCAATAACAGGCCGCGCGAGGCGTTTGTCCCTGAGTCAATCCGCTTTCACCTCAAGACATCACAGCGAGTGGTCCTACACATGCAGCACGCCCGCCGAACCGGAACGATTGGGATTCTCTTCACCCTCGCGCTGATCGCGCTCGGCGCATCAGACGCGTTCGCGCAGAACCAACTCGCCAGGCTCCGCGAGCTCGACAAGAACGGCGACAAGGCCATCTCGAAAGACGAGGCCGGCGACAAGCTCTGGGAACGCCTCAGCAAGGCCGACGCCGACGGCGACGGCAAGGTCACCGTTGCGGAGATTCAGGCCGCGATCAAAGCGAACCGGGGCAACGGCGACGACACGCCGGCCGCGGCGCAGGACAAGTCGACGGCGCCGGAGGGGTGCGACGACACGTACGTGTACAAGAAGGTCGGCGACGTCGAGCTGCCGCTGTATGTGTACAAGCCGAAGGACCTCGTGGCCGACGACAAGCGTCCGGCGATCGTGTGCTTCCACGGCGGGGGGTGGACCGGTGGCGCCCCGAGGCAGTTCGCCAGGCAGTGTGCGTACTTCGCGCAGCGCGGCATGGTCGCGATCACGGTCAAGTACCGGCTCACGTCGGAGGGCGTGAAGGTGGACGACTGCGTGGAGGACGCGAAGTCGGCGATGCGCTGGGTGCGGAGCAACGCGGCGAAACTCGGCATCGACCCGGATCGAATCGCTTCGTGCGGCGGCTCGGCGGGCGGGCACCTCGCGGCGTGTGTCCAGCTCGTCGACACCCACAACGCGCCGAGTGACGACACGTCGGTCAGCGCCAAGCCGAACGCCATGGTGCTGTTCAATCCCGCGATGGCGCTGACGCTCGACCCGCGGATCGACGAGGTCGACGAAAAGCATCGCGCCAAGGCCCAGGCATTATTGGTCAAGCGGACACGCGGCCAGCCTGAGCAGATCTCGCCGCTGGCGTTTGCGAAGACCAAGCAGCCGCCGTGCATCATGTTCTTCGGCACGGCGGACGCACTGCTCAAGCCGGCGGACCTGTTCAGACAGGACTCCGTCGCCGCGGGCAACACGTGCAGCATCGTGACTTACAAAGACCAGGGGCACTCGTTCTACGGCCGCAGCCCGTACTACGAGCAGACGCTCGCCGAGGCCGACCGATTCTTCGTCGAACTCGGCTGGCTGCCCGCGCCGTCGAACTGACCCACCGGCGTCGCCACACGCCTGTGGTCGACGAGACGCCCAACCACGACACCTGCTGCAATTCGGGTCGTAGAATTGCGAGACGCCGCGGCTTGTCGGGTTGATCGGCGGGCGTTGGACGATCACCGGGGCGCCGCTTTTTCGGGAGTGTGCCATGGCCTACTTTCCAGACCTCACGCCGTGCCACTACCGCGCAACCGCGATGCGCGACGAAGATTGGAACTGTCCGTTGCTGGCGGTCGGATGGCTGGAGTATCCGCACGAATACACGAGGTGCGATACGCCGGACCACGACCTGCTCGACATGCTGGCCGAACTTCGCGAGCAGTTTGTCGAGGCGACATCCTCCCATGCCTTTCGAGGGATACACACGTGTGGCTGGTGCGAAAGGCGGACGTCACCATCGCAACGCGTAAGCCTCGAGTGGACGAACTACAACATGTGGGTACCCGGTGATGCCTGCATCTACCTGGCGCCGGCGAGCATTGAGCACTACATGGCCATGCACAACTACGCGCCGCCCCGGGAGTTCATCGACGCGGTGCACGTCTGCCCAGACCCGCGCGAACCGATCTATCGGGAATTGCTGACCGACCTGAACGATGGCGCGGAACCGCCATTGCGGCCCCCCAACTGGAAACTGCCAGCGGGGCCGCAGTATTCGTGCCCGCTTGACCATGCGGACGTCCCACCGAGTGACCGACCGGGCGTGCTGGAACGGCGGCTGTGGGAGTGGCATGTCGGTCGGTTGAATCGATGCCATCACATCAAGGAAATCCTCAGCCGATTGGGCGACCCGCCGAAAAAACACGGGGATCCGAAGTACGGCCATTGGCACTACCCCATCAAGACGATCGGCCAAACACGGTACGTGATCGCGGTCAGCGTCTGCGATTACCTCATCCGTCACGTTTTTCTTGCGGTGGACGTCAGCGAACGCCCGACGCCTGAGACAAGTCGCGAGGATTGCTGATCGGTCGCTTTGAGACGGCGCGTATTCGGACACGTCACTGCGTGTGTGCGCCGAAGCCTCGACGCATTAAACCGGCGGCGGCGACGTTAGCACTCTACAGTCGTCCCGCCTCATCGCTGTCTTGATCCGTGTGGATCGTCTTGCCGATTTCGCTACGCACGCCGAACCATGAAGATCACACTCACGCTCATTGTCGCCGCCATCGCCGTGCTTGGAACACCGCTGCGGGGCGCGGACGGGCGCGACGCGGCCCGGGCGTATCTCGAGGCGCACCGCGTGTGCACGCAGCCGCTCGCGCCGCCCGCCGATTACGCCGCGCTGCGGGCGAAGGTCGCCGCGTCGCGCGACCCGCAGACCAAGATCGGCCCCTACTTTTTCGCACTCGCCGGTCCCAGATCGAAGGTGCTCTCTCCCGAACAACACGACCAGCTCAACGCGCTGATCGAGGCGAAGAAGGCCGAGCCCGTCGACTGGCACGACGTCCGCAACATCGTCCGCGTCGAGTCGCTGATGACGCTGTGGGATTACGCGGCGGAAACCGATCCGGCGAAGCTGGCCGAGCTGGACAAGCGATGGAACGATTGGAACGAGCTGCGCCTTGCCTACATGTTCGAGGAGTTCGTGGCGCGCGACCGCTTCCAGCGCGCCGCGTGGGCGGTGCTCACCGCCGAGCAGAAGCAGCAGCTGGCCGCGGGCGACTTCGACGCGTCGATCAAGAAGAACACCGGCCACAGCCGCGCGTTCTCGGCCGACAAGCAGGTCCTGCGAGCACTGGGCCAGCCGCGCGACCAGGCAGCGTTCGACAAGGCCGCCGCCGCGTGGCGCGCCAAGTGGGAAGCCGTCGCCGACGCCAACGAGGCCGCCGCGAAACTCGACCGCCAGCGCGAACTGGCGATGGACCTGACCGACGAAGCCTTCGCCGCCGCCACCGCGCACGAGGCCGGCAAGGCCTTCGGCGCGTTCGCCCGCGCCGAACGCGACGCGATCCGCGACCTCCTCCACGCCGGTTACGCCGAGAGCCCCGACGTCAGCGCCGCGGTCGCGAAAGCGAAAGACGACCTGCGCACCAGGATGCTCGACGCCTACGGCGACCACGGCGCCGAACTCCTGCGCATGATGGGCGAGACGAAGTGATGTGACGATGTCAGGGCGCTGGCACGTCTGTGGCGGGCTGAGGAGGATCGCCGCCGATGCTGACGACCAGGTCGTAGGGTTTCGTGCGGTCGCGGTGGACGGGCCGGGCGCCGCCGTCGTCGGTGCGGTCTGCGCCGACGCTGTAGACGCTCACGCCGCGGTCGTGCACGACGTATCGCATCGGCGCCCCATCGAACGGGTCGACGGGCGGCGTGTCGAACACACCCGCCGCCGCCTCGCCCAGCGTGCCCGGCCAAGCGCCCGTCGCCAGGCGATAACGCTGCGCTGCGATGATGACGCGCGCGAGCGTCGTCCGCACCTGGCGCGCGAGATCGAGTTCGGCGCAACGCGTTTCGGGCATCAGCATCATGGTGGCGAACGGCCGGCCCATGCTGCGGCTCTGTTTGAGCTGCCGGTCGATGACCGCCATCGCGTCGAGACGTTCGACGCCGGACAACGACATCGCTTGCGCCTGCTCGTTCATCGTGCGCAGCGCCTGCAACTCATCGGGCTTCAACATCCCCAGCGCCAGCGCCACGCGCATCGTCCGCTTGCCACGACCGTCTTGATCCTCACGCTCGTCGTCGTAGAGCCACGACGCGTCGCGGTATATGGCCAGGAATCTCACGAGGTCGCCGGCCATGGCGTCGCGCATCAGCGACGGGTCCGCGACGCCCGCCAGCGCGGCGTCGAGGTGTGCCAGCTGCGCATCGGTCAGTTCGCACCGGTTGACGATCGCCTCGGCGGCGTCCACGACGTTGGTCTCACAGCTCGATCGGACCAGCCCGTCGATCATCCCGCTCGGATGGTCGAGGGTATGGGTCAGTGCGACCAGATCGGCGAACGCACGCAGGGCGCCGGTCGCGCCATCGGTCGACGTGCGCCACACGACCTCGGTGTAGCACAGCCGGACACATCCATGCAACCCGTCGAGTTGACGGTCGTTGAATACCGTACAGTCGGACATGCCGCGTCGTTCGAGCGGGTACCGGCACGGCGCGCCCGTCGCCTCGCGAAGCAGCCGAAGGCACGGCGCGTTCACGTCCAGGTGGGCCCGCATCGCCGCCAGCGTTTCATCGTCGATCGGCTCGAACGGGCTTGGCCAGTCGACGTCCTTACCCACGTCCGGCAGGCGCTGGGCCAACGCTTCGTCGATGCGTCCGTCGAACGCCGCGTCGTCGGGCGCGACGTATGCGCCGAAGGCCGCGAGATACCGGTCGGCCGCGTTCGTCGCCCCGTCCGGGATCCGGTTCGCCTCCCGGTACCACGCCTCGAATCCCTCGACGTCGAGGGGGTAGCCCCGCGCCGCCGCGACGGCGCGCTCCGCGGCGATCTGCCCGTCGATGTGGATTCGCCAACCGGCGTACATCGCGCCCGCCGCGACGAGCAGCGCGAGCCACCACAGCCGCCTGCGCCGCCGCTTCGCTCGCGCATCCCCGCCGGGCGTGATGGCGTCCGGCGGCTCGTCGCCGTGCGCCGCTCCGCGCTCGCCGCTCGCCTCCGTGTCCATCGCGCTGCCTCCGGTCTGCCGCGGCTCCGTTCGACTTGAACCCACGACCATGCTACCACTCGCGCGGCTGCCACATCGGTCAATGCCGAAGGCGACGCTCCCGAATCCGGCACCCGCACGCGCCGATCCGTGCGCACCGGCGCGACACACGGTTGAGTTTTTGCGTCGGAAATTGCACGCCCAATGGGTCACCGATTCGGCCCGTCGGCGCCCGTGTCGCGCACCACGTGCGCCCATTCGCGCCCCATTGGCGCCCCGTTGCGGCCCCGCCGAGAACCCGTCGAAATACCGTCGCCGCCACGGAAATACGCGACTTACATCGCGGTGACCCCCCCGCGGCGACGTAAGTGCTTGGTTTGGCGTGTGGCCACCCCGCGCAGGCGCGGCGGAAGCAAGCGCGGGCGCGGTGATCAGGCGGCGTTGAGTTTCTTTGCCATTTACCCGCCGACGATCGCCGCGACCTGGCGCTTCATGTCGATCGCCGCGGCTTCGATCGCGGCGGGCCAGTCGTGCGAATCGCCCGTGCCCGCAGCCTCGTAAGCGTAGGTGATCGATCGGCTTGCGGTGATCAGCGCGCCGGCGCCGTCGGCGTTGAAGCATGCGCGGACGTCGTCGGCGGAGCCGCCCTGCGCGCCGAAGCCGGGCACGAGGAAGAGTTGGCGGGGCATGATGGCGCGGAGCCTGGTGGCGTCGCCGGGCTTGGTCGCGCCGACGACCGCGCCGAGCAGGCTGTAGCCGGACTGGCCGACGTAACGGCTGTCGCTGCCGATCTCTGCGACGAGCGCGCCGACGGCCTCGGCGACGGTGCGCCCGTCGGCCAGCGGCAGCGACTGGATCGCGTCGCCGCCGGGGTTGGACGTCCGCACGAGCGCGAACACGCCCTTGCCCTCCGCGGCGGCGAGGTCGCAGAAGGGCGACAGGCCGTCGAGCCCGAAGTAGCTGTTGACCGTCACGGCGTCGGCCGCGGCGGAGCGCTCGTCGTCGTCGACGTCGTCTTCGCACGGCGGGTCGATCATCGTGGCGTGGGCGTAGTGTGCGGCGGTCGAGCCGATGTCGCCGCGCTTCACGTCGCCGATGACGACGAGGCCGGCGCGTCGCGCCTCGCCGATGAGCTGCTCGTAGATCGCCACGCCCTCGGCGCCGTAGCGTTCGAAGCACGCGGACTGAAACTTCACGGCCGGCACGTGATCGGCCACGGCGTCGAGGACGACGAGCACGAAGTCGGCGACCGCGTCGAGCGCTTCGCCGCCGTCGCCGCGCACGTCGTCGAGCAGCGACTTGGGCATCCTTTCGAGCACCGGGTCGATCCCGACGCACACCGGCGCGCCCTTGTCCTCGATGCGGTCCAGCAGGGTGTCGACGAAGTGTGCCATGCGTGTCGGTCTCCGTGTGGCCCGCCGCGTGGCGCGGCGGGCGATGAAAAGTCTCGTCTTGAAGCGTGCGTAGCTTACCGGCCCCGCGGCCCGGCGTCATTTTCACCGCTCGCGGATACGCCGCGAAACACGGGCTACAATCACCGTAGCTGCCGGCGCGGGCGACGCCGGGTTGCGGCCGATCGGACACCGGGCACATCTCACCGGGGAACATCATGGACTGGAAACATGGGTCGGCGATCGGCGGGTCGGTGGTGGTGGGCTTCGTGCTGATGCTAATGATCGTGCGGCACGGTTCGCCGGACGCGTCGCCGGCCGCGCGATCGGGTGAGCCGACGCCGGTGCTGCCGGAGGTGACGTTCGTCGCCGAGCCGTCCACGCCGTCAGCGCCCTCACCGTCGCCCGCGCCAAGCGCGCCGAAGGCACGCGAGCCGGCCGCGCCGGACGCGACGTCTGCGCCCGCCGCGACGACGGCGACACCGGCGGTCGTCGCGCCGCTCGATCCGACCGAGGCGCAGCGTCTGTACGACCGGGCGGTGGCGCTGTACACGCAGGGCGAGTACGAGGCCGCGTCGTCGCTGCTGGACCGCGTCCTGACGGCGCGGGGCGCCGACGCGGTGGCGCTGCGGGCGGTCGCCGGGTCGGGCACGGCGGAGGGATTCGACGCGGCGGTGCACGCGTACGCGTTGCTGTCGCGCGCCGCGGCCGACATCGACCGCGCCGAGGCGCTGGCCTTGGCCGACCGCTACCGCGAGGCGCACGACGCGATCGCCGCGGCGGGCGAGTCGCTGACCGCCGCGGCGCGGCTCGACGTGCCGGCGCACCTGCGGCCCGACCCGGCGATCGTCACGGCGCACCGTCGCCGCTTCGACCGCGTCGAGTGGTTCGTCGGCATCACGTACCAGCTCAGCGAGCGCCTGAGCGACGAGCGTTACGAGTCGGCGTGGCAGCTGTTCAACTTCGCGACGCTCGACAACGACGTCAACGCCCGCCTCACCCATGAGCAGCACAGCAAGCTCGTCGAGCTCGGTCGACGCATCGAGGACGGCATGGCGAAGCAGAGCGTCACCTGACGCGTCGCGGGCGTCGCGCCCCGCGGTCGCCCGCCGATCCGTCCCACGGTCCATCCATCTCTACGCCTTCGCCGCACGCCGATGCGATTTCGCGTCGATCGCGCGGGCCGGCTTGATTAGTGACTACACCCGTAATAGACTACGCATGTAATCACTTTGAGGAGGCCCGACGATGAGCGGCATGCCGAGTATTTCGGACGCGGAGTGGCAGGTGATGCAGGTCGCCTGGGAGCGGTCGCCGGCGGCGACGGGCGCGCAGGAGTTCGTCGACGCGCTGGCGGAGGCGAACCGGTGGCACCCGCGCACGATCAAGACGATGCTCGCCCGGCTGATCAAGAAGGGCGCGCTGAAGTTCGAGCAGGAGGGCAACCGTTACCTGTATCGCCCGGCGGTGTCGCAGAAGCAGTGCGTGCGCGCCGAGAGCCGGTCGTTCCTGAAGCGCGTGTTCGACGGCGACAGCGCCGCGGCGCTGATGCACCTCGTTGAGGCCACGAAGCTGACGCCGGGGCAGGTCGACGAGCTCAAGCGGCTGCTGGAGGAGAAATCGAAATGAACATGTTGAGTGTCGGGGTAGCGGAGGCGTCGACGGTGGTCGACTGGCTGTGGCAGACGACGTGGCAGGCGTCGGCGCTGATCGTGCTGGTGTTCGCGGTCGCGGCGTCGCTGGGCCGTTGGCTTTCGCCGGGCTGGCGATACGCGTTGTGGGTGGTGGTGGCGGTGCGGCTGGTGATGCCGGTGCTGCCGCCGAGCCCGACGAGTGTGTTCAACGTGATGCGCCTGCTGACGCCGGCGACGATCGAGGCGGAGGCGTCGACGTCTTCGCCCGACGCGTTCGCGTCTGTCGAGGTCACGACATCGGGCGACCTGGCGCCGGGCGAGTCGCCGGCGGAGCGGTTCGCGGCGCACGCGGGCGCGTCGGGGGCGCGGATGACGCTGTCACGGAACCACGGCGCCGCGGCGTGGGCGCTGATCGCGTGCTGGCTGCTCGGCGCGGCGTTGCTGCTGGGCTGGGCGGTGTTGTGCAGCGTGCGTCTGGCGCGGCGGGTGCGGCGCGCGGGTGTCGACGCCGACGAAGACCTGCAGCGCGAGCTGCGTGCGTGCTGCGAGGCGATGGGCGTGCGTCGCGCGCCGCGGCTGGTGATCACGGACGTCGTCGCCGGACCGGCGTTGACCGGCGTGCTGCGGCCGACGCTGCTGCTGCCTTCGAGCGTCGTGACGCAGCTCGACAGCGACGAACTGCGATACGTGCTGCGACACGAGCTGGCGCACCTGCGTCGGCGCGACCTGTGGGCGCACTGGCTGATCGTGGCGCTGCGCGCGTTGCACTGGTTCAACCCGCTGGTGTGGCTGGCGGCCCGTCACGTGCAGAACGAACGCGAACTGGCGTGCGACGCGCTGGTGCTGTCGCGTGGCGGAACGAACGACGCGCCGGCCTACGGGCGGACGCTGATCAAGGTCATCGAACTCATGCAGAACCGGCCGGGCGTTCACGCCGCACTCGGGATCGGCGGTTCGGCAAGCAAACTGAAACGGAGACTTTCAATGTTGAAGACAGGTCGCAGACGGGGATGGTGGATCGGGGTGATGGTCGCGGCAGCGCTGGTGTGCATCGGCCTGACGAACGCGGTGATCCCGGGGACGAACAGCGCCACGGCGATCGCGGCGGACGGCGGCGGCGAAGACGGGGCGGTGGTGTTTGAGGGCACGGGTAAGACGCGTGTCACGGCGAGCGACGGCCAGATCACGGTCACGGCGGATCGCCTCGTCATTTCGTCGCCGCGCGGCGCGATCGCAGCCAATGATGATGCGGATCTCTCTAAGGCGAAGGACGCGCCGCAGGGCGCCGATCCGAACGTTGATGCGGCCGCGCCGCTGCCCGCGGGGCTGACGAAGCTGATCGACGTCGACTTCAAGGATGCAAAGCTGGTGGACGTCATCGCGTACCTGCGGCAGGTCACCGGCGAGAACTTCCTGGTGCAGTGGCCGCACCTGGAGAGCAATGGCAGGATCGTTAAGGAGACGTCGGTGACGATGACGATGAAGCAGGTTCGGGCGGTGACAGCGCTGCAACTGATCTGCGAGTCGCTGAGCGATGCGAGTCAGCTTGACGCGACGCCCTTCGGGGGCCTGGGCATGAGCATGGGCTTCCGCATCGACGACGGCGTGGTCGTGATCACGTCGATCGCGCCGCCCGAGCCGCGGAAGGACGCCGACGCCGAGGCGCGGACGAGTCAGACGCGCGAGGCGCTGCGCCGGCCGATCGACCTGTCGTTCGAGGGGAACAAGCTGTCGGCCGTGGTCGATTACCTGCGGAACGCCGCGGGCATCAACATCATGGTGCATTGGAATCACCTGGCGCAGCTCGGCGTTGAGCCGGATTCGTCGGTGTCGATGAATCTCAAGAAGGTGCCCGTCGGCACGGCGTTGCGGCTGATCCTCGAGCAGGTCGATTTCGACTCGGAGGGTCCCGTGAATATCGGCTACCGCGTGGAGGACGGCGTGGTGGTTGTCTCGAGGATCCCCTCGGCGCCGACGGTTCAGGTCGACGCGCGGTTCATGCTGATGTCGCCCGAGGAGTACGACGCGATGGTCAAGCCGATGCTGACGACACAGACGGGCGTCAAGCTGCCGGGCGCGACGCTCGACAACACGCAGCTCGGCGAGCTGATCCAGAAGCTCGCCGCTCGCCCGGGCTCCGACACGGTCAGTGCGCCGCGTTTGACGACCTTCGCGGGCCAGCCGGCGTCGGTCCGGATCGGGCAGACGTCCACGTTTGTCAGTGACTACAAGAAGCAGCAGAAGAAGGGCGAGGTGCACTTCAAGCCGGTGATCATGACTTTGGAGGAGGGCTTGACGTTTGAGGTGACTCCGAAGCTCGCTGAAGGAGACGACAAGAGCATCGGGATCGAGTTCGAATCGCGTGTTACGTCGCGTACGGGCCCCACGCAGCGCGAGCCGTTCGCGGGTGCGCCGAAAGACAAGCCACAGTTTGTCGAGGCGCCGCAGATCCAGAACACTCGGGTCACGGGCAAGACACAGCTCCAGTCCGGCCTCACGTACCTCGTCGACGCGGGCGAGCTGACCGGCAAGCTGAACGACCAGGACGAATCGGAGTACGGCCGGAAGCGTCACATGATCGTGGTGATTACGCCGAAGAAGATGGATTGATCCCGAGTCGCTTTGTCATCGTGTGACAGAGTTGAATGAAAAGGGCCGGGCCGCGTGATGCGGTCCGGCCCTCTTGTATTGGTGGAGTTGTGAAACCCCTCTCCACCAGGTGGGGGAGAGGTTGGGTGAGGGGGTCGATTCCTCGAACGTCGCGCAGCTTGCGGGAAGCGTGCGCGGTTTTCGGAGGATTCACCCTCACCCCGGCCCTCTCCCTTGGAGCAGGATATTGCGCCACGGCTATAGGTTCGCGCCGGCGGAGCAGTTAGGGTGGGTTGCGCGTAAAAACGTTCGCCGGCATGATGGTGTTGCTTCATCCCTTTTACAAGGAGCACCGTCATGGACGACGAACGATTCA
>WGMA01000086.1 GCA_016125285.1 Phycisphaera sp.
CGAGCCACCGAAGCAACAGACTCACCGCGTTCGATCGCTTCGAGCATCTTCTGACGGGTCTGAACCGGAATAGGCATGACGCGACCTCCTTGTCGATGCCGTATCATCGCATGTGCAACACGATCGCGCAAGATGCTCTAAATCACGTAATCACGTCGAAGGGACGGGGTCGAGGCGTCGTAAGTCGTGGTTTGTCCGTCCCGCGACGAGATATCGCGTGCGGGCAGACGGGCGGATCTCGGGACTTTCGATCTTGCGCAGCGGCGGCGGACCGCGGAGGCGCGCCGGTGGCGCGGTCACGAGCGGCGTTGACGTCAGCGCGGCTCGACGGTCATCGTGCCGTTCATCACGCGCCAGTGGCCGGGGAACGTGCAGAGGTACGGGTACACGCCCGGCGTGTCGGGCGCGTGGAAGTAGATGGTGAACCGATCGTTGGGCGGCGTGATGTCGGTGTGGACGATCACGTCGTCGCTCGGCGGGACGTACTGGTTCGCGGCGGCGTCGGGGTGGGCGATGTAGTGGTCGGCCGCGTCGCCCACACGCTGGAGGCTGTCGGGCCGGGCGAGCACCCAGTTGTGCGGCACGACGTCGGGGTTCGCGAGCGTCAACGCGATCGCCTCGCCGGCGTGGACGGTGATGCTGCGCGTGGCGAACGTGAGGTTGGAGCCGGTCTCGATCGTCACGGGGCGTGCGCCCTCGATGGCGCGGCGGTACGGGTTGGTCGAGCCGCCGGTGAGCCGCGCCATGTCCGCGACGATCGGGTGCGGCGTGACGACCTTGTCGCTCGGCTTGTAGCCCGGCCACGCGGTGAAGGGCTCGCCGAGCTTGTGCACGGTGACGAACACATCACGCGCGACGTGCGCGGCGGCGCGCACGCGGAGGTGCAGCTGGTTGACCGGCTGCAGGTCGGGGATGTGCAGGAACAGCGTACGGCCGTCGTCGAGCACCACGGCGTCGGCGATGGCGAGCACGTCGTGGCCGGGCGTGCCGGGATGACGCGGTGAGAACTCCGCCGAGCCGTACCCGGAACTGTAGCGGTAGTTCCAGCACTGGGCGAAGTGGCTCGCGGCGTCGGCGGCGACCTTCCGATCGAGCGGCGCGCTGAACGTGATCGACACGCCGTTGCGATGCACGTGGAAGCCGACCGGCAGCTGCACGGGGTCGCCGGTGTAGCGCACGCGTGCGAAGCAGCCGTCGTCGGGCGTGAACGACACCCAGCCCTGCATGCCGCTGACGTAGAGCTGTCCGTCGACAGGGTTGAACCGGGCGCGGTGCACGCCCGAGCGGAACTCACCGGGCAGCGGCACGACGGCGCCCTGCGTCTGGCCGTCGACGGTGTCGCGCAGCACGAGGAAGTGCGTGCCGAAGCCGAACGACGTGTGGACGATCTGGCCCTTGAGCGGCCCCCACTGATCGCTGTCGATGTAAGCCTGGCCGCCGCTGGAGTTATCGACGCCGCGCGGCAGGTACGCCAGCGGCAGCACCGGCGGCTGCCCGCGCTGCGGCCCGCGGTAGCCGTAGTGTGGCACGGGCGTGTCGACCTTCGCGTCACTCGCCGCGCGCGTCGGCACGGCGCAGATCATCGACGCCGGCGTCCACTCGCCCTCCGAACACGGCACCGTCAGCGTGCCGTCGTCGGTGATGCCCAGCCCGTCGGGATTCCGGAAGCCTGTGGCGATCACGTCCGCGTGCTTGCCGTCCGGCGAGATCCGCACGACGCCCTGGTTGCCGGACGCAATGTAGAAGTTGCCCGCCTTGTCGCGCTGCAGGCCGCAGATGAAGTCGTGCCCCGCCGGCGAGGTGACATACGCGTTGCTGAAACACTCGTAGTAGTCGGTCTCGCCGTCGCCGTTGAGGTCGTGCAGGCGTGTGATCTGATCGCGGCCGAGCACGAACACGCCGTCGTTGTCCGCGACAATACCCAGCGCATGGTGCAGGCCGGAGGCGATGCGTCGCCACGTCGCGGTCGTCGACGGATGCGTGAACCCCGTGACGCGCCACACGTCGCCCTGCATCGTGCACACCACCGCCGAGCCGTCGGGCAGGAACGCGTGCCCGCCGCAGAACAGCAGCGCGCGCCACGGGTTGTCCGTCGGCAGGCCGATGTGGTCGACCGCATATGGCTTAGCCGCGCCGAGCGTGATCGGCGTGGTGATCCGCTGCGGCCACTGCGCCGACGCACGGCGCAACAAATCCTCTACTCGACCATCCACAACGGGTAGGAGCATGCGCATGAATTCACCGTTGGCCGCCCACGGCATGTCGAGCACCTCGCGATCGCCGAGTCGATACGCGAAAGCGATACGCTTGCCGAACCGGTAATAGCCGTGATACACGAACGGCAGATCGGGCGTCTTGCTGCTCGGCCGCGGCTTCATCTCGCCGTCCGGCCGAATGCCCTGCATGAATCCGTGTCGCACCGGCGAGTACTTCACGAACCCGCCGGACCACACCGCGTCGTACGTCAGCGTGTCGGGGTTGAAGCACGCGGACAGCTCGCCGTGGTCGCCGAGCCGCACGCACACGCCGCGCGGCACGGTCACGCCGCCGCCGCGGAACACGCCGGACTGCAGCGTGCCGAGGTCCGTGCGGTTCCACGCGTCGCTCGCCCAGTCCTTGTCCGACTCGTGACCCCAGTGCCCGAACGTCCCGCCGTCGAGCCCCGGGTACTCGGCCAGCAGTTCCGGCGCGCCCGGCACGCGCGGCTGCGTACGGAAGTAGTCCGCCTGCCGCGCGTAAAAGTCGTACAACCGGTTCTTGTTGATCGGCTCGTTCGTCAGCGACCACTGCTCGGGGTGCAGCGGCGTGCGATCGATCGGGAACGTCGCGGCGGTTGGCCCGACCGGCGACTTGGATGGCGCATCGCTCGGCGCGGCCGTGTTGCTCACCGGTTTGTCCGGCTGATCGGCTCGCCACAGCAGCAGCGTCGCGTCGTCCGCCGCGGGCTTGATCATCGGCTCGGTCGACGCGTCACGCACGCCGCGCAACACGCTCGCCCACTCGATCAATCCTGTGCACCCGATGCCGCCCTCGACGAGCCGCCCCACCGCCAGCCCGCCGGACACCGTCGGACGCTCGAGCGATTCGACCGCCTGATCCGCCACCGCCTTGCCGTCCACGAGCAAGCGCACGCGGCGCGGCTCGTACAGCATCGTCAGCGTGTGGGCCTTGCCGTCGCACACCATCGCGGTCGACCGCACGTGGTCCGGCTTCATGCCCGGCAGGTACGCGGTGAGCGTGCCGCTGCCGTTCATCGTGAACAGCTCCCAGTGCGCGCCCGACTTCTTCGTGTCGCTGGCGACGAGGACGTTGTAGCCGTTGCGGCTCGTCAGCGTCGCGCGGCAGTCGACGGTGATCGGCGGCGTGCGATACGCGGCGTCGCCGTCGAGCACGACGCCGCGCATCTGCGTCGCATCGGGCGCGCCGCCCGCCGCGTTCGCGTTCGATGCGTCGGGCTTCGGTTGCCACGTGCGGAACTTCGGCGCGGGACCCGCGGGCTTGCCGTCCAGCTGCGGCAGCAGCCAGTCGAGCCCGTCGAGGCTGTCTTGCAGCTTCTGCTCCACGTCGTCCTGCGTGTGACCAATAATGCCGATCGGCCCGTCGTAGCCGCTGTCGACGATGACCTTCAGCAGCTTCAGGTCGAACTCGCCGGCGCCGATCGGCAGGATCATTCGGCCGCGCTTGTCGCCGTCGCGTATCATGCCATTGAGGTTCATGCAAAGCAGGTACGGCTTCATCGCCGCGAACTGCGCCGCGAAGTCGTCGATGTGGTCGTGCGCGTGGTGCAGGTTGTAGACGATGCCCACGTGCGCCGCGTCGTAATGCTCGCGCAGGTACCGGCACACCGCGATCATGTTGATCGGCTCGCCGCCCCACCCGCCGTGGTTGTACAGCCCGAGCTTGCAGCCCATCTTCCGCGTGCGTTCGACCAGCGGCAGCATCGCCTTCGCGGCCGACTCGACGCGCGCGTCCTGCGTGTCGCCCTTCTGGCCGTAGATCGTCTGCCAGACCTGCGGGTGCAGGCCGTGCTTCTCGAACATCGCGAACGCGGCGTCATGCGTGCCCCAGAACGCGAAGTAGTCGAGGCCGTGCTTCTGGTACTCGGTGATCTCCTGCTCGAACTCGGGCACGTTGTTGGCGCGCCAGTCGTAGGCGACGCGTTTGAGGCCGAGGCGCTGCAGCATCTCGGCGCGCTCGGCGGGCGTGCGGTGCTTGCCGTCGAACGGCACGATGCACCACACGACGAGGTTCTCGCGGCGGAGGTTGGCGGGTGTGTCGGCGACCAGGACGCTGCTCGCGAGCAACACGATCAGCGCAACGATTCGGAAGCCATTCGTCATTTCGTGCCCTTGAAAATGACCAGCGGTGGGAATGACGCGCCACGTGCGACGCGAAGCAACTATAGCACCGGGATTCTCGGCGGGCGCGTGTTGATTCTCTGTCCGCAGGGGCCGGCGAGGCCCCTGCGGTCGGAGATGCATGAATGTGAGATGCCGACACATGACGCGCCACAACCATCGTGTCGCCCGTAAACTGGTGAGGCATTTCAGAGATGAACGATGACCCCGGGTAAACCCGGGGCTATATATCGGGAGGCACTGTGTCATGAAGACCCGCGTATTCGCGTTCGCCGCGTTGTTCGTATTGATCGCCACGCTCACCGCCCGCGCGGACGACGGCGTGTTTGTGCGGTTCAAGCTCGTCGAGCCGGCCGAGACGTCGTACTGCGTGCAGCTTGGCGGGTTCATCCACAGCCCGAACTGGTATCTGCCCAAGGCGGTCGTGCCCGCGGGGGCGGATCGCGACAAGACGAAGCGGCTGACGAGCGGCGCGGCGACCGAGTGGTTCGACCTCAAGGCGCACTGCGGCAAGTCGCTGCACGGGCGGCAGGACCGCGCGGGCGGCGTGGCGGAGTTTCCGAACCTCACCGTGCAGGTGATCGCTGACCCCGGCGCGGCGCACGTGCGCCTGACGATCGAGCTGGCCACGGCGCCGAGCGACGACGCGGTCGTGCGGACGTTCGACGACGCGTTCAACGGCAACCTCACCAGCGTGCTGATCTCGCCGAACCTCAAGGCGGACGCGGCCGACCTGGAGACCGCGACGCAGATGTCGGCGCGGCGGCTGAAGTGGGCGGAGGAAGCGACGGGCGGTAAGCGCGTGTCGCCCAAGCATCACATCATCCAGACGTCGTTCTGGGGGCCGCAGCGCGCCGAGCTGAACGTGCAGGAGGGTCGCGTGCTGTGGCTGCTGGGGTTCAACGTCGTGGGCGGATCGCGGCCGGAGGTGTTGAAGGAGTACGGCGATGACCTGCGCGTGCCGGGGCACACGCACAACGTGAACTTCAACCTCGGCGCGAGCGAGGAACAGATCGACGGCTGGTTCAAGAACATCGCGTCGAAGGACAAGGCGACGTACGGGCCGGGCGTGCCGTACGGGTTCGCCGACGAGATCGCGGCGCGCCCGCCCATCGGCAACAACAAGGCGGCGCTGGCGAACTTTCACGCGTGGCTCGCCGCGCGTCAGATCGACCCGAAGGACCTCGGCGTGGCGCAGCTGACGGACGTCGTTCCGCTCGAGACGCCCGAGGCGTACAAGGAATCGGCGAAGACGAACGAGGCGGCGGCGCGGCGTGTGTTTTATTACACGAGCCGGTTCCGGCAGGTCGCCGCGACGCAGCGCATCCGCTGGAACACCGAGGCGTTTCACAAGTATTTCGCCGAGGGGCCGATCACGTCGACGCTCGTGGCGGACCATCCGTACTTCGGCGGGACGGGTCTGGGCATGGGATTCAACGAGCAGAACACGGCGTGGGGCGGCTGGCCGCTGGCGCTGGACTGGTTCGACCTGGCGCGGCGGCAGGCGGTGGACATGATCGGCATCGAGGACTGGATGGGCCTGCAGTACATGTACGGGCCGGGCTACACGTGGGAAGGCTTTCAGCTGATGGGGTTCCAGTCGGCGATGATGCGCAGCGGCGGGCGCGGCGAGACGCCGATCATCGCGTGGATCACGCCGAGCGACGAGACGAACCTGCGGCTCAAGTCGTTCTCGGCGATCGCGCAGGGCGCGAAGCACTTCTTCTACTGGACGTACGGGCCGACGGCGACGAGCACGGAGAACTACTGGTCGGACCTGCGCGGCGCATACGACGGTGTGGCGCGCGTGAGTCGCCAACTCGCCGCGGCGGAGCACGTGATCTCGCCCGGCAAGCTGCGCCCGACGCGCGTGGCGCTGCTGTACTCGATCAGCTCGGACCTGTGGCAGCCGTTCGACTACCGCCACATGCTCGAGCGGCGCGGCACGTACCTGTCGCTCGTGCACGGGCAGTACATGGTCGACATGCTGACGGAGGAGGACGTGGAGGCGGGTCGGCTGAAGGACTACGCGGCGCTGTACGTGACCGACCCGTGCATCGCGGCGAAGGCGAGCGACGCGATCCGCGAATGGGTGCGCGGCGGCGGGATGATCTACGGGTCGTGCGCGGCGGGCTCGCGCAACGAGTTCGGCGAGGCGGTCGACGGGCTGGCGGACGTGTTCGGCGTCAAGCCCGGCGGCGCGGTGACGACGCAGCCGGGCAACTACCGCGTGCGGGCAGAGTTGAACGCGATCGCGCCGCTCGACCACATCGCGATGAAGGACGCGACGGCGTTCGGCACGGAGGGGTTCGGCGTGATCGGCGTGAAGGTCGGCGCGGCGGCGGACGGCGGAGGCGAGGTCGCGGGGACGTTCGCGGACGGCGCGGCTGCGGTGGTGACGCACGCGTTCGGCCAGGGTCGCGCGGTGTACGCGGCGACGACGCCGGGCATCAGCTACATCAAGGACGCGAAATTCGTAAAGAAGGCGCTGGGCGAGAAGTGGCCGGAGGCGGAGCGGCGGTTCATCAATCGCCTGGCGGACGACAGCGCGGCGACGCCGGCGGTGGTGCTGTCGTCGCCCGTGGTCGAGGCGGGCGTGTACGAGGCGGAGACGGGAGTGGCGGTGGTGCTGGCGAACTTCACTTACGAGCCGATCGACGCGCTGGAGGTCGCGCTGCCGGTGCGCGGCGACGTCGGCAAGGTGCACCTCGCGGCGTCCGACACGCCGATCGCGTTCACCACGGAGCCCGCCCCCGCAGCCTACGCTGCGAGCGGGTTCACGAAGCTGATCCGGTTCAAGGTGAAGCTGGGTCTGGACGAGATCGTGGTCGTCGACCCCCTCGTTGAACAACGTTTTGCCCCGCGATGATCCGCATGCAGTCAAATTCGATTCGAACACTTAACATTTTATGATGAAATGCTTTGAGGATTGATTTGCGGGCGTGAACGGTGTTTATTTTGCCGCCTGGCTTGAGATCACGACGACCCCGGCCTACATTTCTGTCGACTGTCGACACTTTGTCGACTCATGGGCACACACACGATGAAACCCATCTCACGAGTCAGGCTGGCCGACGAGGTGCAATCGCAGATCCGCCAGGCGATCGTCAGCCGCGAGATCGAGTTCGGTGCGCCGCTGTCGGAGCCGAAGCTCGCGGACCGGTTCGGCGTGAGCCGGGCGCCGGTGCGCGAGGCGCTGATCGCGCTGGAGCGCGAGGGGCTGGTGGAGTTCGTCGGCGGCGGGCGCACGCGTGTGATCACGATCGGCGTCGAGGACTTCGCGGAGATCTGCACGCTGCGCAGCACGTACGAGCGGCTCGCCGGACAGCTCGTCGCCAAGCGCTGGGGCTCGACGCTCGCGGCGACGCTCGAAGACAACCTCGCGCGTCAGCGCCGGTCGACGACGTGGGCGGAGCTCAGCGCGCTGGACATGGCATTCCACGAGGCGATCGTCGCCGGCTCGGGCAACGCGCGGCTCCTCGCGGCGTGGCGCGTGCTGCGACCGCAGTGCGAGGCGTGCCTCGTGCACTTCTTCGGCCTCGAGAAGGAACTCGGGCACGAGCCGCGAAAGGTCACCGTGGCGGCGCACGAGAAGGTGATCGCGGCGTTGAGCGGCGGTGACCCGGACGCGGCGGGCGACGCGATGGCGGAGCACGCCGAGTCGTGGATGAGCTGGCTTGAACACAACGGTTGAGCATCCCTTACTCAGAGTGGGCACGATGAGTATCAGACCTCACCACATCGCGGCCGTCGCATTCGGCGTTCTGGCGTCGAGCGCGTTCGCCGCCCCGCCGACCGCGACCGACGTCGCGTCGTTCGACGCGCCCTACCGCGGCGCGATCCAGCCGCTGATCAAGCGTTACTGCTACGAGTGTCACGACGACGTCGACCCCGAGGCGGACGTCGACCTGTCGCGGTTCAGGTCGATCGCCGACATCCGCGGAGACGCCAAGACGTGGGTGAAGGTGCGGAAGATGCTCGACACGGGGCAGATGCCGCCGCGGAAATCGAAGCAGCCGACCGACGACGAGCACGCGCAGCTCGCGGCGTGGGTGCGCGGCTATCTCACGGCGGAGGCGCGCTCGCGTGCGGGCGACCCCGGGCGTGTCGTGCTGCGGCGGCTGAGCAACGCGGAGTACACGTACACGGTGCGCGACCTGACGGGCGTGGACACGCTGGACCCGACGCGTGAGTTCCCCGTCGACGGCGCGGCGGGCGAGGGGTTCACCAACACCGGCGAGTCGCTGAGCATGTCGCCGGCGCTGGTCGACAAGTACCTTTCTGCGGCGAAGTCGATCGCGGAGCACACCGTGTTCCTGCCGGACGGCATCCGCTTCTCCGAGCACACGAGCCGGCGCGATCAGACGGACGAGATGATCGCGCAGATCCGCGCGTTCTATCGCGCGCAGTCCGACGACCGCGGCGGGTCGGCGGTGGACCTGCAGGGCGTGCGGTTCGAGACGAACAAGGGCGGACGCCTGCCAATCGATCGCTACCTCCGCGCCACGCTCGCCGAGCGTGACGCGCTGACGACCGGCGCAAAGTCCATCGACCAGGTCGCCGCGGAGCACAAGCTGAGCGTGAAGTACCTCGGCGCGATCTGGTCGGCGTTGTCGGCGAAGGACGGCGCGTCGAGCACGCTGCTGGACGCGGTCCGCGAACGATGGCGTACGCCGACGCCGAACGAGCCGGAGATCGTGCGGTACATCGAGCGTTGGCAGGGGACGCTGTGGAAGTTCAACAGCGTCGGCGACATCGGGTACGCCGACGAGGCGAACAAGCCCAAGTCGTGGCAGGAGGCGGTGACGCCGATCGACGCGGGGCACGACCTGCGGCTCGACATGCCGAAGCCGAACGGCGAGGGCGACGTCGTGTTCTACCTGGCGGTCGGCGACGCGGGCGACGGCAACGAGCGTGACTTCGCGGTGTGGCGTCGGCCGCACCTGGAGTACAGGGACAAGCCCGCGGTGATGCTGCGCGACGTGCGCGGCGTCGCGCACGGCATCGTGACGGTGCGTGCGGCGGAGTTGAAGCGCACGGCGCAGTACCTGGCCGCGGCGGAGGAGGCGTTCCGGTCGAACGCAGCGACGGAAGCGATCGCGAAGAGGCAAGCGCTCGACGCGGTGTTGCTGGAGCGGTGGCGTGCGTACCTCGGCCTCGCGCCGCAGGCCGCGCCGACGCTCACGGGGCACTTCGATCAGCGCATCACCAAGGCTCGCGGCTACGACGCGATCAACGGCTGGGGCACGAAGAGCGACACGCCGAACATGCTGACGAATCGGTCGAACGAGCCGATCACGTTCCTCACGCTGACGGTGCCGGCCCGATCGGTGACGGTGCATCCGTCGCCGACGCAGGAAGCGATCGCGGCGTGGCGGAGCCCGATCGACGGGCGGGTGCGCGTCGAGGGGCACGCGGCGGACGCGGACGACAAGTGCGGCAACGGCGCGGCGTGGCGTGTGGAGCACCGCGGCGGCAGCGGCACGGCGGTGCTCGCGCAGGGCGTGTTCGAAAACGGCGGCCGGGGCGCGTTCAAGCCCGACGCGGTGGTCGACGTGCGCAAGGGCGACCTCGTGTGCCTCGTGATCAACGCGCGCGACCGCAACCACGGCTGCGACACGACGGAGGTGTCGCTGACGATCACCGACGCGGCCGACGCCGAGCGCGTGTGGAACATGGCGTCGGACACGGTCGATCGCATCGGCGAGGGCAATCCGGTCGCGGACCGCTACGGCAACGCGGACACGTGGCACTTCGTTGCGGAGGTGGGCGCGAAGGCGGATCGGCCGACGTACGCGGCCGGGTCGACGCTGGCGCTGTGGCGGGCGAGCGTGATCAACGAGCCCGAGGCCGCGGCGCGGCACGGCGAGCTGGCCGCCGCGTGTCAGGCCGTGCTGATGAGCGACGATCCGGCGAAGCTGAGCGAGGCGGATCGCGCGACGCGGGCACAGCTGATGGACTGGCGGGGGCCGCTGCAGTGGGCGAAGGCCACGGGCGGCGCGGCGGACGGCGGCGCGGCGGACAATCCGTACGGCGTCGATCCGGCGTTGTTCGGCAAAGGCCCCGACGGCGCGGCGATGGACGAGAACGATCTGTGCATCAAGGCGCCGCAGTTGATCGCGGTGCGGCTCCCCGCGGCGATCGCGGAGGGCGCGACGCTCGTGACGGGCGCGCAGCTGCACCCCGACGCGGGCGGCGAGTCGAGCGTGCAGTTCGCGGCGTCGATGGCGAAGCCGACGCTCGACGACCTGTCGCCCGACGTGCCGATCGTCGCGACCAACGACGGCGCGGCGCGCAAGCGGTTCGAGGCGGCGTTCGGCGCGTTCCGCGACCTGTTCCCCGCGGCGCTGTGCTACGTGAAGATCGTGCCGACCGACGCGGTGGTGACGCTCACGCTGTACTTCCGCGAGGACGATCAGCTGCGTCGCCTCGTGCTGAACGACGCGCAGACCGCGGAGCTGAACCGCATGTGGGACGAGCTGCGGTTCATCAGCCAGGAGCCGCTGCAGCTGGCCACGGCGTACGAGCAGATGATCGAGTTCCAGACGCAGGGCAGCAACAACTCGAAGAAGCCCGAAAAGAAGGACGATCACCCGATCATGGTGCACGCGCGGGCCTTCCGAGAGCAGCTGGCCAAGTGCGAACCGGCGCAGCTCAACGGCGTGCTGGACTTCGCGGACCGGGCGTGGCGGCGGCGGGCGACCGACGCGGAGCGTGACAACCTGCGCAACCTTTATAGGGAGCTGCGTGCATCGGACATCGCGCACGAGGACGCGATCCGCCTGACGCTGGCGCGCGTGCTGACGTCGCCGGCGTTCCTGTACCGCCTCGAACAGCCCGCGCCCGGCAAGGTCGCGGAGCCGGTGACCGGCAACGAACTGGCCAACCGGCTTAGCTACTTCCTGTGGTCGAGCATGCCGGACGATACGCTGCGGGCGCTCGGCGACTCGGGCGACATTACCAGCGACAAGGTCCTGCTCGAGCAGACGCACCGGCTGCTGCGCGGCGACAAGACGCGGCGGCTCGCGGTGCACTTCGCGCTGCAGTGGCTGCACCTGCGCAACTTCGATCAGAACAACGAGAAGAACGAGAAGCTCTACCCGACGTTCGCCGAGATGCGCGGGCCGATGCACGAGGAGGCCGTGCTGTTCTTCGAGGACATGTTCCGCAACGACGGGTCGATCCTCGACCTGCTCAACGCCGATCACACGTTCCTCAACGAGGCGCTGGCGAAGCACTACGGCATCCCCGGCGTGACCGGGCCGGAGTGGCGACGCGTCGACGGCGTCCGTGCGTACGGGCGCGGCGGCGTGCTCGGCATGGGCGTGGTGCTGTCGAGCCAGTCCGGCGCGTCGCGCACGAGCCCGATCCTGCGCGGCAACTGGGTCTACGAGACGCTGCTCGGCGAGCGGTTGCCGCGGCCCCCGGCCAACGTGCCGCAGATCCCCGACGCCGCGCCGCCCGCCGGGCTGACCGCGCGTCAGCTGATCGAGCGGCACAGCTCCGACCCGGCGTGCGCCAAATGCCACAAGCGGATCGATCCGTACGGGTTCGCGCTGGAGCAGTACGACGCGATCGGGCGGACGCGCCCGCGGCCGGTCGACACGAAGACGACGCTGCTCGACGGCAAGCCGCTCGAGGGCATCGACGGGCTGCGTGACTACCTGACGACGGACCGGCGTGACACGATCGTCACACAGTTCTGCCGCAAGCTGCTGGGCTTCGCGCTGGGGCGTGAGACGCAGCTTTCCGACGAGCCGCTGCTGGCGGAGATGCGCGAGCGGCTCGAGGCGAACGGGTATCGATTCAGCGTGGCGGTCGACGCGATCGTCACCAGCCCGCAGTTCCGGCGGATCCGGGGCGTCCTGCAATCCGACGACTGAGCTATACTGAAGGGACCATCATGTCGCACGAACCGAAGCAAGGCCGCACGATTCTCACGTCTCACGGCCTGTCCCGCCGCGCGATGCTGCGCGGGCTGGGCGTGTCGATGGCGCTGCCGTGGATGGAGTCGACGCGCGTGTGGGGCGACGACGAGAAGGGTCGCGAACCGGCGAGCGGCGCGCCGACGCGCATGGCGATCCTCTTTTCGGGCTGCGGCTACCACAAGAACGAGTGGTGGGCCAAGGGCGAAGGCAGGCAGATGGAGCTGGGCAAGGTGCTCACGCCGCTTGCCGACTTCCGCGAGCGCATGACGTTCGTGCGCGGGCTGTTCAACGCCGAGGCGCTGAAGGGCAACATCCACAGCTCGCAGACGGGCAACCTGCTGTCGGGCGCGCCGCTGGCGTCGGGCGGAACGATCCGCTCGGGCACGAGCCTCGACCAGGTCGTGGCGCAGCGGATCGGTCACCAGACGAAGCTGCCGAGCCTCGTGCTGGGCTGCGAGAAGGTCAATCCGTCGGTCCACAAAAACTACTCGATGCTGTACAGCTCGAACATCTCGTGGTCGAGCCCGACGACGCCGACGCCGCTGGAGGTGTACCCGGCGCTGGCGTTCGATCAGCTGTTCAAGGACAAGGCTGGGCACGGCGACCAGAGCGTGCTCGACGCGGTGCTGGCCGACGCGCAGCAGCTGCGCGGCAACATCAGCAAGACCGATCAGCAGAAGCTCGACGAGTACCTCAACTCCGTGCGCGAGGTCGAGCAGCGCATCGAGCGTGCGGGCAAGCGCGGCGAGATCCAGGGCTGGCGCCCGACGCGCACCGAGCCCGATATGCCGCGCCCGAAGGACGGCTACCCGCAGGACATCGTCGAGCACATGAAGCTGATGTGCGACATCCTCGTGCTCGCGTTCCAGACCGACACGACGCGCGTCTGCACGCTGAAGCTCAACAACGACCACGGCACGCTGCGGTTCCCCCACCTCGGCGTCGACTACATGATCCACCACCTGCTTTCGCACACCGACTCGGACGACTGGCTGAAGGTCAACCGATTCTTCCTCGAGCAGGTCGCCTACATCGCCCGCCGCATGGACGCGATCCAGGAAGGCGAACGCACGCTGCTGGACAACTCGATGCTGATGCTCTGCTCGAGCATGCTGCACGGCAACCACGACGCGACGCAGCTGCCGGTCGTGATGCTCGGCGGCGCGGGCGGGCAGATCCGCGGCGGGCAGAACATCAACTACCTCGGCAAGGGCGACCGCCAGATGTGCCGGCTGTACCTGAGCATGATGAACAAGATGGGCGTCGAGCTCGACCGCTTCGGCGACGCGACGCAGCCGCTGACCGAGCTCTGACCGCGCTTCACACACACCACCCGACCGGGATCACGCCACGATGACACGCCTGACCGCCATCGCCGCGGGCGTCTGCCTGCTGTTCGCTTCGAGCGCGGCGCCTGCCGCGACGTATCACGTCAGCCCGCGCGGTGACGACCACGCGGACGGCGCGACGCCCGCGACCGCGTGGCGCACCGTCGCGAAGGTCAGCGCGGCGCAGCTACGACCCGGCGACACCGTGCTGTTCGAGCGCGGCGGGCTGTGGCGGGAGTCACTGAAGGCGCCGTCGAGCGGCGCACCGGGCAAGCCGATCACGTTCGCGGCGTACGGCAGGGGCGACAAGCCGCGGTTTCACGGCGGCGACGTGCTCGACGCGACGACGTTCAAGCCGGGCGGCGGTTCGGTGTACACGCTGGCGATGACGCGACACGTCGGCGCGGTGCTCGAGGGCGACGCGTTTTACGTCGCGGCCGACGACGCGGACCAGGTGCGTCAGACCGCGCGCAGCTGGCATTGGGCGGACGGCGTGCTGACGATCAACACCGGCGGACCCGATCCGCGTCAGCGCGGCGCGACGTACACCGCGTGCGTGCGCGTCGACCCGGTGTTCAGCAACGGCAAGGATCACCTCGTGTTCCGCGACCTGGTCGTCGACGAGTCGGCCGACGCGCGTGATGGGTACGGGTTCCGCGTGATGGACAGCAGCGACGTGCTGATCGAGGACTGCGAGGCGTACCGCGCGGGGCGTCACCACTTCGGCGTGATCAACTCGACGGGGTTCACGGGACGGCGGCTGTACGCGGCGTGGGCGATGCCGAACATCCCCGGCGGCGCGACGTTCTACGTGTCGTTCAGCGACGCCCGCCGCAAGGGCGACACGCATCGCTGGATCGACTGCCGCGCCGATCACCTCGACAACCCCGGGCACGGCTACTACCAGGCGTTCTACAACCACGGCGAGGGGCTCGGGCCGATCCTCATCCAGAACATGACCACGCGCGGCGGGCGCCTCTCCGCGGACGCGCGCGAACATGCGCCGGTGACGATCCGCGGCGGCACGATCACGGATGCGTCGCTCGAGCTGTTCGGCAGCCACGTGCACGTCGACGGCGTGCGGATCACCGGCAACGGCGCGCTCGACTGCTACGCGAGCGACAGCGTGCTGGAGAACGTGCTGATCGACATCGCGCCCGACGGCGGCGGGCCGACGGGCTACGCCAGCGGCGTGGTGATGCGGAAGGACGCGCGGCGGAACACGCTGCGCTTCAGCACGGTGGTCATGCGCGGCGGCAACGCGTGTATCGCGTTCGCGGGGCGCGGCACCGAGACGCGGTGGTACGGCAACGTGCTGCAGGGACCGCGCGAACCGATCAGGAGTTTCGCGGGGCCGATCGACAAGACCGACGCGGCGTACACGGGATGGAATCTCTACGGGGCCGACGCGGTGTTCCCCGACGGCGCCGCAGCCTTGTCGGTGTGGCAGCAGAAGGGCTTCGACGCACACTCGCTCGCGGCCGACCCGAGGTTTGACGCCGCCAACGCCCAGCCGCTCACCCCCACCGACGCTTCACCCGCGAAGCTGCCCCACGACGCGATGCCCCCCGATCACATCCCGACCTACGACCACCTCGGGCAGACCCGCGGCACGCGGTCGATCACCCTCGGCGCGATTCAGCACGCAGACTGATCGACAAAAAGTCGCGGCCGGATGCGTTTGTGCGACCGTCACGGGCGTGTTAGACGTGTAATGATGATCAAATACCTGCCGTCGACCGTGGCCGCGATCCTGCTGGCCGCCTGCCATGTACACGCCGAGGCGCCTGCCGCCGACGCCGCGCTGAAGCGGCGCGTCGATGCGGCGATCGCGAAGGTGCACCGGCGTGAGCTGCGCCCGGACAAGGACACGCCGTGGGTGATCATGCACGCGGTGATCGCCTACGAGAAGGACCTCGAGGTGACGGACGCGGCGACGGGCAAGCGGGTCAACGCGATCGAGTTCCTGCTGAATCACGCGCAGGACGAAGGCAAGCCGATGTACCGGATGCAGGGCGGCGTGCCGCGGCTGCGCACGCGGGACATCACGCCGGGCTTCAAGGAATCGTTCATCGTGCAGGATCACGTCGATCAGTTCCTCATGGCGTACGCCGATGCGGGCGTGGCGCTGGACACATCGGGCGTGGCGGACACCGGCGAGAAGTTCACGGTGGGCACGCTGCTCGACGCCGCGAAGCGCGAGTTCGAGGCGGACCAGGAACTGGGCTGGACGCTGGTGTCGGTGACGACGTACCTGCCGATCGACGCGACGTGGACAACGGCCAAGGGCGACGAGATGAGCGCGGCGGATATCGTCGCGCTCGCGGTCAAGCGTGACGCTCGCCGCGAAACCGAGGGCGGGCCGCACCACCTCTACGGCATCGCCTACGCCCTGCAGCGCTACACCGCGGCGCACCCCGACGCCGCGCTCGAAGGCCCGTGGAAAGCGGCGCACGACTACCTCGATCGCCACGTCGCGATGGTCCGCCAGTTCCAGAACGACGACGGCACGTTCTCCGTGGCGATGTTCCGCGGCAAGCGGCAGGCGGACAGCCCGAAGCTGATGGTCTGGGCGACGGGGCACACGCTGGAGTGGCTCTGCCGGACGCTGACGCCCGAGCAGCTGCGCGAGCCGTGGGTCGTGCGCGCCGTCGACCGGCTCGCCACGACGCTGAACGACACGCCGACCGACACGCTGAGCATGGGCGGGCTGTATCACGCGGCCCACGCGCTGCGGCTCTACCACGAGGCCGTGTACGGGGCCGCTCTCTCGAATTAGGCCCGTTAGACCGCGTCAAAAACCTTGCCCGAGCGTCCCCACCGAGATACCTTACAAAGCGTTCGTCGAGCGTGTGCCGGCACGGCATACCTTGGCAGGTTCCGTTTGCGTCGGGGTCGTCCTGGAGGGCGCAAGCGGTCGCAGGCGCGGCATTTTGCGGAGGTTCTCTCCGGCGCCTGCCCAACGTACAGGAGATCGAGCGATGCTCGAAGCTCGGTCGTCGTCGACCCCGACACAGCAGATCGATTCCGACCGCACCGGGGGTGGCATGCGAAAGCATTCGTGGTTCCGAAGGCGACGGCGTTCACGGCTGTTCCGCGCCATCGCCGCGGCGTGTCAGCGGGACCCGTTCCTCCGCGTGATGCGTCGGCTGATGGCCGCACCAGTCGCGTCCCGCCCGGCGTCCTACCGCCCGATCCACCTCGAGCCGCTCGAGCCGCGCCTGCTGCTCACTGCGGTCACGCTGACCGACCCGGACAGCAACACGATCGCCGCGCCGACCGGCACGAATATCGACGTGACATTCGACGGCAACCTCGACACGGGCACGGTGGACGACACGACCGTCGTGGTCAACGCGCTTCGCGGCCGCCTGCTCGCGACGCGCGGCGACGCCTTCAGCGCCGCGGGGTCGACGCTGACCATCGATCCCGCGACGGACTTCTTCCCCGGCGAAACCGTCACGGTCAATGTCAGTACCGGCGTGGAAGACGCGACCAACGCATCGGTCGACCCCTACGTGTTTCAGTTCACCACCACGGTCGCCGGCGGCAGCGGCATCTACGCGGACAGCGGCCAGTCGCTGGGGGGCAACGTTTATACGAACGATGTCGCGCTGGGTGACATCGACGGCGACGGCGATCTGGACGTCTTCGAAGCGAACGGCCACGATCGTGCCAATCGCGTCTGGATCAATCAGGGCGGCGCGCAGGCCGGTGTTGAAGGCACGTTCGTGGACAGCGGGCAGACGCTGGGGAGCGATCGCAGCTACGGCGTATCGCTGGGCGATCTCGACGGCGACGGCGATCTCGACGCTTACGTCGCGAACTACCTCACCGGCAACCGCGTGTGGTTCAATCAGGGTGGCATTCAGCTCGGCACACCCGGCGTGTTCGCCGACAGCGGACAGTCGCTGGGCACGGCGTCTAGTACGGCGGTCTGCCTGGGCGACGTCGACGGTGACGGCGATCTCGACGCGTTCGTTGCAAACAGGGACTATGCGCCGGAGCGTGTCTGGCTCAACAACGGCTTCGGCTTCTTCACCGACAGCGGGCAGGCGCTGGGAAGCGATCGAGGCTTTGGCGTCACATTGGGCGACCTGGACAACGATGGCGATCTCGACGCGTTTGTGGCGACGCGCGATGGGCCTGATCGTGTCTGGATCAATCAGGGTGGGTTGCAAGGAGGCACGCTCGGCGCGTTCGCAGACAACGGGCAGACACTCGGAAGCGAAGAGAGCTTCGACGTGTCTCTGGGTGATGTCGATGGCGATGGCGACCTGGACGCGTTCGTTGGCACAATCAACAGCCAGTCCAATCACCTGTGGATCAATCAGGGCGGACTGCAGGCCGGAACCATCGGCACGTTCGCCGACAGCGGGCAGACACTCGGCATCTATGCCAGCTACGGGGTGTCGCTCAGCGACCTCGATGGGGACGGCGATCTCGACATGTTCGTCGCCAATCGGCTCGACGGGAACCGCGTGTGGATCAATCAGGGCGGCGTTCAGGCGGGCACGCTTGGCGTGTTCGTCGATACCGGGCAATCCATGGGCATCGAGCGCAGCCAAGGCCTGGCGGTGGGCGACCTCGACGGTGACGGAGACCTTGATGCGTTTATCGGAAACAACTATCACCCGAACCGCGTCTGGCTCAACGTGAACCAGGATTTCGGCGATGCGCCGGACACGTTCGGTACGCTCACGGCGAGCGACGGCGCGCGGCACAATCCGCTCGGCCCGATGCTCGGCACGTCGCGCGACGCCGAAGCCGACGGGCTGCCCACAGCGGGCGCCGATGGCGATGACGCCGACGGCAGCGACGACGAGGACGGCGTGACGTTCATCGGCGTCATCACACCCGGCGTGCAGAACGCCGAGGTGTCGGTCGTCGTGTCCGGCGGCGCGGCGGTGCTCGACGCGTGGATCGACTTCAACGGCAACGGCACCTTCGACGTCGCCTCCGAGCGGATATTCAAGGGCGAGGACGTCGCGGCGGACACGAACACGTTGACGTTCGACGTGCCCGCCGACGCGTTGCCCGGTGTCACGTATGCGCGATTCCGCCTGAGCACCGCGGGCGTCGACGGGCCGCGCGGCTACGCGCCCGACGGCGAGATCGAAGACTACGCGGTGACCATCGCGCCGCCGGGTGGCTTTGGCATATTCGGCAGCACCAACCAGGACTTCGGGGCGTCCGCGACGATGACCGTGGCGGCGCAGGACGTTGACGGCGACGGCGACGTTGACATCCTCGAGGGCAACTCACCCGCGTTCGGCGACGACAGTCGGCTCTGGCTAAACGACGGAACCGGCGTCTTCGTCGACAGCGGCCTGTCGCTGGGCACGACCGACGTCAGGGGCTACGCGCTGGGCGACACCGACGGCGACGGCGACGTCGATATCGTCGTCGCCAACGGATCGATGCAGCCCAACCGCGTGCTGCTCAATACCGGAACGGGCGCCTTCTTCAACAGCGGCCAGACGCTCGGAACTGACGAAACCTTTACCGTAGCGCTTGGCGACGTGGACGGCGACGGCGATCTCGACATCGCCGATGGCAACAGCAACGGCCCGAACCGGATCTGGCTCAACAACGGGGCCGGTGTGTTCACCGACAGCGGCCAGGTGCTCGTCGACAACTCGTTCGGTGTCGAGAGCACGTTCAGCGTCGCGTTGGCCGACCTCGACAACGACGGCGACCTCGATATCGTCTACGGCAGCTTCGGACCGAACCGCGTCTGGCTCAACGATGGGTCCGGCGTCTTCACAAACACAGAGCAGGACCTCGGGGCCGTAGGCGCGCGCACCTATGAGATCGCGGTCGGCGACGTGGACGACGACGGCGACCTCGATATCGTCGACGGGATCGACAACGGCGGGACCCGGGTGTGGCTCAACGACGGATCGGCCGTCTTCAGCGACAGCGGGCAGGCCCTCAACGGCGGCGCTGGCCTGACGCGGAGCGTGAAACTCGGCGACATCGACGGCGACGGCGATCTCGACATCGTCGAAGGTCTTACCGAAGCCACCGTCGACGACAGCCCCAACCTGATCTGGCTGAACGACGGGACCGGGCTGTTTACGAACAGCGGACAACTGCTCGGCAACGGCGACACGCGTAGCGTCGTGCTCGGCGACTTCAATGGCGATGGCCATCTGGACTTCTTCGCCGGCAATCTCGGCGACGGCAACGTCAATCACCTCTGGCTGAACGCGGTGGACCTGGGCGACGCGCCGGACACGTACGGCACGCTGCTGTCGAGCGATGGCGCTCGACACAGCGCGACCGGCCCGAGGCTCGGGGCGACACGGGATGACGACGCGGATGGCGCGCCGTCCGTCAACGCCGACGGTGATGACACCACCGGCATCGACGACGAAGACGGCGTGACGTTCGACACGATCATGGTCGGTGCGCTGAACGCGACGGTCGCGGTCAACGTGCAGGGCGCCGCCGGCAAGCTCGACGCGTGGATCGACTTCAACGGCGACGGTTCGTTCGGCGGGCCCGGCGAACACATCTTCTCTAGCGTCGATGTCACCGAGACCGACAACGTGCTGACCTTCGACGTGCCGAGTTGGGCGGTCGCGGGCGTGACGTACGCGAGGTTCCGGCTCAGCACCGCGGGAGGGCTTGGGCCGCGCGGCGCGGCGCCGGACGGCGAGGTCGAGGACTACGCGGTCACGATCACCCCCCCGTCATCGGCGACCTCCGTCTTCACCGACAAGCAGACGATCAACGTGGCCTTGCCCGGCAGCTATCCGTACAGCGTCATCGCGGCCGACATCGACGGCGACGGCGACATGGACATCGCCGGCGCACTCGAACGTGAAAACACCATCGTGTGGTACGAGAACGATGGCTCACAGAACTTCATCGAACACGTGATTGACAGTTCGATCCGCACACCAAAGGGCGTATTTACGACCGATCTGGATGGCGATGGCGACATGGACGTTCTTGGCGCAGGTTGGCGAGATGGCCTGATCGTCTGGTATGAAAACGATGGGGCACAGAGCTTCACCAGACACACCATCACGAATCAGGCAGACTATGTGGATTTCGTCTACGCGGCCGACATGGACAACGATGGCGACCTGGATGTCCTCGGCGCCACGGCGCAGAAGTTCTCGTGGTACGAGAACAGCGGATCAGAGAGTTTTGCCGAGCACGTGGTGAACCCCTCGTCAGGCGACGGCACAAGCATGCTCGCGGCGGACGTCGACCGCGATGGCGACATGGACCTGGTCACGTCGTCGCTCGGCAATGACACGATCGCGTGGTACGAGAACGACGGCTCGCAGAGCTTCACCCAACGCATCATCAGCACGTCGGCAGACGGAGCATGGGCCGCCTTCGCGATGGACATCGATGGCGACGGCGACATGGATGTGCTCAGCGCATCGTACCGAGACGACAAGATCGCATGGTACGAAAACGACGGCTCCGAAAACTTTACGGAACGCGTGATCTCCACCGCCGCAGATCGAGCGCGAAGCGTCTTCGCCGCTGACGTCGACGGCGACGGTGA
The DNA here is from genome assembly GCA_016125285.1 of Phycisphaera sp. Classification (GTDB taxonomy): domain Bacteria; phylum Planctomycetota; class Phycisphaerae; order Phycisphaerales; family Zrk34; genus RI-212. The sequence goes on from WGMA01000086.1 coordinate 21,146, forward strand.
CGTAGATGTGCTCAGCGCATCGAGCAACGACGACAAGGTCGCGTGGTACGAGAACAACGGCTCGGAAACCTTCACCGAGCGTGTGATCAGCACGACAACGAACGGCGCATGGGGGGTTTTCGCGGCTGACATGGACGGCGACGGCGATATGGATGTCGTAGCGCCGGCCCGATACGAAGGCCGATTCGTCTGGTTTGAAGACGTCGGGATGGACTTTGGGGATGCCCCAGCACCGTATCCCACGACGCTCACCGACAACGGAGCCCGGCACATCTCGATCGGGCCGACGCTGGGCGCCTCGCGCGACGAAGACCTCGATGGCGCGCCATCCGTCAACGCCGACGGCGATGACAGCACCGGTATCGACGACGAAGACGGCGTGACGTTCGGCACGATGATGGTCGGCGCGCTCGACGCGACCGTGACGGTGAACGTGCAGGGCGGGGCAGGGAAGCTCGACGCGTGGATCGACTTCAATGGCGATGGGTCGTTCGGCGGGCCCGGCGAGCACGTCTTCGACAGCGTCGATGTCGCGGCGACCGACAACGTGCTGACGTTCGACGTGCCGAGCTGGGCGATCGCGGGCGTGACGTACGCGCGGTTCCGGCTCAGCACCGCGGGCGATCTCGGACCAAGCGGCGCGGCGGTCGACGGCGAGGTCGAGGACTACGCGGTGACTATCGTCGACCCGGCGCTTGCCAGTGGGGTATTCGGCGGGCAGAACGTCATCGACACCTCGACCGACCACCCGTTCAGCGTGTTCGCGGCCGACATCGACGGCGACGGCGACATCGACATGCTCAGTGCGTCGCAGTTCGACAACACGATCGCGTGGTACGAGAACGATGGATCGCAGAACTTCACCGCCCACATCATCAGCACGGGCGCCCTCTCGGCGTTCAGCGTGTTCGCGGCGGATGTCGATGGCGACGGCGACGTCGACGTCCTCAGCGCGTCGTACAACAACAGCAAGATCGCGTGGTACGAGAACGACGGGGCGCAGAACTTCACGGAGCACACGGTCGGATTCGCCACCGGAGCGGCCGACGTGTTCGCGGCGGACGTGGACGGCGACGGCGACGGCGACCTCGACGTGCTCAGCGCGGCAATCGGGGGCAACAGGATCGCGTGGTACGAGAACGACGGATCGCAGAGCTTCACCGCCCACACCATCACCACCGCGGCCAACGGGGCGATCAGCGTCTTCGCCGCAGACGTGGACAGCGACGGCGACATGGACGTGCTCAGCGCCTCGGAATTCGACGACAAGATCGCGTGGTACGAGAACGACGGGACGCAGAGCTTCACGGAACACGCGATCACCACGACGGCCAACGGGGCGATCGACGTGTTCGCGGCAGACGTCGATGGCGACGGCGACATCGACGTGCTCAGCGCCGCGTTCCTCGACGACGCGATCGTGTGGTACGAGAACGACGGGTCGCAGAGCTTCACGCCCCACACGATCAGCGCCGACGCGGACGGGGCGCGGAGCGTCTTCGCAGTAGACATCGATGGCGACGGCGACATCGACGTGCTCAGCGCGGAGGATTACGACAACGAAATCGCGTGGTATGAGAACGACGGGTCGCAGAGCTTCACGCCGCACTCGATCAGTACGGCCGCAAGCGGCGCGACCAGCGTGTTCGCGGCGGACGTGGAC
>WGMA01000033.1 GCA_016125285.1 Phycisphaera sp.
CCAGGCGGCGATCGCGGCGACGGCCTCGGGGCTGAACTGCTCGCGGATGTGTTCGAAGAGTTCCGATTCGTCGTGTCCCTTGGGGTGGGTGGTCATGGCGTGCTCCTGTTGCGGCGCTGGATGGTGCGGTCAGTCGACGTTCTCGATCTCGCTCATCAAGATGAATTTGCTGCGTTCCCAGCGTTCGATCCCGTATGCCGTCTCGACCTCGTACTCGGTCCATTCGCCGGTCTGCGGAATCCATGTGAACCCGTTGATGATGGTGCCGGGCTCACCGTCGTCGGTGTTGAGAACTTTGGTTCCGTTTGGCAGGTACTTGCTGTTCGCGTCGGTCATGGTGTGCTCCTTGTTGGCTCGTGGTGGGTGTCGTTAGTCCTGGAATCGCTGCATCTCGCGGAAGTAGTCGTGGATCATGCTGTTGGTGCCGCTCATGCCGTCGCAGCGCTGCTGCACCTGCTCGGCGACCTTGAACAGTTCGTCGTCGCTGATGCCGGCAGGCAGTTCCCAGGTCTTCCAGACCTGCTGGCCGCGCTTGGGCTCGCGGGTGATCGAGTCGACGCGGATGGTCGTGCTGCCGCCGCTTCCGGGGGCGGGGGCGCGGGCGATGGCGACGTGCCCGGCGCTGCCTTCGAGTTCGATTCGCGTGGTTCGCATGGCGTATCTCCTTGTAGTTGCTTGCGTTACACACACATGAAGCCACAGTTTTTCGCCCGCATCAAGCTCAATCTGGCCGATGTGGGCAACTTTCTGCATGGCGCATGTGGCGCTGTGTGCGGAGGTTGTGGCGATGGTTGAGAAACCCCCGCAGATTTCCACCGCGACAGCCCCGGAAGGTGAGGCCAAAACGGCCGTCAACCCCGCGTCGCTGTCCATTGAGGAAGTGTCACGACTGCTCTCGGCGGCGGGCGGAAAGAAGATCACGCCCGAACAGGTCCAGGCGGACATCGACGCCGGCGCCCCGGTGGGCGCTGGAGGTCGGATCAACCTCGTCCATTACACCGCGTGGCTGGTTCGGGAGGTGCAGGCCCGTTGAATTCCCGGAGCGTCAATCCGAGAGAGCTTCGTGTGGCCGAGGCCGTGCGTCTGTTGAACTCGACCCCGCTGGGCGAGGTGGTTCAACCGCATGTCGTCTATCGCCACCTCAACCGCGCCGCGTACAAGATCGGCGACGGCCGCCGCATCGATCTGGCGCGCTACGCGGCGTGGCTGTTCCACGCGCGGCGCGAGACCTTCGAACCGGGCTGGACCGAGGTGGACTATCAGAAACACAAGGAGGCGGTCAACGCACGCGGCCGCGCCGCCTCCGAGTCGTCGCGCGACATCGCCGCCGAGGGCTGGGTGCATCCGCCGGTCAATCATGAACGCCGCGATTCGTGCCGGCGTTCATTCCGGGAGTTCTGCGAACAGTACTTTCCGCAGACGTTCCACCTGGCGTGGTCGCAGGACCACTTGAAGGTCATCAACAAGATCGAGCAGGCGGTGCTTGAAGGCGGGCTATTCGCAATGGCCATGCCCCGTGGGTCGGGCAAGACCACGCTCTGCGAAACAGCGTGTCTGTGGGCGCTGTTGTATGGGCACCGCGACTTCGTCGCGCTGATCGGCTCCGACGAGGACCACGCCGCCGACATGCTCGACTCGATCAAGAGCGAGCTCGAGAACAACGATCTGCTCGACGAGGACTTCGCGGAGGTCACCGGACCGATCCGCGCGCTGGAAGGGATTCATCAGCGCGCCGCCGGTCAGCTCTATCGCGGCGCTCGCACGCACGTCGGATGGACCGCCAAGGAGATCGTGCTGCCCACCATCGAAGGCAGCGTGGCGTCGAGCGCCATCATCAAGGTCGCCGGGATCACCGGGCGCATCCGCGGCATGAAGCACAAACGCGCAGACGGCAAGGCGGTGCGCCCGTCGCTGGTACTGCTCGACGACCCACAGACGGATGAATCGGCGCGTTCGCCTTCTCAGTGCGCCACGCGCGAACAGATCCTCGCCGGCGCCATCCTCGGCCTTGCCGGACCGGGGCGCAAGATCGCCGGACTCATGACGCTCACCGTCGTGCGCCCCGACGACATGGCCGATCGAATCCTCAATCGCGACAAACATCCGCAGTGGCAAGGCGAGCGCACGCGGATGATCTACACATTCCCCTCAAACGAGAAGCTCTGGCAGCAGTACGCGCAGCTGCGCGCCGAGGGGCAGCGCACCGATCGTGGTACTGTCGAGGCCACCGAGTTCTACCGCAAGTTCCGGGGGGAGATGGACGCCGGCGCCGTTGTCGCGTGGCCTCAGCGTCACAATCCCGATGAGTTGTCAGCGCTGCAGCACGCGATGAATCTCAAGCTCGACCACGGCGAGTTGGCGTTCTGGGCTGAGTACCAGAACGATCCCCCGGAGTTGGATCAGGGCGATGACGTGCTCGATGCGGGGGCTATCGCCTCCAAGACCAACGGCATGAAGCGCGGCGAAGTGCCCGCAGGCGTGAACCACCTGACCATGTTCATCGACGTGCAGGGGAATCTGCTGTTCTGGATGCTGTGCGGTTGGGAGGAGGACTTTACCGGCTATGTGCTGGACTACGGGGCCTACCCCGACCAGAAGCGGGCGTACTTCACGCTCCGCGACGCAAAGCGCACGCTGGCCGGTGCTCACAAAGGCACCGGTCAGGAGGGCGCGATCTATGCGGGACTCGAGGCACTGACGGCCGATCGTCTGGGGCGTAAGTGCCGCCGCGACGATGGCGCGCAGATGGCGGTGGATCGATGTCTCGTTGACGCGAACTGGGGCAACTCGACCGATGTGGTTTATCAATTCTGTCGCCAGACCGCGCAGGCGGCGGTCATCATGCCAAGCCACGGTCGCTACGTCGGCGCTTCGAGTGTGCCGTTCTCCGACTACAAGCCCAAAAAAGGTGATCGCGCCGGTCTGCACTGGCGCGTGCCCAACGTCCACGGCCCGCGGAACCGGGCGGTGCGCCATGTCCTGATCGACACCAACTACTGGAAGAGCTTCGTTCACGCGCGCCTGGCGGTGCCGATGGGCGACCCCGGTTGCCTTTCTCTGTTCGTTCCAGATGCATCGGCCGGAGCTCACCGCCTCGTATCGGAACACCTGACCGCCGAGTACCGCGTTCGGACCGAAGGCCGCGGCCGGCAACTGGACGAATGGAAACTCCGTAAGCCCGGCCTGGATAACCACTGGCTCGACTGCATCGTGGGCTGCGCTGTGGCGGCGAGTATGCAGGGCAGCGTCCTGTTCGGCACCGACTCCAAGCCCGAACCCCGCCGTGCGCGATTGAAGCTCTCGACGCTTCAGGGGAGGCGGAGATGACCGATCGCGCCGACAACACGCACGGATCGAATGCAGACGAGCCCGTGGGATTCGAATGTCGCGGCTGCGGCTGTCGACACTTTCACGTCGTCTACACCCGACCGAGCAACCACGGCGTCACGCGCGTGCGCGCTTGTCGCCACTGCGGCCGACGCATCGTGACCCGTGAGTCGGTGCTCGGAGACCCGACACGGGGTCAATACCGCTCGCGAATTCCACCGGTGTAACAATCGCCGATTCTGCGTGCCCTGGACCCAGCTCATTTCCTCCCAGCTGACACATTCAGATTGATGACGCGAGTTCTTCCGACAGTGCCAAACGCGGCTCCGCTCCTGACGGAACTGCGGTTCGTGAACCCCAAGGACCGCGACGACGCCGTCCAGGAGGCGTGGGTCGCGCACCTGGAGGGTCGCAACCCTGCCCGCGCCGTGGCGACCTTCGCCCAGCGTCTGCGGCGTGATCGGAAGCGCACGCTCGTGAACTCGCAAGCGATGGAGCGTGTGTGATGGCCGAAGACCTCAAGGACTCGATCCGCGAGAACGCGGAGGCGCCGGCCGAAGCTGCGGCAGACGGTCAGCACGTCAAACAGCACCCGCTGCCGGATCAGATCGAAGCCGACCGCTACCTCGAATCCAAGCAAGCGGCCCGCAAGAAGGGGCTGGGCATCAAGCTCGTCAAACTCTCGCCACCGGGTGCCGCGTAAAGCATGTTCAACTGGCTCAATCCATTTCGATCTGCAAAGCCTCAGCCGCGTGGCCCGCGGGTAGTTTCCCTTCCGCGATCGGGCCTCGCCGCCAAGTACGATTCGGCGCAGACCAACGCCGACAACCGTCGGCACTGGGCGAACGCCGATGGGCTGTCGCCCAACGCGGCACTGACGCCCGAGGTTCGTCGCGTCCTGCGCAATCGCGCCCGTTACGAAGTCGCCAACAACAGCTACGCCAAGGGCATCGTGCTGACGCTGGCCAACGACACCGTCGGCACCGGCCCGCGACTCCAGATGCTCACCGACGATCCGCAGGCCAACGGCCGGATCGAGCGCGCCTTCGAGCAATGGGCCCACTCGGTCGGCCTGGCCGAGAAGCTGCGAACTCTACGGCTCGCCCGAGCCGAATCCGGCGAGGCGTTTGTCATCCTGACCAACAACCCGCGTATCGAATCTCCGATCAAGCTCGACCTTCGGTTGATCGAAGCCGACCAGGTCGCTTCGCCGTTCGGGTCGCAGCTTCGGATGCTTCGCGCGGGCAGTGTGGATGGGATCGTCTTCGATCCCTTCGGCAATCCGATCGCGTATCAGGTGCTTCGCCGGCACCCCGGTGACGCGGGCCCCGTGAGCCTGACCACGCTGGGTGACTACGACCTGATCTCCGCCGAAGCCATCATCCACTACTTCCGCGTGGACCGACCGGGCCAGTCGCGCGGCATTCCCGACATCACGCCCGCGCTTCCGTTGTTTGCCCAACTGCGACGCTACACGCTCGCAGTGATCGCGGCGGCCGAGACGGCGGCGGACTTCGCGGCGGTGATCTACACGGACGCCCCCGCCAACGGCGAGGCGGACCCGCTCGACCCGATGGACATGGTCGAATTGGAGAAACGCCTGGCGACCGTGCTGCCCGGCGGCTGGAAACTCGGTCAGGTCCACGCCGAGCAGCCCACGACCACCTATGACATGTTCAAGCGCGAAATCCTCAATGAGATCGCGCGATGCCTGAACATGCCCTTTAACGTCGCGGCGGGCAACTCGTCGGGCTACAACTACGCCTCCGGTCGCCTGGACCATCAGACCTACTTCAAGAGCATCCGCGTCGAACAGTACCACCTTCAGACGGTCGTGCTCGATCGCGTTCTGCGCGCCTGGCTCGACGAAGCGGCGCTGATCGAAGGCCTGCTGCCTCAATCCATGCGTCGCACGGACGTGTTCGCCCCGCACTCTTGGTTCTGGGACGGCGTGGAGCACGTCGATCCCGCCAAGGAGGCCAGCGCCCAGGCGTCGCGGCTGTCGAACCACACCACCACACTGGCGATCGAGTACGCGCGCCAGGGGCGTGATTGGGAAGAGGAACTCAAGCAGCGCGCCAAAGAGGTGTCGCTGATGAAGGAACTGGGCCTGTCGACATCGCAGTCGCAGCCCGCACCGAACACGCAAAAGGACCCCGCCGATGCCCAAGACCGTGCAGAATCCGACACGACCAGCGCCCGAGCCGCCTGACGCCGGCCCCCGGAGGTTGCTGTGCCTGACCGCTGAAGCGACGTTCGACGTCGAGGCGGTTTCCGGTGGCGCCGGTGGTGAGCAGCGAACGCTCCCGCGCTTTCGGATGGTGGCGTACACAGGGGCACCGATGCGCATCGCCGGCTGGCGCTACCCCGTCGTCGTCGATCTGGCCGGCATGAACATTCCGTCGCAGGCCCGGCCGATCCGTTTCAGCCATGACCCGTCGTCGGGTGTCGGCCACACCGACAGCATCCGCGTCGAAAGCGGCACGCTCGTGGCCACGGGCCTGATCTCGCGCGACACGCCGGCGGCACGCGAGGTGGTCGTCTCCTCGAAGAACGGCTTCCCCTGGCAGGCGTCGATCGGCAGCACGGTCGAGGAGTTCGAGTTCGTCAGGGACAACCAGAAGGTGATGGTCAACGGCCGCGAGTACGTCGGGCCGGTCAACGTGGTGCGTAAATCCACGCTTGGGGAGATCAGTTTCGTGGACCTCGGGGCCGACGGTCAGACCAGCATCAGCGTCGCCGCGGCGCACCCCTCTCATCAGGAGCATTCCGTCATGGACGATGTCAACAGCACCACCCACGTGGACACCAACGCCGCGACTCCCGCGCCCGCCCCCGCCCCCGGAATTGCCCCCGGAGTCGGCACCGGCAAGCCCGCGTCTCCGCAGCCCGCTCCCGGCAAGGAGGCCGGGGCGGCTGCGGGGACCACCTCGCACGCCGATGCACCCCTGCTGGCTGCGAGTGCCGCCGCCGATGACATCCGCGCTCATGCCCTCGCCGAGACGCAGCGCATCGCCGACGTCCGCCGCGTTTGCACCGCCCCTGGAAGCAATGGCCAGTTCGCGTCGATCGAGGCGCAGGCCATCCGTGAAGGATGGGACGCTACGCGCACCGAACTGGAAGTGCTGCGCGCCTCGCGCCCCAAGGCGCCGATGGTTTACATCCCCGGCGCCGGGTCCGATACCGGGGGCGGGGGCGGGGGCGGCGTCAACACGGCGGTGCTCGAGGCGGCGTGTGTGCTGACGGCGGGATCGTCTGCGGCCGAGAAGCAGTTCGACGAGCAGACGCTCGACGCGGCCAGCAAGCGGTTTCGGGGCGGGATCGGTCTGCAGGAGTTGCTGCTGGAAGCGGCGTGGGCCAACGGGTACACCGGCCGCAATTTCCGCGACAGCCGCGCCGTGCTTCGCCACGCGTTCAATCAGAACGTCCAAGCGGGCTTCAGCACGATCGACATCGGCGGCATCCTCTCCAACGTCGCCAACAAGTTCCTGCTCGAGGGCTTCTTCAGCGTCGAGCGCACCTGGCGGAACATCTGCTCTGTGCGCAACGTGTCCGATTTCAAGACGGTCACGTCGTATCGCCTGATCGGTAAGGACCAGTACGAGAAGGTGGCGCCGGGCGGCGAACTCAAGCACGGCACGCTCGGTGAGGAGAGCTACAGCAACAAGGCCGACACCTACGGCCTGCTGTTGTCGATCGATCGCCGCGACATCATCAACGATGACCTGGGCGCGATCACGACCGTTCCTCGGAAGTTGGGGCGCGGGTCGGGCCTGAAGATCAACGACGTGTTCTGGGCGACGTTCCTGGACAACGCCGCGTTCTTCACCGCCGCCCTCAAAAACTACCTCGCTGGCGCGGACACGGCGCTGTCGATCGACGGCCTGACCAAGGGCGAGGTCGCCTTCATGGACCAGGTCGACGCCGAAGGTAAGCCAATCGGCATCATGCCGGCGATCCTGCTGGCGCCCACGGCGCTGTCGGCGCTGGGCACCACGCTGTGGAAGAGCCTGGAAATCCGCGACACCACGGCGAGCACCAAGTACCCGATCGCCAACCCGCACGTCGGCAAGTTCCGCGTCGAGGTGAGCCGGTATCTGTCCAACAGCCAGTACACCGGCAACTCGAGCAAGGCGTGGTATCTGCTGGCTGATCCCAACGACCTGTCGGTCATCGAGGTCGCGTTCCTCAACGGTCAGGAGTCGCCCACCATCGAAACCGCCGAGGCGGACTTCAACGTGCTCGGCGTGCAGATGCGCGGCTACCACGATTTCGGCGTCGCGTTGCAAGAGCCGCGCGGCGGCGTCAAGGCCAAGGGCGAAGCCTGATTTATCCCCTCGGCGCCACCTGACATTGGTCACGGTCTGAGCTCGTCCCTCAACTGATCTTCAACGGAGATGCATCCATGTCCACCCCCGGAACTTCACAGTTCATTCAGGAAGGCGACACCATCGACTACACGCCGGCCAGCGACGTCGCGGCTGGCGACGTCGTGGTCCAAGAGGACTTGATCGGTGTCGCGGCACGACCGATTCCCGCGAACACGCTCGGCGCGCTGCATGTCACCGGCATGTTCGAGTTCCCCAAGGCGGTCGGTTCCGGCACGGCCATCGCTGCCGGCCTCGAGGTCAATTGGGACGCGGTGAACAAGGAGGCGTACCCGCGACTGGGCGGCTCGGCCAGCGACAAACTGCTCGGCAAGTCCGTCGCCGCTGCCGGCGACGACGACGCCACGGTCCGTGTGCGTCTCGTTCAGTGATCGCAAACGCAGAGGGCGCCACGATGGCAGACCTGCTCAAACGCGGCTCGGACTGGCTGCAGCAGATGCGCACGGCGCACATGACCAGCCCCGTCGAGTACCAGCGGGCGACCGATCCGCCGCAGGTGCTCATGGTCAACGCCACGTTCGGGCAGACGCGTTACGAGGTGATCGACGAGACGGGCCTGACCGTCGGTTCGCACATGTGGGACTTCCTGATCCTGGCGGCAGATCTGCCCGGCTTCGAGCCATCGGCCGCGGACTCGATCGTGGCCAACGGACGCAGATACGAAGTCATGAACCTCGGGACGGAACGAGCGTGGCGGTGGAGCGATCCCTATCGCACGACCTACCGCATCCACACCAGAGACATCGGAGCGGCAACGTGAACGACACCGTGATCGTAACCATCGAGAAGCAACTGGACGCGATCAACGCCAAGCTCGATCGACTCGACGAGGCGATTCGCGGCACGCCGGGCAACGGCACGAAGCCCGGCATCCTCATCCGTCTCGACCGCCTGGAGCAAGACGCCAGGCGGCAAGGAAAGCTCATCTGGATGATCGTCGGCGCTTCAGTGACGGGACTGACATCGACCATCGTCATGTGGATCACGGAATAGACCATGAGTATCGCCACCGATATCGCCGACGCCGTGACGACGGAGCTCAACGCATCGGGCCTGTTGCCCGTGGGCGTGACGGCGCTGCGCATGGTCCTGCCCGAGTTCGAGCTGGCCGACCTGGCGGAACTGAAGGTCGCCGTCGTGCCCAAGTCGGTGCTGATCACCGGCAGCACGCGCGCCGCCAGCCAGTACGACATTGCCGTGGACATCGGCGTGCAGAAGAAGCTGGCCCCCGGAAACAAAGACCTCGACACCGAGGTCGCCACGCTGGGCACGCTGGTCGACCAGATCGCCGACCACCTGCGGCGGCGCACGTTGAGCGGCGCGCCTTACGCGACATGGGTGTCGATCGCCAACGAGCCGGTGTATGCGCCCGAGCACCTGGCCGAGCAGCGCGTGTTCACCAGCGTGCTGACGATCACCTACCGAGCAATCAAATGATCGGCTTCGAGATCACCAAGCTGTTCTTCGACAAGAAGGCGGTCACGAGCAGGACGGACCGCGCCACGCGAAAGGTGCTCAGCCGATTTGGTGCGTTCGTGCGGCGCACGGCGCGCAGCAGCATCCGCAAGCGGAAGAAGAGCAGTCCTCCTGGGTCGCCGCCGTCGAGCCACATCGGCCTGCTGAAGAAGTTCATCTTCTTCGGCTACGAGCCGCAGCAGCGATCGGTGGTGATCGGGCCGGTGCGGCTGTCGCAGAAAGGGCGAGGTGAAGCGCCGGCCCTGCTCGAGCACGGCGGGACCGGGAAGGTCCAGAAGAAGCGCGTGCGATACAGGCCGCGGCCCTACATGGGCCCGGCGTTCGAAAAAGAGCAACCCAAGCTGCCGGCCATGTGGCGGGACAGCGTGAAATAGCAAGGAGGCCCGACAATGCCACAGACATTCCTGCTGGGCATGAACGCCAAGATTTACCAGGGCGCGGCCGGTGCGGCGCTGAACACGCTGACCGAGATGGACAACGTCAAGGATGTGTCGCTGACGCTCGAAGCCGGCGAGGCGGACGTGACCACCCGCGCCAACCAGGGCTGGCGGGCCACTGCGCCGACGCTGCGCGAGTGCAGCGCCGAGTTCGAGATGCTCTGGAAGCCGGGTGACGCAGGATTCGAGGCGATCAAGACGGCGTTCCTCACGTCGGCCCCGCTGCGCCTGGCGGTGCTCACCGGCGACAGCGCCGCCAGCGGCACCGAGGGTCCGCTCGGCGACTTCTCGATCACCAACTTCAGTCGCAACGAACCGCTCGAAGAGGGCGTGACGGTCAGCGTGACCGCCAAACTCGCCGAGTTCGAAGAATGGGTGGAGGTGGCCTGATGAAGACCTTCAATGACGCAGCCGGACGAATCTGGACAATCACCATGACGCTCGGCACGGCCATGCATGTCAAGGCCAAGCTCGACGTCGACCTGCTCCAGATCGAGTCCGGCAACCCGCCCTTGCTCACACGGCTGGGTACGGACGAGATGCTGTTGGGCGAGGTGCTCTGCGCCATGCTCGAGTCGCAGTTCGAGGCGCACAAGGTGACGCCCGAGGATGTGCGGAACGCCTTCGACGGCCGCACGCTGCTGGCGGCGCAGAAGGCGTTCTACGAGGAACTCATCGATTTTTTCCGGTCACGCGGCCGCACGGATCGGGCGAAGGCGGTCGCCAAGCAGATGAGCCTGATCGACGCAGCGATCGCCGCGATCGAAACGCGCATCGACGAGATCGACATCGACCAGACGATTGCTGGAGCGATGTCTGGCGCATGGCCGGAAGCCTCGGAATCGGACCCGCCGGGCTCCGCGGGCTGACGCTGCGGCAGCTGCTGTGGATGGCCGAGGGGCTGGGACGCGAGCGCTGGGCGCATACGTCGCTGATCTGCGCTCTGATCGCCAACACGCACCGTGACCCCAAGAAGCAGAAGCCCGTCAAGCCCGACGATTTCAACCCGTATGTCGCCCCCCGGAATCGCTCGGAGCGCGCGGAGGTCATAGAGGTCACGCCCGACAACATCGGACTGATGCGTGCCGCCTTCGTAGGGCGCACCGCACAACAGGACACTCTTTCAGAAAGGACGCACCCATGATGTCACGGAAGACCAAACTCATCGCAATCATCGTGTTCATCGCCGCCATCGCGGCCATCCCCGCGTGTGAGAGCACTCAGACGCCGGGGGTCACGCCGGATCAGGTGACGCA
>WGMA01000042.1 GCA_016125285.1 Phycisphaera sp.
ACTTGACCGCGCCGCGGTGGTCCTGCTCGCGGACGCCGAAGTCGATGTAGCCGCGGAACTGCACGCCCAGCGTGTTGAAGTCCGCGTCGGTCTTCTCGACGGTGGGCCGGTCCACGCCGTTGAGGAAGGCGATCTCGATCGCCGGCAGCCGGTTGGCGTCGGCCAGCAGATACCACGCCTTGCTCGAGGAGCCGGTGAAGCTGGCGTTGGCCAGGTACACCGAGCTGACGACCTCGAACTTGCCGACGTGCGGATTGGTCGACGGCTTGGGCTTGTTGGCGGTGGTCGTCTCGTTGACCAGCAGCGACTTCATCAGCTGCTCGGCCGGGACCTTCAGCGCGGTGGGCACCAGCAGGATGCTGGCCGGGATGCCCAGCGGGCGGCCGTTGGGCTTGGTCTGCTCGCCGAACATCACCTCGGCGGCAGTCAGGCCATCGATGTTCAGCGCCGTGTCCACGCCCTCGGCGTAGTTCTTGTGGTCGGCGTGGAAGAAGGTCTTGCCGTCCGACTGCACGGGGTTCTTGAGCCACAGGCTCCACACGGCGTCGGCGATCGCCTCGGCCGCGCCCATGCCGATCTGGCGCGGGATGTCCGTGAACGCGCCCATGTCATCGTTGATGATCATCTGGCGGGTCAGGGCGAACATGATGCCGTGCGTGTCGGCCTTCTGCCCGAACTTCTGCTCGTCGAGCTTGCCGTGCTTGAGTTCGCCGTCCGCGCCAACCTGCTCGAACTTGAACGAGCCGGTCATGCGGTAGCGGCTGTGCTCCTTGAAGTCGTTGACGCTGGCGATCTTGGCGATGCTCCGCCAGGCGTCCTCGATGTAGGAGTAGCCCTCGAGCAGCATCTTGTTGGCGACGTTGCTCAGGATGCCCGGCAGCGACGTGGTGCTGAACGCCGCCTGCAGCCAGCCGGTGGCGTCGCGCCGGTAGCGCGGCAGCTGCTGGCCGTAGGCCAGCTCGCAGAACTCCTGGATGCCCACACCCCGGAGTTTGTCGGCGGCTTCGAGGACGGGCTCGTCAAACGCGGCCTCGATGCGCGACATCGGCATCCCGCTGGCCATCAGCGCCACGGCCTCGAAGACCTGCGGGGTAGCGTTGCGCGGACGCGATGCCGAGGCGGGCACCTGTGGCCGCGAGGCGCGCAGGATGTGCAGTTCGGTCTTGGTCACATCCCAGCCTTCCTCGATGGCCTTGGCCTCGATGTCGGGGTACTTACCCGAGCACAGCTTCTGGATCGCCTCGACGCGGCGCGTCTCGGCGGCCAGGCGCTGGCGCATCTGCGTCACCGGGTCGCCCCCGGCCCCGGCCCCGCCCCCGACCCCCGAAGCGTCGGCCGACGCGTTGATGGTGGAGGGAGTCGGGGCCGTCGCAGCCGGCGACGCGGACATCTTCGTCTTGGGCGTGTTCGGATTCGGCGCATCGATGTCGCCTCCGGCGTCGTCGGGCGTGTCGACGTTCGCGGCCTGGACGTCCGTGTCCTGCGCCGCGGTGTCGGTGTTCACGTCAGAGGCGGTTGAGGTGGTCGTGTCGTGTCCGTCCATTGGATGAGACTCCTTCCGGGAATTCCGGGGGCGGGGGTTGTTGGCGGCGATGCGGGCGCTGGAGTTGGTGTCCGCGCCGCTGTCGACGAATGAGATTTCCTTGAGTAGCGCCCGGCGCACCACGTGCAGCGGGCCGTTGAACGTCCTGCCGTTGACGGTCACCTGCTGACCGTTGGGGACGAACTCGGCGTCGATGACCGAAGCGCCGATGCTCGCCTGCCAGGGGAAGCCGTTGGCCGCGGACTTGGACACGTCCCGTGCCCACGATGTGTCGCGGCTGACCAGGCCCTCGGCGACGACAGCGCCGTTCTCGATCGCTACGCGCTGCGTATGGCCGACGCCTTGACGCGGGTTGTGATCGAGCCGGACGGGGATGTCCTGGCGATCAATGGCCAGCCCTTCGAGGTCGACGACGACCGGGTGCGGGAAGCCGCTGATCCGCATCACGCCGCCCGTGTAGGCGACCATGTGGAACACCGGCGTCTTCTTCTCCGCGTCGCCCGCCGCCTCGATGGTCAGCGGGCACTGGAACGTCAGGAAGTCAGGCTGCTTGTCGTGTGTCTGCGGGTTCGACATCCGTGTCGGACTCCTCGTCATTGCCGTCTGCGTTGGACGGCGCGGGTTGAGGTGGCGATTGCGTTACGGTCAGGCCGAGTTCCTTCATCAGCACCAGTTCCTTGGCTCGCTGGCGAAGTTCGACCTCCCAGTCCTTGCCCTGGCGGGCGTATTCGGCGGCGAGCGTGGTGGTGTTGCTCGTGAGGCGCGTGGCCTGAGCGCTGGCTTCCTTCGCCGGGTCGACGTGCTCGGTGCCGTCGAAGAACCACTGGTGGGGAATGGTGTCGTCAGGAGTTCGCAGAAACGCGAACTCGGGCAGAAGCATCGCCTCTTCGATCCAGGCGGCGAAGATGCGGTCGAGCACGACTTCGGCCAGGTGCGCCTGCTCGACGCGGATCGACTTGAAGTACGTCTGGTGATCCAACCGGCCGGAGGCGTAGTTGTAGCCGGCGCTGTTGCCGGCCGCGACGTTGAACGGAAGGTTCAGACAACGCGCGATCTCGTTGAGAATCTCGCGCTTGAATTCCGCGTAACTCGTGGTCGGCTGCTGCGCCTCGATCTGGCCGAGCCGCCAGCCGTCGGGCAGCACTGTGGCCATGCGCTTCTCGAGCTCGACCACGTCCATCGGGTCCAGCGGCTGCGCCTCACCGTTGGCCGGGGCGTCGGTGAAGAGCACCGCCGCGAAGTCCGCCGCCGTCTCCGCCGCCGCGATCACCGCCAGCGTGTAGCGCCGCAGCTGCGCGAACAGCGGCAGCGCCGGCGTGATCTCCGGCACGCCCCGATGCTGGCCAGGCCGGTCAGCGCGGAACCAGTGGATCACCGAATCGGCAGGCACAATATCGAACTGGTTCCGCCACGCCGACAGGTCGCCGGGGTGCTGACGCAGGATCGTGTATGTCCGCGGGTTGCCGAAGGGGTCGAGCGTGACGCCGTCGACCTCATTCACGATTGGTAGGAACGACGTGATGGGCGACGCGACACGGTCGGCCTCGACCAACTGCACGTCGAGCATCACGGGCGAGTCGATCAGTGGATTCATCGTCAGCACAGCGATCGCTTCGCCGTCGGTCGACTTGGCCAAGCGCGCACGCGTGTGACGCCGTGGTTGCTCGGACGGGTGTAGACGACGTGAAAGTGTCGACAGCCACAGCCGCGACATTCGAACCCCACCGGCGCCCCGGCCTCCGCGTCGTGCTTGTCGGTAAGATCGGTCATCGCCGGCCCCCTTGGAGCATCGAGAGCTTCAAACGCACACGGCGCGGTTCGGGTTTGGAGTCGGTTCCGAACAGCACACTGCCCTGCATACTCGCCGAAACGGCACAGCCGACGAGGCAGTCGAGCCAGTGGTTGTCCAAGCCGGGCTTGCGGAGTTTCCACTCGTCCAACTGCCGGCCGCGCCCCTCGGTCCGAACGCGGTACTCGGCGGTCAGGTGTTCTGACACGAGGCGGTGATCTCCGGCAGGTGCATCCGGAGCAAACAGAGAGAGGCACCCGGGGTCGCCCATCGGCACCGCCAGACGCGCATGCACAAAACTCTTCCAGTAGTTGGTGTCGATCAGCACATGGCGCACCGCTCGATTCCGAGGGCCGTGGACGTTGGGCACGCGCCAGTGCAGGCCGGTGCGGTCACCTCTCTTGGGCTTGTAGTCGGAGAACGGAATGCTTGATGCACCGACATAGCGACCGTGACTGGGCATGACGATCGCCGCGTGCTCCGTCTGGCGACAGAATTGGTACACCACATCGGTCGAGTTGCCCCAGTTCGCGTCAACGAGACAACGATCCACCGCCATTTGCGCGCCATCATCGCGGCGGTACTTGCGCCCCAGGCGGTCAGTGGTCAGCGCCTCCAGTCCCGCATAGATCGCGCCTTCCTGACCGGTGCCTTTGTGGGCGCCGGCCAGCGTGCGCTTTGCGTCGCGGAGCGTGAAATACGCCCGCTTCTGGTCGGGGTACGCCCCGTAGTCCAGCACGTAGCCGGTAAAGTCTTCTTCCCAGCCGCACAGCATCCAGAAAAGCACGTTCCCCTGTACGTCGATGAACATGGTCAGGTGGTTCACGCCCACGGGCACCTCACCGCGCTTCATGCCGTTGGTCTTGGCGGCGATGGTCCCCGCATCGAGCACGTCACCGCCTTGGTCCGCTTCCGGCGGATCGTTCTGATACTCCGCCCAGAACGCCAATTCGCCGTGGTCGAGTTTGAGGTTCATCGCGTGCTGCAGCGCCGACAACTCATCGGGGTTATGGCGCTGCGGCCAGGCGACAACGGCGCCGGCGTCCATTTGTACGCGGTGCTGGCGGTAGAACTCGGTGGCGTCGGTGGTGCCGCGATCGGTGCGTTGTCCCTCGGCGCGAAGCTGCGCGTACTGCTGCCAGAGCTTCTCGTTCGTCGGGAACACATAGACCATCCGCGTGCGCTCGCCTTGCCACTGCGGATGTTTGTCGCGATTGAGGATGCGGTCGGCCATGTCGTCTGGTCTCACGACGGTGAGCGTCATCAGACCGGCGATCTTGCGCCCCGGTCCGGCCAGACCGAGGATGGCGCCGGCGAGGATTTGTTCTCGCGTGGCGCACTGCGACGGCGAACGCGCGGATTCATCCGTCTGCGGGTCGTCGAGCAGCACCAGCGACGGGCGCACCGTTTTGCCGTCGGCGCGTTTGTGTTTCATGCCACGGATGCGCCCGGTGATCCCGGCGACCTTGATGATGCCCCCGCCCCCGGAAGAGCCTTCAATCGTCGGCAGCACGATCTCCTTGGCGGTCCAGCCCACATGCGTGCGCGCGCCGCAATAGAGCTGGCCGGCGGCGCGCTGGTGAATGCCCTCCAGCGCCCGGATCGGCCCGGTGACCTCCGCGAAGTCCTCGTCGAGCAGGTCGTTGTTCTCCAACTCGCTCTTGATCGAGTCGAGCATGTCGGCGGCGTGGTCCTCGTCGGAGCCGATCAGCGCAACGAAGTCGCGGTGCCCGTACAGCAGCGCCCACAGACATGCCGTCTCGCAGAGCGTGGTCTTGCCCGACCCGCGGGGCATGGCCATTGCGAATAGTCCGCCTTCGAGCACCGCCTGTTCGATCTTGTTGATGACCTTCAAGTGGTCCTGCGACCATGCCAGGTGAAACGTCTGCGGGAAGTACTGGTCGCAGAACTCCCGGAATGAACGCCGGCAAGAATCGCGGCGTTCATGATTGACCGGCGGATGCACCCAGCCCTCGGCGGCGATGTCGCGCGACGACTCGGAGGCGGCGCGGCCGCGCGCGTTCACCGCCTCCTTGTGCTTCTGATAGTTCGCCTCGGTCCAACCCGGCTCGACCCCGGAGTCCGCCTCTCGCCGCGCGTGGAAAAGCCACGCCGCGTAGCGGGCCAGATCGATGCGTCGGCCGTCGCCGATCTTGTATGCGGCGCGGTTGAGGTGGCGGTAGACGACGTGCGGTTGAACCACCTCGCCCAGCGGGGTCGAGTTCAATAGACGCACGGCCTCGGCAACGCGCAGCTCTCGCGGATTGACGCTCCGGGGATTCAATGGGCCTGCACCTCCCGCACCAGCCACGCGGCGTAATGAACCAGGTTGATGCGACCGCCGGCGCTTCCGGGGACGACGGGGGCGCCGGCGTCGATGTCCGCCTGGACCTGTTCGGGCGTGATCTTCTTTCCGCCCGCCGCCGAGAGCAGTCGTGACACTTCCTCAATGGACAGCGCCGCGGGGTTGACGGCCGTTTTGGCCTCGCCCCCCGGCGCTGCAGTCGCGGAATTCTGCGGGGCTTTCTCAGGCATGGCCGCAACCTCCGCACACATCGCCACATGCGCGATCCAGAAAGTTGCCCACATCGGCCAGATTCCGCTTGATGCGGGCGAAAACCTGTGGCTTCATGTGTGTGTAACGCAAGCCACAACAAGGAGATACGACATGCGAACCACGCGAATCGAACTCGAAGGCAGCGCCGGGCACGTCGCCATCGCCCGCGAGCGCGGCAGCACCACCATCCGCATCGACTCGATCACCCGCGAGCCCAAGCGCGGCCAGCAGGTCTGGAAGACCTGGGAACTGCCAGCCCGCGTCAGCGACGACGACCTCTTCAAGGTCGCGGAGGAAGTCCAGTACCGCTGCGACGGGGTGCGCGGCACCAACAGCATGGTCCATGACTTCTTCCGCGAGATGCAGCGGTTCCAAGACTGACCCCCGGAAGCCACCAACCACAAGGAGCACGCCATGACCGACGCGAACAACAAGCACCTGCCCGGCGGCACCAAGGTCCTCAACACCGACGACGGCGAGCCCGGCACGATCCTCAACGGGTTCACATGGATTCCGCAGACCGGCGAGTGGACCGAGTACGAGGTCGAGACCGCCTACGGGATCGAGCGGTGGGAGCGCCGCAAGTTCATCGTGATGAGCGAGATCGAAAACAGCGACTGATACGAACGCCCCGCACCGCAACAGGAGCACGCCATGACCAAGCACCCCCAGGGCCACGACGAAGCGGAACTCTTCGAACACATCCGCGAGCAGTTCAGCCCCGAGGCCGTCGCCGCGATCGCCGCCTGGCTTCAGCCAGCCAGCACCAACAACCCCGAGGTCGATCGGCAGATTCAATGGTTCATCGATCGCCTCGTCGAGATGCTCGGCACCGACCAATACAACGCACTGTGCAACGAGCTGGGACTGTGAGCCCGGCTCGTTTTCCATCCACCACTCCCTTTTCAAAGGAGCAGCATCATGGCAACGAAGAAGAAAACCACGAAGAAGGCCGGCACCAAGGGCAGCGCCAAGGCCGCGAAACCGAAGCCCGCGTCCAAGGCGAAAGCCACGCGCGCGCACGTCGCCGCTCAGGCCAAGGCCGACCAGGAGAACGCGCGGCTGCGCGACGAGCGGGCGGCCAGCGCTGACGGGATGACCGCCAGCGAGCGCGCGATGGCCCGCAGCGCATCGGCGGGCGTACCCAAGCCCAAGAAGCAGAAGAAGGCAAGCGGCCTCGATGCCGCCGCGCAGGTCCTCAAGGACGCCAAGCAGCCCATGCGGTGCAAAGACATTGTCGAGACGATGCTCGCCAAGGGGCTGTGGAAGACCGGCGGCAAGACCCCGCACGCCACGATCTACGCCGCGATCCTCCGCGAGATTCAGACGAAGGGGAAGGACGCGCGATTCAAGAAGACCGATCGCGGCCTGTTCACCTTTAGCGGTAAGTGAGGTGGCGGCATGCGAACGAACCTCGCCAACCGTGACGTGCGCTTCTACATCGAGGACGGGTGCCTGGTGCGAACGGTCGTCGGCGATCACGCCGACGGCCGTTCGTACACCCACCGCTGCACCAAGGCGGTCTTCGAGACGGTCGCCCACGCGATCAGCGAAACCCCCGCGAGCGGGGAGGGCACCACGCTCACGCTCATCGCGCGCCAAGAGAACCTGCCCTACACGCAGGTGAACGTAGCGCTGGAGTTCCTCAAGGAGCGGTCGGTGGTCGACGTCCGGCACCGCCGGTGTTACCCGGCGACGAAGGACGTCTACCTCGACGCGATGGTCGAATTCCACGCTCTGGCACACGGAGGTGAAGAACCGCGCGTCGACTGACATCGATCGCCCTCCGCCGTGCCCACCCCGGCCGTTGCAACGGTCGGGGTTTTCTTCGGTGCAGACACAGGCCGCCAAGCCGCAAAGAAACGATCCCTTCCCAGCCGATTGGACTAAGAAACGATCGTTTGCTAGAGTCTGGCTATCGGAAAGGAATGCTTCCTCACCATGCCGCGTCAAACAGGGACATATCGCACCAGCACGACGACCGGCGAGTCCGTGCAGGCCTTCGTGCCCCATCCGCTTCCGCCCGCCAAGCCGGCGCTCGACCTTTCGGGTGACCTTGGAGCCAAGTGCTCCGACGCCCTGATGGCTCTGGCCCGTCTCGAAGTCGCCGCTCATCTGGTCCCGAGCGCGAGCTGGTTTCTGTACGGCTTCGTGCGGAAGGAAGCCGTCCTGACATCGCAGATCGAAGGCACACAAGCCACGCTGCGCGACGTGTTGGAGTTTGAAGCGACCGATCATGCAGATCGTCCCGAAGATGTCGAGGAAGTCTGCAACTACGTCGACGCATTGAACTACGCGCGCCGGGAGATGGCCAAGCCCAAGGGCCTGCCCTTGAGCGCGCGACTGCTGTGCGAGGCGCACAAGCGCCTCATGAAAGGGGTGCGCGGCAGCAACAAGCAACCGGGCGCCGTCCGGAAGAGCCAGAACTGGATCGGCGGAACGCGCCCCGGCACCGCCCGCTTTGTCCCGCCGCCCCCGGAGGACGTGCCGGACGCGCTGACGGCGCTGGAACGATGGATTCACAGCGATGACCCGTTGCCGCCGCTGATCAAGGTAGGGCTCGCCCATGTTCAATTCGAAACCATCCACCCGTTCCTCGACGGCAACGGCCGCATCGGCAGGCTGCTGATCGCGCTGCTCCTGGAACACTGGGGCATCCTGAAGTCGCCGCTGCTTTACCTGAGCCTGGCGTTCAAGCGCCACCAGCGCGAATACTACGACCACCTGTCCGCCGTCCGCACCGATGGCGATTGGGAACAGTGGACCGACTTCTATCTCACCTGCGTTCGGGAGGCCGCCGAAGACGGCGTCGATGTCGCGCAACGACTGTTTGCGCTGCTCGGCAAGGATCGGCGGCACTTGACGGAAAGCCCCCGAGCGACGGTGGCCGCCATCCAATTGCTGGACATGCTCCCGGACCACCCGATGGTGACGGTGCCGCGAGCAAGCCGCATGCTCAAAAGCACCGCGCCCACCGCACGCAAAGCCATCGGCATCCTCGTGGAGGTAGGCGTTCTGCGTGAAACAACCGGCAAGCAGCGTGATCGGGTATTCGCGTACCACAAGTATCTCCAGGTGCTCACGGGCGATGAGCCGTGAATCGATTCACTGCAAATTGCCAGCGGGTGACAATCCGGCGACGCGTTCAGCCTTCCGACCCGTGAACTTCTCCCACCTCTGCACGATCACATCGCAGTACAGCGCGTCGAGTTCCATCAGGTAGGCGTTGCGCCCGGTCTGCTCGGCGGCGATCAGCGTGCTGCCGCTGCCGCCGAACAGGTCCAGCACGTTCTCGCCGGCGAGTGATGAGTACTGCAGGGCGCGGATCGCCAGCTCGACGGGCTTCTCCGTGAGGTGAACCATCGACTGCGGGTTGACCTTCTTCACCGACCAGACATCGGGCACGTTCGCCGGGCCGTAGAACTTGTGCGCGGCGCCTTCACGCCAGCCGTAGAAGCACCACTCGTGGTTGCCCATGAAGTCCTTGCGCGTCAGCACCGGGTGCTGCTTCACCCAGATCAGGGCCTGCGAGAAGTACAGCTCGCATCGCTTGAGCACCGGCGGGTAGTTGGCGCAGTTCGCGTATCCGCCCCAGATGTAGAAGCCCCGGCCGGGTGCGAGCACGCGCGCGATGTTGCCGAACCAAGCGTCGAGCAGCTTGTCGAACGCCTCGTCGGTCACGAAGTCGTTGGCGAGCGGCCGGTCCTTGGCGCGGAGCTTCTTCTGCGTGGGCTTGGACTTCTCCGGGTGCCGTGCAAGGTCCATCGACTGGTGATGCGTAGTGGATTGGAAGGACGACAGCCCAGCGGCGATCGCATTGTTGCTGCGCGGTTCGACCTTCACGTTGTACGGCGGATCGGTGTTGACCAGGTGAACGACCGCACCATCGAGTAGGCGGTCGACGTGCTCGGGGTTCGAGCTGTCCCCGCAGAGCAGGCGATGATTGCCGAGCACCCACAGGTCGCCCGGGCGCGTCGTCGCCTCGTCCGGTGGCGCCGGCACATCGTCGGGATCGGTCAAACCCTGCTCGACGTCGCCGGACATCAGGCGCGTCAATTCCTCGGCATCGAAGCCGAGCAGGCCCAGGTCGTAGTCCATCTCACGCAGCGCCGACAGCTCGATCGGCAGCAGCTCGTAATCCCACTCGGCGATGCTGGCCGTCTGGTTGTCGGCGATGCGGTACGCCTTGATCTGCGCCGGGGTCAGGTCCGTGGCGACATGCACCGGCGCCTTCGCCAGCCCCAGCTTCTGCGCCGCCTTGTAGCGCGTGTGCCCGACGATGATCGCGCCTTCGGTATCCACCACGATGGGCTGGCGGAATCCGAACTCGCGCAGCGACGCGGCGACGGCGTCCACCGCCTCATCGTTCTGTCGCGGATTGCCGGGGTAGGGTTTGATCTGGTCCAGGGGACGGAGTTCGATCTTCATGGGAAGCTCCTGAGGGGATGTTTTTCACGAAAGAAAGTCAGTCGAACATGGCGACCGTTCCCGCCGCCATCTCCGGCCCGATCCGGCCGGGAAGGAACCATCGCCGCCGAGTTATCCACTGCCAGACTGGCAGATTGTGGGTATCTCGAACTTTCGCCCACGTTGGGCCGTGTCGCGCCGGTCGCGGGGTGGTACGGTTGGCCAAGGCAGGTCCAGGGTTCGCCACGTGGGCCAACGTGGGCGAACCGTCGGCAAGGTGCCGCCCGATTCGTTTGGTGCGCCAAACGAATCGTCCTGATCGCGGGGCACGCCGGAGCTGGTCCGTTTCGTTTTGTGTGCGCCCCTTTAGGGGCGCACAAAACGAAACGAGACCCGGCGTGCGGCTTTCGTTTTGTGCGCTGCGGGCGGCGCACAAAACGAAACCACCAGCGATTTGTTTTGTGCGCACCAAACGATTCACAAAACGAAATCTCATGACTCGTCCTCCTCGCCTTCGAGCGCCGTACCTGGGGCGCTTCCGGGGGTTCCGGGGCGCTGGTAGGTCGAGGGTTGGTTGCGCTTGCCCGTCCCGTGGCGCAGCACGAGCCCGTCGCTGTCCGCCGTACGAAGCAGGTTGTCCGCCGCCCACCTCGACAGGCCCGCGCGTATCGCCTTGCTGATGATGGCCGATCGCGTGGCCGGCTCGTCATCGACGAACGCTTCGACGAACGACTCGGGCGACCACTCGTCCTTCTTCTCGCTGCGTTTTCGCCCGCCATCCGATCGCAGTTGCGCCGGGTCCAGGTCGTCCGCGGGCGACCAGACGGGGAACGACCAGCGCAGGCAGCGCGGGGCAACCGGCGGCCACGATCGCACCGCGGCGTCGACTACGACGGCGTCGTCCTCCTCGTGCGGGCGCAAGACCATGTGCGTGTCGGTGGCGCGGCTCTGGCTGCCGGCGCCCGCGCCGACGTCGGTCACGCTCTTGGCCGACTGGTTGCCCTTGGTCGTGTGGTGGATCAGCACGAACGAGCAGCCCAACCGGTCCGCGTAGCGGTCGAGGTGGTTGTAGAGCGACGCCATCGTCCCGTTGTCGTTCTCATCCATGTCGCGCGGCATGAAGCGGTAGAAGGCGTCGAGGATGATCACCTTGAACCTGCCTGGCTCGAGCGATTGGAAGTACGCGCCGAGCGAGAACACGTCCTGCAGGTGCCCGCGGAGGTTCTGCACCCACACGCGGTCGGCGTAGGCGTCGACGGGTACTTGCCGCGCGACGGCGACCTTGGGGATGCGGTGGGCGCTGGTCTCGCCGTGCAGTTCGTTGTCGAGGATCAGCACGTCGCCGCGCTCGCAGCGGAACTGACCGAGCCAGTCGCGGCCCGTGGCCACCGAGATCGCCAGGTCGGTGACGAGCCACGACTTGCCCGTCTTGGGGCTGGCGATCAGGTTCATCGTCTCGCCCTCGCGCAGCAGGCCGTGGATGACCGGTCGTCGCAGCGCGGGGAACTCGGCGACGAGGGCGCGCACCGTCAGCGGCTCGAGCTGCGGTTGCGGCGCTGCGGGCGGACCGGTTGCCGACCCACCGAGGGATGTCGTGGGAGGCGACGAGCCGTAGCCCTGAGATCGCAGCGCCGAGGCGGCGCGCGTGTAGTCGCCGCCGTGTTCGAGATGCGCGTACACGGCGAACGGCGAGTAGGCCCGGTTGGGCTCGAAGGGCGCGGCGTTGGCGCTGAAGACGTAGAACACACCGTCCTTGAGCGTGCCGCTCCATCCGTGGGATTTGCCGGGCCGGCGCCAGTACTCGTTCTCGCCGCCGCGCACGCACGACCAGCCGCAGCGCTCGAGGACAGCACGAACGTCGCCGCGTGTGTTGAAGTCATCGCCGGGCCTGACGGCCGTCTCGCCCAGCGGAGTGGAATGCACCCCGTGGTTCGGTCCGTCGATCGCCGGCGGCACAAACTCATTCAGTTCCCATGCCGCCTGGAGCAGCGTGTCGCGTTCGGCCTCGGTGAGCACGGGCAAGTCGCACAGGTCGCCCTGGATCAGTTCATAACCGGAGGTCGGCGCGCACAGGAACAGACCGCCTTCGCCCCGGGTCTCGATGAGCGTGACGACCTTCTGGCCGTCGTGGCGCTGGGCGAGCTTGAGGTTACCGCAGATCTCCGCTTCGCTGCGGTAGATGACGTGGTAGCCGCCCGAGGGCGTTTGCTCGACGACCAGTCTGTCGCGCAGCTCCGGCGGTATACGGTCCCACCATGCCGCGAAGAGTTCGCCGGCAGCGTCGAAGTCGATGATCTCGGTGTTCAGTGATGCGCGGCCACAGAGAACACACAGCGCGTCATGATTGTTAGCGAACCACGCCGACACCTCATCCGCCGTGGGCGGACGATCCCTGTACTGCTTCCACGAACCGACCGCCGGGCGCTTCTCAGCGCGTCGCGCGGGCAGCACGGCCAGGCCGGCTTGCTGGTACAGGATTGCGGTGTCGCGCAGGTGCATGCGTCGGGTAGTTCGCTCCTCAGAAGGGGATGTCGTCGTCGGCCGGGGCGTACTCCGGCACGTTCTCGTTCACGGAAACGCTCAGGTCGGCGGGGTCCGGCTTGGCGCCCAACTCGCAGTCCACGATGCGGTCGTACTTCTCGCCGGCCACGGAGCGCACCGTGATCGACAGCACGTCGGCCAGGGCGCCGGCGTTGGCCAGTTCCACCGCCTCGTCGACGTTGCTCGGAACCGCAAGGCACGAGCGCAATCGCCACCACGCATCGGCTTTCTGCCGGGCGTAGCCGTCGTGCTCAAGACAAATCCATTCGGACTTGTATTCGCTGAATCCGACCTCATAGTCGACGCGCATCGAGCGGGGCGCATCCGGCGGCGCGTCGCGCTTGACGTGGACGCTGTAGTAGACGCGCCGCACCTCGTACTCGGTGATCGTGACCTCGCCCGTCAGAATCCCCGCCGCGCCGGCCTCTGCTTCATGCTTGCGTCGTTCGGGCGGCGGGAATACGTGACCGCATTCGGGGCACGTGGCGTAACCCGTGGCGATCAGCGCCTGGCACTGCGGGCATTCCTTCGCCGGCGCCTGCCCGGTTCCTCGAGCGTCGGGTGCGGCGATGTGGATCGCATCGACCGGACCGTGGCGCATCACGTTGCCGCCGAAGTCGAGCACGAGACAGTCGGCCTTGCCCTCGCACAGTCGGAAGCCCCGCCCGACCATCTGGTAGTAGAGCCCCGGCGACATCGTCGGGCGCAGCAGCGCCACGCAATCAACATTCGGCGCGTCAAACCCTGTGGTCAACACGTTGACGTTGACCAGGTACTTGAGCGCGCCCTCACGGAAGCGGCGGATCAACTGGTCCCGGTAGAGCGTTGGCGTCTGCCCGTCGATGAATCCGCACTCGCCGGTGAAGATGCGCTCGATGGCCTTGGCTACGTGCTTGCCGTGCTCGACGCCCGAAGCGAACACCAGGCATGCTTTTCGATCCTGCGTGGCCTCGATGATCTCGCGGCATGCCGAATGGACAAGGGCATCATCGTCCATCAGCGCCTCAACCTCGTCGGCGACGAACTCGCCGGCGCGCACGTGCAGCCCCTGAAAGTCAGGCTTGTATCGGCCGCCCTTGGTCTTCAGCGGAGACAGGAAGCCGTCGCGGATCAACTCGCGCACGCCGATCTCGTAGCAGACGGCGTTGAGGATGCCCTCCGGGGCGGGCGCACAAATCGGTCCCGACGCCATGCGGAACGGCGTCGCCGTCAAGCCGATCACGCGCAGGTGCGGGTTGATCGCATGGGCGCCTTCGAGGAAGCGCCGATACATGCCGTCGCCGCCGGCACCCGGTGGAATCATGTGGGCTTCGTCGACGATGACCAGATCGAAATGCCCGAGTTCGTCGGGTCGCTGATACACAGACTGAATGCCTGCGATGATCACCGGGTGCGACGTGTCCCGGCGCTTGAGGCCCGCGGAGTACACGCCGACGTGGATGTCGGGGCAGACCTGGTCGAGCTTGTCGCAGGCCTGCTCGAGCAGTTCCTTCACGTGGGCCAGGATCAAAACGCGCCCATCCCACTTCGTCACGGCGTCGGAGCAGATCGTGGCGATCACCGGCGTCTTGCCGCCGCCGGTCGGGATCACCACGCACGGGTTGTCGTCACGCTCTCGCAGGTGCCGATAGACCGACTCGACCGCCTCGCGTTGGTACGGGCGAAGCGTCATGGGCTCGTGGTTGGGCCGGAACAGACTCACCGCGCCTCCTCAGAAACGCCCACCGCCTGGAGCAAGAGGTCACGGTGACCGTGCCGGCGAAGTAATCTGGCGCCGGTCGCGCGCAGCTCGGCCTCGGCGCGGTTGAACACATCCATCGCCTCCGCCAGCGACATCTCCCCGTGCCAGCGGCAAGGGTGCGACTCGAACCAGTCGGCCACGGCGCAGTAGCGCAGCGCTGCGCCGAGCAACTCGCTCTGCGAGACCGCCGGGTTGTCCGTCATCGTGGATGCCATTGGCGCTCCATGAGGCGATCAGTTGCTGTGGGTCAGCGCCGTTCCGCACAGCGGGCAACACACCAGCGGCAGCGCGTACAAACGCGCCGTGACCCGACCGCTGGGAAGTGGCTCTTGTCGTCTCGTGATCAGCAGATCGATCAGACCGTCGTCGTCGTAGACGCCGGCGTGTTCGAGCGCGTCGAGCACGGGCTTTTGGATGTTGTCGAGATCGCGCCGTCGCCGATCGGGCGGGAACGCATCCATGCACAGTGCAACGCGCCCGCCCGATGGTGGCTTACGCGGGCCGCCTCCGCCGGCCAGGAGGGCGCAGACGCTCGTTCGGAACGCCCGGCCCTCCCGGCTGATCACCATCCGCCCGCGCCACATCCGCCAGTAGTGGTTGATCGACGGCGGGTAGGGCAGCTCCAGTTCCAGCATCCGTGCCTCCGTAGGTGTCTCGAATCCGTCGAAACGCCGGCCTGGGAATCGAACCCGGCGCGAAGAGTGCTTCGCGCGACCGGAGAGAAAGTCCGGTCAGGCATCCATGCCATCTGGCCGACGGGTTGTGCGGAGCGCGTCCATCCGCAGACTCCTGGATGGTTGCGGGAACGTACTGAGCCCATTTGGGTTTTCAGCCGGAGGCCCACGTTTTCGTTGCCGCGTGATCGCGCCGACTGTCGCACGCGCTCCGCACAGGTCCGTGTCATCGCCGCCAGGGCGGTGTGGCGCTCGTCGCCTGCGCCGGCTGAGCGCTGCCGGCGGCGGCGGCGCGCTTCGCGTAGCCGCGCACCTCGTTGGTCATGTCCCCGGTGTCCTGGCGCTTCTTGAGCTTGACGGTGATGACCAGCGGGATGTTGTGCAGCTCGACGCTGTCGCCCGGCGTCATGACACCGACGGCGCGGCAGATGGACGACAGCTCCTGCCGCGCGATCTGCACCGTGGTGGCGTTGGCGTTGTGCAGGTTGAGACGCGCCCACACGTAGCGCCCCTTATAGGGGCCGTCGAGCATCTGGAACGTCAGCTGCAGGTACTGCCCGCCGCCGTTCTTGGTCGGTTTCATCTCCGACTCGGTAATCACCGCCAGGTACTTGCCTGCGGGGATCGGCTCGAACTCCTGAGATGGTTCGACCTGTGCCGCGTTGAATCCGTTGAGGTTGGCCATAGATTAGTCCTCCTTGTAATTGGCGGGGGTGGTGGTGTTCTGGTCCGCGCCGACCAGACGCAGGTGAGGCGTGGTGGCGCTTTCCAGCGAAGACGACGCGGCTTTGGCGAGCTCGCCGCCGTCAATCCTGGGGCTGGGCTGGGGGTGGGCCATGCGCGCGTAGTACTCGTAAGCGGCCCATTCGAGCGGCAGCTCGTAGGGCATCTTCAGGCGGTTCTTGGCCACGTGCGTCGGGCCCTCGCACGTGCGCATCACGCGCTCGGGCTCGGTAACGTTGCGCACCTTCTTCGGGTCCGTCGTGGTCGAGTACGTGGCGAAGAACACCTCGTCGCACCACTCCATGACCACCGACGCCGCCAGCTTGTGCAGGCGCGGCGTGAATCGATCGAAGGCCGAGTCCTCGGGCGTCTGGAACTTCTCGATCTTGGTGTGCGCGATCAGCACGACCGCCATGCCGCGCTCGAACCGCAGCGCGTCGAGCGCGTCCAGGAACTTGCGCCAGTGGTTGAGCGCGAACGTGTAGCCCTTCTGGAACCCGATCTTCTCGATGTTCGAGACGTTCTCGGCCGTGCAGACCTCCTGCCAGATCAGCCGCTCGAGCCAGTCCAGCGAGTCGACGACGACCGTCTCGAACTCGTGTGGCTGGCTCCGGAGTTCAGCGAGGGCGTCCGTGACCTCGCCGAACGTCCGGGCCAGAGGGAGTTTGGCGCAGTCGATCTCGCCCAGGCCGTCCTCCGTCTGGATGAAGATCGGCTGACGCGCCGAGGCGCCGAAGGTGCTCTTGCCGACGCCCTGGACGCCGTGGATCATGCAGCGGCGCGGTGCGGGGCGTTTGCCGGTGTGGAGTTGTGACAGCAGGCTCATGAAGTTGGCTCCTTGGAGAAAGTGTTCGTTTCAAAGGGGCTGGGGCTAAGCGAAGCTCGGCTCTTTAATGGATTCGCCGTTCGCCGGCCCCAGCCCCGTGGTTGCGTGGGCGGTGGGGTTCCGTTCCGGGGGTCATATCCAGTCGAAGGTGCGCATGTCCTCGTAGCCGGTGGGCCAGGTGTTGGTTTCGCGGCAGCGCCGCAGCCGCTTGACCGCCTCCTCGTTCTCCTTCTGCGCCACCGCCAGCACGTCTTCGCCGATCCGCCATACACCGCAGCGGAACGGCGTCTTTTTCTCGACGACGATCAGGTGAACCGGCAGCTCGCGCGGGTCGGTCAGCGCCGCCGTCGCGGTGATGGAGCGGTAGAACGCCAGTTGATGGGCGTAGCGGTAGCGACGGGAGTCGGACTCGAAGTAGTCCAGGTCGTCGCAGGTCTTGAGGTCGACGATCGCGGCGCCGGCCATGTGCGTGAACCAGTCGATGCGCACCTGGCAGTCGATCTCGTGCCAGCGCGTCCGCAGCACCGCCTCCGCGACACCGAGCACGAGAAGCTGGCGCGCCAGTTCGTGCGACAGCACGCCCGCCGCCAACTGCTCGATCTGCTGCGCCTGTTTGCTGCTGAGGACCGGTTTGCCCTGGGCCTCGGCCCACTTCTGGTAGGCCTGCGAGTCGCTCTTGAAGGGCTTGCCGGTGGTTTTGTTGATCGGGCCATCACCGACGGCGTACTCGGAGAGGAACTTCTCGCGCCCTTCAAGGATCAGCGTGTGCGCGGCCTTGCCGATCACGTAGGCAGGTCGCTCCTCGTCGTGCGCCAGACCGGTCTGCTTCCAGTGGTAGAGCAGCGGCGACTTACGGAAATCCGCGAGGCGGTGGCTGGACAAGTTGTCCGTGACCGCCGCGTGATACGCCTCGGCGGGTTCAAACACGAAGCGATCGGCGAGTTGGGTCGGGATCATCGGTTGCCCTCCGCTTGCGGGTGCCCCGACACGGGCAGCCAGGTGAGACTGGGGTTGCCGGTCACGGCGCACTGGCGCACCGGGCCGTTGGTCACGAGCCCGTCCTTGCGCAGCTCGGGCAGACGACGCGATGGGACATGGCGCTGCAGATCAGCGGCGACCGCGATCTCCGCGGCAGTCTGCCCCGGCTTCTTCCACACTTCGAGAAGGCACCGGTGCCGCTGACTGGCGGCGCGGCCGCTGGCTTCAACCTCGTCAGCGGCCTGGTGGGATGTGATCGGATCGTTTTTGCGTGCCATCGCGTGCATCAGCGGTGCTCCAACAGGGTGTGTCACGAACCCGCCATCGAGTCGTGGTCCATATCGCGGACACCGTGTTGTTTGCCGCTGAGGCGCGAACTTGCTGGGTCACGGGGATGTGACCCTGTAAACACACATGCGCCACATATGCGCCGAACGATGCGCCGCGTGAGCCTCTACTGCGCCACACATGCGGCGCAGATGAGTTTGGCGGCGCAGCGCCCAGACGACAGACATGACCAAGTAACGCGCGGAGCATGACCCGCGTGACGTCGAGCACCCCGGAATGCGGTCTCGGCGCGAAGTCAACGGCCCCTCATTGAAAGGCCATGTCATGCACACCAACAGCTACGTCGGAATTGTCGAACCGGAAGTGACCCGTCTCATCGTCAGCCGCGCCCGGCGCCTGCACATCAGCCCAGACGAGATCGACGATCTGCAACAACGGATCGTGCCCGTGCTCGCCGAATTCAAATTCGATGCGTCGCGCTCCAACGGGGCCTCGCGCACCACCGTCTTGACCGCCGTGATCGATCGGCAGTTGCTGGCCCACCTGCGGACCACACGCCGCTACGCCGAGCACATCGAGCGCATGGGAAGCAGATACCGGGCGCTCGCCAGCGGCCGGCCCATCTGGCCCAACCACGTCACGCAGCCCGAGCCCGTGGACCTGCGCATGGACCTGGCGGACGTGATGCAGCAGTTATCGCAGCGCGACCGCGTCGTCTGCGACGGGCTCAGCAAAGGCCAGACGATCAAGGCCATCGCCGAACGGCTCGGCTGCGGGCGCGACACCATCAACCGCGCCATCGCGCGTATCCGGAACATCTTCACCGCCGCTGGCCTGAAGGTGTGGGTCGATCCCGATTACCGCGCTGAACCGGGCCAGGCCTGAACAGGGGGAAGCCGCGATGACGAAATCAGCACATTCAACTGGATTGATGTCGCCATTTGAGCAAGGGTGTCCGTCGTCCGACGCGGTCCCGTGCCGCCCGCCCGGCGCTGCGTGGATCACGGACGAAATGATCGAGGACACCAAGCGGCACTGGTCGCCGCGCTACGGATACGAATTGTCCGACGCAGAAGCCGTGGAGATTCTCATGAACGTCAAACGCCTGGCCCAACTGCTCATTCGGACGGGAGGTGAGGCACCATGATGCATTGCGTCATCTGGGCACGAGTCTCCTCTCGCGAGCAACGGGAAGGCTATTCGATCGACGCCCAGCTCCGTGTCACGCGCGAGCGCGCCGACAAAGAGGGCTGGCCGATCGCACGCGAATTCGTGGTCGCCGAGTCGGCCAAGCGGGGTGCCGAGCGCCAGGTCTTCAATCAAATGCTCAAGTGGGTCAAGGCCAACGCCCGCAAGCAGAAGATCGGCTTCATCCTCGCCCACAAGCTCGACCGCACGTGCCGGAACATCCGCGACGCGGTGCGGCTCCAGGAACTCGAAGACACCTGCGACGTCAAGCTCGCCTTCGTCGAGAACCACTTCGGACCGGGCGCGGCCGGAGCGCTGTCGTTCAACGTCATGGCCGCCGTCGCCCAGTACTACTCGGACAACCTGCGGGCCGAGGTGCTCAAGGGGATCGAAGAGAAAGTGCGGCAGGGATGGGCGCCGGGCCTCGCGGCGTTCGGCTACGTCAACGTCGCCGGCGACCGAGAGAACCCCGTCCAACTCCACCCCGTGAACTCGAACGCCGTCCGGCGCATCTTCGAACTTTACGCGACGGGGACCAAGACCTTTGAGCAGATCGGCGACATCATGCGGCGCGAGGGCTACGCCTACCGACCCAGCGAGCCGCGATTCCACCGCACCGCCGTGGGGTACATCCTGCACAACCCGTTTTACACCGGCATGGTTCGATTCCGGGGCGATCTGTACGTAGGCAAGCACGAACCTCTGATCGACAAGGCCACGTTCGACGAGTGCCAGCGACTGCTCAAGCGGAAGAACCGGCGCACCAACAAGATCAACCACTACCTCGCCGGCGGCATGTTCGTCTGCGGTCACTGCGGGTTCGGCATCACCGGCGAGAAGGTCGTCCGCCGGCAAAAGAACGGGAACGTCCACCAGTACGTCTACTACCGATGCGCCAATGTCTACCCTGAAGCGGACCACCCCGTGGTGCGCTGGCGGGAAGAACAGCTCGAGGAGGCGATCCTGACGGACCTCAAGTCGCTTCGCATCGAAGATGAAGAGGACCGCCAGTGGTTTCGGGACAACCTTGTTGCCTCCCTCGGCAACGAGGAAGTCCTGCGCGGGGAGCGGCTCAAGTCCCTACGCCGCCGCCTGGCCGACCTGGAGGCCAAACAGAAACGTCTGCTCGACGCGTACCTGGCCGGGGCCGTGGACAAGAACACGTTCACCGCCACGTCCGCGCAGATCAAAGAGGAAACGCAGAAAACCGAGGAGGACCTCCAGACCAGCAAGGCCGGACCCCTGACTGGATTTGAACGCGTCCTGGAGGTCTTTGATCTGGCCCAGGTGGCCGCCGAACGATGGGAAGTTTTGGATAAGGCGGGTCGCCGGGAGATTTTGGATACGATCTTATTGAAACGCACATTGAACGCCACAAGTCTTGAAACGACAAAGAAAAAGCCCTTTGACGTTTTCGCCAAAGGGCTCTTTTCCGACAAGAGTCGGGGCGACAGGATTTGAACCTGCGACCTCTGCGTCCCGAACACAGCGCTCTACCAAGCTGAGCTACGCCCCGCACAGAACGGGAGATTGTAGGTGTGGCTTTGTCGCGTTGCAAGCGGCGGGGCGACGGCGGCTGATTTAGCCGGGCGTGCCCTTGGCGGAATGATACTCGGCGGTCAGGGTCTCGACCTTGGCCTTCGCTTCGTCGACGGCCTTGCGTGCCTCGGCGATCTGCCCCTCGGCCTGCTGGGCTTCTGTGGTGGTGCGTTTGATGTTGGACTGGGCGACCTCGAGGCGCTTCGGCGCGGTCTCGATGGTCTTGCGGGCGTCGGCCAGCGCGGTCGTGGCTTCGTCGAGCTTCGCCTTGGCCGCGGCGTACGCCTTCTGGTCCTTGTCGACTTCGGCGCGGGCGGTGGCGACCGCCTTGTTGGCGGCGTCGAGTTCACCCTTGGCCTTGGCCAACGCATCGGTGGCGGCCTTGTGCGCGCCCTCCGCGTCGGCGAGCGACTTGGCTGCGGCGTCGAACGCGGCCTTGGCCTTGTTCGTGGCGTCGGCCAGCGGCTGGTATTGTTTGACCAACTCGGCGACCGCGTCGGCTGCCTGCTTCGCTTCGTTCTGACGCGCCGCGAGCGCGGCCTCGCTTTCCTTCATTGCTTTGTCGGCCGCGGCAACCGCGGCTTCGGCGGCCTTCCGCTCGCCGTCGATCTTCGCAAGGGCCGCGTCGGCGTTTTTGCGTTCGCCGTCGATCTTCGCAACGGCGTCGGCGAGGGGCTTGTACTCACTGTCGATCTTCGCGGCGGCGTCGGCGAACTGCTTGTGCTCCGCGGCGGCCTTGGCTTCGGCGTCGACGAGCTGTTTGTGTTCCGCTTCGAGCCTGGCGACGGCGTCGGCGAGCGCCTTGTCATCGGGCTTGCCTTGCGCGGCGGCTTTCGCCTGATTCAGCGCGTCGAGCTTGGTCTTCGTCGAGGCCTGGGCCGCGACGAGGGCGTCCTGTCGGGCCTTGGCGTCGGCCTGAGCCTTGGCCAGCGCATCCTGCTTCGCCTTGGCGTCGGCTTGCGCCTTGGCCAGCGCATCCTGCTTCGCCTTGGCGTCGGCCTGCGCCTTGGCGAGCGCGTCCTGCTTGGCCTTGAGGGCGTTGCGGGCGTTGTCGAGTTCCTTGTGTTTGGCGTCGCGTGCGGCGACGGCCTGCGCCGCGGCGGCGTCCTTCGCCTTCTGGGCCTCCTTCGCCTTGTTCAGTTCCGCGAGCTTGGCGCCGGCGTCGGCGTTGGCCTTGTTCATCGCGTCCTGCACCGGCTTCACCGCGGCACGCGCCTTCTCGACGATCCCGGCCTTCGCCTTGACGTCCGCGTCGGCCTTCGCCATGGCGTCGGTCTTCGCCTTCGCGTCGGCCTCCGTCTGCTGCAGTTGCTTGCGCGCGGCGTCGAGTGGGGCGGCGAGCTTGTCGGACGCCGCCTTGAGCTGCGCGACGGTCTGCTCGTGCTGCTTGATCTGCTCGGGGACCTCGCCCATGTCCTTCTGCGCCTTCTGGGCGTTGAGGCGGGCCTGATCCGCGGCGGCCAGCGAGCTCTGCATCTGCTCGGTCACGGATTCGAGCTGCGACTGACGCTGGGTCAGCTCGATCCGCGCGGCGTAGAGGCGGGTGTACACCTTGCCAGCCTCGTACCGCCGCAACTCACGCCGGGCGTCGGCGACCGCGTTGGCCGGGCCGTCGAGCGTCGCGAGCTGGGCCTTGGCGTCGGCGACCGCCTTGGCCAGCGCGGGCATCGATTTGCCGAGCTGGTCGAGTTCCGCCTTGGCCTGCTTCAACGCCGCGTCGGTCGCGCCGTGGTCGGCGACGAGCTTCTTCTGCTTGTCGATCGCCGCGGCGTACGCGTTGGCGGCCGCGTCGCGCTTCTGGTTCGCGTCGTTGTTCGCCGCGGTGGCCTTCGCGACGTTCGCCTCGGCGGTCTTCGCCTTGCCGTCGAGGTCCGCGATCTTCTTGTCGGCTTCGGCGAGCGTGGATTTGATCATGGCGAGCGCGGCCTTCGCGGCCTCGGCGGCCTTGACGACGTCGGGCAGTTCCGAGCCGCTCTTCGCGGCCTCGTCCGCCGCCGCGGCCGCCTTTTCCGCCGACGCCAGCGACGCCTGCGCCTGATCACGCTGCTTGACCGCTTTACCGTGTTCCACGACCGCGCCGGCGTGCGCCTTCTTCGCGGCGTCGAGGGCCTGCGCGAGTTTGTCGGCCTCTGCCTTCGTCTGATCCATCGCCTTGTGGGCGTTGTCGACCTCGCCCTTGACCTGTTCCACGTGCTTGGTCAGCGACGCGAGCTTGGCCTCGTTGCCCGTGATCGACGCCTTGAGCTCGCCGTCGCGCTTCTGCGCCGCCGCGAGGTTCGCTTCGGCGTCTTGCACGGCCTTCTGCATCGCCGGTCGCTGCGCCGCGGCCTTGTCCGCCTCGGCCTGAAGCGTTGCGATCCGCTTGTTGACGTCGTCGATGCGCATCGCGAGCGTCGCGGGGTTCTGCGCGAGATCGGCGAGACGCTTGCCGTCGGCGACGTTCCACACGCGGATGTCACCGGTCCACGCGCCGCCGATCGCCTTCGTCCCGTCGTGGTTGAACGTCGCGCTGAGCGCCAGGTCGTCAAACGCCTCGAAGTCACGCACCTTCTTGCCGTCGCCTTCCCACACGGTGACCTTCTTGTCACGACCGGCCGAGATCAGACGCCCGTCGTGGGTGAACCGCAGGTCGAGCACGCCGCCGCCGTGGGCGTTCCACGACTTGATCTGGTTGCCGTTGAA
This sequence comes from Phycisphaera sp., assembly GCA_016125285.1. Taxonomy (GTDB): domain Bacteria; phylum Planctomycetota; class Phycisphaerae; order Phycisphaerales; family Zrk34; genus RI-212. The sequence goes on from WGMA01000042.1 coordinate 23,477, forward strand.
CATGTCCCACAGCTTGATGGTGCCGTCTTCGCTCGCCGACGCCATCACGTTCGAGTCGGCGCGCCAGGCGATCGCGGTGATCGCGTCTTTGTGACCGGTCAGGTCGTAGAACAGCTGGCCGTTCGCCGCCTCCCACACGTGCAGCCCGCCGTTGCGATCGCCGCTGGCCATCAGCACGCCGTCCGGGCTGAACGCCAGCGACATGACCCAGTCGGTGTGCTTCTTGATGAAGTAGACCTGTTCGCCGGTCGCGGTGCTGAACGCCTTGACAAGCTTGTTGGGGCCGCCGATAGCGATCATCGTCTGCTGCGGGTTGATGTCCGCGGCGAGCACCGAGTCGTACTCGTCGCCAACCTGGATGATGCGCTGGGCGGTCTTCACGTCCCACACGACCGCGAGCCCGCGATCGGCGCCGCGCCCGCCCGCCGCGAGCAGCAGCTTGCCGTTGCGGCTGAAGCGCAGCACATCCGGGAAGCCTTCCTTGAACGGCAGCACGCCGACGTACTGTGCCTTGTCCGTGTCGTACAGCACGACCTGGTGCTCGCCGCCGATCGCCAGCAGCGGGTTCCATGGGTTGTGCGCGATGGCCGTGACCGCGTCACGCTTCGGCGTGTAAACGACCGGCTCCATCAGCACGTCGTCGGGCATCGGCGGCGGGTCTTTGGGCTTGCCGGCCGACGGCGCCGCCAGCGCGAGGTTCATCTTCGGCTTGCTCAGCGGCTTGGCCTTCGAGCCGGAATTCTCCAGCAGGCCCGTCTCGATCCACGCCTTGATCAGCGCGATCTGCTTCTCGTCGATCTTCGGCTTCTTCGGCGGCATGTTCGGCTCTTCCTCGTGATTGACGACGAGGAACAGCGTTGAGTCCGCGGGGTTGCCCGACGAGACGATCTCGCCGGAGCTCGAGCCCGCCATCAGGGCCGCGTAGTTGGTCAGGTCGAGGTCGGCTTTGCGCTTGTCGGGGTTGTGACAGCTGTCGCAGTGCTCACGGAAGATCGGCTTGATCTGATCCTGGTACGTGATCTTCTCAGCCGCGTCAGCATGGATGGACGTCGCGCCGACGCACAGCGCGGCGAGCATGACAGCGGTCACCCGGCCGCGCGGAGCGGCGCCGTATGTGTCGTGAGTATTCATTTCGAACTTCATACCCATCACCTTGTGAATCGGGACAGACGCTCACCCTCGAAGCGTCGTCGATGAGCCGCGCCGCGTCCGTGCGTGCGGCCTCGTCTCGTGCGTCAATGGTTGAACAGAAACTCCTTGCTGTTCAGCAACGCCCAGAACACATCCTCCAGCACCTGCTGCTTGTTGGCGTTCTCCGCGTTGAGGTACGGCTCGAACCGCGCCAGCTCGTCACCCGTCGGCTTGCGGCTGAGGCATCGCACGTAGAGCTCTTCGATGATCTGCCCCGGCGTCTTCTCCGCCTTCAGCAGCGTCGGCACCACCTTGCCGGAGTCGACCTTGCGGTTGACCGTGTCGCCGTTGAGCAGGTGCAGCGCCTGCGACAGGTTCGGCTCCATCTTCACCTCGCACGAACACACGGTGTCGCGCGTGGCGCGGCCGAACGTCGTGAGGAAGTACGTCGACGTCCGTCCGTCGGCGATCTGCACCGCGCGGGCGCCCTTCGGCAGCCCCTTGAACTTGTTCTGCTCCATTGTGTCCGTCACCTGCGAGATCACGTCGTACAGCACCTCGGCGCGGATACGCCGGATGTACGCGTGCGAGAAGCTGGTGTTGTCCAGCTCGTTGGTCTCGTTGGTGCGGGTCGACAGCTGATAGGTGCGCGACGTGCAGATGTCGCGCACGAGCTTCTTGAAGTCGTAGTTGTAGCCGGTGAACCGCTTGCCGAGCTCGTCGAGCAGCTCGGGGTTGGACGGCGGGTTCGACACGCGGACGTCGTCGACCTGATCGACGATGCCACGCCCGAAGAAGTGCGCCCAGACGATGTTCGCCAGGTTCTTCGCGAAGTAGGGGTTGTCGGGCGACGCCAGCCACTTGGCCAGCACCTCGCGGCGGTCCTTGCCCTTGACGTCGGGCGTCTCGCCGCCGAGGAACTTCGGCGCCATCGTGCGGTTGCCGACCGGGTGCTGCGACTCGCCGCTGGCCTTGTTGTAGACGATCTGCTCGCGCGGGTCCTCGGCGTTCTTGCGACCGATCTGCGTGAAGAACGCCACGAAGCCGTAGTAGTCGTCCATCGTCCAGCGGTCGAACGGGTGGTTGTGACACTGGGCGCATTGGATCCGCATGCCCATGAACACCTGCGCCACGTTCTCCGTGAGCTGTTTTGTGTCGCGCTCGACCTGGTAGAAGTTCGTCGCCGGGTTCGAGAACGTGCCGCCGCTCGACCCGAGCAGCTCCTGGACGATCTTGTCCATCGGCACGTTGTTGCCGATCTTCTCCTGCAGCCAGTTGTAGTAGAGCACCGAGGCCTTGTAGCTGATGCCGCGGTTGGCGTTGCCGTCCGAGCGGATCTGCAGCAGCTCGGCGAACTTCATCACCCAGATCTCCACGAACTCCTTGCGCGTCAGCAGCTCGTCGACGAGGTTCTCACGCTTCTTGGGGGCCTGGTCGGCCATGAACGCCGCGTACTGCTCCTCCGTCGGCAGCTTGCCGATGATGTCGATGCACGCGCGACGCAGGAAGACCTCGTCGCTGCACAGCTCCGACGGGATCACACGCAGCTTCTTGAGCTTGTCGTTGATCAGCGTGTCGACGTAGTTGTTCTCCGGCGTGTTCGACCACGTGTACTGCAGGCCCTTGGGCAGCACGATCGACTGCGTCGTGACCGTGTACGCGTCGAAGCGCACCATGACGAACGCCTCGCCGCGCTGACCGGCGGTGATCACGCCGTACTCGTCGACCGCCGCGGAGCCGTCGTTGTTCGAGCTGAACGCTGCGAGCCGGGTCACGTCGCGATCGGTGCCGTCGGAGTAGTGGGCGAGCACGGTCAGCTGCTGCCGCGTGTCCTTGCCGTCCATGACCATCTTGTGCGGCAGCACCTCGATGCCCGTCACGTGCGCCACGTCGGAGCTGTCGTCGGGCACGCCCGCGTCGAGCCATCGCAGCATCGTGTTGCACAGCGGGCTGTCCGCCTTGAACAGCTCGCCGCCGGTGTGATTCACCTTGCCCAGCGCCTTTTCGACCAGCAGCGACTCGTGCGGCAGGGCGAGGTTGATGCGCCGGCCGTTGAGCTGGCGTGTGATCTTGTAGTAGTCGCCCGCCGGGTCGTAGCCGAACAGCGACAGGTGGAACCCGTCCTTGCCGCGCGCCGAGCCGTGGCACGAGCCGCTGTTGCAGCCGGCCTTGGTGAACACCGGCATCACGTCGAGGCGGAAGCTGATAGGGCGGTCCTTCGCCGCGTCGTGCACGTCGACCGGCACGTCGAGCGACTTGCCGCCGAACCCGACCTTCAGCGTCGTCGTGCCGTCCTTGACGGGCTGAACGACGTGGCCGTCGAGCTTCGCCAGCGACGGGTCGGCGAACTGGAAGCTCGACTCGCTGGTGACGTCGCGCGTGATGCCGTCGGAGTAGGTCGCCTGGACGACGACGCTCTGGAAGTCACGCGACGTGGTCAGCGACACCTTGTTGGGGTAGACCGCGACGTCGGTCAACGTAGGCTGCGCCGCACCGGCGAGGCCGGTCGTCGCCGCCACGACAACCGCCGCGGCAAACAGATTCTGGATGAAACGTGTGTGTGTCATGATGCTGGAACCTCCTGTTGGTCCCTGAATAACCGGATCTTCCCTGATCACTTGGACTGTGGGCTCTGCTGCTCCCGCTCGAGGCGGAGCTGCTCGAGACGCGACAGCGGACGCTCGGTCTTCTTCGCGGGCTCGGGCTTCTTGTCGTCGGATTTCTTCGCGACGGCGACCGGCGCGGGCTTCGGTTTGTCGATGCGTAGGCGTCCGCCGCCCGCGAGCGATTGCACCATCGTCTCGCCGTTCTCGACCTTTGTGAGTTGGCAGAAGAGCGACGTGTGCAGGCGCACGGGCGACTTCTCGTCGACCTTCACGTGGAACACCACTTCCTTGTCGTCCTTCGTGATCTTCTTCGGCTCGGCGCTGCACTTGTCGGGCAGCCCGACGAGCTCGAGCTCCGCCTCGCCTTCAAACTTCTCTTGCGGGTTGAGCTTGCAGATCACGTCGACGTCCTTGCCCTGTTCGGTCACGGACATCGCGATCTCGCCGGTCAGCAGCTGATCGGCGATGGTGAGCTTGACCGGCCGGGTGGCGAGGTAGAGATCGCCTCCGCCGGGCATGTCGGCCTTCGCGATCATCGCGATCGACCAGTCGCCGATGTCCGCGCTGCCGTTGGCGTTGATGCGGTAGCTGGCCTCCGTCTTGCCCTTGTCGATCGTCACCGACTGCGACGCGCCCACGCCCGGCGGGCGGAACGGCAGTTCGACGTGGATCGGCGCGTCGAAGCCTTCCTTGCGCTCCGCCACGACCTTCAGGTACATCGTGCCCGAACGCAGCAGCGGCGCCTTCGGCTCGATGATCGCGACCTTGAACGGCGCCTCCTCCGTCACCGCGACGGGGAAGCCGTTGACCGTCGACGTGTAGTACGACGTGCTGTTGGGGTTGCCCTGCACGAGCTCGATCCGCTGACGGAACTCACCGGTGATGTGCTTCGACTCGTCGACGTGTCGGCCCCACAGCTTCGCGAGCTTGCCGTCGATCGGCGCGTCGGCCGCCGCCTCGAACACCACCATCCCTTCCGTCGCGTTGCCGGGGATCGACACCGGGTACATCTTCACGCCGGCCGGCAGGTTCTCGGCCATCATCGTCAGGTCGCCGCCGAAGTTGCCGCGCTGAGCGTCGATCTTCACCGCGTAGCAGTTGCCCTTCGGGATCGCCGCCCACTGACGCGACTGCGTGTCGTAACGCGCCACGTCGGCGATCTTGAAGCTGAGGCTCGGCTCGCTGAGCTGCACCTCGACGCGATACACGTAGTCTTCGCCGCCCTTGCCGAGGTGGTCGCGGATCCGCACGAAGTAGTCGCCGTCGGCGGGCAGCGTTTCGCGGATCGAACCGTCGAGGTCGCCGCGCCCGTCGTCGTCATCGCCCTTGATGCTCTTGTAAGGCTCCGCCTGGTACAGGTAGATCACGGGATCCAGCGGCGTGCGCAACCCGCGGGCGTGCACGTTGATCTCAACGGTCTGGCCCTTCTTGCCGGTGAAGCGGAACCAGTCCTGATCGTCTTCGCTCTGGATCACGCCGTTGAACGCGAGCGGCGCTTCGCCCGCGGACGTCGCGGCCTCCTTCGGGCTGTTGTTCGGCTCGGCCTCCAGCACGTTGGGGAACGCCGACACGCGGACCCAGTTCGGCGACGGGCTGATCTTGTCGCCCTGCGTCGCGAACACCGGATACTTGCCGTTCGGCGTGTCGGGCAGCTTCACCGTCGCTTCGATCGGGCCGGACTTGTCGCCGAGGTAGGTCACCTTCAGCGACTCGCCGACGCGACCGCCGGCGGGGTACACGGCGGTGGGGCGCGGGTAGTCGCCGAGGTGCAGCCGGTAGATACAGCTGCCGGACCCGCCGTACGCGCTCTCGCGCACCAGCACGACGTACGCGCCGTCCTCCGGCGCGATGATCGTCGCAAACCCGTCCTGCCGGAGCAGCGGCGTGTCGTCCGACGCGGCGAGCTCGAATCGCTTCATGTCCAGGATCGCGACGTAGGGATCGAACATCGTGCGGCCGAGGCGGATGCCCTCGATCTCGGCGGTGATCCGCTGGCCCTTCTTCGCGTTGAACACGTAGTAGTCGACGTCTTCGTTCTGGACCACGCCCTCGATGGTCTGGTTGAGCATCACGGCCTGCGGCTTGTCGAACGCGTCGTTCGGCTCGATCTCCTTGACGACCGGCATCGTGCCGATGTACAGCGTCCGCACGTGCGACCACCCGGTCTTCGTGCGGAGGCGGAAGCGGTGCTCGCCGAGCGGGCAGTCGGGCGCGACGCGGAGCGTGGCCTTGACCTGTCGCACGCGATTCTCCTTCGGCTCGCCGGCCTCGAGCTTCACGACCTCGATGCCGGTGTCGTAGTGCACCAGCTCGAGCGGGTCGTTGAGGCGGTCGCCGTTGAGGCTGATCACCACCTCGGCGCCGCGCTGGACGCCGGGCGGGGTGATGCTGCCCAGGTCCGGCTGGTACGCCTGCGCCAGCGCCCGTGGCGCAAGCGCGAGCAGCAGGGCGGACAGGACGAAAGGATATGCGTTGCGGAGAACTCTGTGGGTGTGCCCAGAATTCATTTTGAGATTCTCACCAAGTGTGTATCGAAGATGCGTCAAAGCCGCTCGCGACTCAGCACTGCGAGGCGTGTGCTGAGCCGCGAAGCGGCTCGTGTCATTCACAGCGTTGCGTCAGCCGAGCAGATCGGTGACGACCTTGCCGCCCTTGACGATCTCGATCGGACGTGCGCCCGGAGCCATCAGCTCCTTGTCGGCGACGATGCCGATCTGGTTGTACACCGTGGTCGCGAGATCGGGGACGGTCAGCGGGTCTTCCTCCACACCGGTCGACGTCGAGTCGGACAGGCCGTACGCCAGTCCGCGCTTCACGCCGCCACCCGCCAACAGGATGCTGAACACCTTCGGGTAGTGGTCGCGGCCGGCGGTCTTGTTGATCTTCGGCGTGCGACCGAACTCCGAGGACACCATCACGAGCGTGCTGTCGAGCATGCCGCGCTGGTCGAGGTCGCTGATCAGGGCCGCGTAGGCCTGGTCGAGCTCGGGACCGTTGCGTTTGATGCCCGACTCGATGTTGTTGTGCATGTCCCAGCCGCCGTAGGTCAGCGAGACGAAGCGGACGCCGGCCTCGACGAGGCGACGCGCCATCAGCATGCGCTGGCCCGCGGAGTTGCGTCCGTAGGTGTCACGCAGCTTGTTGTCTTCCTTGTCGATGTCGAACGCCTCGCGCGCCTCCTTCGAGCTGATCATGCCGTACGCCTGCTGATAGAACGAGTCCATCGCGTCGAGCGCGTCGGCCTTCTCGGTCGAGCGGAAGTGATCGTCGACCACCTGCAGGAGACTGCGGCGTGTGCCGAAGCGGTTGCTGTCGACGCCGGACGGCAGCGTCAGGTCGCGCACCGAGAAGCCCTTGGAGGCCGGGTCGGAGCCGAGGCTGAACGGGCCGTAGGCGCTGGACAGGTAGCCGGACCCGGCGAACTCGTTGGGCTGGCTGGGCACCGCGACGTAGGGCGGCAGGTAGTTGCGGACGCCGAGCTCGTGGCTGACGACCGAACCCATCGACGGGAACTTGATCACCGGGCTGGGTCGGTAGCCGGTGAACATGTTGTGCGTGCCGCGCTCGTGCGCCGCCTCGCCGTGCGTCATCGAGCGGACGACGGTGATCTTGTCCGCGATCGCCGCGGTCTTCGGGAAGTGCTCCGAGAAGTAACACCCATCGATCTTGGTCTTGATCGGCTTGAACGGCCCCTTGTACTCGATCGGCGCGTACAGCTTGGGGTCGAATGTCTCCTGCGCGGCGCAGCCGCCCGGCAGGAAGATGTGGATGACCGACTTCGCTCGTCCTTCCTTGGACTCGTAGTACTTCTGCGCACCCTGGGCCTCCATCCGCAGCACGTCGCCCAGGCCTATGCCCAGGGCGCCGATCGCTCCGACGCGAATCACATCGCGACGGCGCGGGCGGAAGTGCGACGGATCGTCCTGCCACGTTCCACGAATCGGGTCACTCATTTTCGTGTTCCTTGTGCTCTGAGGAACGGCGGGGCCACACGCCACGCCTTTGTGGTTCGGTTAGCGCGAATAATAGCGCCGGATCAGGATCAGACTATTGTAATCGAAATTTTTCATTTGACTAAGCAATTTTGCGTATCCTCACCACGCGCGCAGCGCGTCTAACTACACACCATTGTGATCGACCGGACGCCGGTTACACGTGCAATCATCTATTTTTCGAGAAAATCGCCCCGCGCTACCCGTCGGGTGTGACACGCAACGTGCTCATGCATCACAGGTTGCAGACAACGGCACGCCGGGCCGACACGCCGATTTGCAACCCCGTGCCGTTGCCCGTAGTTTACGCGGCGGACGTTGGTCCGCGGTGGTTATTGACCCTCTTAGAAAAGGTGTGTTGAGATGTTTCAGGGCGCTATCACGGCGTTGGTCACCCCGTTTCGAGACGGGGCGGTGGACGAGCAGCGGCTCCGCGCGAACGTCGAGGACCAGATCGCCAAAGGCATCGACGGCCTGGTGCCCTGCGGCACGACCGGCGAAAGCCCCACGCTGACCCACGAGGAACACCGCCGCGTCATCGAGGTCGTCATCGACGCCGCCGCCGGTCGCGTGCCCGTGATTGCCGGCACCGGCTCGAACTCCACCGCCGAGGCGCTGTCGCTGACCAAGCACGCCGCGACCATCGGCGCGACCGCTTCGCTGCAGGTCAATCCGTACTACAACAAGCCGACGCAGGAAGGCCTGTATCGTCACTTCACGGCGATCGCCGACGCCGTCGACATCCCGCTGGTGCTGTACAACATCCCCGGCCGCTCCGCCGTGGCCATGACCGCGGCGACCATCGCCCGTCTCAATGCGCACGGCAACATCGTCGCGGTGAAGGAAGCCACCGGCTCGCTCGACATGGCGTCCGAGATCGCGAACCTGTGCGACATCACCATCCTCTCGGGCGATGACTCGCTGACGCTGCCGCTGATGTCCGTCGGCGGCAAGGGCGTGATCAGCGTGCTGTCCAACATCATCCCCGACCGCATCAAGCAGCTCACCGCCCTGGGGCTCGCCGGTGACTTCACCGGCGCGTGCAAGGTCCACCTCGAACTGTTCCCGCTGTTCAAGGGCATGTTCGTCGAGACCAACCCGATCCCCGTGAAGACCGCGATGAAGATGATGGGCAACGACACGGGCGATCTCCGCCTGCCGCTGTGCGAGATGGAGCCCGGCAACCTCGCCGGCCTCGAAGCGCTGCTCAAGAAGCACGGGCTGCTGTGACATAGCCCCCGGCTTGCGGGCGTAACTCCTCGAATCAAACCAGACGCTATTGCTAAGCTCACCCCGGGTAAACCTGGGGCTATATCAATACAGCGCGATCGTTGATCCGTCATCGAGCGTGATGGCCGGTTGCTTGCCGTGCTGTTCGACGCCGCACATCCAGCGGTGCGCCGGCACGCACGACAGGTACCGCAGCGTGCGCACGCGTGACGCGACGCGGCAGGGCGGCGCGTCGCGGCGCGGGTCATTGTCGTCGAGCCAGTGACGCAGGAACCCGGTGTACGCCTCGGGCCAGTGTCGCCGGCGCACGTGGATCGGGTCGACGCCGTACCACCGCACGTCCTGTTCGCACATCGACACGCCGCGCGCCGCCGCCAGATCGTGCACGAGTGCGTCGAGCCGTTCGCTGTCGGCGAGCGCTTGCTCGAACGTCAGATTGGCGCGCGGGAACAGCAGGCGTACCGCGATCGTGAACCACACCGGCGATAGCCGCCGCAGCGAATCGAGCGGCAGGGCGGTCATCACGACACGCGCGTCCTGTGCAGCCAGACGATCCAGGCACATCGCCACCCATTCGGTCGTGCGCTCCGGCTCGACGCGGTACACCACGTCATTGCCGATGTCGGTCACGAACGCGTACGTCGGCAGCGGCGCCTCCGCGGCGCACGCCTCCAACTGTTCCCACAGCGGCGAGACGACGATGCCGTTGATCGACCGCACGACGAATCGGCTGCGTATGCCGTACGACCGCCCGTGACCCGCGGCGACCATGATCTCGCAGGGCCCGCCGATCACGCGCCGCACCGCGTCGACGATCGTCGCCATCCCCCGCGCGACGTTCGACGCGCCGAGGATCACCACACGCGCTATCGGGTCGGTGGACATGCGAGGGATTGTAGGGTGAAACAAAAAACGGCCAATGACCATCAGTCATCGACCGTTTAATTTGGCAATCACAGGTTGCGTTACCGCCGCCCGGACTTAAACCGCGAGCCGAGCGTCTTCTTCGGCTTGCCCTTGGGGATGATGCCGCCGGGGAACAGCGTCGGGTCGAGCTTCGCGGCTTCCTCGAGGCTGTCGACCTCGTCGGGGACGCCGACGACGCCTTCGCTGCGGCGCTTCGGCGGGGGGCCGGCCGGGCGCGAGCCGGGCTTGGCGTCGGTCCAGTTGGCCGGCTGCGGGCTCGGAACGAACTCGTCGTAGTTGAGGTTCTCGATGTGCACCGACGCGAGCTTCTCGATCTCGGTGAGCAGCTGACCCTGGTCGGGCTCGACGAAGGACCACGCGGTGCCCTCGCGTCCGGCGCGGGCGGTGCGGCCGATGCGGTGCACGTAGACCTCGGGGTCTTCGGGCAGGTCGTAGTTGATGATGTGCGTGATGCCCTCGACGTCCAGACCGCGCGACGCCAGGTCCGACGCGACGAGCACCTCGAGCTTGCCGGAGCGCAGGCGTTCGATGATGCGGTTGCGCTTCGACTGCGGCAGGTCGCCGTGGATCGCGAACGCCTCGATGTCCTTGCGGTTGAGGTACTCGGCGACCTTGTCGACCGTCTTCTTCGTGCGACAGAACACCACCGTCAGCGCCGGCTCCTCGTGCGTGAGCAGGAAGATCAGCAGCTTGCGTTTGTCCCACGGCTTGACGGGGATGTACTTCTGGACGACCTGCGACACGGTCAGCGCGTTGGCGACCGTCGTGATGCGTTGCATGTCGTCGTTCATGAACTGCCGCGCGAGCTTCTCGATGTCCGGGTGGATCGTCGCGGAGACGAACACCGTCTGGTGCGCCTGCCTGATCTTGCCGAGGATCCGCCGGATGTCGTCGCGGAAGCCGATGTCGAGCATGCGGTCGACCTCGTCGAGCACGACCCACTTGAGCTTATCGAACGGGATGATGCGCTTCTCGAAGAGGTCCATGACGCGGCCGGGCGTGGCGACAACGATCTGGCAACCCTTCTTGATGCCCTCGATCTGCTTGGTGTACTTCTCGCCGCCGACGACGGACAGGGCCTTGATGCCGGTGTGCTTGCCGAGCTTGTTGAGCTCGGTGACGATCTGCAGGGCCAGCTCGCGCGTGGGGGCCAGGACGAGCGCCTGCACGCCGCCGTCGACCTCCGCCGCGGACAGGATCGGCAGGCCGAACGCGGCGGTCTTGCCGGTGCCGGTCTTCGCCTGTCCGAGGACGTCCCTGCCCGCGAGGATGGGGCCGATGATCTGGGCCTGGATGTGAGTGGGGTTCTTGAACCCGTACTCGTCGAGCCCCTTCATGACCTGCTCAGAGAGCCCGAGCTCGGAAAAGGGCACTTCGCTGAAAACTTCGTTCATGGTAGTCTGGTCTCCGCACCTTCTAGGATGCCGTCGATGCGTCACCCTTTGGGGAGACGCGAGCCTGGAAGGAGCGAAAGGCCTACGCGGTTGGCGCCGAGGCTGCTTGTCGAAGCACCGGCGTGAACAGCGAAAAACCTTCCGCCCCTGTCCGTTTTTCCCTTGATAACCTGACTTACATCGGTCAGGATAGCTATGGTTACATTAGAATATGCCGTGAGTTGGCGTTAGACAAGCCCGAAACGGATTCTCGGGCGACGCCCCCAAGCGGTTCTACATTGCAGATCGGTCGATCACGGAGGATCGCCATGACGCCCACCAGTCGCATCGAAGTCAACCTCAGCGCCATCGACGACAACTACGCCGAGTGGCAACGCGTGCTCGGATCGGGGGTTGACATCTGCGCCGTCCTCAAGGCCGACGCCTACGGACTCGGCGCCGTGCCGATCGCCCGCCGACTGTCGTCCATCGGCGTCAAGCTGCTCGCCGTGTACTGCATCGAGCAGGCCACCGAGATCGCGAAGACCGGCCTGCCCATCAGCCTGATGATCCTCATGCCGGTCGACAGCGTGTCGCGCACCGACATCCTCTACCGCTCCGTCGTCGCCGGTCGCCTGCACCTGACCGTCCACAGCCGCGAGCACGTGGAGAACGTCGAGTCGATCGGCCGGCAGTTCGGCTCGCCGATCCCGGTGCACGTCGAGGTCGACACAGGCATGACCCGCATGGGCGCCTCGCCGGACGACGTGCCCGACATCCTCGCGGACATCGCGTCGCGTCGCTACATCAAGCTCGCGGGGATCTACACGCACCCGTCGAGCGCGGATCACGACTCGGAGTTCACCGACGCGCAGCTCGCGAAGTTTGATGACGTGCTCGCGCGGAACGCCGCGCTGATCCCGCCGACCACGAAGGTGCACTTCGCCGGCACGCACGCGGCGCTGCGCGACCGCCGCTATCACAAGTCGATGGCGCGCATCGGCCTCGGCCTCTACGGCTACGGCGCCGAGGCGCTGGCCGGACCCTGCGAAGACTTCGACCGACCGAAGCTCACGCCCGCCGTGCGCTGGACGAGTCACATCATCCACACGCGCGCCGTCCCCGCGGGCACGCCCATCGGATACTCCGGCCTGTACACCACCGACCGCGTCACGCGCCTCGGCATCGTGCCCGTCGGTTACGCCGACGGCTACCCGCTCGCCGCGTCGAACCGCGGCGTCATCCGCGTCGGTCGCGACCTGATCCCGTGCCCGATCCGCGGCCAGGTCAACATGGACCAGATCATCGTCGACCTCACACAGGCGCCCGACGCGCAGGTGAACACGGACGTCGAGCTGATCGCCAACGACCCCGCCGCGCCGAACGCGCTGCCGAAGGTCGCGGAGATGGCGCACACGAACTGCTACGAGCTGCTGTGCTGCATGTCGAGCCGCGTGCAGCACCGATATGTGGTCCGCACCGAAGTCGGCGGCCGCATGGGTCACGTAGCGACGGTGTGACGGCCTCGATGTTTAGCGACGCCCCGCAGGGGCGTGATTCCGCTCTGCCGCGGATGAACGCTGATGAACGCGGATGTCTAACGGCCTTGCACGCGAGTTCCCTTAATCAGGAGACGCGAGCTCTTTCAATTCGTTTCTCGAGATGAATGCGGGGTAACTTCCCGCGTTGATTACGATTCCTGTAAGCTCCTCACTAATCAAGCCCGCGATTCCCCGGACGTCGAGAGCGATCAGGCCCGATTTCGGATCGACCTTTCGTGCTTCGGCTACGCTTGAGAAAGCAAATGCAACGCGTCCTTCTGGACCGCTGCCGGTGAGGAATTGGATGTTAGTATCAGTGTCCACGCGCCCCGAGTCATCGCTCGGAATGCTTTCTGCGCCGCGTGCCGCAATCCATAGCGGCGCCTTCAGCAAGGCGTGCAATAAGCTTTCGCGAACTGAAGACGTCGGTTGTTTCGCGAATTCGGCGAGGGCACTTTCGAGTATCTGTATCGGTCCGTCGTTATGCATTGGCGTTGGACGACATTTCACGTGTGGAGCTTGCAGATCGACAGCTTATCGATTTCGATACCCGCGTCCATCCGCGTTCATCCCCGGCCAATTCACACCTGCTTTGCCACCGCCGACCCCCTCGTCTATATTGACGTGTCGCGTCGCGTCGAAGAGCGGCCGGGCCCGTTGCACGGGTGGCTCGTGAACCTGGTCAGGGCTTGACGGCAGCAGCCATAAGCGATCGTCGCCCGGTGCCGATGGTGTCCTGGTCGCTCTTCGAATCGACGCATCCGATTGCGGATTGCGGGTCTGGGATTGGCGGATTGGAGCCGCGGTCCACAGCAGTCGGCAATCCGAAATCCGCAATCCGAAATCCGCAATGTCCTATACCGCTCTAGCACGACGATACCGCTCGCAGTCATTCGCTGACGTGATCGGTCAGCAGCCCATCGCCCAGACGCTCAAGGCCGCGATCGCTTCGGACCGGCTGCACCACGCGTACCTGTTCTGCGGGACGCGCGGCGTCGGCAAGACCTCGATGGCCCGGCTTTTTGCCAGGGCCTTGAACGCGCCGGACACCATCAGCGACTGCCCGAAACCCAAGGGCCACAAGTTCCCGCCGAAGGACGTCCAGCAGCGCATGGCCGACGCGATCATGCGCGGCGAGGACATCAACGTCATCGAGATCGACGGCGCGTCCAACCGCGGCGTCGACGACGCACGCCAGCTCATCGCCAACGCCACGCTCGCGCCGACCGGGCAGGCGCGCTTCAAGGTCTACATCATCGACGAGGTCCACATGCTCACACGCGAGGCGTTCAACGCCTTGCTCAAGACCATGGAGGAGCCGCCGAGCCACCTGAAGTTCATCCTCGCCACCACCGAGCCGCACAAGGTCCTGCCGACGATCCACTCGCGATGCCAGCGGTTCGACTTCCGCAACATCCCCACGGCCCAGATCGTCGAGCACCTGCGCGAGGTGCTCAAGCAGGAGAAGATCAAGGCCGACGACGCGGTGCTGTTCGCCGTGGCGCGGCTCGGCAACGGCTCGATGCGCGACGCGCTGTCGTTGCTCGACCGACTGCTCGCTTCGGGTGAGAACCCGCTGACCAGCGAGATCCTCGAGTCGATGCTCGGCCTGCCCGACCGGCAGATCGTGCTGGACCTCGCCGACGCGATCGCCGAGAGCAAGCCGGGCGACGTGCTGGCCAAGACGGACGACCTGCTGCAACGCGGCACGTCGCTGGACCAGCTGGTGACCGTGCTGATCGAGCACCTGCGCAACGTCATGCTGATCTCCGCCTGCGGCGTGGACAGCCCGCTGGTCGAGCTCGACGAGGACACGAAGAAGCAGTCGGCCGAGCAGGCGACGAAGTTCGACGCCGCGGCATTGGTGCACATGGTGGCGCTGCTGGAGAACGTGCAGCGTTACGCGCGCACGAGCTCGACGCCGCGGGCTCTGCTCGACGCGGCGCTGCTGCGGCTGGCGATGAGCGAGAAGTTCGCGGACGTCGCCGCGTTACTGGCAAGCGGTGGGGCCGACGGAAAAAAAGGCTGATGCCGTCCCCGCGGGCGGCGAGGTCCAAGCCCGGCTCCCCGACGCAAACCAACGCACGCACGCCATCCACCCCGGCGCCCGCCGCGCCGCCCCGTCAACAGGCCACGCCCCCGCAAACCCAACGCTCCGCGTCACCCGCGCCGTCGCCCGGCGCGCCCCCGCGGCGTAAGATTGTCACACAGAACGAACGCGACGCCGCGATGAACCTGCCGCTGGTCAAGCAGATCGTCGATCTGTTCGACGCCCGGCTCGTGGACCTCGCCGACGAGGCCCGCCCCGCGCCGCCCGTGACGCCGCCCGACGTAGACGCATCCGACACCACGGAGGAAGACGACGATGTTTGATCAACTCAAGAACCTCGGCTCGCTGATGAAGAACGCCGCGGCGATGCGCGAGAAGGCCGAGCAGATGAGGGCCGAGCTCGAGAAGAAGACCGTCACCGGCGAGGCTGGCGGCGGGGCGGTCCGCGTGATCCTCACCGGCCAGGCCCGCTGCGTGTCCATCGAGATCGACAAGAACCTGATGATCGGCATCGCCGGCGACGACAAGGCCGTGGCCGAAGACCTGATCACCGCCGCGTTCAACGACGCCCAGGTCAAGGTCCACGAACTGCTCGCCGAGCACGTCAGCGAGATCACCGGCGGCATGGACCTCGGCGGGCTCCAGGGCATGATGGGACTCGGGGATTGATTTTTGATTTTGGAATTTTGATTTTGGATTGATGGGCCGCGAAGCGCGCGACCAGATCAGAAATCGAAAATCAGAATTCAAAATTGGAACGCCATGTCAACAGACAAGCCGTATACGGATTCTATGAACCGCCTGATCGATCGATTCGCGCGCCTGCCCGGCATCGGGCGGCGCACCGCCGAGCGCTTGGCGTTTCACATCCTCAAGGCCACGCCCGACGAGGCCCTCGCCCTGTCGCGCGCGATCAGCGACGTCAAGACCAACGTCCGCCACTGCCCGCAGTGCTACAACCTCACCGAGTCCGAGACCTGCCCGATCTGCTCCGACACCCGGCGTGACCCGCGGGTCATCCTCGTCGTCGAGCAACCGAAAGACGTCATCGTGCTCGAGCAGGCCGGCAACTACCGCGGCGTCTACCACGTATTGCTCGGCCACATCTCCCCGCTCGAAGGCGTCACCGCGACCGACCTGACCATCGACGCACTCGTCGACCGCGCGACCGAACTCGCACAAGGCGGCGCGGTCGAAGTCATCCTCGGCACCAACCCCAACATGGAAGGCGACGGCACCGCCCTGACCATCGCCGAGCGACTCAACGGGATCGCCAACGTCACCATCACCCGCCTGGCGCGCGGCCTGCCCGCCGGCACGCAGCTCGAATACGCCAACAAGGCGGTGCTGTCCGACGCGATCGCCAGCCGGCAGTCGATGGGGTGATTACTTTTTTGCGCCCGCCGCGTTCTCACGCATCAGCCGCCCGGCCCGACCGGCGAGCTTCAGGTAGTGATCGCTCGCCAGCCCCTCGTAATCGATAAACGCCGCGCCCTCGCCCGTCGGCGGATCGTTCGTGCACTTGAAGATCGCCGTGCCCTCGTCCACCTCGTCGAACATCGCCACGTACAGCATGTCGCAGCCGACGTCCTTCGCGGCGTTGATCTGCGACGAGAAGAATTCGCCCTTCAGACGCGGGATCTGATCGAGCCGACCGCCGTGCAGGTTGTGCCAGCTGAACCCCGGGAACGCGACCGGCATGAAGTCGACGCCGCGCTCGTCGCACCACGCACGATCCGCACGCCACACCTTCTCCGCGTGTCGCTGCGCCTGCGCCGGTGTCTGGTAGCGGCCCACGGTCCACGGGCTGATCACGTCCGCCTGCTTGATGATCTCGTGCAGCAGCGCATCGTTCACCGCGTCGCGCCCGCCTTCGCGCCAGTACGACGGCACACCCAGCATCACCGCACACCCGTCGGCCTTGATCGCCTTCACCAGCTCGAGGCACTCGCGCAGCGAATACGCGCGGTCGTCGCTGAACCCCACGCCCCACACCGCGACCAGCGGCTTGCCGCGGTGACGCAGGTAACCCGCGTCGTCCGTCACCTTCAACTCGCTGCGCAACGCCGACCAGTCCGCACGCACGCTGTCGACCTGACCGGCCTTTAGCCCCGTCAGGTCGTACATCACCGCGAACGCGCGTCCGTACGCCTTCGCGCCGTCGCGCGCGTGCGCGAGCACCGTGTTGTCGTGTCGAAGCGACGCCGGGTGAGACAGGCCCGACGCGAACCGCTGCAGGAACGCGCCGTCGATGCCGTAGTCACGCATCCACCGGAAGTGCCGCAACACCGTCTTGCGGTTGGCGCTGCTGAACACCTCCGCCGCGCCGCCGTCCGCACGCTTGAACGCCGTCGCGTAACGCTCGTCGGCATCCAACTCCGACACGTCCGGCCAGAGGTCGACTGTCACGTTGTTCGGCCCCAGCGGCTTGCGGCGATTCTGCGCCCAGTGCTGCCACCCGAGCCCCGCGCCGTCGCCCTCGCACGCGAACCAGCCCTGGTAGCCGACCATCACCTTACCGGTCAGCGTCGACGTATCGACCGGCGCGGCCTCGGCGCCGGGCTGCTGCGCGACCGCCGCCGGCGCGAAGCACGCCGCGATCACGGCAAGCCACAGGATGTCGAGGTTGCGAGCTCGTCTCATGGCAACTGCAAAGCCATCGCGGGGCGACGCGTCAGTGCGTCTTGATCATCACGTCGTCGATGTACATCTCGTCCTTGCCGACGACGAACGCGACGTTGCGCTTCGTCTCGTGCGCGATGCCGTCCGAGCGGTAGCTGCCCACGTCCTTGCCGTCGACCAGCAGCTCCATCAGGTCGCCCTTCACGCGCACCGTCGCGGTGACCCAGTCGCCGGACGTCATCGGGAAGTCGACGAGCTTCTGGTGCGCCGCGATGATCGCCTTCGACGCCTCGTTGAGCGTGCCGTCCTTTTCTTTCTGCTCGTACACCTTGTTGCTGAACACGCCGTATTTGCCGTCCTGAAACTTCACGCCCTTCGGCGAGAACGCCACGCGGCAGATGTGCCCGGCGTGCGACTCCTTGTACTCACGGTCGTTGAACGTGATCTGGATGCCCACGTTCTTGTCGACCGGCTTGAACCGCACCGTCACCTCGAAGTCCGCGCCCGCCTCGACGTTCACGTTCTGCACCGCGCCGTGGCCCGGCTTCATCTTCGCGTGAACCTTGCCGTCCTCCAGCGTCGACTCCGCGGAGTAGAACCGCCACTTCTTGTCGAACGCCGGACCCGAGAAGTCGTCCTGCACGACGACCTTCGTGTAGTAGTCCGCGGGAATCTCACCGGCGAACGCCGTGCCGAGCGTCAGCGTCAGCAGGGCGGCCGAAACGATAGCGGTAGTTCTGATCATTGTGCCTCTTTGGGGTAGGGGATTCTGTAAGGAATGACGAATGACGAAATCCGAATGACGAATCAGATTTCAATGCTTCAATGTTCAAACATCGCGCATCGACCAGCGCGTGCCGGTCATTCGGACATTGAGATTTCGAGCTTGTTTCGTCATTCGGATTTCGTCATTCGTCATTTCGCCCGCGGTCACTTCTTCGGTGTGCCGTCCGGGTTCAGCTCCAGCAGCTTTACGTTCTTGAACCAGTTCTTGTCGCCGTGGTCCTGGAAGCCGATGTAGCCGACGCGCGCCATGTCCTTGATCGCGGTCTTGAACTTGTGCTTCGTCCCGTCCGGACGCTTGCCGTACACCGGCCACTCGTCGGTGTTCATCGACGCGACGGGCTGCCCGTTGACCTCCGTGGAGATGTGCGGCCCGACGCACTTGATGCGCAGGTGGTTCCACTCGCCTTCCTTCACGGCGTTGACCTTCGCGGGGACCAGGTCGTAGATCGCCCCCATGTCGTGCATGTCCGTGCCGCCCTTGTAGACCTGGCACTCGAAGCCGCTGTTCACCGGGTCGCCGAGCTTCGCCATCCGGAAGAACACGCCGCTGTTGGAGTCCGGCTTCACCTGCTTCACGTCGCACTCGAAAATGAAGTCGCCGAACTGCTTGTCGTACACCACGACGTAACCGCCGGCCTTGCAGATCTCCATCGCGCCGTCGACCACGCCGCACGCGATCGGCTTGCCGCTGTTGTTCTTCCAGCCGGTGTAGTCCTTGCCGTTGAACAGCAGCTGCCAGCCCTCGGCCTTCTCCGCGGCGGTCAGCGTGTTGTCGGCCGGCGGCGAGTCGGCCGCGGCGAACATCGCGAACCCGGTCAACACCAGCATCGTCAGCACACACAGCGAAACGTTCTTACGCATCGGAATCTCCAGAGTCAGCGGGGGGATCGAACACGGGGTGCGGGAGATTATACGCACATCCACACCCGCGGTTCAGCGCCGCGGCCATTCCACGGCGGATGGCCGCCTGCTCCGTCTCCCTCACCCGGGGGAGAGGCGTTCAAGCCGCGTCAGTACTTCGGCGGCTCCCAGTCCGGGATGCCCGTGTCCTTCAGCTGCTTGTAGTAAGCCTCGTGGAACGGCTTGGTCTTCGACATCGGCGCGGTCTCGTTGACCATCAGCGGGCGGGCTTCCTTCCAGAAGCGGTCGTACGCGTCGTGAAGCTGCGTGACCTGGTCGGGGTGGGCCGACGCCACGTCCGTCGTCTCGCTCGGGTCCGCCGTCATGTCGAACAGTTCGCCTTCGACGAAGCGGAACCGCTGGTTGCGCACGCCGAACTTCTTCCACTCGAAATCGTTCGGCTCCGAGCCCGTCTTCCAGCGCGCCACCTGCGTGTACAGCGTGCGGTCCGGCCAGTCGGCCTTCGCGTCTTCCAGCAGCGGCAGCAGGCTCCGTCCCTCGACCTGGTTCTCGGGGATCTTCGCGCCCGCCAGGTCCGCCAGCGTCGGCAGGATGTCGATGTGCGCCGCGATGCGGTCGATGTCGCGGCCGGGCTGGAACTTCCCGTCCCAACGCACGAAGAACGGCACGCGCACGCCGCCCTCGTGTGGGCTGCCCTTGTGACCGTTCATCTCGTCGTTGTTCGCCAGCATCGGCGTGCCGTCGGGCAGGTGGCCCAGCGGCTTGTCGCCCTTCGAAAACCCGCCCGTCGCCGTGCCGTTGTCCGACATGAAGATGATCACCGTGTTCTTGTACAGACCCCACTCATCCATCTTCGCCATGAACCGGCCGATGTTTTCGTCGATGTTCTCCACCATGCCGTAGAAGCCGGCGTTGTTCTTGTCGAAGCCGAGCTTCGTGAAACGCTCGGCGTTCTTCTCCGGCGCGTTGTACGGCCCGTGCGGCGCGTTCGTCGCCAGGTACACGAAGAACGGCTTGTCGTCGTCCTTGACCTTGTGGATCCAGCCCAGCGCCGCGTCGAAGAACACGTCGGTGCAGAAGCCGTGCGTCTTGACGAACTCGCCGTTGTGACGGATCACCGGATCGAAATACTTGTTGCCCGGCGCGTCGGCGCACGAGCAGTTGTACGCCTGGCCGATGCCGCCGGCGCCGTGGTGGAACGCCTCGTCGAACCCGCGGTTGTAAGGCTGGTAGGGGTCCTCGTCGCCGAGGTGCCACTTGCCGAACATCGCCGTCTGATAGCCGACCGTCTTGAGCACCTGCGGCAGGATCGTCGCCTCGAGCGCCATGCGTTCGCGCTCGAGGATCGTGTGCGTCACGCCGTTCTTCAGCGGGTGCCGCCCGGTCATGATCGCCGAGCGCGTCGGCGAGCAGGTGGGGCTGACGAGGAACCGCTCGAAACGCGTGCTGGTGTCGTGCAGCTTGTCGAGGTTGGGCGTGTGGAGCCACGTGTTGCCGTGGCAGTGCAGCGGGCCGTAGCCCTGGTCGTCGGTCATCACCAGGATGATGTTGGGCTTCGAGCCGCTGAGGGCCCCGGCGTCGAGGCGGGCGACGGTGAGACAGCACACCACAAGACAGACGGTAAACGTCACTCTCAACATAAAGCGGAAACCTGCTTCCTACGTGCCCGAGGTTTAGGTTGGCTGGCGGGATACGCGGCGGCCGCGCGGATCGAACCCGTGTCCGACGCCGCATCGTACGCGGCTCGCCGTAGGTGAACGCTCGCCACGCGATGAAAATTTCATCCGGCGGGGAAGTGCGGCGGAGGTTTTTGTCACCCGATGATGCGGCGAATCGGATTGTCCGCATGGTGCACCTGCCCGCCGCGATTTCGCCGCGCGCGACGTACCGGCTGCTGCACCACGTGGTCGGGATCCGCCAGCGCCTCGGCGTCGCCGTCCACGTCGTGCCGCGGCACGTAAGGAATGTCGCGCCCGCTGCGGAGGCATTCGCGGATCGTGTATCCGAGCACGCACAACACGACGATCGTGGCAGGCAACAGGTAGAAGATCACATCCTGGTCAGACATGACGGGCTCCTTTCGCCTAAGCGCTACGGCATCGGAAACCGCGGGTCCGGCACGCTCTGCATGCGTGACCCGGCGCGGTCCGCGCGCGGGCGAGCGGTGTTGTCCGCCATGCGCTCGAACGAGTCGGCCATGCTCCGCAGGCTCTCGCTGATCCGCCAGATCACCAGCAGCACGAACAGCAGTGAAAACATGTAAACGAACCAGAACACGCCAAAGAGGAATTCGTTAAACATCGCAGCCCTCCATGCCGGTGGGATTGACTGCCAAACCCTAGCCCGCGGCGCATTCCCGCCGACGCGAATCCGGCGTGCCCGCCTCGCGTTTTTCACAGCGGGGCGGCGAAATACTTGTTCGGGTTTTGTTGATATATTTGGCTTCGCCGCTATAATGACTTGTGCAGGGATCTGCGCGGGGAGAAGTCCGGTGAAATCGGTCCAAAGTATCAACGGCGGGGCGGCGCGGTCGTTACGTGTCGGTAGCGCCGACCGCCCACGTTTGTGCACGCGGTGCAGCGGCGGGCCGGTCTCGTGCCGTGGTTTGGTCCTGCGCAGGTCCAACCGGTGTCCGACATCGTCTGGTACCCCCCCTCCCCCCCCGATGCGCGATTCGGAAAGGGGGTGGCGACAGGACCGTTCGACGGCGGGGCGCGAATGGGGCATCGAAGGGGCGCCGATGGGGCGCACGAAGGGCCCAACGGTGGAGCCGCGGTGGTCGAGGAGGAGCGCGGTCGCGTCTCAAGGTATTGCTGTGGCGAGCCTTGCCCGAAAACCGCGTACTATTAGCAAAACTCTTGCCAACAGCGCGTGTCGGGTATTGTTTTTCTGTCGATTTCGACTACTCTTGATGGCTGAGTTCGCCGATCTGTGCCGGGCGGCTCGTGGGTAAACGGAGGTTGGCACGCCTCAGCTGTAGTACGTCAGGCGATCAATCGATGCGTATCGATGCCGGTCAACACATGCGGATGGAACAGCGGATGAAGCTGTCCCCGCGCATGATCCAGTCCATGGAGATCCTCCAGCTGGCGTCGATGGCGCTCGAGGAGCGGATCGAGCAGGAGCTGGAGGCCAATCCCACGCTGGAGCTGGTCGAGGAGAGCGCCGACCGCAACAAGCTCGAGCAGGACGACGGCTACGACCCCGAAGCGCCGATGGTCGTGGCTGACACCGAGCAGGACAACGCGTCGGACGACTTCGAGCGTCTCAGCGACATGTCCGAGCAGTACGGCGACACGTGGGAGCAGAACACCGAGGGCTCGGCGGACTACCACACGCCGATGCGGAAGGCCCCGTCCGGCGAGCGCGACGCGAAGATGGACGCGATGGCGAACACCGCGTGCCGCTCGGCGAGCCTGGTCGACCAGATGCTGGACCAGTGGCGATACGTCGATATCGACGACCGCACGCGGGCGATCGGCGAGCACATGATCGCGTTCATCGATGACGACGGGTACCTGCGGACCGAGCTGCGGGAGATGCTCGACAAGGCGTCTTACGACGTGACGGAGGATGACCTGCGGCGGGTGCTCAAGGAGGTGCAGACGCGGCTCGACCCGCCCGGCATCGCCGCACGCGACCTGCAGGAATGCATGCTGATTCAGCTCGACGCGCTGATCCGCGACTGCGAAGACGACGAGGAACTGCCGGTCCTGCGCAACGCCCGGACGCTCGTGGCCGATCACCTGAAAGACATCGAGATGAACCGGATGCCGCGGATCACCCGGCAGTCGGGCATGTCGATGGACGACCTGAACGACGCGATGCTCAAGCTGCGTCGGCTCGACCCGCGGCCCGGCCGGAACCTGTCGCCCGAGCGCGTCGAGGTGATCATGCCGGACGTGCTGGTCGAGTACGACCCGATGGGCGATCGATACATCGCGGCGATGAACCGCGGCACCCAGCCGGACCTGCGGATCAGCCCGCAGTACCGCAAGCTGTCGAAGGATCGCGACCAGGACCGCAAGACGCGTAAGTACATTGCCGACAACCTGAACCACGCCCGCTGGCTGATCGACGCGCTGCAGCAGCGCGAGACGACGCTGCTGCGGGTGGTCAACATCGTCATCGAGGCTCAGCGCGACTTCCTCGACCACGGGCCCGAGCACCTCAAGCCGCTGCCGATGATCGGCGTGGCGGACCAGCTCGGCATCCACGTGGGCACGGTAAGCCGTGCAGTGGCAGAGAAATACATGCAGACGCCGCGCGGCATCTACCCGCTGCGGATGTTCTTCAGCGGCGGCACCGAGTCGTCGGACGGCCAGGAGATGAGCTGGGCGGCGGTGCAGGCGAAGCTCAAGGCGATCATCGACGACGAGGACACCAAAGACCCGTGGTCCGACGACAAGCTCGTCGACGAGCTCAAGAAGCAGGGCATCGACATCGCCCGGCGAACCGTTGCGAAGTACCGACAGCAGCTGAACATCCCGCCGGCCCGACGCCGCAAGCAGTTTTAGCTCGCTGCGCTCGCCGATGCACGATGCGGGATGACTCGCTGCGCTCGCGATGCGGGATGGTTGCGACGAAGCCTAATCCCTGCGAGCAGAGCGACAGAGGGCGGGACAAGGGACTGACGAGACAGGAGGCGGATCAATGAACGTTACCGTGACACATCCGGCATCCAGCATCCGGGATCTTCACGCAACGGCCGCGCGATGCTCACGCGTTGCTTGACCATTCCGGCGCGGCGTGATTTAATGCCGAGGCTGAACAACCGGCACGCGTAAGCGCAGCAATCCGCGAGC
The DNA here is from genome assembly GCA_016125285.1 of Phycisphaera sp. Classification (GTDB taxonomy): domain Bacteria; phylum Planctomycetota; class Phycisphaerae; order Phycisphaerales; family Zrk34; genus RI-212. The sequence continues at coordinate 47,401 of WGMA01000042.1, forward strand.
GTCGCGTGGACCGTTAAGACCCGCTAAGCGGGGCGTCCTGATCTCACCGAAGGACGGATAGATTGAATATGCAAACCTGGGTATTTGCAGAATTTGTGCGATTTATCTTCACGTTGCTCTCCGTTGGATCCATCGAAGCATCCAGCCGGGGAGAGATCGCTGCGCGCGCGGTGCGCGCCGATCGGTGCGGATCATTCACGCCCACTGCACGCCCGATTTGGCTCAATCCATCCACCGGCGGGTGATTCACCCCCGCGCGTAGATCACGGTCGCACATAACGGTCAGCGCCTCCGCGTGCCCCAACAACCCGGTGTCGGTCCGCGTCTCACTCACGCGTCCCGCCGGTTTACAGAAAGGGGTTCGCCATGTCGTACGTGCCCATTCCCTCAACCATGACACTCGCGGTCGAGACGTCGGTTTTCGTGCTCGTCCTGGTGATCGCGATCCTGCTCGCGGCGTCGGCCACCTGGTTCCTGATCGGCAAGCTGGGCGGCAAGACGCTCACCGAGGCCCGCGCCCTGGCCGAGAAGCTCGTCGAGGACTCCCGCCGCGACGCCGAGACGCTCAAGAAGCAGATGGAGCTGGACTTCCGCGAGGAGATCGCCGGCAAACGCGAGGGGTTCGAGAAAGAGATCAACGCCGAGCGCAACGAGCTCAAGGAGCAGGAACGCCGGCTGACCAAGCGGGAGGACAACCTCGACCGCAAGCTCGACGTGCTGACCACCAAGGAAAAGACGCTCGACAGCCAGGAGCAGAAGATCCGCAACCGCGAGCAGGCCATCGAGGGCAAGGAGGCGGAGCTCGACGACGTGCTCGCCCAGCAGCGTGAGCGTCTGCTCCAGCTGTCGAACCTGTCGGAGGCCGACGCCAAGAAGCTGGTGCTCGAGCGGATCGAGACGGAGGTCCAGCACGAGGCCGGCAAGATCGTCCAGCGTGAGATCGCCAAGGCCGAGGAGGAGGCGCAGGAGAAGTCGATGAAGATCACGCTCCAGGCGATCCAGCGATACGCCGCGGAGCACACTTCGGCGACGACGGTCAGCGTGGTGGACATCCCGTCGGACGACATGAAGGGCCGCGTGATCGGCCGCGAGGGCCGCAACATCCGGGCGTTCGAGAAGGCGACGGGCGTGGACGTGATCGTGGACGACACGCCCGGCGTGGTCGTCGTGTCGTGCTTCGATCCGGTGCGTCGCGCGATCGCCGCCGAGTCGCTGCAGAAGCTCATCGACGACGGCCGCATCCACCCGACACGCATCGAGGAGCTCGTCGAGAAGGTCACCAAGGAGATGGACGAGCGGCTCGTGAAGTTCGGCAAGGACGCGTGCATCGAGGCCAACATCCAGGGTCTGCACCCCAAGCTCAGCGCCATGATGGGCCGCCTGTACTACCGCACGAGCTACGGCCAGAACATCCTGCGGCACTCGATGGAGGTCGCGTACCTCTGCCAGGTGATCGCCGACGAGCTCGGCCTCGACGGCGCGATCGCACGCCGCTGCGGCTTCCTGCACGACATCGGCAAGGCGATGGACCACGAGATGGAGGGCGGCCACCCCGCGATCGGCATGGAGTTCGCCAAGAAGTTCGGCGAGAAGGAAGAAGTGCTCAACGCCATCGGCGGCCACCACGGCGACATCGAAGCAACCACGCCTTACACGCCGATCGTCATGGCCGCGGACGCGATCAGCGGCGCCCGCCCCGGCGCGCGTCGCGAGACGCTCGACCGCTACGTCAAGCGTCTGGAGGAGCTCGAGGGCATCGCCACGAGCTTCGACGGCGTCAAGGAGGCGTACGCGATCCAGGCCGGTCGCGAGATCCGCGTGATCGTCGACGCCAAGAGGATCGACGACGCCGTGTCGGCTAAGATCGCCCGGGACATCGCCAATCGGGTCGAAGCCGAGATGACCTACCCCGGCGAAGTCCGCGTCACGGTCCTGCGCGAGATGCGCGCCGTAGAATACGCACGGTAACGTCGTGGCCGAAATGACGAATGACGAAACTCGAATGACGAAATAGGCTCCAAACTCGAATGTCCGAATTTGAGCATTGAGGCTTCGTCATTGATTCGTCATTCGAATTTCGTCATTCGAATTTGACGCGGCAACGCCGCGCACAGGAGGCACGTCATGCCCATCACGCGTCGTCGTTTCGTACAGGGTTCACTCGCCGCCGGCGCCGCGGCGTTTGCCGCGCCTTCGCTGTTCGCCGCGGACAAGCCGGCCTACGTGCCCGGCAACTACGAGCTGGTCTACGAGCAGGACTTCAAGTCCGACGCCGCGGCCAAGGACTTCGTGTTCACCGATCCCAAGGCGTGGCGTCAGACCGAGGCCGAGGGCCATCGCTGCCTCGAGCTGTTCGGCAAGAGCAAGTACGCCCCGAAGGTGCGTTCGCCGCTGAACATCGCGCTCGTCAACGATCTCGAGGTCGGCGACTACGTCATCGAGGCCGACCTGCGGCAGACCGGCAAGGAGTACGGCCACCGCGACATGTGCCTGTTCTACAGCTTCGTCGACCCGTCGCACTTCTACTACACGCACATCGCCACGAAGACCGACCCGCACGCGCACAACATCTTCATCGTCAACGACCAGCCGCGCCTGCGCATCAGCGAGAAGAACACCGATGGGTTCGACTGGGCGCAGACGTGGCACCACGTGTCACTGCGTCGCACCGCCGCGGACGGCAAGATCGAGGTCTACGCCGACAACATGGACACGCCGATCATGGTCGCTCATGACAAGACGTTCGCCCGCGGTCATGTGGGGTTCGGGTCGTTCGATGACACCGGCCTGGTCAGCAACATCCGCGTGTACAGCCCCGACGCGAAGAAGAGCGCGGCGGGATGCTTTACGGCGATGTGAGTGGGAATTGCAATTTGCATTTTGCATTTTCTACTCAGACGCAGCTTCCACCATCAACGCCTTCATCGAGCGCACCGCTTCGCGCAATCCGATGAACACCGCGCGGCTGATGATCGCGTGGCCGATGTGCAGTTCGCGGATGCCGGGCAGGGCGGCGATGGGGGTGACGTTGTTGTAGTTCAGCGCGTGGCCGGCGTTGAACTGCATGCCGGCGTCGATGATGCGTTGGCCGCCGTCGGCGACCTTCTGCAGCTCGCGCGCCGCGGCGGGGTCGGTCGCGCCGCCGACCTTGTGGAACGCGTGGGCGTACGGGCCGGTGTGCACCTCGCAGACGGTGAAGCCCGCGTCGGCCGCGGCGTCGATCTGCTTCGGGTCGGCGTCGATGAACGCGCTGGCGACCATGCCCGCGTCGCGCAGACGCGACACGACGTCCTTGAGCCGCGCGAGCTGACCGGCGACGTCGAGGCCGCCTTCGGTCGTGACTTCCATGCGGCCCTCGGGCACGAGCATCGCGAGGTGCGGCTTGATGCGGCACGCGATGCCGACCATCTCGTCGGTCGCCGCCATCTCGAGGTTGAGCTTGACGTGACACATCTCCTTGATGCGTTCGACGTCGTGGTCCTGAATGTGCCGACGGTCCTCGCGCAGGTGCACGGTGATGCCGTCAGCCCCGCCGAGCTGCGCCTCGACGGCCGCCCACACGGGATCGGGTTCATACGTGCGCCGCGCCTGACGGACGGTCGCCACGTGATCGATATTGACACCGAGTTCGGTCATGTGAATCCACCCATTTCGACGCCGTTTAGCGACGCCCCGCAGGGGCGTGCTTCCCTGACGCTACGCATTCATTCATCTCCCACATACGGTATCACGAACCCCCAACGCTGTCTCTTGAGGCCTGCCTTGGTCGGGTTGTCCTCGACGTACTTGATCGCTCGGTGAATCTCGTCGGGCTTGTCGAGAAACACCTTCCACTGACCCTGCGCCCACGGCGTCGGCATACGCCCATTGTCGTCAATGCAATCGCCCAGCGGATGCACGCCCTTGTTGACCAGGCAGGTCGTCGCCGCGCCCTTGAGCAGGTTGCTCATCTGCTCGACTTTGTAGTGGTGCCGACCCAGCACGAGATGCGCATGGTCAGGCATGACGGCGCACGCGTAGACCTTGTAGCTGGACCTGTTCGCGACGTTCGCGAATCCCTGGGCGACGCATCGCGCCTGAAGGCCGTTGAATTTGACGGGCGGGTATTTGAGTGATTCACGCAACATTTGTCGACGTTGTCGATCATGCGGCCGCGCCGCGACGGAACGTCGTGTCTCGACCTTCGTTGCCGCGCCGCCGCGGGTATACAATTCGTAGTTGCGCACGAAGTCTGACCACGACCCGCGTTCGTCGTTGGGCAACCAGAAACCATACGCCCCGATGATGAGGTGGTACCCCAGAATCATGCGCACCCCCGTGCGGTTTTCAAGCACGGCCCTGCGGGCCGTCGCTAAACAATATAATACATTGGTCGCCGTTTAGAGACGCCCCGCAGGGGCGTGCTCGATGGGCGTTGGGTTGGTATGCGAGCACGGCCCTTCGGGCCGTCGCTAAACATCATGCTCGTGCGGCGCGCCTGTTTAGCGACGCCCCGCAGGGGCGTGCGTCCGGCGCGCTTTGCGTGTCACTTGTTCGGATCGTACCGCGGGAACAGGGCGTCGCCTTTTTCGATGGGCGTGCCGGGCTTGAGCTGGCCCCATTGCGTCCACTCGTCGAGCCTGCCACGCCCGCCGTTCGCCGCCATCTGCGCGGCGTAGTCGCAGCCGATGCGCTTCCAGAACTTCTCACACGCGTCGGGGATGAACGGCCAGAGCAGCACGGACGCGATCCGCAGCGCCTCGGCGCAATTCGCAAGGACCGTCGCGACCTGTCTCTCGTTCTGCTCCCAATCCTTTGCGAGCGAGAAGGGCTTCTTCAATTCAATGTATGTGTCGACCCCACGAACGATTCGCAATGCGCGTTCTGCAGCAACGGTCAGATTAGTCTCGTTGATTGCAGTGCGGTAATGGCGACTGCTGCCGATGGCCACTGCGAGTAGGTTGCCAGAGTGAGATGGTCTGATTCCCAAGCCTTCATTTCCATCAAGGTGAATCGGAAAGGAATCGGTCGTGTCGCCGTCATCATTTGTTTCGGCACCTGAATTCTGGTTGTCGTCGAATTCAGCGTGGACAGGTGGCATTACCCCATCAAAGTACTTTCCAATCATATTCGCGACGCGTGAACAGCTATTGCCGAATGTATTGGCGAGGTCTTCGTTGTATGTCTTGATGAACAGGTCGGGCGAGAATGTGCTGTCGCTGACGCTGAGCGGGCCGCGGGTGGCGAGGAAGTAGCGCAGGGCGTCGAGGCCGAACTCGGCGACGTAGTTGTCGATCGCGGCGGGATCGAGGAAGTTGCCGAGCGACTTGGACATCTTCGCGCCGGACTCGCTGACCCAGTAGCTGTGGCTGTAGACCTGCGCGGGCAGATTGACCCAGTCGTACCCGTCGCACTTGCGGAGGGCCATGAGCATCGCGGGCCAGACGGAGGCGTGGAACCAGAGGATGTCCTTGGCGATGAAGTGCGTCGCGCCGCTCTGCCAGTAGCCGCGGCGGTCTGGGGTGTCGACGTAGGAGAGGTAGTTGAACAGGGCGTCGATCCAGACGTAGATGGTCTGCTCGGGGTCGCCGGGCACGGGGATGCCCCAGCCGCCGACGCCGGTGCGGCTGATCGGCACGTCCTGCGCTTCCTTGATGCGGTTGACGATCTCGTTGCGTCGCGCGTCGGGCTGGACGAACGTCGGGTGCTTCTCGAAGTGATCGAGCAGCGCGGGCACGTACGACGACAGCTTGAAGAAGTAGTTCTTTTCCTTCTTGCGGACGAGCGGCTTGCGGTTGACCTCGGACTTGTAGTCGTTGTCTTTCGCCTTGTTTTCCGGGACGTACTCTTCCTGCCCGGCGTCGTACCAGCCCTCGTATTCGCCCTCGTAGACGTCGCCGGACTTCAGCAGGGCGGCGACGTATTCGGTGACCTTCCGCTTGTGATGATCGGACGACGTGCGGACGAAGTCGTCATTGGTCATCTCAAGCTTCTCGAACGTCTGGCGGAAGGCGGTGGCGTTCTGCTCGGCCCAGGCTTCGGTGGTCAGGCCTTTCTCGGCGGCCTTGTCGACGACCTTGGTCGAGTGCTCGTCGACGCCGGTGAGGAAGAACACGTCGTCGCCGCGCAGGCGGTGGTAGCGCGCGACGACGTCGGCCACCATCGTCGTGTAGACGTGCCCGAGGTGGGGCTTGTCGTTGACGTAGTAGATCGGCGTGGTGACGTAAAACTTGTTCGGCTCAGGCATAGTCGGCCCATTCTACTGACCTGCCGCATGCCTGCCAGTGCGTCGCACGGCGGGCTATGATGAAGAGATGGAGACGACCGAAAAGCTCGACGCCCCAACGGGCGAGACCGGCGCGACGGACGCGACGCCGCGGAAGCGGCGCGGCGTGTGGGCGGCGGTGAAGGGGTTTTTCTCGGCGTGGCTGGGGATCTACGGCGGGTGCGCGTGCAACATGGACCACTGTGAAACGCGCGACGCACGATCGGATTCCTCTCCCCCAGGTGGGGGAGAGGCTAGGTGAGGGGGTCGATTCTTCGGACGCGGCGCATCGCGTGAGGTCACCGCAATGTATCCGTGCGGTTCACCCGCACCCCGGCCCTCTCCCTCAAGGGAGAGGGCGTTTCGATCACGGCAGTTTCTTGATCAGTTTCTCCAGGTTCATCAGCGCGGCGTGCAGGTGCACGGGGTCGGGGCGGTCGGTGTGCTGCGCGGGGGCGGCGGCGGCGAGCAGGGCGCGGCGGATGTCGGCCAGGAGCGGCCAGTCTGCGCCGGTGTGCAGGCCGTGCTTCTTGCGTTCGGTGTTGATCATGCGGACGACGTCGCGTCCGGCGAGGCGCGAGGGCGTGGACCAGAACAGGTGCTCGAAGTAGACGGCGTCCTCGACCCAGTGGCCGCGGCGCATGGTCGCGAGGTCAAACAGCACGGCGGGGCCTTCGGGCGCGGGCGTCATGGTCATGGCGTTGGCGAGGTGGAGGTCACCGTGGCACCAGTCGTCGACGGGTCGCTTCGTCCATTTCTTGAGCCACTTGGGCAGGTGCTTCTGCGCGGTCTTGAGGGCGGCGTTCCACCGCTGCGACTCGTGCAGTTCGTTCTCGCGGACGGCCTTGCGGGAGAGCTTGATGACGTCGGCCCAGTTGTGCGCCTTGGGCGGGCGGTCTTCGTCGATGAGCGCGGCGGCGGCGTAGAAGCGTCCGGCGGCTTCGACGAGCAGGTCGAACTCCGTGCCGTCCCACGTGTGATCGAGCGGGCCGTGCGGCATGCGCTGCATCACGACCCACGGCAGGTCGTACTGGCCGCACTCGCGTCCGCAGGCGTAGATGTCGGGCACGACCTGGCCGAAGTCGTGGCGGTCGCGCTGGAGGCGTTCGAGCCAGGCGAGTTCCTGCGGGGGCACGGGGAGCTTGACGACGGCGGGGCGGTCGACGCCGTCGGCGCGGAACGTGGCGTAGCCGGTGAGCGCGCCGCTGCGTTGCCAGTCGGTGCGGAACCAGTGCAGGTCGTGGAGGTGATCGCCGGTGGCGTGCTGGAGCGCGATCTCGAGGCCGGCGCCGAAGAGCGATTGGGCGTCGTAGTGATCGTGAGCGGTGTGCGGCGCGTCCGGCAGAGCGGACGATTGCGGCGTAGGTGACTTCGGGGCGCGCCCCTTGGTCATCTACTCCCTCCGAAGATGTTGCGGTCCGCGTGTGAGATCATTGGGCGGAGCTGGGTTGCGCGTAACGCGTCATCACGACGTCCATGATGCCGCGCAGCATCAGTTCAACGGAGGTGTAGTTGCCGTTGCGGAGCAGTTCGACGAGGTACTTGTTCTGCTCGAGGCGGAACTTGTTGCCGCGGATGCGGTTCTCGATATCGATGAAGACTTCCTGAAGGCCCTTGGCCTCGCCCTGTTCGAGGCTGTCGACCATGGCCCAGCCGAAGCCGGGGGCGATCTTGGTGCGGTCGGAGTGCTGGCCGGCCTTGAGCGTGCGGACCTTCTCGTTCATCTCCTTCCACGCCAGCGCGGAGAACTCGTTCATGGGGCCTTCGAGCTTGAAGGTGTCCATGAGGCCGCCCTTGTCGGCGCGGAAGCGGCTGTACTCCTTGGCGACGTCGGCGAAGGGCTTGCCGGCGTTGAGCGCGGCGTCGACCTCGTCGGCGACGTTGGGGTCGGTGACGATGATCACGCGGACGGTCACCGACGGCGTGGGGTTGAATTCCTTCTCGTGATTGCGGTAGTACCGCTCGACCTCGCGGCGGTTGACGTGGATCTTCGGCTGGATCTCGTCACGCATGAACTTGTCGACGATGACCTTCTGCCGCCAGCGTTCGAGCTCGACCTCGAGCGTGTGGCCTTCCTCTTTCTGGATGTTGCGCTCGGCCTCGGCCAGCACGCCGCCGCCGTACTTCGCCAGCAGTTCCTCGCGGCGCTTCTGCTTGAGCGACGCCAGGCCCAGCTGCTCCTGCTCGGTGAGGTTGCGTTCGGCCTCGGCGAGCAGCATCTCGTTCTGCACGTGCGAGCGGAGCTCGGCGTCGACCAGCTTGAACGCCTCCTGCTGAAAGCCGAGGCGCGGCAGTGACGTGCCGAGGCGGCGCAGCTGTTCCTCGCCGATGCGTTCGATGACCTCGTTGGCGTAGATCGGCTTGCCGTTGACCTGCCCGACCATGGCGTCGACGATGAGGCCGGTTGGCTCGCTCTGCGACGGGGGCTTGGGCGCGTCGGCGGCGCACGCGAGGTGCGCGGCCGTCAGCGCGACGACGGCGGTGGCGGCGACGTTCAGGCAACGGCTGAGGCGGGTACGAAACTCGGGCACTGCGGCTTCTCCCATAGGGAAGGTTGTTTGAGCCAACTATACCGCACGGACACGCCGAAACAAGCGGTTTGTCGTGTCGATTTGGGGTCGTCGTCGACGCGTCGTATACTGTGGCCCGCTCAAACCAGAAACATCATCACCCGATCGGAGCCGAAATGTCAGACGAGTCCAACGACGAACTGCCGAAGATCCACGTGGACAGCGACTGGAAGGCTCAGGCGCAGGCCGAGAAGGAACGTCTGGCGCAGGAGGCCGCGGAGGCCGAGGGCGAGGGCGACTACCAGCTGCCCGACGCGGACTTCAAGACGCTCGTCTCGACGCTCGTCAGCCAGGCCCTGCTCGCGATGGGCGCGATCCCGGACCCGATGACCGGCCAGCGGATCATCAGCCTCGAGCTGGCCAGCCACCACATCAACATGCTCGACGTGCTGGAGCAGAAGACCCAGGGCAACCTCGACGAGGACGAGTCCAGCCTGCTCAAGCAGGCGCTGCACGAGCTGCGGACGAACTTCGTGGAGCTGTCGAAGCACGTCGCGGCGCACCAGGCGCAGCAGGCGGCGGGCGGTGGTCAGCGGGGCCCGCTCGGCGGTCAGCCCGGTGGCGGCGCCGGCCCCATCATCGCGCCGTGACCCGAACCCCGCGTCGTATCCGCGTGACACCATTGGCTCGATCTGAAGAAACGCCCGACGGCCTCGTGCGACTCGGCGAAGCGGCTCGCCGCGGCGGTATCACCACGCAGCAGCTCGAGTATTACGTGATGGTCGGGCTCGTCGAGCCGACGAAGCTGTCGCTGGGCCGCCAGCGGCTGTTCGACCGGCGTGCGATCAAACGCATCCAGATGATCCGGCTGCTGAACGAGTCGGGCTACGCGCTGCGCGACATCCGTGAGATTTTTGTCGAGGGTCCGTCGCGGAAGTAGGCGGGCTACTGCTTGTCGTTCTGCGACTGGGCCGCGGCGATCAGCGCTTCCATGCGGCCGAGCGTGCGTTCCATCTGGGCGCGGAAGGCGTTGTACGGGAACAGCACGACCAGCGCGATCACGAGGCCGACCACCGTGGTGAGCAGCGCCTCGGCGATGCCCGAGCCGACCTGCGCGGGGTCGGTGACGGTCTGATCGCCGAGCACCTTGAAGGCGGAGATGATGCCGGTGACGGTGCCGAGGATGCCGAGCATGGGGGCGGCGGTGATGATGGTGCCGAGCGTGGTCATGAAGCGGGCGAGTCGCGGGCGCTGCGACTCGACGGCGTCGACGGCCGCGGCGTCGGTCGGGTCCTCGCTGAGCAGCCGACGCACGAGCTGGCCGTACACGCTGTCGTCGCCCTCGATCATCTTCAGCACGTGACCGGCCTGCCCGGAGCGCATGGACTGGCCGATGACGCGGTACCGCTCGACGCGGCCGGGCGAGTTCGTCCGCAGCCAGAACCAGCACCGCTCGAAGATCAACGTCACGGCGACGACGCTCAGCACGCCGAGGGGCCACATGACCCACCCGCCGCGCTGCAGCACCTCGCTCACTAATTCCAACGCATCATTCAACATGCGGGCATGATAGACCACCGGCCCCGTCGCGACCACGCGCCCCCGGCCGTAACGCCCGCCGAGCCATGCGCATCGTAGAATACGCACCCATGGTTCCACCGATCACACAGCCCGGAGCGTGGTACGTCGAGTCGTTCGGCGAGATGTATCCGTTGCTCTACCGGCACCGCGACGACGAGTCGGCGGCGGCGGAGGTGCGCGGGCTGGTGGGGCTGATGGGCGTCGCCCCTGCGGCGCGGATGCTGGACATCTGCTGCGGCAACGGGCGTCATATGGCGACGCTGCTCGACATGGGGTTTGACGTGACGGGTGTTGACCTGTCGGAGGCGCAGCTGCGTCGCGCCGCCGAGCGTGAGGGGTTCGACGGGCGGCTCGTGCAGGCCGATGTGCGCGACCTGCCGTTCGACGCGTGTTTCGACGCCGCGGTGAACCTGTTCACCAGCTTCGGCTACTTCGAGTCCGACGACGAGAACGCCGCCGCGCTTCGGCAGATGGCCCGGGTGCTCAGGGCCGGCGGCGTGCTCGCGATGGACCTGATCAACCGTGAGAATCTCGAGCGCATCTTCGAGCCGCTGACACGCGACGAGATCGACGGCGTAACCGTCGAGTCGCGCCGCAGCCTCACCGACCAACGCAGCTACAAGCACACGACGGTGACCGACGGCGACGGCCGCGTGCACACGTTCAAGGAGTCCGTGCGGCTTTACCGGCCCGGCGAGATCGCGGCGCTGTTTGCCGATGCCGGACTGGGCGACGTGCGGATGTACGGCGATTACCACGGCCGGGCGTTCGAGCCCGACGCGCCGCGCATGATTGTGATCGGGACACGTGTATGAGAGAGATGACCACGCTGCCGATGACGACTGAGCCGGTCGATTACGCGCGTGACCTCGGCGTGCCGGGGTTCGGGCCGGGTGGTGTGATGGCGCGGCTCGCGGCCGGTGAGCTGACGGGCCGGGTGCCGCTGCTCAGCTTCGAGTCGCCCGCCGCGGCGAGCGCGTCACGTCACCTCGACCGCGCGGCGCTCGCGGACGTGTTGGCTTCGATCAACGCCGAGGCGGGCAACACGCTGGACGAGCGCGTCGTCGAGTCGATCCGGCACGACGCGGTGTTCGTGATCGCCGGTCAGCAGCCGGGCCTGCTGCTCGGGCCGATGTACACGCTGCTGAAGGCGGTGTCGGCGATCGGCGTAGCGCGGCGGCTGCGCGACACGCTGGGCGTGCCGGTGATCCCGGCGTTCTGGATCGCCGGGGAAGATCACGACATCGAGGAGGTCAATCGATGTTGGTTGGGCGGGCAGAAGCTCGTGCTGCCGCACGCGGAGCTGAATCACGCGGGGCCGCGCCCGCCGGTGGCGACGCTTTCGCTGGAGCCGTTCCGCGACGACATCACGCGTTTCGTCGCGGAAACGCTCGGCGGACTGCCGCACGGGGCGTCGGTCACGGACCTCGTCGCGTCGGTGCGGTTCGACAGCTACGCGTCGATGTGTGCGGACCTGATGGCGCGGCTGCTCGGCCCGCACGGGCTGGTGCTCGTGGACCCGATGCGGCTGCGCCAGCTCGCCGCGCCGGTCATGGCTGACATGGCGGATCGGTGGGGCGAGTTGCGCGACGCGTTCGAGCGCGGCGGGGCGGCGATGCGCGACCTCGACCTCGCCGCGCCGATCGATCGACTCAACCTGTTCCGCCTCGGCCCCGACGGGCGCGACAGCGTCGACGATCCGTCCGGCCTCGGCGACGCGATCCGCGCCGACCCCAAACGCTACAGCCCCGGCGCGGCGCTGCGGCCGATTGTGCAGGACGCCGTGCTGCCCACCGTCGCGACGATCGCCGGGCCGACGGAGTTGCAATACCTTTGGCAGATCGACGCGATGTACGGCGTGGTCGGCGTGACACGGTCGGCGACGTGGCCACGTGTCAGCGCGACGTTCGTCGACCCGGCGACCGCGCAGATCGCGTCGCGTTTCGGCCTCCGCGGCGGTGACCTCCTCACGTGTCGCGCGAACGCCGACAGCCTTGAACGTGCCGCGGACTCCGACGCCAACGCAGATGTGGAAGAAGTGCGATCGCTCGGCGATGAGCTGCTCCGCCGCATCGATGCGCTGATGCAGCGGCACGACAGCAAACCCGTACGTAAGGCGCGCGAGTCGATCGAGTACCAGGTCGGCCGGGTGGTCGAGCGGGTCACGCAGGACCGCGCCGCGCAGGCCGGGCTCGGGCGCAGTAACCTGCGTCGCGTGATCGACGCGGTGCTGCCCGACGGCGCGCCGCAGGATCGGCGGCTGTGTCCGCTGGAGATGCTCGCGGAGCACGGCACGGCGTGGATCACGTGGCTGATCGATCACCTCGACCCCGCGGCGGTGAAGCACTGCCTGGTCATCGAAGGAGCGACGAACGGTGGATAGCGTAGACGTGCTGGCGATCGGGGCGCACCCCGACGACGTGGAGATGACGATCGGCGGGACGCTGGCGAAGCTGATCGACCGCGGCAAGACCGTGGCGATCCTCGACATGACCCGCGGCGAGATGGGCACGCGCGGCACGCCCGAGACGCGTGACGCCGAGGCCGCCGCCGCCGCGCGCACGCTCGGCGCCGTCGCACGCTACAACCTCGACCTGCCCGACGGCATGATGCAGAACACGCTCGAAGCCCGCGCGATGCTCATCGAAAAGATCCGCCAGCTCAGGCCCAAGGTTGTGTTTGCCAACTACTGGGAAGACCTGCACCCCGATCACGCCGCGACCGGCCGGATCGTCTGCGACACGATGTACCCGTCGGGATTCGCGAAGTATCCCGTCGACGCGCCGCCGCACCGGCCGAAGGAATACTTCTTCTACCTGTCGCACTTCGTCTACGAGCCGAGCTTCATCGTCGACGTGACCGGCTACTGGGACAGGAAGGTCGAGTCGGTCAGCTGTTATCACTCGCAGCTGCACAACCCGAACAACGACGAGAAGCTGACGTGGATCAGCGAGCCGACGTTCCTCACGCGGCTCGAGGCGCGGGCGCGGCACTACGGCAGCATGATCCGCTGCGAGTTCGGCGAGCCGCTGATCACGCGTCGGCCGGTGCCGATGGTGGACCCGGTAGACCACTACGAGCCGTTCTTTAACTGACTCATCGGAGGGCGCGACGATGAAGATCGCGATTTCGTGTCATCCCACGCAGGGCGGTTCGGGCGTCGTCGCGACGGAGCTGGCGATGGGCCTGGCCGAGCGCGGGCACGAGGTGCACCTGGTGTCGATGGAGAAGCCGTTCCGCCTGCCCGACAGCAGCAGCGTGGTGTATCACTCGGTGCCGGTGACGGACTACCCGCTGTTCAAGCACCCGCCGCACGACCTGTCGCTGGCGAACAAGCTGGCGGAGGTGACGGTGCAGCACGACATCGACGTGATCCACGCGCACTACGCGGTGCCGCACGCGGTCAGCGCGATCCTCGCGTCGAAGGCCGCGGCGCCGAACCACGTCAAGGTCGTCACGACGCTGCACGGCACGGACATCACGCTCGTCGGCTCGCACCGCGACTTCTACCGCGTGTGCCGCTGGGCGATGCTCGAGTGCGACGGGCTCACCGCCGTGTCGCAGTGGCTGACCGACGAGACCGTCAAGGCGTTCGCGCTCGACACGCCCCCGGCGATCATCCCGAACTTCGTCGACCGCGCGCGGTTCACCGACGTCGGCCGGGTCGCGCTGCCCGACTCCGGCGAGGTGCAGATCATGCACGCGTCGAACTTCCGCCCGGTCAAACGCGTGTTCGACGTCATCCGCGTGTTCCACCGCATCCAGGAGCAGCGGCCCGCGCGGCTGATCATGGTCGGCGACGGCCCGATGCGCGGCATGACCGAAGAGCTCGTCGCCGAGCTCGGCATCGTCGACCGCGTCAACTTCGTCGGACCGCAGAAGAACATCGAAGACCTCTACCGACGCAGCCACCTGTTCATCCTGCCCAGCGACTACGAATCGTTCGGCCTGTCGGCGCTGGAGGCGATGGCCTGCGGCACGCCCGTCGTCGCCAGCCGCGCGGGCGGCCTCGTCGAGGTGATCGACCACGGCGTGACGGGCCACCTGTGCCCGGTGGGTCACATCGACCGCTTCGCGGACTGTGCGCTGGCCATCCTGGCCAACCCGGAGGCCTGGTCGGCGATGAGCGCCGCCGCGTCGCGTGTGGCGATGGAGCGGTTCTGCAAGGACAAGATCCTCGCGCAGTACGAGGCGTTCTACGACCAGGTCGTCGCGGCGCCGGTCGCGTAAGAATCGTTGCGAAGAGACATACGGATTGTCGCTCCGCCCGGTTATATTGATGTGTCAGCGACGGGCGCATCATGGAACCGGACTCACAGCACCTCATCAATGAACTCCAGCGCGTTGGGATCCTCGCGCCGGACGACGCCGAGGCGACGATCAGCTCGCTGGGCGGCGACCTGTCGTCCGTGGCCCCGGCGGAGCTCACGCGGACGCTGGCGCGGCGGGGCGTGCTGACCGAGCACCAGGCGACGGTCACGCAGAATGGACAGGTCGACACGCTGACGATCGGCGAGTACGTCGTGCTCGACAAGATCGGCGCCGGGGGAATGGGCACGGTCTACCGGGCGCGGCACAAGCTGATGCGGCGTGAGGTCGCGGTGAAGGTGCTGCCGAAGCACGTCGCGCAGGACGAGGCGCTGGTGCAGCGGTTCGTCCGCGAGGTGCAGGCGGCGGGGCGTCTGGTGCACCCCAACATCGTCACGGCGTTCGACGCGGGTAAGAAGGACGACCTCATCTACCTCGTGATGGAGTGCGTCAACGGCAAGGACCTCGGCGCGATCCTCACGCAGCGCGGCTCACCGCTGCCGGTAGAGCAAGCCATCGACTACGTGATCCAGGCGGCGCGCGGTCTGGCGTATGCCCACGCGCAGGGCGTGATCCACCGCGACATCAAGCCGGGCAATCTGCTGTTGAGCGATCAGGGCGTGGTGAAGGTCCTCGACATGGGGCTGGCGCGTGTCGAGTCGGAGGTGGGGGGCGCGGGTGACTATCAAACGCTGACGCACAGCGAGATGACGATGGGGACCGCGGCGTACATGGCGCCCGAGCAGGCGCGCGACGCCCGCACCGCGGACCACCGCGCCGACATCTACAGCCTCGGCTGCACGCTCTACCGCCTGCTGACCAACACCTATCCGTACTCGGGCGACTCGATGGTCGGCACGCTGCTGGCGCATCAGCAAAGCCCGATCCCGCGGCTGCCCGCCGGCTTCTCGCCGCACCTCCAGCACGTGCTGGATCGCATGCTCGCCAAGGACCCGAGCGAACGCTTCGACTCGTGCGACGCGCTGATCGCATCGCTCGAATCAGTGTTGCGTGAGCTGCGGGGCAAATCGGCTGACACGGCCCCGCACATCCCCGTCGCGAAGCTCGCTCGGCACGAGCGCGACGCGTCGACCGGCGGAGCCGCGGATGAGTCGGTCTTTGCGCTCGACGATGGCGGCGACAGCGCACTGATGGATCTCGCCGAGCAGTCGATGTCGCCGCGCTCATCGCATACGCCCGCGCCAACCCGCGCGGGATCCTACGTCTCGCCGAAGCGCGGCGGCGGCGTGGGCCTGTGGATCGGGCTTGGCGCGGGGCTCCTGGTCATTGTCGTGCCGATCGTCATGATCCTCTCCAACCGTGGCGTCGACAGACCGGCTGCATCGACCGGCCCGACAACGAGCCAGAATGCAGCGCGCCCCGCTGGGGACAGCGATGTCACGCCGAGCGCGGCCTCTACGCCAGACGTGTTCACACGCGTGCCGGTCGTGCGCGCGGCGGACTCTCCCGACGCGTCGGCCTTGATGAACGGTGTCGAGCTTTCCGATTCGGAGTTCCCATCGCTCCCGATCGCCGAGGTCAAGGCGACGGGGCCCAACGGACGGGTCATCGTCACAGCCGATCGTGACCGCAGGCAGGGCATGATCGCTGTGGGGCGCGGCGGTCGAGGCAAAGTCATCGCGGTGGGCACGCACCTGCTGGTCCTCCACCGGCCGGACCTCGTCGAGGCGATCCTCCGGTGGCACAATCCGCGCCCCGGCGGGCGGCTGTTCCTTGGCTCGACACGCTTTCAGGACCTCCTCCGCGACCTGCCGACGCTGCCCGAGCGCTACACGATCGAAGCGTGGAGCCCGGGCCAGGCTGTGTCGCCGGGCGACGTGCTTATCTTTGATATCCTCGAGCGAACGCCGCAGCCGAACAAGCAGCAACTTGTACAATTGCAGCGGGAGATCGCGCAGGGCGCGTGCTTGGTCGTTGACGTTCCGCTGTGGTCGCGCGGGAGCAAGATCGATCTTAAGGAAGTCTGGTTCAATCGCCTCCTCGAGCCGTTCGACGTGATGGTGACGACGCAGGCGTTCAAATGGGAATCGAAGAACGGCGCGTATGTGTGGGACGAGCCCGGCACTCTCGTGCGCTCGCCCGATTCCTCCGCGTCGCCCGCGCCCAACGTCGTCGCTCAGCCCGTCCCGCAACCCAGTCCGCAGCGCGTCACGCTGCCCGACTACGCGGTGATCGAGCCGATGGATGCGACGACGGTGAAGGCGAAGCAGCAGAGTTTCGCCGAGGCAACGCGAGTGCCCGTCGAGTTCCGCAACACGCTGGACATGGTGTTCCGTGCGATCCCGCCGGGTCAGTTCAGCACCGGCGATCCGGGTGAAACGATCTGGCCGCCGCGAACCGTCGTCGTCACGCACGGCTTCTACATGAGCGCGACGGAGGTTACTTTCGCCCAGTTCCGCACGTTCGCCGAGGCGACGGGCTACAAGACCACCGCCGAGCAGACCGGCTTCACGTGGGAGTCGGGCGGCAAGAAGGAGAAGGGACGGTACTGGGGCCAGCCGCGCTGGTCGATCCAGGACAACCTGCCGGTCGGCAACGTCAGCCTGCACGACGCCAAGGCGTTCTGCGCGTGGCTCAGCGAGAAGGAGGGGCACAGGTATCGCGTCCCGTCGGAAGCCGAGTGGGAGCAGGCCTGCCGTGCGGGCATGCCCGGCGTCTTCTGGTTCGGTAATGATCCCAACAAGCTGCCGGACTATGCATGGGTTCGTGACAACAGCGGCAACACGCCGCACCCGGTCGCGCAAAAGCCCGCCAATCCCTACGGCCTCTACGACACGCTGGGGAATCTTTCGGAATGGACGGTTGACGCTCTGCTCGATCGCCCGGGCGGCTATGTCGTTGACCCGGTGAAGACGGAAGGGTCCACCGCGAACATCGTGTCAGGCTGTAACTTCATGGCGCGAACCGGGCCCAAATCGGGCGTGATCACCTACGTCGGTTTCTGGCCGCACTGGGACGCGGAGTTCATGGGCTTCCGCGTGTTGCTGGAGATCGATGGTGTGAAGTGACACCGGCCGGGCCCGCGTCACACCATCTTTCGCCACTTCAGCACCAGGTAGGACACGAAGAACGTCGCGGCCATCAGCAGCGTGACGATCGCGAACCCGTGCTCCGGGTCGACCGGCAGCGTGACGTTCATGCCGAAGATGCCCGAGATCAGCGTGATCGGCAGAAACAGCGTCGTAACCACCGAGAGGAACATCATGTTGCGGTTGGTCGCCTCGGTGAGGCGCGACGCGATCTCTTCCTGCACGAGTCGGGCGCGGTACTGCACGAGTTCGAGGTCCTGCGCCACGGCGTCGAGCCGGTTGATGCCGCGCTTCAGGCTCGCGACGTCGTCCTCGTTGCACCAGTCCTCCAGCAGTCGATCGACGTCGAGCGTTCGTGGCGTGAACAGGTGACGCCGCAGCCGCGCCAGGAAGGGCCTCGCCTTCGCCAGCATGCGGCCCTCCTCGATCATCGCGCCCGTCAGCAAACGCTCCTCCGTTTCGTCGACGTCTTCGCCGAGTTCCGCGATCACACCGGCGAAGATGTCCGCCAGGTGATGCATGAGGTGCGCGACGAGTTCGACGGGCGACTCGATGATCTTTCCCTTCATCACGGCTCGACGCAGCAGGTCGATGCCGCGCAGCGGGTGGTGTCGCACCGAGATCATCACGCTGGCGTCCGCGTACAGGCGCAGCAGGCTCATCCGCTCGGGCGACGCGTCCAGTTCGTGGCTCAGGTCGCCGAGCGTCGCGATCAGGCCGTCCTCGAGGCTGTCGATCCCGACGTGTCGGTCGTTGCTGAGCAGGAACTCGCGCGCCGATTCGGGCAGCGCCTCGCACGACTCGATCCACTTGGTCGCCCGCATGTCACCGCCGTTGAAGTGCAGCCAGATCCGATCGCTCCCGAGGCACGGGTTTGCGCCGAGATCGCTCAGCCGGATCGCCGTCGCCGGGGCGTCCTTGTGGAGACGGAACCCGCAGATCAGGCCGCCATCGTCGTCGATGCTGCGTGAGGGTGGGGCGGGCATGAACGAGTGTCCTCGATCCGGGGCGTGTCAATCCAGCTTGTGGATCATGATCGCGTTGGCGTCGGCGGGGCGGCCGAGCGTGGTCGAGCCGATGATCAGCAGCTTGTCGCCGCTGCCCGCCCAGCCGTGTCGCCGCGCCAGTTCCTCGACACGCGGCGCCAGGTCGATCAGCGTCTGCGGCGCGTCCATCTGCATCGGCACCACGCCGTAGTACAGGTTCATCTGTCGCACGACCGCCTCGTTCGTCGACAGCGCGACCACCGGCACGTGCAGCCGCAGCTTCGACAGCACGCGCGCCTTGCCGCCCGACTCCGACCAAACCACCACCCGCTTGGGCTTCACGTCGTGAGACAGCACCCACGCGGCGCGGCCCAGCGACTCGCGCTGCTGCTTGACCATCACCGGGGGCACCGGCTTGCTCAGCGACGTGTCGTGGTCACGCAGGTAACGCTCCGTCGTCCGCGCGATGCCGCGCATCGTCGAGACCGCCAGCGCGGGGTTCGCGCCCACCGCCGTCTCGCCGCTGAGCATCACGACGTCCGCGCCGTCGAACACCGCGTTGGCCACGTCGCTGACCTCCGCGCGTGTCGGCGCCGCGTTCTCGATCATCGTCTGCAGCATCTGCGTCGCCACGATCACCGGCCGGGCGTCCTGGCGGCAACGCGCGATGATGTCCTTCTGGATGATCGGCACCTGCTCGAGGTCGACCTCCACGCCGAGGTCGCCGCGCGCCACCATGATCACGTCCGCGGCGTCGATGATGTTCTCGATGTCCGCCAGCGCCTCGGGCCGCTCGATCTTCGCGATGATGTGGATACGGTCCGCCGCGTCGCCCATCAGGTTGCGCAGCAGGTGCACGTCATCCGCCGTCCGCACGAAGCTCAGCCCCACGTAGTCCAGGCCGTGCTGGATCGCCCACGCGATGCACTCGCGGTCGCGCTCGGTGATCGACCCGACGCTCAGCTTCGTGTCCGGCAGGTTGACGCCCTTGCGGGAGTGCACGACGCCCGGCGTCAGGCACTGGCAGTGCACCTCGTCGTCCTGCTTGTTCGTCGCCACAAGGCGGATGGCGCCGTCGTCGATCAGCACACGATGACCGACCGCAACCTCGTCGACGAAACGCTCGTAGTTGGTCGACGCACGCCCGTCGCGGCCCTCGATCGCGTCGCGCTGGATGATCAGCGTGTCGCCGCCTCGAGCGGCATCCCTTCGTCGTTCGCCATCGCACCGAGCCGCATCTTCGGTCCGCACAGATCACCGAGCACCGCGATCGGCATCTCGGTGTCCGCCGCGACTTTTCGCACCGTCGCCAGCACCTTCGCGTGGTCCGCCAGATCGCCGTGCGAGAAGTTCAGGCGAAAGACGTCGATGGATTCTTCGATGAGTCGACGGATCACCGCCTCGTCGCTCGACGCCGGGCCGAGCGTCGCGATCATCTTGGTGCGCATCATGGCGGGGTCGTTATGATCGGTCATGGCGTTGTTATCGCCTGCACAGGCGGTTACGGCAAGGGGTAATTTCACGCGGATGCGCTGCGCGTTTTTTTAGCGGCCCGCGACACGACGTGTTATTCTGACCTCATGAGTGACGTGAAGGATGACATCGAATCGACCGGTGGCGGTGACGCAGGCGACGGCGGACACGGTGGAACGTGGCTGCTGACGTGGCTCATCCTCGCGGGGTTGTTGATCGGCTGTGGGGTCGGTGAAGCCCTGTTCCGTGCGTACGACGGGCAGGTGCCCGCGGGCATCACCGGCGGCTTCGAGTTCGTCGGCAACACGTTCTTCATGTCGCTGCTCAAGATGGTGCTCGTGCCGCTCGTCGCCTCCAGTGTCATCGTCGGCGTGTCCTCCATCGGCGATCCGTCGCAACTCGGCAAGGTCGGCGGGTGCACGCTCGCGTACTACTTTACGACGATGGCGATGGCGGTGATCCTCGGCGTTGCGCTGGTCAGCATGATTCAGCCCGGCGACCCGCATCGCGACGGCGCCGGCATCGGCAAAGAGATCATCAACAAGGGCGAAGAGGCGTACGCCTCGGAGTCGCAGGACACACGCAAACACATCGAGAAGACCGGCGAGGGCGGTCTCGTCGGCGCGTTCAAGAACATCGCCCAGCAGCTCATCCCGTCCAATCCGATCGGCTCCGCCGCGGAAGGGCAACTGCTGCCCGTCATTTCGTTCAGTCTGCTGCTCGGCGTCGTGCTCACCGCGATCGGCGACGCGGGCAAACCGCTGCTCCGCGTGTTCGAGTCGCTGTTCACGGCGATCATGAAGCTTGTCGACTGGATCCTCTGGCTCGCGCCGATCGGCGTGCTGGCGCTGGTCGCGTGGACCGTCGCACGCATCGGCATCAACTCGCTGTTCGGGCCGATGCTGCTGTACGTGATCACCGTGCTCGCGGGGCTCGCGATCCACGCGTTCATCGTGCTGCCGCTGATCCTCTGGCTGTTCGTCCGCTCGAACCCTTACGTGTTCATGCACCAGATGCGGGCGGCCCTCATGACCGCGCTCGGCACGGACTCCAGCTCCGCGACACTGCCGGTGACGATCGAGTCCGCCGAGACCGAGGGCGGCTGCTCCAAACGCGCCGCCAACTTTGTCCTGCCGCTCGGCGCGACGATCAACATGGACGGCACCGCACTCTACGAGGCCGTCGCGGTCGTGTTCCTCTTCCAGTGCTACGGCATCGAGCTGACCGGCGTGCAGCTCGCGATCATCGTGATCACCGCGACGCTCGCCGCGATCGGCGCCGCGGGCATTCCCTCGGCGGGACTCGTAACGATGGTGATCGTCGTGCAGGCGGTCAACGGCTCGCTCGGCGCCGACGCGCCGCACCTGCCACTCGCCGCCGTCGGCATCATCCTCGGCATTGACCGCATCCTCGACATGTGCCGCACGACCGTCAACGTCTGGGGCGACGCGGTCGGCGCCAAGATCATCACCCGCATCGCGCCGGACGAGATCACCGATCAGGCCGCCGGCGGACCGCTATCCGCGATGACCTCGCCGGAGTAATCGGCCGGGGTGTCCGATGTGTCGACGCGTGAACGCAGGTCCAGCAGGCCGACGATCGCCAGCAACGCCAGGTTCGGAAACAGCAGCGGTGCAAACACCGGTGCGCCGAACACGACGTCTTGCCAGATCGTCGTTGGCTTGTCGTTCAGGTCGGCCAGGACGTGCAGCGCGAAACCGATGATCCCGACGCCCGATTCGATCAGCATCACCATCACGCAGATCGCCAGGAACCGTCGGTGGGGCGTCGATGCGCACGCAACGGTGAGAAACCCGACCGCGAACGCCGCGGTGATGACGGGGACCCACTCCGTGCCGTGAAAGAAACCGTTCTGCGCGTGGTCCGCCAGACTCAGCCCGAAGTTGCCCACGAACCCGGCGCACGCGAGGAACACCACCCAGCGGCCCCACTCGACGTCGTCGCCGGACACCATGCGGTTCATGATCAGCAGCATGCCCAGCCCCGCGTACGCCAGCGGCGCCACGAACGGCGCGCTGTACACCAGCGCCGTCAGTGTCCGCTCCACGAAGAACCGGCTGTCGAGGTGCAGCAGCATGCCCGCCACACCGACGCCGACGCACACGTAGCCGACGACGTACCCCAGCCCGTCGGCGGTCCGCGTCCGACCGGCGCCGCGCAGGCCCACCGCGGTCAGCATCAGCGCCGACCCGATCACCGACACCCCCAGCGGCGCCCACTCCGCCGGCTCGGCGAACGCGTTGATCGAGTGGGCGATGTAGATGTCGACCGTCAGGAACGCCAGGTTCGCCAGCACGAACGTGTCGATCACCTGCACGCGCCACCGCGGCCAGGCTGCGCCGAGCTTATCGAACCGACGCCGCATGCGACTTCTCCGCGCGGAGCTCTTCCGCCATCTTCTTCATCTCCGTGTATTTCAGCAGCAGCTCATAGTTGCCGTGCCACTGCACGAAGTCCGCCCCGCCCATGAACGCGCCGTGCTTGGCCGTCCGTCCGTAGTAGTGCCAAAGGTCGAAGTTCACGAACTCGATCGGTTCGTCGAACGGCTCCGGCGTGAGCAGCCCCTCCTGTCGCAGCTGATCCATCAACGCGGTCGCCTCGCTGATCTTCGCGTTCGTTGACTCGACGACCTCCTCGGCTTCCTTGTAGAAGCGGTCCACGCCGCTCTTCGCGTGACACTTGAGGCACAGCTCTTTCATCTCCGCCTGCCCGCCGTTGTAGGTCGGCCGCTTCTTGCTGACCGCGGCGAACAGCCAGTAGCTCAGGCGCTCCGTCGTGTCGTGTGTGACCTTCATCCCCTCGAGGCCGCTCATGTGGCACGTCGCGCAGGTCGGCACGGGCATGTCGCGCGTGCTCAGGTCCTTCGGTCGGGCGTCGAGCCGCAGCGACGCCCGCTGCGCGTGGAACAGCACGCCGTGCTTCGACTCGTTGTAGATCTCCAGCTGCGAGTGGTCCGGGCCCATGTGGCACTGCCCGCACGTGTCGGGGCTGCGGGCCAGGGCGATCGACGTGTTGTGCCGCGAGTGGCACTGCGTGCAGGTGCCGATCGAGCCGTCGGGGTTGGGCTTACCGATGCTGTGACACTGGGCGCAGCCCTTGGTGATCGCGCTGGGGCCTTCGAGAAGAGCGAGGCCGTTGGCGGGGCGTTTGACCGCGCCGGGGTGGTGCTGCTCGGCGA
The DNA here is from genome assembly GCA_016125285.1 of Phycisphaera sp. Lineage (GTDB taxonomy): Bacteria > Planctomycetota > Phycisphaerae > Phycisphaerales > Zrk34 > RI-212. Next base: position 70,752 of record WGMA01000042.1, read on the forward strand.
AGGCGACCTGCTCGGCGGTGAAGTCGTCGGGACCGCGGACCGCCGCCCAGGCCGGCGCGGCGTGCCGGCTCCGTGTGTACTGCTCGTACTCCGTGGGGTGGCACTGCTTGCAGTTCAACGCCGTGACCTTCATCGCCAGCGTGAACTCGTGATGCTCCTGCTTCGCCTGCCCCTCGACCGGTCGGTGACACTCGAGGCACGTCAGGCCGAGCTGCGCGTGGCGCGATCGCCCGAACTGGTGCACGATCGCCGACGTTTCACGCAGGTGGCACTCGGCGCATTTGCCGGTCGCCCGCACGAACTCCGCCGAGGGCTGGTCGAGTTGCGTCGGCGGCCGCGACCCGTGCAACAGGAACGCCGCGACGATCAGCGCCGTGGCGATCATCGTCGCGATGAATACTGACTTGAATGCCATGCGTACACCCCGCTTTCAAACGACCCCACGTGCGATCGACGGGCCCGATTCCCGCCACTAAGCCTAGCGACTACCGACGCGTCCAATGTACCGGAGATTGTCCGATTCCTCTATCATCCCAAGCATGACGGACCTCGCAGAACGCTTCCACCACGCCATCGAGCGCATCGACGCCGCGAACGCCGAGGACCCGCACGCGGTCGTCATCAACGGCGAGTCGCGCCCCGCGTGCCTCGTCTACGGCCGGCGGATGAGCGCCACGCTCGTCTGCTACGCGCCGAACGCCTCGGAGGCGCTGCGCCTCGCCGCCCGCGCGCAGCACATCCGCCGCTGGCAGATCCCGCGTGACACGTACCCGCGCGACCGCAAGGGCTACCACCTTTGGCGCACCGAACTGTACGCCTTCCACGCCGACCAGGCCGAGGCGATCCTCCGCGACGTCGGCTACGACGACGACACGATCGCGCGCGTGCGCGACCTGCTGATGAAGAAGCGCATCAAGGCCGACGCCGACATGCAGACGCTTGAGGACGTGATCTGCCTCGTGTTCCTCGAGCACTACTTCGACGACTTCGCCGCGGACCACGACGACGACAAGGTCGTCACGATCCTGCGGCGCACGTGGAACAAGATGTCCGACACCGGGCACGACGCGGCGATGAAGCTCCGCCTGTCCGAGCGTGCAATACGCCTCGTCCAGCGGGCGTTGTCCGAGCAGTAACCCGCACTCCACTCCGCGAGGATCCGCATGACAAGTCGCGTTGCACTGGCCGTCGTTGTGTTGCTGGCGTATGGCGTGTCGACGTACGCTCAGGATGCGCCGAAGAAGCCCAAGCCCGCGCCCCAGCCTTTCAAGTGGGTCAACGATCCGCCGAAGTCCGGCCTGCCCAGCGGGGTGACGCACGCGACGTTCCACAGCGACGCGAACCACTGCGACGTGGGCTACTGCATCTACCTGCCGCCGCAGTACGAGCAGCAGCCCGACACGCGGTTCCCCGTCGTGTACTGGCTGCACGGCGGTCGCCCGGGCAGCGAGATGAAGACCGTGGCGATGGCGCCGTACTTCGACAAGTACATCCGCTCGGGCGAAGTCCCGCCGATGATCTATGTCATGCCCAACGGTGGGAAGCTCAGCCACTACGACCACGAAGACTCGCTCGGCGAGACGGCGTTCCTCGAAATCGTCAAGCACGTCGACAAGACGTACCGCACCATCGCCGATCGCTGCGGCCGCGCCATTGAGGGCTACTCGCAGGGTGGGCGCGGCACGGCCCGCTACATGTTCAAGCACCCCGAGCTGTTCTGCTCCGCGGCGCCGATGGACGGCGGGCACGGGCACGAGAAGGACATCGCTGACCACAACGGCGCCGAGAGCGACACGCTGACGATCAATCCCCCGACGAACAACACGTGGGACCTGGCGAAGGAATACGCCGCGAAGCCGCACCCGCCGATGCCGATCCTCGTCGTCACCGGCGACCAGAGCTTCAACTACGAGGCCAACCTCGCGTGGTCGCAGCACCTCAAGTCGCTCGGCATCGACCACGAGCTGATCGTCGTGCCGGGCATCGGCCACAGCAGCAAGCTGACGTACGACAAGCTCGGCCCGCGCGTGATGCAGTTCCACGCCGCGAACTTCGCGAAGGCCGCCGAAGCCGCGGCGGCGAAGTGATGCAGCGTGTGGCGGTCGGTGCGCGCTGCTATTACCATCCGCGACATGAAGACCATCCTCTGTTTCGGCGATTCGAACACGTGGGGTTACATCCCCGGCACCGACGCGTGGCGGTTTGTGCACGACGTGCGGTGGACCGGTGTATTGGCGGCGAAGCTCGGCGGCGGGTTTCGCGTTGTCGAGGAGGGGCTCAATGGACGCACGACCTGCTGGGACGATCCGATCAAGGCGGGACGGCGCGGGCTCGATCACCTGCCGACGCTGCTGGAGTCGCACGCGCCGATCGACCTGATCGTGATCATGCTCGGCACCAACGACCTCAAGCACTACCTGGGGCTCAGCGCGAATGACATCGCGCTCGGGGCGGGGAAGCTTGTCGAAACCGTGCAGCTGTCGGACGCCGGGCCGGTGGTCGACGGCCGCAAGACGCGACCGGCGGTGCTGCTGGTGTCGCCGGCGCACGCGGTCGAGGCGAAGGAACCGTTCGGCACGAAGTTCGACGAAGCCGTCGCCAAGTCGCAGGACCTCGGCGCCGCGTACCGCCTGATCGCGCACGAGTACGGCGTGTCGCATTTCGACGCCGCGTCGGTCGCGCACGCATCGGATGTTGACGGTGTGCACCTCGACGCTGCCGCGCACGCGTCGCTCGGCGCGGCGTTGGCGGGTGTGATCGCTGATCTGCTTTAAGGGTGTGGCCTACTCGCGCATCGTCGCGGGGTCGATGCCGTTGTCCTTGCACCACGCGACGTACGCCAGCGGACTGATCTCCGACGGCTTGATCTCGCTGCGGCCGCCCCAGAACACCGCCGTGTAGCTTACGGGAATGCCGATCTCTTCGAGGTGGGCGTCGATCGCCGCTTTGTGGTTGAGCACGAGTTGCTTATCGAGCCCGTGCGACACGCCCATGACGTTGACGTTGTTGAAGTCCGGCCCCGCCTCACGCCAGTAGGCGTGCGTCATGCACATGTGGCGGCCGACCTCCATGCCCGCCTCCATCTCCTTGCCCTTCGGCACGGCCCAGTGGAACAGCGCGTTGTACCGCGTGACCACCTCGCCACCCTTGAGCTTCTTGACGTGCTCGAGGAACGTGCTGAACCGCCCGACGACCTGGCGGGCGTTGAGGTCCGCGGCGACGCGGCAGAACTCCTCGAATTCCACACCCGCCTCCTCGGCGCGCGCCTTCCACAGGTCCGGGGTCAGTTCGTGCGGCTCGAACTCGCGCTTGAGCGATTCGATGACCTGCCACTCGTGGTCCGTCAGCGGGATCACGTCCGTGTCGAGCACGCGTGCCGGTTCCTCGGTGCGATCGCCGGGCGAGATCTCGCGCCGCCGCACGTGTCCGACGCCCAGCGCGAACAGCTTCTTGGCGGGCAGCAGCTCGTACTTCAGCGCGCCGGTCTTCTCCATCAGCACCTTGCAGTGCTTGTCCATCGAGTAGCCGACCGGCACCTTGAGCGTGGTCCACAGGCGGTACTGCGAGCCGGGCGTTTCCTTGTCGGTGGAGCGGATCACGACGTGCCCGCTGAACGGGTCGTCGCGGAACATGTACTCGAACGCGTCGTTGAGCTTGTCTTCGGGGACGTTCCACGCGACCAGCGCCCCGGGCGCGAGCGACGTGGCGATCAGCGTCTGCCGCACGCGGCGGATCGTCCCGGCCTCGAGCATGGCGCGGATGCGTTCGATCACCGTGTCGAGGTCGACGCCCGACTCGGCGGCGATGAACTCCAGCGGCTGTCTCACGAAGCCCTGCACCTTGTCTTCCGACACGGAGAGGATGCGCTTGTTGATCGGGTCTTCGACGGTGACGGGAATGGTTTGCATCAGTATCCAGTGGTCAGGAGTCAGCGGTCGGTCGAGCTGTCGTCATCGCGTGGTTCGACGACGATCTGGTCGCCGTCGATGCGGGCATTGTAGCAGCGCACGGGGTCGACGGCGGGGCCGCACGTGGCGCGGCCGGTGGCGAGGTCGAACATCGCGCCGTGCCACGGGCAGACGATCTGCCGTCCGGCGAGCGCGCCCTGCGACAGCGGGATGCGTGCGTGCGTGCACGAATCCGACACCGCGTAGACCGCGCCGTCGACGTTGGCGACACAGACCTCTTTGCCGTTGACGGTGACCTGCTTGATCTCACCGGGCGGCAAATCAGTGAGCGGAAGTGTGATGGAAGTATCGGGCATGATTTTTGATTTTTGAATTCTGATCTGTGATTGTGCACGCCGCGTAGCAGACGTGCCTCGCACATCGAAAATCAAAAATCCAGATTCAAGATCGTCACTTACATCGTCGCGCCGGCTTCGACGCCGAAGTTCGCCGCGTACAACTCCTGCACCTTGTTGAACTCTTCCTCGGTCAGGTCGGGCGTCTCGCTGGTCGTGGCGAACTCGCGGAGGTTGGCTTCGTCGTAGACGTTGGGCAGGGTGGACATCATCAGTGGGTCGTGCAGCGTGTACTTCAGCGCGGCCTGACCGATGGTGCGCGTGCCGCCGGCGGTGAGGAAGTCGAGCGTCTCGACCTTCTTCAATCCCTCGGGCAGCCACGCGGCGGGGCGGTGCGAGCGGTGGTCCCAACGCTCGAACTTGGTGTCGAGCGTCAGGTTGCCTTCCAGCAGACCCGAGCTGTGCGGCACGCGGCACATCATGCCGACGTTGTGCTCGTGGCACGCCCCGGCGATGCCCGCGTAGCACTCCTGCTCGAGGGCGTTGAAGATCATCTGCACGGAGTGGTAGCCGCGACGCGCCGCGGCGACGCCCTCGTCGCACTGCCGGCTCGGCTCGATCTTCGGCCCGAGCGTCACGCCCCAGTAGCGGATCTTGCCCTCGGCCTTGAGGTCTTCGAGCACGGCGATCACGTCATCGTTATCGATCTGACCGATGCGCGGGTTGTGCGCTTCGTAGAGGTCGATCACGTCCGTGCCGAGCCGGTCGAGCGACGCCTCGCACTGGGCGCGGATGCCGTCGGGCGTGTAGTCCTGCTCGCGCTCGCGGTGACCGGGGCGGCCCGCGGTATCGGAGATGTCGTAGCCGTATTTGGTGACGATGAGGATCTTGTCGCGGGCGTCGCCGAGGACGTCCTTGATGATCGTCTCGCCGTAGCCGTCGCCGTAGGTCGGGGCGGTGTTGATGTGGTTGATGCCGTACTCGAACACGGCGTCGCGGAGGAGCTTGTGGCGGAGGGCGGTGTCGGTGACTCCCCACCACTCGGTGCTGATGGTCCAGACGCCGAGGCCGACTTCGCTGATGGACAGGTCGGTGCCGGGAAACGTGCGATACTTCATCTCAAACCTCGCTCGGTATTGCGGATGTTGTTGGGCTTCGAGTTCTTCAATATAGGGTGCGTCGCGGACGCAGTCACGCGGTTTCGGCGGCGTCGGGGTGGGGCGCGGGCCCCGAATTCTTGTTCGGGGATGCCCCGGTGCCGGCCGATTCCTCGGGGATTCCGGCGTGTGAAAGCAGGCGTGCGCCCAGCAGGGTCAGGGCGGTTACGGTGCCGAGCAGCAGTGCGCCGTTGACCTGGTGCATGGTGGTGACCACGACGTCGGCAAGGATCGCGCCGGTGTCGTCGGGACGCGCATCGGCGCTGATGCCGGTGACGATCATCGCGCCGAAGCCGAGGCCGACCTGGACCAGCACGACGAGCAGCAGGGCGACGCCGAGTCGCTTGAGCGGTCGGTGCGTCTTGCCGTGGACGCCGATGACGCGCATCGCCGCGACGGACGCGAGCACGAACACGACGGTGGCTACGAGGATGTGCACCAGCAGCGTGTGGTCGCGGACGACGCCGGTGAAGTGACGCACGGTTGCTCCGAGCAGCAGTTGGACGAACACGAGCGCCATCAGCGTGCCGCCGATCTTGCGTTCGGTCGAAGCGGCGGGGTGCGGCGGGGCGTCGGGGTTCTCGGCGGCGTCCATCCCGGCGTCGCGCCACGCGCGTGTGCACGACACGGCGATCGCGACGAGCGTGGCGAAGATCACCTGCGCGAACACGCCGTGCGCCATCGCCATCGCGGTGTTCTTTTCGGTGACCCGCAGCCCGCCGAGCACGCCCTGACAGCACACCGCGACGAACACCGCGACGACGAGCCCGCGCAGCCAGCCGCGGCTGTCCGTCCGCCAGATCTGCACCATCAGCACGATAGTGGTCAGCCCGACGAGCATGCCCCACAGGCGGTGCGCGTGCTCGGCGTAGACGTGCCCGTCACGCTGCATCAGCGTCAGCGGGTAGAAGATCATCGGGTGGTCGAACGTGTTGGGCCAGTCCGGCACGGCGAGGCCCGCCTGTAGCCCCGTCACGACGCCGCCGGCGGTGATGAGGCAGAGCGTGGTGCACATCGCGACAACGGGGAACGCGGCGTGCCAGTCGTTGGGGGTTCGGGATTGGGGGTTCGGGGTTGGCGTCATGGCCCGGCCGATGAGCGTGCCGAGCGTCGCGAGCGCGATCGCGGCCACCGCGAAACCGGCGATCCACTTCAGCGAGCCGGTGACGACCTCATGGGGTTTGTCGCCGCCGAGCAGGCTGGTCGTGATGATCAGGTTGAGCATCCAGACGATGGAGCCTAGGCCGAGCCCGCCGCGCCAGGTGCGACCGGCGTAGCGCCCGAGCACGAACCCGCCGCCGAGGAGGATCACCGCCATCAGGCCGATCACGACGTTGCCCGCCACGCCGACGTACGGCATCAGGCAGAAATAGAGCGTCGCCCACATCGCCACCGTCGTGCCGAATCCCACCGCCAGCAGGTCGCGTCCGCGTCGGTTTGTCGTGTCCAACTGATTCATGGGCGAGACATTGTAGGAGTTTGACTCGCGGAGGAAACCGGGGATCAACCCCCATTGTTGTTCCCCGACGACTCAGCGCTGTCGTGAAATGCGCCACGGAGGTGTATTTCGTGTTTCTTCGTAGGATGCTTGCCGTTATCCTGCAGGGTTCGTACCATGCGTGCCCTTTTTGCGGCGAGGCAGTGTTCGCGATGAGTCAGCAGGCAACACCCGTAACGATGGCCGAGCCGGTCCGACCGGTCGGTCTGGCGTTGCGCCACTGGTGGCGTGTGTACTGCGACCTGTCGAAGGCCCGGCTGAGCATGCTGGTCGTGATCACCACGGCGGTGGGCTTCGTGCTGGCCAGCGGGTCGACGATCGACTGGCTGATGCTGCTGTGGACGGTGCTCGGCACCACGATGGCTGCGGCGTCGGCGAACACGATGAACCAGGTGATGGAGATCGAGCGCGACCGGCGGATGCGCCGCACGCAGTCGCGTCCGCTGCCGTCGGGCCGCGTGGGCGTGGTGCACGCCGCGACGTTCGGCGTGCTGATCGGCGGGCTGGGCGTGACGCTGCTGGCGGTCGCCGTCAACACGCTGACCGCGGCGCTGGCGCTGCTGACGATCCTGCTCTACCTCGTTGTCTACACACCGATGAAGCCGCGCACGACGCTCAACACGCTGGTCGGTGCGGTCGTCGGGGCGATCCCGCCGATGATGGGCTGGACGGGCGCGACGGGCGGCGTCGAGCTCGGCGCGTGGCTGCTGTTTGCGACGCTGTTCGCCTGGCAGATCCCGCACTTCCTCGCGCTGGCGTGGATGTACCGTGAAGACTACGAACGTGGCGGCTACCGCATGCTGCCGATCATCGACCCCTCGGGCCGCATCACCTGCCGCGCGGTGGTGATGTGGTGCCTGGCGCTGCTGCCGATCACGCTGGCGTTGTCGGCGGTGGGGGTGACCGGCGTGTTCTTCGCCGTGGGCGCGGTGGCGCTCGGCGCATGGCTGCTGAAACTCGGTGTCGAACTCAACCGCCGCTGCAACGAGCAGCACGCTCGCAAGGTCTTCCTGGCTTCCGTGCTGTACCTGCCGCTGCTGATGGGCCTGATGCTGCTCGACCGCGGGCCGAACGCGCATCGGCCTTCGCTGACGACCACGCCGACCGCGACCGTCACGGCGCCCGTCTCCGTTGCGGTGCCCGTCTCGACGTTCCTGCCCGGCGAGGCGGACACGACGCCGAGCGTCGCCCCGGTCGATTATCCGACGGCCGCCCAGGCGTCGACCGATCACCCCGGATCGTGACGTGCCGTGAGCGAATCCGTACCCCAACCCGAAGCCGAATCAGACGACGGTCGCACGCTGCGCCGTCCGCCGGTCAATCGCACGGGCAAGCGTGTATTCACGCTGCTGATGGTGGTGCTGTTCGGGCTGTCGGTCGCGGCGGTCGTGCTGAACCTGTACTGGATGTACGCCGAGAAGGCGTCGTACGTTGGTAACGGACGCGACCTCGACACGTACGGGTTCGACCTGTCCAACCTCACCGTGCCGCGCGACACGCTCGTGGCGCTGCCGATCAAGCACAAGGACGCCAAGCCCGCGATCCTTGAGGCCGAGCACATCACCGTCGCGGAGGTCGACAATCGCAACGCGCGTTTCGGCTCGTACATCCGCTACATGGTCAGCCACGACCCGGTCGTCGGCGTCACGATCAACGGTGAGTCACGCGCGTACCCCGTGCGGTTCATCCGCTTCCACGAGGTCGTCAACGATACGCTCGGCGGCGTGCCGATCGCCGTGACGTACAGCCCGCTGACCGACTCGGCCGTCGTGTTCGACCGCCGCGTCAACGGCGAGACGCTGACGTTCGGCTACAGCGGCCTGTTGTCGAACAGCAACCTCGTGATGTACGACCGACGCCCCAATGCGGTCGAGCAGGCAGCCGGGGGCGACAACCCGCGACTCGCGCACGCGCGGGCGGACAGCGCGGGCGAGTCGCTGTGGGTGCAACTGCGGTTCGAGGCGGTCAGCGGCCCGATGGCCGGCGCAAAGCTCACCGTGCTGCCGTTGTGGTACGGCACGTGGCACGAGTGGCTGATCGCCCGGCCGGACACGACGGTGCTCGAGCGCGTCAACCAATACGCGCAGTGGTACAAGGAAGACCCCTACAAGAAATACTTCGCCGACGGCGAGCCCGCGTTTCCGACCGGGCCGCTGCCGCCGCGCGACGGCGGACTGGCGCTGATGGACCGCGTGCTCGTGCAGCGCGGCGACGACGGCGCGACGCACGCCGTGTCGGAGACGGAACTGGCCAATCACCCCGACGCGACGCCCGGCGAAACGATCGCCCGCTCATGCTGGTTTGCCTGGTACGCCGTAACGCGCTGAGCGGCGATTCGAGTTCATCGATGACCGCCAACCCCTACGCACAGCACTGGTCACTCGATCCCGACGTGGTGTTTCTCAACCACGGCTCGTTCGGCGCGTGTCCGCGCGCCGTGCTCGAGGCGCAGCAGCGCTACCGTGCGCAGATGGAGGCCGAGCCGGTGCGGTTCTTCACACGCGAGATGCAGCCGCTGCTCGACGCGTCGCGTGCGAAGCTCGCGTCGTTGCTCGGCGCGGACGCCGACGACGTGGTGTTCATCCGCAACGCGACCGAAGGCGTCAACGCCGTGCTGCGGTCGCTGACGTTGAACGCGGGCGACGAGGTGCTGACGACGGATCACGCATACAACGCGTGCCGCAACGTGCTCGATTTCGTCGCGGCGCGCGCCGGCGCGACGGTGCGCGTGGCCGCGATCCCGTTTCCGATCGCCTCGCCCGACGAAGCGGTCGAGCCGATCCTCGCCGCGGTGACCGACCGGACGCGCATCGCGTTGATCGACCACATCACGAGCCCCACGGGGCTGGTGCTGCCGATCGAGCGGATCGTCGCGGAACTGGCGGAGAGGGGCGTCGACACGCTGGTCGACGGCGCTCACGCCCCGGGCATGCTGCCGCTGGACCTCACGCGACTCGGGGCCGCGTACTACACAGGCAACTGTCACAAGTGGCTTTGTGCGCCGAAGGGCGCGGCGTTCCTGCACGTGCGGGCCGAACGTCAGGCCGACGTGATGCCCGCGGTGATCAGCCACGGCGCCAACTCGCCGCGTGCGGGGCGGTCGCGTTACAGTGATCTGTTCGACTGGCCCGGCACGTTCGACCCGACGGCGTGGCTGTGCGTCGGGCACGCGGTCGACTTCGTCGGCACGCTGATGCCCGGTGGGCTCGACGCGTTGATGCGCCACAATCACGAACAGGTGCTCGCGGCGCGTGCGATGCTGGCCGAGTCGATGGGCGTCGACACGCCGTGCCCCGATGCGATGGTGGGTTCGATCGCGTCACTGCCGCTGCCACCGCGTTTCGACGGCGCGGCCAAGGCGATGGACACGTCGACCACGCCGACGCCGTCGACCGCGTTGCACACGTGGTTGCTGCGCGAGCACGGCATCGAGACGCCGGTGTTCGTCTGGCCCGCGCCGCCGTCGATGATGTTGCGCGTGTCGGCGCAGGCGTACAACGACGCGGCGCAGTACGAGCGCTTGCACGACGCGCTGCAAGCCTGGCGGGGTTGAAAAGCGGTGCTACGCGACCGCCGCGGTGCGCCGACGGGAGCTGGCGATGCCGCGTGAGGTGCTGCGGCGCTTTCGCGTGGTCGGCGGCGTCGGCTCGGCCAGCGCCAATGACGGATCACGCAGCGCTTCCCAGCAGCGTGCCTCGGCCATGAGCCAATGTTCCTGCGACCGGCCTTCCGGGCAGCCCTCGTAGAGATAGATCTGGTAAGCGAGTTCGGCGATCTGGTCGTGCGTCGGTTCCATGTCCCATTCCCCTGCGTGGTGTAGTGGCGTCGAGTGACGCGCTGAGTTCATTACATCTGGCCGGCGACGCGATGACCATCGGAGCGGGTCCGGAATACCGGTGGGTCGATCCCGTATGGTGCATCGGTGGCGGTTGTCGCAAGGGAGATGTTACGCGGGGATGTTGAAGGATTTGCGAGCGTCAGTCGGGTACCGCGATAAGACGCTCGATGTCGGTGACGATGCGGTCGAGTTCCGCGGCGACGGCGGGCGGGCCGAGCTTCAACAGCAGGTCGGCGATCGTGCGGTAGTACCACATCGTGCCGTCCTTGCCGCCGGCGAAGATGGCGAACACCTCGTCGCCCCGGGCATGCACATCGCGGAGGATCGCGCGGGCGTTGTGGATCTTGTCGCAGCCGGTGACCAGGCGTGTGGCTTCGTCGGCGTCGGCGAGCTGCGCGATGAACGCCTCCTTGCGCGGACGCCACTTCGGCTTGGGTGCGGTGATCGCGTCGGTGCACCCGACAACGATCTCGGCGACGCGCGGGCCGAAGCGTTCGCGGATGCGGTCGAGCGTGGGCTGTCCGCCGCGGTCTTCCACGGCGTCGTGCAGCAGGGCGGCGATGGTCGCGTCCTCGTCGCCGCCGTGCTCCATGACCAGCGACGCGACGCCGAACAGGTGCGCGATGTAGGGCACGCCGCGGTCGCCTTTGCGCGCGTGGTCGTCGTGCAGTTCGAGCGCGAACTGCACCGCGTCACGGAATCGGTCGGAGATAGGCAGCATGGTCGCGTGTGGGTGATCGAGGACGTGCTACGCCGTCGTGGCGTCGGTCGGCGTGTCGGTGTCGTCGGTGTTGTTGTCGGCGGCGTTGCCCTGGTCGACGGGACGCGGGATGCGTCGCGCGGGGACGATGAGCAGGGCGGCGAGCACGGCGATGCCCGCCGCGACGCCGTACGCCCACATCGGACTGATCGCGAACAACGCACCGGCGACGAGGTAGCCCGCGGCGCGGCCGAGGCTTGTGGCTGACTGATTGAGCCCGTGGATCGGGCCTTGGTCGTGCGAACCGACGGTCAGCGACATCATCGCCATCACGGCGGGCACGAGGTATCCGGTGCCGACGGCCATGAAGCACAAGGCCGCCCAGAACTGCTTGACGTGCGGGGCGACGAGCTCCGGCGAGGCCGGCGGCGGCAGGATCGCGATCCAGCCTAGGCCGATGGCGAGCAGCACGAGGCCGATCACCGCGGTCCTGGTTTCACCGAGGCGCTTGACAGTGGGGCGGATCATGCCGCCCTGCACGAACGCGCCGATGAGGCCGAAGATCGACAGCGCCATGCCGACGTGTCCCTTGTCCCAGTGGTACCACGCGTCGGCGAGCGTCTGGAACGTCGGGAACATCACGGAATAGGCGACGGTCGCCAGGAAGCAGACCACCATCATGCACGCCACGGCGGGCGCGGACGCCAGGTGGAGCAGACGCGACGGCTTGATGTAGATCGCGGCCTCTTCGGCCTCGCGGTCGTCGCGCTCGGCGACGTGCTCGGGGTGCGTCTCCTTGAGCAGCGAGACGATCACGAGCACCGATGTCAGCTGGAACGCGCCCATCAGCCAGCCGATCGCCTGCTCGCCGCGGAGCTGTTCGGCGGCGAACTGCGCGGCGAGCGCGGCGTTGTTGGCGAGCTGCTCGGCGGTGGGGCGGACGGTGACAAACGCGTCGGCGAACTCACCGCCGAGCCAGGGGCCGATGGTGAACGCGATGCCGAACGCCGCGCCGATCACGCCCATGGCGCCGGCGCGCTTTTCGGGGGTGGTCACGTCGGAAGCGACGGCGAGCCCGAGCACGGATTGTGCGGCGAAGATGCCGTAGAACCCGCGGCTGATCATCAGCCAGGCGATCGCGCCGAAGGCGATCTTCCCCAGCGGTACGCACAGCGCCCAGCCGACCGAAGCGGTCATCGTGCCGAGACATACGGTGGCCAGCGGCCAGCGACGTCCGCGGTGCTCGGAAAACTTGCCCCACAGCGGCGCGAAGATCACGCGTGGAGCGGTCGCCAGGGCGAACGCCAGCCCGGCCCACTTCGAGTCGCCGCCGAGGTTATGCACGAATTCCGGGAGCACGGGAAGGATAACGCCGAAGGCCAGGCCTTCGAGCAGAACGACGATCGCGGCCACGAACAGAGGAGGCATAGGCGATCACCATAGCGGCGTGACGTTCACGGGCAAGTGTGCGCGGTGGAAAACCAGAAAGTTGAGAAAAGTGCAAACAGGACGCCGAACCCCTATTGCACCGCAGTCCTGAAGCTGTAAGATACCCGACCCTGCAACTGGGATTGTGAGGACTTTCACGGATGGGTCCGAGCCGTTATAATCCCTCTTCCCTTGTTTGGGCAGGAGCGTTGTAATCCGATGTCCGACGCCGATCAGCCAAAACTTTTCGTCTTCCCCCGGTGGTCCAACCTCGTCATACCGGCGCTGGTATTGGGTGCCGTCGCGGGGATGCCTTACATCGTGTTGCTAGTGGGAATGATCGGCGCGCCATCGACATTGGCCGTCGGTTATCAGCCCCAGCAGCCGATCCCGTACAGCCACGAGCTGCACGTGAATCAGCTGGGGCTGGACTGCCGCTACTGCCACAACACGGTCGAGACGGGCGCGTTCGCCGCGATCCCGCCAACGGCCACCTGCATGAACTGCCACCACGCGGTTCGCACCGACAGCGCCGTCCTCAAGCCGCTGTACGAGAGCTTCCGCACGGGCAAGCCGATCCACTGGACGCAGGTCCACGACCTGCCCGACTACGCGTACTTCAATCACTCGGCCCACATCAACAAGGGTGTGAGCTGCGTGTCTTGCCACGGGCGGATCGACCGCATGGGCGGCGACGGCGTCTATCAGCACGAAGAGCTCAGCATGGGCTGGTGCCTGAACTGCCACCGCAACCCCGCGCCGAACCTGCGGCCCAAGAACCAGGTCACCAACCTGATGTGGGGCTTCGACCTGACCGAGGACGAGGCTCAGCAGCTGCGTGACCTGGGGTTGAAAGACGTGAAGGCTGGTGTTGACCTGACGGACGAGCAGCGTCTGGAGGTCGGCGAGCTGATGTTCAAGAAGCACAACGTGATGGACCGGCACCAGATGTCGGATTGCTCCAGATGTCATCGATGAACACGCAAAAAACCGGCAAGGCGTATTGGCGCAGCCTCGATGAGCTGGCGGACACACCCGAGTTCCGCCAGCGCCTCGAGCAGGAGTTCGCCGATTACACGCCCGAAGAAGTGATCGCCTCGCCGACCCGCCGCAGCTTCATGAAGCTGATGGGCGCGTCGATGGCGCTGGCTGGGGTCGGTGGCCTCAGCGGTTGCCGGCGTTGGCCTTCCAAGCAGATCGCCCCGTACACCGTCCGCCCCGAGGGACGCATCCCGGGCATTCCCGAGCAGTTCGCGACCGTGATGGAACTCGGCGGCGTGGCCATGCCGCTGCTGATCTCCAGCTACGACGGCCGGCCGATCAAGGCCGAGGGAAACCCCTCGCATCCGCAGTCACGCACGCGTGAGGGCAAGTTCGCCTTGGGCGCGTGCAACGTGTTCGCCCAGGCGAGCGTGCTGGAGATGTACGACCCGCACCGCAGCCGGGACGTGCTCAACAACGGCGCCAAGTCGTCGTGGGCCGCGTTCGCGAAGATCGCCAAGGGCCTGGCCGACACCGGCAAGCTGGCTGTGCTCAGCGAGCAGACCAGTTCCCCGACCGTCGCGGCGATGCGGCAGAAGCTCGTCGACGCCGGGGCGACCTGGTACACGTGGGAGCCGATCAACCGCGACAACGAACTGGCCGGCTCCGAGATGGCGTTCGGCGAGACGGTCACGCGGACGCACCTGCATCTGGATCAGGCGAAGGTCATCGCGTGCTTCGACGCGGACATCCTCGGCTTCGGGCCGATGGCGCAGGCGTACGCCCGTGACTGGGCCAGCGTCCGCCGCACGCTCGACAGCAAGACGATGAGCCGCATGTACTGCGTCGAGAGCCGCATGACGGTCACCGGGTCGAACGCCGACGAGCGTCGCTCGCTGGCGTCGTCGAAGGTGCTCGACGCGATCCGGCTGCTCGGCGAGAAGGTCGGCGCCGGCACCAAGCCCGCGCACGAGGTCGACGCGAAGACGGCCGCCTTCATCGAGCGGCTCGCCGCGGACCTCAAGGCCAACGCCGGCAAGGGCGTGATCGCCGTCGGCGAGTCGCAGCCCCCGGCCGTTCACGCCGCGGCGCTGCTGATCAACGACAAACTCGGCAATCTCGGCAAGACCGTCACGCTGACGCAGGAAGCCGACGTCAACATCGCCCAGACGTCGCAGCTCGCGACGCTCGTGGCGGACCTCAACGCCGAGGAGATCAAGACGCTGGTGATCCTCGGCGGCAATCCCGTCTACGACGCCCCGGCGGACCTCGCGTTCGCCGATGCGATGAAGAAGGCCGCGACGACCGTGCACGTCAGCACCTACGTTGACGAGACCTCGAAGCGCTGCACGTGGCACCTGCCGCGTTCGCACTACCTCGAGTCGTGGGGCGACGCCCGCGCGTACGACGGCACGCTCAGCGTGCAGCAGCCGCTCATCCATCCGCTCGCGGCCGACAGCCGCAGCGTGATCGAAGTGCTCGCCGCGATGACCGGCGACGAACTGACGGCGGGCTACGACATCGTGCGTCGCACGTTTGCCGCGCACCTGCCGGAGAACAAGTTCGAGCGGGCCTGGCGACAGGTGCTGCACGACGGTCTCGCGGAAGGCACGGCACACAAGCCCGTGTCGCCGACGGTCAGCCTCGGCCTGGCCGGCAAGGTCAACGGCGCGGAGGCCAGCCACGGCGACCTCGAGCTGGTCATCACGCCCGATTACAGCCTCTACGACGGCCGCTTCGCCAACAGCGGCTGGCTGCAGGAATTCCCTGACCCGATCACGAAGGTCACCTGGGACAACGCGCTGATCGTCGGTCCGTCGACCGCGAGCAAGCTCGGCCTCAAAGACGGCGGCCGCGCGACCGTCAAGGTCGGCGACACGTCGGTCACGCTCGGCGTGTACATCCAGCCCGGTCAGGCCGAGGGATCGGTCTCCGTGGCCAGCGGGTACGGCAGGGCGTCGGCGGGCTACGTCGGCGACGGCGTCGGCTTCGATATCAATCAGCTCCGCACGAGCCAGTCGCCGGTGGTCACGACCGCGGTCACGGTCACCTCGGCCGGCGGCTCGTACGACCTGATGTCCACGCAGGACCACTGGGTGATCGGTCACGCCGCCAGCCTCGAGCGTGAGTATCGCGCCGAGCATCACCTGGTGCAGACCAAGACGCTGTCCGAGTTTGAGCACGCCGGTGAGCACGAGCATCACTTCGGCACGCACGCCCCGTCGGTCGAGCGTAAAGGCCTTGACGGCACGCACCTGCCGCTGCAGATCTTCGACGAGCCTGTCGACTTCGAGAAGCAGCGTTACCGCTGGGGCATGTCGATCGACCTGAACACGTGCATCGGCTGCGGCGCGTGCATCGTGGCGTGTCAGGCGGAGAACAACATCCCGGTGGTCGGCAAGGCGCAGGTCGGCCGCGGCCGCGAGATGCACTGGATCCGCGTCGACCGCTACTTCGTGGGCGACCCCGAAGAGCCGAAGGTCGTGCATCAGCCGCTGACGTGTCAGCAGTGCGAGAACGCGCCGTGCGAGCAGGTGTGCCCGGTGGCCGCGACGGTGCACGACACCGAAGGCATCAACGTCATGGTGTACAACCGCTGCATCGGCACGCGGTACTGCTCGAACAACTGCCCGTACAAGGTGCGTCGATTCAACTGGTTCGACTGGAACGCCAAGCCGGTCAAGAGCGGCGACCACGGCGCGACCTGGATCAACATCCCCGACCAGCAGCAGGTCAAGATGATCGACCCGGTCCGCAAGATGGGCTTCAACCCCGAGGTCACCGTCCGCATGCGCGGCATCATGGAGAAGTGCACCTTCTGCATCCAACGCATCAAGGCGGTGACGATCCCCGCGAAGAACGCCGAGCGTTCACTCATCGACGGCGAGATCACCCCGGCCTGCGCCCAGACCTGCCCGACGCAGTCGATCACGTTCGGCGACCTGAACGACAAGGACAGCCAGGTCCGCAAGGACTTCGGCGACGAGCGGGCCTACGAGATCCTCAAGGAAATGAACGTGCGGGCGCGCAACCGCTACCTCACCCGCGTTACGAACCCCGGCGAGAGTCACGACGCCGGTCACGACAGTCACGAAACGAAGTCACACAGCAACCACGGGTAAACGTCAACCATGGCCACCCTTCCTTCGGACATCGCCGCCCGGCCCGTCATCGACAACACCGTCGAAGACGTCGTCGAGCGCCCGCCAGCCGTACTCGGCGGATTCGGTTTCGCCGATGTCACCGAGCGCATCAGCCGCGTGAACGAGAACCGTCCGCCGATCATCTGGTGGTTCCTGCTGGCGTTCTCGGCCACGTGGATGGCGATCCTCGGCGGCCTCATCGGCTACCTGTTCCTCACCGGCGTCGGCGTCTGGGGCAACAACATCCCCGCCGCGTGGGGCTTCCCCATCGTCAACTTCGTGTTCTGGATCGGTATCGGCCACGCCGGCACCCTGATCAGTGCGATCCTCTGTCTGTTCCGCCAGAAGTGGCGCACGTCGATCAACCGCTTCGCCGAGGCGATGACGATCTTCGCGGTGATCTGCGCCCTCGTCTGGCCGGGCATCCACATCGGTCGCCCGTGGCTGCCGTTCTGGATGGCGCCCTACCCGAACCAGATGGGCATGTGGCCGCAGTTCCGCAGCCCGCTGCTGTGGGACGTGTTCGCGGTGTCGACCTACTTCACCGTCTCGCTGCTGTTCTGGTACATGGGCATGCTGCCCGACCTCGCTTCGCTGCGTGACCGCGCCCGCCTCCGCGGCGCTTGCATCGCGTCGGTCGCCTACGGCGTCCTGTCGCTCGGCTGGACCGGCGCCAACCGCCACTGGCACCGCTACGAGCGGGCGTACCTCATCCTCGCCGCCCTCGCCACGCCGCTCGTGCTGTCCGTGCACTCGGTCGTGTCGTTCGACTTCGCGACCTCGCAGCTGCCCGGCTGGCACACCACGATCTTCCCGCCTTACTTCGTCGCCGGCGCCGTGTTCGGCGGCTTCGCGATGGTGATGCTGCTGGCGATCCCCGCCCGCGAGATCTTCGGCCTCAAGGAAGTCATCACCGTCCGCCACATGGAGAACATGGCGAAGATCACGCTGGCCACCGGCTCGATCGTCGGCCTCGCCTACTCCACCGAGGCGTTCATCGCCTGGTATTCGCACAACCCCTACGAAGGCTTCACCTTCATGAACCGCGCCTTCGGCCCGTACGCCTGGTCGTACTGGCTGATGTTCTCCTGCAACGTCTTCATCCCGCAGACGCTGTGGGTCAAGAAGTGGCGTTGCAACATGAAGTGGCTTTTCGTGGTGTCCGCCGTCGTGACCGTAGGCATGTGGTTCGAGCGATTCGTGATCATCATCACCTCGCTGACCCGCGACTTCGTGCCCTCGAGCTGGGGCATGTACGTGCCGACCTGGGTCGACATCTGCATGCTCATGGGCAGCTTCGGCCTGTTCTTCACGCTCTTCCTGCTGTTCCTGCGGTTCCTGCCGATGGTGAACATGGCCGAGGTCAAGACGTGCATGCCGCAGGCCCACGCTCATCACAACGCCAGCCACGGCGCCGGTCACGGATTCGTTGATCAGCACGAGGGCGAGCAGGACGAGGAGGCGCAGGCATGACCACCGCCACCGAAACCCAACCCGTTGAGTCCGCCGCCGTCGCCAGCGACGAAGCGGTCGACATCCACGCCCCGCAGTTCCACGGGCTGCTGGCCGAGTACGCCGAGGTCGACGACCTGATGGCCGCGGCACGCAAGATCCGCGACGCCGGCTTCACCCGCTGGGAATGCTTCACGCCGTGCCCGATCCACGGGCTCGACAAGGCCATGGGCGTTCAGCACACCAAGCTGCCGTTCGTGTCGCTCGCCGGCGGCATCACCGGTTGTGCGCTCGGTCTGCTGCTGGTGTTCTGGACCAACGCGATCAGCCCCGAGACCCTGCCGATCATCGGCGACACGCCGTACGCCGTCCGCGGCTACGACTTCTTCATCTCCGGCAAGCCGTTCTTCTCGCTGCCCGCGAACATCCCGCCGATCTTCGAGCTGACGATCCTGTTCAGCGCGTTCGGCGCGTTCTTCGGCATGATCGCGATGAACATGCTGCCGCGTTTCCACAACCCCGTGTTCAACAGCCGACGCTTCGCCAAGGCGTCGGACGATCGGTTCTTCATCGCGGTGGAGGCCGAGGACCCTGTGTTTGATCGTGAGAAGACCGCCGCATTGCTTTCCGAGACGGGCGCCGCGTCCGTCGAGGAACTGGAGGACTGACGCGAGATGCCGCTGACACCCAAACAAAAGCTGCAACGGATGCTCCCGCCGTACCTCGGCGTGATCGTCTGTGCGCTGATCTTCATGACGGTGCTGTCATGGATCCCGCTGGTGCTGATCGCCAAGCGTCGCGCCAGCCACTCGCCGATGCCGCGCGTCCACATCTTCCAGGACATGGACGCCCAGCCGAAGTTCGGCGCGCAGGACGCCAACACGCTGTTCGCCGACGGACGCGCCATGCGGCCGGTCGTCGAGGGCGCCGTCGCCCGCGGTCACCTCAACACCGACGACCACTACTACCGCGGCTACAAGACCGACGGCAACCTCAAGCCGATCCTCGATTCCAACAACCAGCTGACCTGGTACGACGGGTTCCCCAAGCAGATCACCGTCGACATGGCGCTGCTGAAGCGCGGGCAGGAGCGGTTCAACATCTACTGCGCCGTGTGTCACGGCCGCGCCGGCTACGGTGACGGATCGGTCTCCGAGCACATCAAGCAGATCAACGATCAGGCGACGTTCGCGGGCAAGCCGCTGCCGGCCGCCGGCTGGGTGCCGCCGCGTAACCTCATCGGCACCGAGTACGTCCGCACCGACCCGCTCGGCAAGCTGTTCAACACGATCACCAACGGCTTCAACAAGATGCCGTCGTACGCGGCGCAGATCCCGGTCGAGGACCGCTGGGCGATCGTCGCGTACGTCCACGCCCTGATCAACTCGCAGCGCATCGACAAGGCCAAGGTCGCGGACCTCTACAAGGACGAGGACTTCGCCGACCCGCTCGTCGTGCCGACGGTCCCGAAGGTGAAGGTCGTCGAGGTCGCCGCCGACGCCAGCGAGGACGAGAAGCTGATCGCCCAGGGCGCGACGCTGTTCCAGACGAAGATCTGCTTCACGTGTCACACGATCGACGCAAGCAAGCCCGCCGCCACCGAGGCGGCGCTGCACGCGCCCCGATTCATCGGCAAGTTCTGGGGCGAAGACGTGAAGGTGCACGACGGGATCAACGGCCCGCTTATCACGGTCAAGTTCGACGAGGCGTACTTCATGGAGTCCGTCGAGCAGCCGATGGCGAAGATCGTCGACGGCGCGCTGCCCGGCATGGCGCCGCTGCCGACGACCCCCGAGGAACGCAAGGCGCTGATGTACTACGTCAGGAGCCTGTCGAAGTAGGTGCGCGACCTCGGCGGTCGTGGCACGCGTAGGATGGGAGAACAGGAGGTGTTCGATATGAACATGCACACGAACAAGACAATCCGTACCGCACTGTTGATCACCGCCGCGGCGGTGATCATTCCGACCCTTTTTGTCCTGACCTCCAAGGCCGAGGACAAGAAGGACGACGCCGACTTCACGCCGGACCCGAAGCTCGTCGAGCAGGGCAAGACCCTGTTCCAGACGAAGATCTGCTTCACGTGTCACCAGACGGACCCGAACACGCCTGCCCCGGCGGGCGAGGCCCTGCACGCGCCGAAGTTCATCGGCAAGTTCTGGGGCGAGGACGTGAAGGTGCACAACGGGATCAACGGCCCGATCATCACGGTGAAGTTCAACAAAGAGTACTTCATGGAGTCCGTCGAGCAGCCGATGGCGAAGATCGTCGAGGGAGCGATTCCCGGCATGGCCCCGCTGCCGACGACGCCCGAAGAGCGCACGGCCCTGATGCACTACGTCCGGAGCCTGTCGAAGAAGGTCGAAGAGAAGAAGTAACCGCACCCGCCCGGCGACGGGCGGGGCGAGGAGAGGCCGCACGTGAGCGAGTCAACGAACAACACCGCATCGACCGGCGAGGTCCGGGCGCTGGGCGATCTGACCGGCAAGGCGCGCATGCTCATGCTCGCCAAGGCGGGCGCGGGTTTCGCGCTGCTGGCGCTGGTGAGCATGTTCTTCCCCGGTGAAACGCACGACAAGATGCGCGTGCTGGGCCTGGGCTACCTGACCGGCTTCGTCTTCGTGCTTAGCATCTCGCTGGGGGCGCTGTTCTTCGTGATCATCCATCACCTGACCCGCGCCGGCTGGTCGGTGGTGGTCCGACGCCTGGCCGAAAACATGGCCGGCTGCCTCAAGTACATCCTGATCATGGGCCTGCCCATCATCCTGCTGACCGCGGTCGGCGTGCTGTACGGCCACTGGATGCAGCCGACCGGCGAGCACGCCGAACTCGTCGAGCTCAAGTCCGGCTGGCTGAACTTCCCGTTCTTCAGCCTCCGCATGCTCGTCTACTTCCTCGTCTGGATCGGCATCGCTCACTGGTACCGCACCAAGAGCATCGAGCAGGATACCTCCGGCGACGTGCAGCTGACCAAGGACATGCAGGCCTACAGCGGCCTGGCGCTGGTGCTGTTCTCGCTGTCGATCAACTTCGGTTCGATGGACCTGATCATGAGCCTCTCGCCCACGTGGTACAGCACGATCTTCGGCGTGTACTACTTCGGTGGTTCGATGATCGCGTTCTTCGCGGTGATGATCCTGCTGCTCAAGCGTCTGCAGAGCTGCGGCGTGCTGACCAGGTCGGTCAACGTCGAGCACTTCCACGACCTGGGCAAGTTCATGTTCGGCTTCACCATCTTCTGGGCCTACATCGCCTACAGCCAGTACATGCTGCAGTGGTACGGCGCGATCCCCGAAGAGGTGTCCTGGTTCGCCACGCGTGGCGCCGAGACCAGCGCCGACTCGACCGCCGGCGACGGCTGGCACTGGGCGGCGCTGCTGCTGCTGGTGTGCCACTTCCTGATCCCGTTCCCCGGCCTGCTGAGCCGCTGGGCGAAGCGCTGGACCGGCGTGCTGATGTTCTGGGCCTGCTGGATGCTGTTCTGGCACCTGTTCGACATGGCGTGGGTCGTCATGCCGGAGTACGGCGCCGTCGGCAGCGGCGGGGCGTTCTTCCTGGTCGTCGCGGCGATCGGCGGGTGCCTGGGCCTCGGCGGCCTGTGGGGCCTGGGCCTGATCAAGCTCTGCAACGAGGCCAGCCTCGTGCCGGAGCAGGACCCGCGGCTCGGTGAGTCGCTGGCGTTTGAGAACTTCTGATCCCCAAGAGACACACGCGTAAAGGCGTTAGCATGAGCGGACACGATCACGGACATTCGAACACGGACATTCGCGGCGAAGCCGGCCACGACGTCTCGGGCATGCGCATCGGCATGATCGTGTACGCCGGCATACTCGGCGTCGTGATCGTCTACGTGCTGATTGTTGCCATCCAGGTATGGTTTTACAATCAGAAGAACGCGGAAACCGACGAGATCAACAAGCAGCCCAACCAGGCGATCCGCGCCTACAACGAGCGGGAGAACCAACGCCTCCGCACCGTCCGATGGGTCGAGAAGGACGACGGTGTCGTGGCGATCCCGATCGACAAGGCCATGGAACTCTACGTCGCCGAGCACGGCGGCAAGGGGAGCGGCAAGAACTGATGTTGCAGCGCACCCACGCATCCCGACGCCTCGCCCACGCCCGTCGCCTGACGACGGCGGCGGTCGCGGTCGTCGCGCTGATGCTGGGCGCCGCGTCGCAACGGGCACGCGCGGACCACGCCACCGTGCCCGCGCCCGCCGGACAGACAGCCTCGGCGCAGAACCCCGGCACGCAGCCCATGCAGGGCGTGGGCATCATCGAGAACCTCGGCGACAACGCCCCGATGGACGTGACGTTCAAGGACGACCACGACCAGACCGTCAAGCTCGGCGACTACTTCGTCAAGGGCCGCCCGGTCGTGCTCAGCCTCATGTACTACCAGTGCCCCGGCATGTGCAAGGCCGAGCTGTCGGCGATGATAGACGTGTTCGCCAAGATGAAGATGACGCCCGGCAAGGAGTTCGAGGTCATTTGCGTGAGCATCGATCCACGCGAGACCCCCGACCTCGCCGCGGCGAAGAAGCGCACGACGATCGACGTGCTGGGCAAGCCCGAGGCGGCCGAGGGCTGGGCGTTCCTCACCGGCGACCCGGTCAACGTCGAGAAGCTCACCAAGGCCGCGGGATTCAGCTACCGATTCAACGAGCAGACGGGCCAGTACGCCCACGACTCGGCGATGATCGTGATGACCCCGGACGGCCGGTTCTCGCGGTACCTCCGCGGGTTCCACTTCGAGCCCGACACCGTGAAGCTGGCGCTGGTCGAGGCGACCGGCGGCAAGATCGGTTCGCTCAGCGAGCGGATCCAACTCCAGCTGTGTGGCTACGACCCGCGGTACGGCAAATACGTGCTGGCCGCTCAAAGCATCATGGCGATCGGCGGCGCCCTGACCATGATGTTTGTCGGCGGACTTGTCGGTTTTTTCTGGTGGCGCGAACACAAACGACGCAGGAAGGCGAACAGTGACAGCGAAGTTCAAGTTCATCCTGTATAGCGGCCTGTTGTTGGTCGCCTCGGCCGGTCGGTCGGCACTCGCCGGAGTGTTCGACTTCATGTACCCGCGCGAAGAGTCCAACCACGCCAGCCATACGGATTTCACGTTCGACCTGATCAACTGGATCACGGTCGTCTCGTTCATCGGCATCATCGTCGTGATGGTGTACTTCGCGGTGCGCTACCGCCGCAAGGACCCGCACCAGCGTGCCGAGAGCCAGGTCAGCCACTCCACCTCGCTGGAGCTCGTCTGGTCCGTCCCGCCGATCATCGCCGTCGCCGCGATCTTCTGGTACGGGTTCTCCGGCTTCGTCGAGCTGCGGACGCCCCCGGCCAACTGCTACACGATCAACGTCGAGGCCTACCAGTTCGGCTGGCAGTTCACGCACCCCAACGGCCTGGTCGAGACCAACGTGCTGCAGGTGCCCGCCGGCGAGCCGGTCAAGCTCGTCATGCAGTCGCGCGACACGATCCACAGCCTCTACATCCCCGCGTTCCGCGTAAAGCAGGACGTGCTGCGGGGCCGCTTCTCGATGCTCTGGTTCATGCCGCTGCACCCGACCGACGGCGCCGACTTCGACGTGCCCACCGGCGACAAGCTCGACGAGTTCGCCAGGAAGGAACTGGCGCGCCAGGTCGAGAAGGAACTGGTCGGCAACAAGCAGAAGGTCGTCGAGTCGGTGGTCAACTCCGAGCGCGACAAGCGCTTCGACGACCTGACCAAGGAAGCATCGGAGACGGCGGCCAAGCAGTTCGAGGAACAGTCCAAGGCCAAGCCCAAGCCCGAGAAGCCGCTGACGAAGGACGAACTCCAGGCCGCGGCGCTGCTCAAGAAGAAGCAGGGCCTGGCGAAAGACTACCAGTACTTCCTCGCGCAGGAACGCGGCCTGATCCTGTTCTGCGCCGAGCTTTGCGGTGAGGGCCACTCGCTGATGATGGCCCGCGTCGTCGTGCACACGCCGGGCTGGCGTCCGCCGGCGGTCGAGATCCCCACCGACCCGGTCGAGCGCGGCGCGTTCTACTTCAAGACCAAGGGCTGCATCGCGTGCCACGACAACGCGGCGATGGCGGCGGTGGGTTACCCGCAGATGATCACCCAGGGCATCTGGGGCAAGGACGAGAAGCTCAAGGACGGTCGGACGATCAAGATCGAAGGCGACGAGGGCGTGGCCTACCTGCACAAGTCGATCATGGAGCCCGCGGCCGACGTCGTGGCGACGGCGCCGATCCCGATGCCGCAGCAGCAGGTGACCGAAGACGAGGCCAAGTACATCATCGAGTACTTCAAGACACTGAAGTTCAAAGGCAACTGATCCGCCGCAACGGATGAGATTGCACTAAGGAGGAGGTCACCGTGACCACCACCACGACGACGACAACCGCCGGCCTCTACGACTCAGAGGGCCAGGAAAAGAATTACCTGAACCACTCGAAGGGTTTGTGGTCGTGGCTCACCACGCTCGACCACAAGCGCATCGGCGTGATGTACATGATCTGCGTGCTCAGCGCCTTCCTGCTGGGCGGCATCTTCGCGCTGCTGGTCCGCACCGAGCACCTGACCGGCGGCGAGACCATCATGTCCGCCGAGACCTACAACCGCGTGTTCACCCTGCACGGCGCGGTCATGGTCTTCCTGTTCATCATCCCCGGCATCCCCGCGGCGCTGGGCAACTTCGTCATGCCGATCATGCTCGGCACACTCGACGTCGTGTTCCCCCGGCTCAACCTCATGAGCTGGTACCTGTGGATGACCGGCGGCGTGTTCTTCGTCGCGTCACTCGCCTTCGGCGGCATCGACACCGGCTGGACCTTCTACACGCCGTACTCCACCACCTACAGCCCCTACGGACCGGCGATCATCTGCGCCCTGTCCGGCGCGTTCATCCTCGGCTTCAGCTCGATCCTTACCGGCGTCAACTTCCTGGCGACGATGCACATGCTCCGCGCCAAGGGCATGAGCTGGTTCCAGATGCCGCTGTTCTGCTGGAGCCTCTACGCCACGGCGATCATGCAGATCCTCGCCACGCCCGTGCTGGCGATCACGCTCCTGCTGCTCATCGCCGAGCGCACCCTCAGCATCGGCATCTTCGATCCCTCGCTCGGCGGCGACCCGGTGCTCTTCCAGCACTTCTTCTGGTTCTACAGCCACCCGGCGGTGTACATCATGATCCTCCCGGCGATGGGCGTCGTGTCCGACGTCATCGCCGTGTACAGCCACAAGCACATCTTCGGGTACAAGTTCATCGCGTTCTCGTCCGTCGCGATCGCGCTGCTCGGCTTCCTGGTCTGGGGCCACCACCTGTTCGTCTCCGGCCAGTCCGCGCTGCTCGGCACGATCTTCTCGCTGATCACCTTCTCCATCGCCATCCCGACCGCCATCAAGGTCTTCAACTGGCTGGCGACGATGTACAAGGGCTCGATCGACCTCAAGTGCGCCATGCTCTACGCCATGTCGTTCATCTGGGTGTTCTCGATCGGCGGTCTGACCGGCCTGCACTGCGCCGCGATCGCCACCGACGTCCACCTGCACGACACCTACTTCGTCGTCGCCCACTTCCACTACGTGATGGTCGGCGGCACCGTCTTCGGGTTCCTCGCGGGCCTGCACCACTGGTGGCCGAAGATCTTCGGCAAGATGTACGACGAGTTCTGGGGCCTGGTCGCCTGGGCGCTGGTGTTCATCGGGTTCAACCTGACGTTCTTCCCGCAGTTCTTCATGGGCGCCCAGGGCATGCCGCGCCGCTACTGGCACTACGAGCCGCAGTTCCAGGCCTACCACGTCGCGTCGACCATCGGCGCGTACATGCAGGGCCTCGGTTTCGTGCTGCTCGCCGGCGTGCTGCTCTACTCGCTGTTCGCCGGCAAGAAGGCCCCGCGTAACCCGTGGGGCGGCACGACGCTCGAGTGGCAGACCACCTCGCCGCCGCCGCTGGAGAACTTCCCGCACGACGAGCCGCCGATCGTGGGCGATCCCTACGACTTCCACGCCATCGAGTACAAGGAAGAGCTCGAAGGCTACGTGCTCGTCGCGGCCCCCGCGGCGCACGACGCCGAGCGGTCCATCGTTGAAGAAATCGTCGAAGGCGCCGAGGCCGACAGCTACGGCAGCCGCGGCAACTGATCGCAGCAACACCCGGCCGGTGACCCGGCCGCATCGCGACAACGCGAATCTGTTCAGGACGTGTAGGACATGACTCAGGCTCACGCAACAACTCACGACGCCCACGGGCACGACGACCACGGTCACGCGCACGATCCGAACCAGGCGCACCACTTCGAGTCGATGGAGCAGCAGGTCGCCTCCGGCAAGCTCGGCATGTGGGTGTTCCTGGCCACCGAGATCCTCATGTTCGGCGGGCTGTTCTGCGCCTACGCCGTGTGGCGCGCCCGTCACTTCGAGGCGTTCGAGATCGGCCACAAGCAGCTCAACACGCTGATGGGCTTCATCAACACGCTGGTGCTCATCGCCTCCAGCTTCACGATGGCCTGGGCCGTGCGAACCGCCCAGCTCAACAAGAACAAGGCGACCGCCGTGCTGCTCGCGCTGACCTTCCTCGGCGGCTGCGGCTTCATGACGATCAAGTACTTCGAGTACAAGGCCAAGTGGGATCACGGCATCTTCGTCGGCGAGCCGTGGGGCCACTGGAACACCTTCCGCGAGGAAGCCAAGACGGAACTCGAGGCCGAGAAGACCGCCACGCAGCTCGCGCCGCCGACCACCGGCACGCCCGGCCTGGTCAACGCGCTGCCGACGCCCGGCAAGACGCCCGAAGGGTTCATCGGCGCCGACGCCGCGGCTGCCGACGCCCACGGTCACGAGGCCGAGGCTCACGCGCCGCCCGCCGCTCACGGCGAAGGCCACGAGCCCGCCGCCGAGGGCGAAAGCGCGCACGCCGCCGCCGGCGAGCATCACATCGATCCCGACGACGCCCTCAAGGCCCGCACGTTCTTCAGCATCTACTTCTGCATGACCGGCCTGCACGGCCTGCACGTGCTGGTCGGCATGGGACTGATCGCCTGGATCTTCTTCCGCGCCCTCAAGGGCGAGTTCACCGAGACCTACAACGCCCCGGTCGACCTCGTCGGCCTCTACTGGCACCTCGTCGACCTGATCTGGATCTTCCTGTTCCCGCTGCTTTACCTGATCAGCTGACCCGACCCCGAACGAAACGGACCCGACTCCGATGAGTGACTCACACGACAAGCAATCCGGGCACGACGCGCACGACCACCAGCATCACGTCGTGCCGTTCTGGCTCCTCGCCGCCGTCTTCGGCGCGCTGTTCATGCTCACGGTCATCACCTGGGCGGTCGCCAAGGTGCCGCTCGGCGAGTTCAACCTCATCGTCGCGCTGCTCATCGCCGTGATCAAGGTCTCGATCGTCGCGCTGTTCTTCATGCACCTGTGGTGGGACAGCCTCTTCAACGCCATGGCCCTGATCAGCGCGTTCGCGTTCGTCTCGCTGTTCATCGGCCTGTCGATCCTCGACACCGGTGAGTACAAGCCGCTGATCGACACCTGGAAGCAGGCGAACCCCAACTCCGAGATCACGCCGCCCGCGGACAAGAAGACGCTCGGCGGTTCGGCGCCCGCGGCCGAAGCCAAGCCCGCGGCCGAATCCAAGCCCGCGACCGAATCCAAGCCCGCCGCGGAGCCCGCCAAGGCCAAAGACGAGCACGCGACGCGCCTGATCCTCACCGACCGATTCGCCTCCGCGTTCGCGCCCGACGCCGTGCTGGTCCCTATCGTGTAACACGATGAAACCACCGCTCCCCGGCGACGCCGCTCCCTTCGCATTCGGTGACGACCCCTCCGACCCGCAACGTCGTCCCGACGCGCCCTCGCTCTACATCCTCGGCACCGCGCTGTTCATCGCCTCGCTGATCATGCTGTTCGGCGCGACGATGGTCGGCTACCTCCAGTCGATCCCCGCCGACGCTCACCTCAAGCTGCCCCCCGCGCTGTGGCTGTCCACCGGCGTGCTGCTGGTGTCCGGCGTGACGATCCACCTCGCGGCCCGCGCCGCGCGCGCCGCCGACGCCCGCCGCACGTTCCGCATGCTCGCCGTGACCGCCGGCGTCGCGCTCGTGTTCATCGCCGTGCAGACGCCGTGCATGATCGCGCTGCTGCACGCCCACGCCCAGGCCGCCGCCGCGTCGCACGTCGGTGTCTACGGACTGACCTTCACGCTGATCATCCTCCACGCGCTGCACGTGCTGGGCGGCGTCGTGCCGATGGGCTGGCTGCTCTACGCCGCCAAACGCCGCGGACGCGACCTGACCGCCAGGCCCGGCGCGATCCGCGCCTGCGCCATGTACTGGCACTTCCTCGAGATCGTCTGGCTCGTCATGTTTGTCACGTTCCTGACGATCTGAGTCTCACGTTTCAAGTCTCATGTCTCAAGTTTCAGGTGTCGTCGCGCCGCGCGTCGGGCCGCACCGTGAGACCTGAAACTTGAAACGTGAAACCTACGCGAACGCCGCGTCGACGCGCGCGGCGATCGCCGCGAACGCCGCGTCGCTCAGCGCCGGCGTCACGCGCGTGTCATCCACGCCGTGCTCGGTCGCCAGCGGCACCCAGCTCTTGCACCCGCCGTACTCCCACGTGTTGGGGATTACGCGCGGCTCGTTGAGCGTCGCACACCGCACCGCCATCAGGTACAGCGGCCGGTCCGGCTTGTAGTTGAACCGCATGTCCAGGTGCTCGGCGGTCCAGCAGTGCAGATCGTCGAGCGTCTCGAACCGCTCGCGGCTGGGCACCTCCCAGATCCGCGCCGCCTCGCCGATCGCCGTCAGCGGGATCTCCGCCGGCTCGGACAGCACGACCACGCGGTCGCGGTGCTCGGCCTTGATCGCCGTCGGCTTCTGGTGCGCCCACGACGGAAACAGCGCGAATCGCGGGTGCTCGAGCCGAAACACGCCCGCGCCCTCGTCCTCGTGGATGCCGCCCTTGCGCAGCAGCAGCGCGAGCCTGCCTTCGCTGAGCAGGTCGCAGACGATCGACCATTCCTTCAACGCCATGTGGAGCATGTCGGTCACCATATCGTTGCGGCGCGGCGTGTGCCACTGGCGGCTTGCCCGCCAATCCGACTCTTCATTGAACCAACACTGGCGGGCAAGCCGCCAGTGGCACACGTTCTGCGTCGTCACACGTCGCGGCGTTCGTGTTATCATGCCCGCCCGAAGTTTCACGCCGAAAGGACGACGCACGATGACCGACGAACCGACCCCGACGCCCGACCAGCCCGCCGCGCCGCCCGCGCCGGCCGAGGCGCCCGCGCCGACGACGAAGCCCGAGATCGAGTACGACGACTTCGCGAAGCTGGACCTGCGTGTCGCGACGATCACGCAGGCCGAGCCGCACCCCAACGCCGATCGTCTGCTCAAGCTGCAGCTGGACCTCGGCGAGCTGGGCCCGCGTCAGATCTGCGCCGGCATCAAGGGTTACGAAGAGCCCGAGCGGCTGGTCGGTCGGCAGATCATCATCGTGGCGAACCTCAAGCCGCGCAAGATCCGCGGCGAGGTCTCCAACGGCATGCTGATGGCCGCGAGCCACAAGGACGGCGACGACCTGACGGACGTGGTCGTGCTGATGCCGACACGACCGGTCCCGGCCGGTTCGTCGGTCAGCTGACCCCACGTGACAAGCGTGTTGCATCTTTCTCCCCGGATGTCGTGACGCGAGCGGGGCGTGCGCCGCGCCGCGTCTCCGCCGTGTGTGGTTACTTGTCTTTGGTCTGCGCGTTGGCCGTGCCCGCGTTGTCGCCGTCGGTCTTCTTCGGCTTGTCGGGCGTGGGGTTGGCGTCGACGTAGTGCAGCCGCTTGATCAGCGCGTCCTTCGACAGCGGGTTGTTGGCGATGTCCATTTCCTGCTTCGACTGCTCCCGCATCTCCTGCATCCGCATGTCGTTGCTCACCGCGAGCTTCTCGGTGGCGTACTGGCCGGAGTCGATCGGCATGTCGTCGACGATGTCGACCAGCACGATGCGCATCTGGCGGTCAAGCCTGATGGCGTCGACCGAGAGCTTGGGGTCGGCCTTGATGATGCCGCCGGCTTCGCGGAGCTTCGCCGCGAGCTTGAACACCGCGTCGAGGAAGTCCTCGGAACGACCGACGCCCTCGACGTTCGGCACGTCCGTGATCTCCACGTTCGCCGCGAGCTCGGGCATGCCGAGCATCATCGCCAGCTGGCGCCGCTGCAGCGCCTGCTGGATCGCCTTCTCGTCCCGCTTGGCGAACGGCTCGGGCCGGTACACGACCGTGTCGAACCCCTTGGCGACCTCCTGGAGCCCCTCGGTGCGGGCGCGGGACACCAGCGCCTCGGTGCGGCTCTCCAGCTGCTTGTACGCCTGGAGGCGACGCCAGTCGCCCTCGACCTGCAGCGCGACCTCGTCGATCTTCTTCGGCTCGTGCGCGGGGCTGATGTCGAAGACGCGGAAGATGTGGACGCTGTCCAGATCGTCGGTCACCGGGATCGAAGCGACGTTGAGCTGGAGGCGGACCTGACGCAGCGCCGCGTCCGGGTTCTCCTTGCCGTCGTGCAGTTCCTTGACGGCGAACGCGTAGCGGGCGACCGGGTAGCGCTGGCCGGCGAACTGCAGCGAGGACTTGCCAAAGTGCGTCTCCGTCGCCACGTCGCGGACGTTCATCCAGCGGTTGTCGACGCGGGTGACCTTCGGCAGCACGCCGAACTCCGCCTGGATCTGCTCGGCGATCTTTTCGAAGGGCACCGGCGTGTGCTTGTTGAGCACGAGGTAGCCGGCGGGGTCGGTCGGCAGACCGCGGCGGCTCTCGTCGAGCAGCGCGCGGATGGTTTTGACGATGCGGTCCTGCTTCTTGGCCGCCTCGGCGTCACGCACGTCCTTGATGACCTTCTCGCGGACCTCGCGGTAGGGCTGTGGTCCGGGCGCCTTCTTCGGCGCGTCGGGCGCGTCGGGCGCGGTCGGGGCCGCCGTGGCCGCGTCGTCGGGTTTGGTCGCGGGGGCGGCGGTCGTGGCGGGCTTGGCGGTGTCGGTCGCCGCGGCCGGGGCGTCGTTCTGCGTGACCTCGGTGGCCGAGACGAGGCTCGGGATCACGTCGGACGCGTCAGATGAACCGTCGGCGGGCTTGGCGTCACCGTCCTTCTTCGGCGCGTCGGCTCCGCCGGCGTCGGGCGCGGGCTTGGTGGCGTCGGGCGTGGCCGGCGTGTCACCGCTCGGCGCGGCGCCGTCGGCGGGCTTGTCGGCCGGCTTGTCGGCGGGCGTCGCGCCGTCCGCGGGCTTCTCGGCCGGCGGCGGGGGCATGTACATCTCGGGGTGATCGAGGTAGTAACGCTGGGCGTCGACCTCGTCGACGGTGATGGACGCCGCGACGTCGTCACGCGACACGGTGATGTACTCGATCTTGACGCGGTCCGGCAGGTAGTAGCCGAAGCCGTACGGCTTGCTCTCGCCGGGCTTGAACGACTTGTACTTGTTGAAGTGCTCGAGCAGCTGGGCGTCGGTCGGCTTGTCGACCTGCTTGAGCATCTCCGTGGCGTCGACGGCGACGAGCTCGATGCCGAGTCGTGACCGCGTGGTCTGGGCGTAGTGACGCAGGCGCGGCTCGGAGGGGCGGTCGGAATCGACGACCATGTCGAGCAGACGCTGCCACATCAGCGCGTGCTGATACGTGCGGATCAGGCCGTCCTCGGAGATGCGGTAGCCGCTCAGGACGTTGGCCTTCTCCTTGGGGTCCATGTTGTCCACGAGCAGCCGCGCCTCTGATTTCGAGACGTACACGCCGTTGCGCTCGGCCTCGCGGAGCAGCAGCAGCCAGTGCAGCGGATCGGTCGGGAAGTGCGCCGGGTGCGACTCGGGCAGCGGCGGGAACTGCCGCGCGAGCATGTCGATCTCGGTCGCGGCCTGGTGCAGATCGCCCTGCGTGATCGTCTCACCGTCGACCGTGCCGACCGTCACCGATGACGGCGTCGGACGGAACATGTTCGATCCCGGCAGCAGGAACACCACCATCAGGAACGAACCGAGCACGACCAGCAGGATCTTGTTGTACTTGTAAAACCACTTGAGCATCGCTTACCGGCTCCATTTGCGGGCAAAAGACCGGACAGTATACGCTTTACCAGGCTCCGCGTACAAACGGCCCGTCCGGCCGCGTCGGCGCGGGCGTCGGCGGTGAGCGCCACGGAGGTATCGGCGTTGGGACGGGTTATCGCGATCGGTGACATCCACGGCTGTTCGGCGGCGTTCGACGCCGTGCTGGACGCGGTCAACCTGCGCCCCGACGACCTGCTCGTGCCGCTGGGCGACTACGTCGATCGCGGGCCCGACAGCCGCGGCGTCATCGAGCGGCTGATCCGTCTGGGC
The DNA here is from genome assembly GCA_016125285.1 of Phycisphaera sp. Lineage (GTDB taxonomy): Bacteria > Planctomycetota > Phycisphaerae > Phycisphaerales > Zrk34 > RI-212. The sequence goes on from WGMA01000042.1 coordinate 103,551, forward strand.
GACGTCGGGCCTTGCCCCGTCATGCCGATCATCGGTAATCACGAGCTGATGATGCTCACCGCGTCGCACGGCGAGCGTGACCTGCAGATGTGGCTCGACGCCGGGGGCAGGGCGACGCTGGAGTCGTACGGGGCTCACAGCGTCGGGGAACTGCCGGACGAGCATCTGGCGTTCATCCACCGCTGTCGGCCGTGGTTTGAGACGGACACGCACATCTTCGTGCACGCCAACTACGACCCCGGCACGCCGCTCGAGCGGCAGACGCCGTTCACGCTGCACTGGCTGAGCCTGCGGGACAAGGCGCCCGACAAGCGGCACGTGTCGGGAAAAACCGTCGTCGTGGGGCACACGCCCCAACCGGAGGTATTGGACCTCGGGTACCTGATCGATCTGGACACCGGCTGCTGTAAGGGCGGCTGGCTCACAGGGATGGACGTGACGACGGGGCGGATCTGGCAGGCCGACGCGGACGGAAATATGCGTAGCCCATCTGGATAATGTCGCCGCATGGGCGCGAGATTGTAAAAAAGAGTTGCGGCGGTGGTACTTTTTCTGGTACAAGGCTTCTCCTTCGGAGGGTTTGGTGCCTACTATCCGCTGGTAGGACCGAGACGGCGACAGCCGCCAATCAATTTGCCCTAAGCTCCCCCGGGGGTCGTGACTGGGATTCGTCCCACAACCACGGCCACCGGGTCTTTTTTTGCGCCGAGGGTTTTTGTTTGCAAGGGGGGCGGGGTAGTCATTTTCCATTTCTCATTTTCCATTTTCCACTTTTCATTTGAGCCGGGGGGAGGGGGGCCACCGTGGGTCTTCTGCAATGCCATATGCAAAGTGCTGGAAGGCGTGGTCGGCGCGCGGAATGTGTGTCGTGTGGGACATGTGTGTGCTCTCTATAAATGGGTGGGACGACGCGCAGGTGCGCACGGGGGTGTCGCGACGCGGCGGGGCGACGTTGTAAGTCATGCGCGTGATGGGCGATGACTTTCTTGTGACCAATTCGCGCTGAAGGGGTTTCGTTGTCGGTCGGTGCGCACGAGGTGACGGCGCGATTTGCCACGTGCGCGGCAGTCTCTATCATCCGGCCATGGCTTCGAGCGAACATCCCTCCGCGTCGACGTCCGCCGGTGAGGCGGCCTGGCGTGACGACAACCTCGACAACCCGCACGCGGTGGCTGACAAGGCGCAGCGCGTGCAGGCGATGTTCAGCGCGATCGCCAAGAGCTACGACCTGAACAACCGGCTGCACTCGATGTGGCGCGACCAGGCGTGGCGTCGCAAGGCGGTGAAGCTGTGCGCGGTGAAGGGCGACGATGTGGTCGTCGACGTGGCGTGCGGCACGGGCGACCTGTCGCTGGCGTTCGCCGACGCCGGGCCGAAGCGGGTGCTGGGGATCGACTTCACGCACAACATGACGGTGATCGCGGGTCACAAGCGGGCCGCGCGCGGCGCGTCGCTCGCCACGCCGGTGCACTTCGCCGACGGCGACGCGATGCAACTGCCGTTGCCCGACGCGACGGCGGACGTCGTGTCGATCGCGTTCGGCATCCGCAACGTCGCCGAGCCGGCCAAGGCGATCGGCGAGTTCTACCGGATCCTGCGTCCGGGCGGGCGGGTGTGCATCCTCGAGTTCTCGCTGCCGACGAACCCGCTGATGCTGGCGATGTACAACTTCTACTTCCGCCACATCATGCCGCGCACCGCGACGCTGATCAGCGGCGACCGCAGCGGGGCGTACAAGTACCTGCCGCAGTCGGTCAACACGTTCCTCGGCCGGCAGCAGATGGTCGACATGCTCGAGGGCGCGGGGTTCACCGACGTGTCGCAGACGGCGATGACGTTCGGCATCTGCATCGCGTACATCGGGCACAAACGCTAGGCGACCCTGCGGCGTTTGCGCAGGCGCGTGACGGGATCGCGCCTACACGCGAACTTCGAATCTGAATACTCTTTTGCGACTCTCATCAGCAAAGGAAACCGGGCAATGGCCAAATCGAATCGTGTCGCGCTGGGCCTCGACTTCGGCACCGAATCCGTCCGAGCGATCCTCGTCGGGCTCGACGGCGTCGAGCGTGCGTCGGCGGTGGTGAAGTATCGGCACGGGCAGATCACGCAGACGCTGCCGACGACGGGGCAGACGTTGCCGCACGACTTCGCGTTTCAGCACCCGGCGGACTGGATCGACGGCGCGGGCAAGGCGGTGCGCAAAGCGATGCGCACCGCGAAGCTCAGCGCGGACGACGTGGTCGGCATCGGCGTGGACTTCACGAGCTGCACGATGCTGCCCGCGCTGCGTGACGGCACGCCGCTGTGCCAGGTGCACCCGTTTGACGAGCAGATGTTCGCGTGGCCCAAGCTGTGGAAGCACCACGGGGCGCAGAAGCAGACCGACCGCATCAACGACGTGGCACGCGAGCGCAAGGAAAAATGGCTCGACACGTACGGCGGGACGATCGGCCTGGAGTGGTTCTTCCCCAAGATCCTCGAGACGCTCGAACGCGCGCCGAAGGTGTACGACGCGGCGGAGGTGTGGGTCGAGGCGGGCGACTGGTTCGTGTGGCGACTGGTCGGCTGCAAGGCGGAGGACCTGCCGCGGTCGACGTGCCAGGCGGGTTACAAGGCGATGTGGTCGGCGAAGACCGGCTACCCGTCGCGCGAGTTCTTTGCGGCGCTGCACCCGAAGATGGCGAACGTCGTGAGCGACAAGATGCCCGGGCGGATGCTGGCGCCGGGCGAGGTCGCGGGTGGGCTGTGTGCGGAGATGGCGAAGCGGTTGGGATTGCGTGAGACGACGCCGGTGAGTGCAGCGACGATCGACGCGCACGCGGGCGTGCCGGGCGCGGGCGCGGCGGGCGCGGGCACGCTGGTGATGGTGATGGGCACAAGCTCGTGTCACATGCTCAACGCGACGGAAGGCACGGTCGTGCCGGGCGTCGCGGGCGTGGTCGACGGCGGCATCCTGCCGGGCTATTTCGGCTACGAGACGGGACAGGCGGCGGTCGGCGACGCGTTCGCGTGGCTGCGGCAGACGGTGGGGCAGCGCGACTTCAACCAGCTCGCGGCGGGCGCGGCGGAGTTGCCGCCCGGCGCGGACGGCGTGCTGTGCATGGACTGGTTCAACGGCTGCCGGACGCCGCTGATGGACGGCTCGCTCCGTGGCGCGTTCACGGGGCTGTCGCTGAACCACGGACCGCATCACCTGTACCGCGCGCTGCTCGAGGCGTCGGCGTTCGGCGTGCGCTGGATCGTCGACCTGCTCGCCGAGCACGGCGTGCCCGTGCGCGACTACGTCGCCACCGGCGGCCTGCCGCACCACAATCCCTTGCTCGTGCAGGTCTACGCCGACGTGCTCGGCAAGCCGATCAGCGTGCACCCCGCGCTGCACGGCCCGGCGATCGGCGCGGCGATCCTCGGCGCGCTGGTCGCGGGCAAGGCCGTCACCGGCTTCAAATCACCCGCCGACGCGATCCGCACGATGGCCGACCCGAAGAAGCACGGCGGGTCGAAGATCGTCAAACCACGCCGCGCGGCGACCAGAGCGTATGACGACGTGTACGGGCGGTATCGGACGCTCGCTGATCAGCTCGCTTGATTGGGCGTGGCTATTTGGTGATTTGGGAAGTGGTGATTTGGTGATGTGGCATGCCCACAGGTCGTCGCGCCAAAGGATCACATCACCAAATCACCAAATCACCACTTCACCAAATCGCAACCTGCCCCGCCTCAAAACAGTACAATCTGTTGGGTGATTCGTTCGCGTTGGTGAGGTCACATGTCCGAGCAGAAGCCCAAGCAGAAGCGACGCCTGGCGGCGATCATGTTTTCCGACATCGTCGGCTTCTCCAGCGAGATGGGGGCCGACGAGCAGCGGGCGGTGCGCATCCTCGCGACGCACAACAAGATCTTCGACATGGCGATCCGGCAGCACGACGGGACGGTCATCAAGCAGATGGGCGACGGCGTGCTGGTGGAGTTCGGCAGCGCGGTGGACTCGGTGGCGTGCGCGATGGACATCCAGGACCGCGTGCGGAAGCACAACGGCAAGTGCGATCCGGGGCTGCGGTTCGAGGTGCGGATCGGCGTGCACCTCGGCGACGTGCTGGTGGTGGGCAACGACATCATCGGCGACGGCGTGAACGTCGCGTCGCGGATCGAGCCGATGGCGACGCCGGGCGGGATCTGCATCAGCCAGGACGTGTACAACCAGGTGCACAACAAGATGGAGATCACGACGGTGGCGCTCGGCCCGCAGCAGTTCAAGAACATCGAGCGGCAGATCGAGATCTACAAGGTGCTGGCGCAGGCGGCGGAGGCGCAGACGGGCGCGGCGGTGGCCGCGGTGGTGCCGACGGCGGGCCCGGCGGGCAGCGCGGCGGTGTCGCCGGCGGACATCCCGGTCGCGCGCCCGGCGTCGAAGGCACGCGCGTCGGACGCGGCGCCGCATTCGTCGCGGCGCACGCTCTGGACGGGCATCGCGATCGGCGTCGGCGCGGTGTTCGCGCTGCTGATCGTCGGCGGCGTGATGAAGGACGGCCAGCGCCGCAAGGCCGAGCAGCAGGCCGTCGCGAGCGCGATCGACGAGGCGAAGCGGCTCGCCGACGAGGGCAAGCTCGACGACGCCCGCGCGAAGCTCGAAGGCGTGATCGCCGAGGTGCGGCCGAAGACGCCGGGCATCGACGAGGCGCAGAAGGCGATCGAGCTGATCGAACAGCGTCAGTCGATCGACCAATCGATCGAGAAGGCGCGGTCGCTGGCCGACGAGGCGAAGTTCGACGAGGCCCGGACGCTGGTTCAGGGGACGCTGCGTACGATCGACGCGGACACCGACGGCGTCGAAGACCTGCGCGCCGCGCTGACACGGATCGACTACGCCGAGACGATCACCAACCGTTACCGCGACTACGTCAGGCACCTGTACAACCGCGATTGGGACGAGTGCCTGAAGGTGATCGATCCCGACAGCCGCGCGACGATCGGCGGGCCGGGCATGCGCTTCCGCCTCGGCGCGCTCCGACTCGCGGCCGAGGTGCTAAAGGTCGATCTCGAGAAGGTGCGCGTGAAGAACTTCCGCTTCGCCGACGACATGCGCACCGCCACGACGCGTGCCGAGATCTACGCCAACGGCGTGTGGAACGACACCAACAACGACGACCACTGGCGCTTCAAGGGCGGGCAGTGGTATCTAGTGATCAAGTGACTGGCGTAACTGAAAGGAATGTTCGGTAGATCCGGGAGGTGTGGTATGCATCCGTTCGAGGAACTTGAGCGCGTCGGCGATTTTGGTTGGAAAGGGGCATTTCGATCGGATGTTTACGATGATTGCTGCATACAACTGGAGTGGGATGGGGGCAGTCGGATCGAGGCTTCGACGGGTAAGGTTCCGCCTCCCAATGGAGACCTCGATCTGTTCGTGCACGATCGTACTGGTACGGGGCCGACGGCGGCACAGTGTAGGTGCTTTGACTGGTACGTCGAAAACGCGCGACGCTTGCGGGGATCGATCCTTCGCTTGTTGTATGAACGCTTGCGATCCTTTCCCGAGTTGGCATCAGACGTCATCGCTGAACTATCTGTCGATGATGTGCCGCGCTTGATCCACTGCATTGGGTTGAACATCTTCGAACAATCCGAGGGTGGCGATTCAAGCTACTCCCTTGCGTTCAACTGCGGATGGGACCCTGAACACGGCGTGGAAGTGTTGTTGCACGGCGATTCGATTATCAAGTTTGCGGGTGTCGGTGCCGTGATGCGATGAACTGACATTGCCATTTTGCTGCGTGACTACCCGGTAATCGCGTACACGTCGTACCGCACGGCCTTGCCGCGATGCGTGACGGTCGGCGTCGGGCCCGCGAGCGACGGCGCGTGCGCGGCGCTTTTAACGGTGACGCGCCGACGCGCGACGGTGAGGGCGACACGCAGCAAATCGTCGGCGTCGGGATCGTCGCCGGTGACGACGCGGCAGACACGCATCTCTTTCTTCACCAGCGCCGACTTGCTGCGGTGCGGGAACATCGGGTCCAGGTAGATCACATCGGGGCGCGACGCGTCGTCGAGCGACGCGAGATAGTCGCGGGCGTCGTGCTGCACGATGACGAGGCGGTCGCGGAGGGCGGCGCGCGTGTCATCGTCGTGGTCGCACGCGCGGCGGAGGCCGTCGGCGAGCAGGGCGGCGATGACGGGGTGGCGTTCGACGGCGGTGACGGTGCACCCGGCGAGGGCGAGCATGACGGCGTCGCGACCGAGGCCGGCGGTCGCGTCGATCACACGCAAGGGTTCGCCGCGATACCCGACGGCCTTGATCAGCAGCTCGCCGCGCAGGTGGCCGCGGCGTCGGTAACCGAACGGCCCGGAGACGAAGTCGCACGACACGGGGCCGACGTCGAGCGACGGCGCACGCAGCTCGACACGCTCGTCGGTCACCGTGAGCAAAGCGTCGACCGTGTCGTCGTCGGCGTGGGTGAGCGGCAGGGCGAGTTGATCGGCGAGCTGACGCGCGCGTTCGGCCGCCTCGCACGACACGCCGTCGCAGCACACGGCGACACGAGACGCGTCCGGGCGCGCGTCACTTGCCGGCATCGTCGGCCTTCTTGTCGGGAGACGCTTCCGGCGTCGCGGCCTTGTCGCGCTGCTGCATCAGCTTCCAGTGCACCTGCGCGACGCGGCCCATGTAGTGGTCGACCTTGTAGTCCACTGCGGCGAGCTTCATGTGGCGCTTCGCCTCGTCGGCTCGGCCGTTCGCCTCGTGCCACAGGCCGAGGTAGAGGTGGGCGTACATGCGGTGGTTGAGCAGGGCGCGGGGCGACGTGTCGCCCTCCGCGGCGTCGAGCACGGCCTGCTCGGTTCCCTTGCCGGCGAACAGGTCGAACACCTGCTTCATCGGCACGCGCGTGTCGCGGTCGGTGTCGATGGGGATCAGGTCTTTCGCTGCGGCGGCGGGCGACTCGGCGCGGGCCTTGCAGAGGTAGTGCCACGCGGCGTTCTCCACGTCGTCGGGGTTGACCTTGCGGTGCGACTCGAACTGCGCGGCGCCGTCGGCGTAACGCCCGGCGTAGTAGAGGCTGATGCCGCGCTGCCAGTGATACGGCGCCGAGTCGGGGTCGAGGGCGATGGCCCTGTCGAAGTCTTCGATCGAGCCGTTGATGTCGGCCAGGAAGAACCGCAGCTCGCCGCGGTGGTTGCGCAGCTTCGCGGACTCGGGCACGAGCCTGATCAGCGCATCGAGGTCGTGCAGGGCGAGGTTCAGGTTGCCCATCGCCTCGTGGATCGACGCGCGGATGGCGCGTGCCTCGGCGTGGTTGGGCTCGGCGGTCACGGCCTGCGTGGCGAGCTTGAGGGCGGTGTCGAGTTGGCCGGCCTGCGCGGCGGCGCGGGCGCGGGGGACGAGCTCGTCGACCGGCGTGTCGTCGGCCGCGCGGGCGCCCGGGGCGAACAGCAGCAGCGTCGCGACGCACAGCGCGGCAGCGACGAGGGGCGTATGGATCGGTGCGGGGTGTTGCATGTCGGAGCCTCGCGGGATTGGTGATATAGTAGCACGCGAAGGAGGCCCGACCATGGCGGACGAGACGCAGCAGAGCGGCGGCAAGCTGCCCGCCACGTTCAAGGCGTTCGTGCGGAAGTTCCCGGAGCTCGGCGAGGCGCACCAGAAGGTGGGCCGGTTCGTCGAGCAGATGGGCCCGCTGGACGGCAAGGCGTGCGAGCTGATCAAGGTGGGGATCTGCGTGGGCGCGGGCCTGGAGTCGGCGCTGCGGAGCCACGTGCGGCGGGCGCTGGAGCACGGGGCGACCGAGGCGGAGCTTGACCAGGCGATCATGCTCGGCATGAATACGGTGGGCTTTCCGCGGACGGTCGCGGCGTGGGCGTGGATGCAGGTTCAGCTCGAGCGCAACCGCGCCGAGGGTGACTGTGGTGGTGGCGACGAAGGGGCGGCGTCGCCTGGGTAAGCGCGCGGAGGACGACGCGTGACTCGGGTACCGGTGTACATCCTGGCGGGCGGCAAGAGCAGCCGGTTCGGCTCGGACAAGGCGCGCGCGCCGTTCAAGGGGCGTCCGCTGATCGCGCAGGTCGCCGCGTCGCTGCGCCCGGTCGCCGAGTCGGTGACGGTCGTCGCCGATGTGCCGCACAAGTTCTCCGACCTCGGCATGCGGACGATCCCCGACATGCGCGCCCGGCAGGGGCCGCTCGGCGGGCTGCGGACCGCGATCGCCGACCTCAGCGCCGACGTCGAGGAGGACGAAGAGCTCGACGGCTGGATGCTGCTGACCAGCTGCGACGTCGTCGAGCCGAACGCCGAGTGGGTGCAGACGCTGCTGGACGCGCGGCGGGACGGCGCCGAGGCGGTCGCGTTCCGGCACAAGTGGTGGGAGCCGACGCTGGCGCTGTATCACATCGGCGTCCTGCGGCGCGTGACGCGCCAGCTCGCCGAGTCGGACTTCAAGCTCCAGCACCTGCTCGACGACATCGAGACCGTCGCGGTGGACATGCCCGACGGCATGGAAGAACTGCCGCAGATCAACACGCCCGAAGACCTCGAGCGATTCTCGTAATCACATCGTCACGCGCTGCGGGTGCGTGTACACGTTCATGCGACCGGGCCGGAGGAAACCGACGAGCGTCTGGCCGCTGTCGCGCGCCATCTCTACGGCGAGGCTCGACGGCGCCGACACCGCCGCGAGGATCGGCACGCGCCCGGCCAGCGCCTTCTGCATGATCTCGAACGACGCCCGCCCGCTGACCATCAGCACGTGGCGGTCCAGCGGCAGGCGGTCGCGCAGCAACGCATCGCCGAGCACCTTGTCCACGGCGTTGTGTCGGCCGACGTCCTCCCGCAGCGCGATTATTGTGCCGTCGACATCGAACAATCCCGCGGCGTGCAGCCCGCCGGTGCGGTCGAACGTGTCCTGCCCGGCGCGCAGCACATCGGGCAGACGCTGCAGCGCCTCCGCGGCGATGCGCACGTTGTCGTCGGTGGGGATCGGCGTGAAGTGGCACTGCACCTGCTCGATCGACGCCTTGCCGCACAGCCCGCAGCTCGACGACGCGAAGACGTGGCGTGTGAGCCTGTCGAAGTCGACCTCGACGTGCGGCGCGAGGAACACGTTGATCACGTTGCCCTCGGGGTGCCGCGCCGACGGTTCGACACGCACCACGTCCCGCGACGCGGCGATCAGGCCCTCGCTCAGCAGGAACCCGATGGCCAACTCGTCGTCGTGCCCCGGCGTGCGCATCGTCACGCTGATCGACCTGCCGCGCACGCGGATCTCCAGCGGCTCCTCGCGCGCCACCGCGTCGTCCACCTCACGCGGCGGCTCACCCTCGCGCCACTGCACGATGCGCGCCGGCTCGTGACTGTCCTGCGTGTCGGCCATACGGATGTTTTACCACGGAACGCGTCGCGTCACGCCTTCTCGATCGTGACGAACGCGTTGTAGTCCGGCACGCCGCCGCCCGCGTCGACGATGCCGGTCTTGAGGATCACGTTGCCCTCGGGCCAGTGGACCTGCAGGTTGCCGGGCGCCAGCGGGGCGAGGTGCACGCGCGCCGCGTACTTGCCGGTGTCGCTGACGAGCGTCACGCGGTCGCCCTGCTTGAGGTGCAGCGACGCGGCGTCGTCGGCGTTCATCAGCACCGCGTCGCGCGGCGCGCCCGTCAGCGGGTCGGTCTCCGCGTAGATCAGCGTGTTGAACTGCTTGCCGCGCCGCGTCGACACGTGGAAGCAGCCCGGCCCGCGGTTCGGCTCGGGGATCTCCACCGCACGCAGGTGGCCCTTGCCGTCGGCCGTGCCGAACCTGCCGTTGGGGCACAGGTGAGGACCGGCGTACTGGAACGCGTCGCCCGACTTGTGCAGGTTCTGGATGCCGTCGTACACCGGGATCACCTTCGCGATCTCCTCGCGGATCGCCTCGCCGGTATCGCAGCCGAGCAGCTTGGCGCGCTCGGGGTCCACGGCCTTCGCCAGGTCCCGCAGGATGCGCCACTCCGTGCGCGCCTCGCCGACCTGTCGCGGCAGCTGCGGGCTGAACATCACGCGGCGTTCGGTCGACGTCTGCGTCCCGCCGCCTTCCTGCTCGTAGCGTGTCGCGGCCGGGAGCAGGATCACCTCGCCGTCGTCGATGGCCGGATCGATGAACAGCTGATCGGTCAGCACGATGTCCTGGTGCACGCGCATCGGCACGCGCGCCATCGCCTCGGACACGTAGTCGGGCTCCGGCAGGGCGCGCAGGAAGTTGCCGCCGACGCAGTACAGCACGTCGAGCTCGCCGCGGTGCGCCGCCTCGACCATCGCCGTGGCGTTGAGGCCCGGCGCGGTCGGCACGTCGAAGCCGTACAGGTTGCGCATCTCCGCGGCGGTGTCGTCGTTGATCGCGCGGCCGCCGGGGTAGACCGTCGCGTACGCGCCCATCTCCGCGCCGCCCTGCACGCCGCTGTGTCCGCGGATCGGCATCAGTCCGCACTTGTCGCGTCCGACCCAGCCCTTGAGCAGGCCGAGGTTGCAGATCATCGCCACGCCGTCGGCGCCGAAGCGGTGCTGCGTGATGCCCATCGACCAGACCAGCACGCCGGTCTTCGCGTCGCGGACGAGCTCGGCGAACTCCCGCATCGTGTCGCGGTCCAGGCCGGACTTGGATTCGAGGTCTTCCCAGCTCAGCGACTCGGTGAACGCCTTGAGGTCGTCGAAGCCGGTGGTGTGCGCGTTGACGAAGGCCTCGTCGTACCACTTGTTTTCGAGCATCAGCTTGATCACGCCGTAGAGGAACGCGATGTCGCCGCCCTGCGTGACGGGGAACCACGTGTCGGCGATCTTCGTGCCGAACACCGCGCTGGTCGGCGTCGACGGCACCCAGTAGCGTTTCATGCCGGGCTCGAGGTGCGGGTTGACCATCGAGACGTGCGTGCCGGTCTTCTTGACGCCGTGCAGGTACTTCGTAGTGACCGGTTGATCGTTGGCGGGATTCGCGCCGAAGAAAACGAGCAGGTCGGTGCCGTACCAGTCGGTGTAGCTGCAGGTGGTGGCGGCGGCGCCGATCGCGGCCTTCATCGCGGCGGTCGACGGCGAATGGCACAGCCGCGCGGCGTTGTCGACGTTGTTCGTGCCGAGCAGCCGGGCGACCTTCTGCGCGACGTAGTAGGTCTCGTTCGTGATGCCGCGCGACGTGAGGTACAGCGCGGTGCGGTCCGGCGTGGTCGCCTTGATGCGTGCGGCGATCGCGCCCAGCGCCTCGTCCCACGTGATCCGCGTGAAGCCCGGTTCGCCCTTGCGGCGTCGCATCGGGTACGCGAGCCGCCCGAGCTGACGCAGTTCGCTGTTCGACATCGTGCGCAGCTTTGACACGTCTTTGAGGATGTCGTGATCGAACGCGGGCATCGTGTTCAGGCGCAACAGGTTCAGGCGGGTGGTGCACAGGTGCATGCCGTCGATGGTCCAGTCGTGCAGCCCGGCGACGCCGAGCGCGCAGCCGTCGCACGCGCCCTTGCTCAGCACGTCCCACGCGTAGCCGAGGTTGTCGCGGTTGGCCCACGCTGCCTTGAACGTGTCGAGGAAGTGGTGCGGCTTCTGGTGGCCGAGGCCGAACGGCGACAGCACGGCGAGGCGCTGCGTGAAGGTGGACTCGATGCGGTGCGACATATGCGGGGTCTCGATCGTGATCGGGCTGATGTTGTGTGGCGGCGGTGATGCGCGGCTGGGGCGGGCGTGGCTACGCTTCGGCCGTCGCGGCGACTTCGTCGACATCCTCGTCCGAACCGTCGACGTTGTCGACCAGGTCGCCCGGCGCGTCGAGCGGACGATCGTCGGCGGGGGCGTCGTCCTCGTCGAGGTGATGATCGGGGTGCACGGGCTTGATCATGAAGTTGGCGATGAGGGCCAGGCCGAGCAGCACGGCCATGAGGATCATCGTCGAGTTGTAGAGGTTGCCCGAGGGGTTGGCGGTGCCGGGCGGCGCGATCTCCATGAGGTTGCCGATGGTGACGGTCTTCTGCGCCACGAGTTCGGCGAGGTGGTCGACGCCGGCGCCGAACTTCGCCTGGAACGCGGCGGGGTCGACCTTCGCGGCGAGGTCGGTGATGGCGTTGAGTCGGGAGTGCTCGCGCAGCGAGGTGATGGCGAGCGGGCCGAGCACGCCGGCGGTCGACCACGCGGTGAGCAGTCGGCCGTGGATGCCGCCGACGTAACGTGTGCCGAAGACGTCGGCGAGGTACGCGGGGATCGTGGCGAAGCCGCCGCCGTACATCGTGAAGATGATCATCGTCGCGCCGTAGAAGTACACGAGCCAGACGACGCCGGGCGAGGCGTTGACCCGCTGCGCGCAGAACGGGATCGACAGGTACAGCATGATGCCGAGGATGAAGAAGACGTGGAACGTGACCTTGCGCGTGATGTAGTCGGAGATGGTCGCCCAGAAGAAACGGCCGAGCATGTTGAACACGCTGATCATCAGCACGTAGAACGTGGTGAACTCGGTGTCGACGACATCGGGCAGGGCGGCGCCGAAGATCTCCTTCATCATCGTCTTGGCGACGCCGATCACGCCGATGCCCGCGGTGACGTTGAAGCAGAGCACGATCCACATCAGGTAGAACTGCGGCGTCTTGAGGGCCTGGTCGACGTGGACGTGGTTGGCGGTGATCATCTTCCGCTTCGAGGTGGTGGCCCGGTCGGGGTTCCACCCGGCGGGCTTCCAATTGGGCGCGGGGATGCGGTAGGCGAACGCGGCGATCATCATGACGACGAAGTAGATCACGCCGAGTGTAAAGAATGTCTCGGCCGCACCGCTTGAGCCGGTGCCCGCGATGTAAACGCCGTCGTGGAGGCCGCCCGGCAGTTTGGCCGCCTCACCGGCGCCGATGACCAGCACCTCGTGCATCTGACCGCCGACTTCAGCGATACGGCGTCCCGCCTCGGTAACCACCTGAACCTGATCAGCCGTGCCGAGGTACTCCGGCGCGCGGAAGAACACGCCGAGCAGCCACTCTTTCATCGGGGCAGCGATCATCGCGCCGCCGCCGAAGCCCATGATCGCCATGCCGGTCGCCATGCCGCGTCGGTCGGGGAACCACTTGATCAGCGTGCTGACGGGCGAGACGTAGCCGAGGCCGAGGCCGACGCCGCCGATCACGCCGTAGCCGAGGTACAGCAGCCAGAGCTGATGCGTCAGGATGCCGACGCCGCCGACGATGAACCCGCCGCCCCAGCAGCACGCCGCGACGACGCCGACCTTGCGCGGCCCGACGTTCTCGAGCCACTTGCCCGCCACCGCCGCCGCGAGACCGAGGCACAGGATCGCCACGGTGAAGACCCACACGACCTCGCTGAGCGTCCAGTCCTCCGGCGCGCTGGCCACGACGCCGTGCACCTTCGTCAGCGGGGGATTGAAGATGCTCCACGCGTACACCGACCCGATGCACAGGTGGATCGCGATCGAAGCGGGTGGGACCAGCCAGCGGTTGAATCCCGGCGGCGCAACGATGCGCTCGCGGGACAACAATGAGGGCTCGGACATACAGCGGCTCCCTGTGGCGCCCGGCAGAATGTAACGGTTTGGAACCCGCCCGCCGCCCCATTGATGCGACGGGCATACAGTACAATAGCACTTGCGGCGTTTTTTATTACCCGAATCACCTTTTTCTGATTCGGAAGCCCTGTCGACGCAACGCCCCAACAATGGGGCCACGTTAGAGTTACGAGATCGATAGGCGTATCAGCGAGGCTTAGGGACGCATGCAGATTCGACGATCGGGCACGTGGTGGACAGCGGCGACGATGGCGATCGTCGTCGCATCGGTGACTTGCGCTGCGCCACCGGCGCGCGCGGCGGATGCGACGGACAGCGGGCTGCTGCATCGCTGGACGTTTACCGCGGATCACCGCGAAGGCGCGACGCTCCGCGCCGACACGGGCGGACTGGCCGCGACGGTGGTCGGGCCGGTCGCGTTCGATACCGACGCGCCGGGGGCGTTGCGCCTGACGGGCGACGAAAAATCGAAGGACCGCGTGACCGTGCTCGCGGACCACCGCGGCGCGGGGCTGCCGAAGCGCACGCTGAGCGTCGAGGCGTGGGTGCGCATCGACAGGCCCACGCGTTGGGGCGGCATCGTCGGTGCGCTGCAGGACAACGGCGCGTACGAGCGCGGCTGGCTGCTCGGCTACGACGATGCGCGGTTCTACTTCGCGCTGTCCAGCGTCAAGCGCGAGAAGCTGACGTATATGAACAGCGCCACGATGTACCAGCCGGGCTACTGGTACCACGTGGTCGGCACGTACGACGGCGTCGAGCAGCGGATCTACGTCGATGGGAGGCTGGCCGGCGTGTCGCGCGAGCAGCAGGGTGACATCGCGTACGCGCCGAAGGGACCGCTGACGATCGGCGCGTACGAGGACGACAACGAGCTGTACCCGATGGCGGGCGGCATCGAGCAGGTCAGCGTGTGGGGACGCGTGCTGAGCGAGGCGGAGGTCGCGCGGCGGTTCGAGTTGCGCAAGGCGCGGTTCCCGGGGATCGTCGCGACGCCGCCCGACGTGGCGGACTGGCCGACGTATCGACGTGACAACCAGCGGACCGGGCACACGTCGCAGGCGGTGCGCCCGCCGCTGGCGCTGGCGTGGGTGCACGAGCCGCGGCACGCGCCGTCGCCCGCCTGGCCCGCGCCGGCCAAGCAGGATTTCTGGAACCACAAGACCAACCTCAAGGCGCGCGTGACCTACGACCGCGCGTTCCACGTCGTCGGTGTCGGTGACAACGTGTGGTACGCCTCGTCGTCGGACGACAGCGTGACGTGCCTCGACGCGACGACGGGCGAGGAACGCTGGCGTGTGTTCGCCGAGGCGCCGGTGAGGCTCGCGCCGACGGTGGCGGGCGACCGCGTGCTGTTCGGCAGCGACGATGGGTACGTGTACTGTGTCAGCGCGAAGGACGGCACGCTGCTGTGGAAGCGGCTGGGCGCGACCGAGGCCGAGCGACGCGTGCCCGGGAACGGGCGTGTGATCGGCGCGTGGCCGGTGCGGTCGAGCGTACTCGTGGAGGGCGACACGGCGTACTACTGCGCGGGGCTGTTCCCCGGGCAGGGCGTCACACAGGGCGCGTTGCGTGTGTCGGATGGGTCGGTGGTTGCGACCGGGCCGCTGGAGGTCTCGCCGCAGGGCTACATCGAGCGTCGGGCCGGGCGTTTGTACCTGGCGACGGGGCGCGACCCGGCGGGGGCGTTCGCGTCGGAGTTGGCGCGGCGTGGCAAGGACGTGGGGCCGGAGGTCGCGAGCATTCCTGACGAATACCCGTACGGCTTCATCGGGGCCGGTGACGTGCGGTACGCGGGCGGCGATGGCAAGGTCGCGGCGTTCGCGTCGGACAACGGCCGCAAGCTGTGGGAGACGCCGGTCGATGGCGCGGCGATGTCGCTGGCGGTGGTGCGCGGGAGGGTGCTGGTGTCGACCGACGCCGGCAAGATCTACTGCTTCACACCGGCGGCCGACGCCGAGGCGTCGGCGCGCGTCGCCGCTCGGCACGTGACCGCGCCCGCGGCGGTGGCGTATCCGTACGCGGCCGACGCCGAGCGCGATCGCTATGCGGTGGCGGCGCAGCGGGTGATCAACGCGTCGCACTACGAAGGCCCCGGCTACTGCCTCGTGCTCGGCAGCGGTGACGGGCAGATGGTCTACGAGCTGGCGCAGCGGACAAAGCTGCGCGTGATCGGCGTCGAGGCGGACGCGGCGGCGGTGGATCGCGCGCGGCGTCGGCTCGAGGCGGTGGGCCTGTACGGCACGCGCGCGGTGATCCACCAGGCCGACCCACACGGCAAGCTCAGCTACACGGACTACCTTTTCAACGTGATCGTCGATGGCGCGGCGGTCGTGACGGGCGAGCCGACGCGCGTCGACCGCGCCGAGGTCATGCGCGTGCTGCGCCCGTTCGGTGGCGTGGCGGTGCTGGGCATCGGTGACACGACCGACGCCGTCGTCACGCGCGGCCCGCTGCGCGATGTCGGCGAGTGGTCGCACCTCTACGCCAACGCGGCGAACACGTCGTGCAGCGACGACGCGACTGTCGGCGGCGACATGCGGATGCAGTGGTGGGGCGAGCCGGGCCCGCGCAACCTGATCGATCGGCATCACCGCACGGTCCCGCCGCTGTTCAAGAACGGCCGGCTGTTCGTGCCGGGTGACAACCGCGTGTACGGCGTCGACGCTTACAACGGCACGGTGCTGTGGGACACCGAGACGCCCGGGTCGCGCCGCGTCGGCATCATGAGCGACTGCGGGTCGATGGTCGCGGCGGACGACCGCCTGTACGTCGCGGCGGCGGGGCGCTGCCTGGCGATCGACGCACAGACGGGGCGGGTGGTGACGACGTACGACGCGCCGCGTGTCGACAACGCCGAACGGGAGTGGGGGTACGTCGCGCGCGTCGGCGATATGCTCGTCGGCAGCACGACGCGCCCGGGGGCACAGCGACGCGACCTGAGCCTCGAGCAGATCAAGGAGGGCACGTACTTCGACTTCCGCCCGGTCATCACCAGCGACGCGCTGTACGCGATCCCGGTCGCGGGCAAGGACGCGTCGGCGAACCCGAAGTGGACCTACAGGGGCGGGGCGGTGATCAACCCGACGATCACGATCGCCGACGGCCGGGTGTATTTCGTGGAGTCGACCGCGCCGGCGGCGACGGGTGCGGCCAACGGTCGTGTGAAGCTGCCGGACGCGCTGCGGTCGGGCGTGCGACTTGTGGCTCTGGATCTGAACACAGGCAATGAAGTGTGGTCGCGCAGCGTTGACCTGCATGTGATCCAGCACCACCTGTTCGTCGCGTGCTCGAACGGCGTGCTAACGGTGGCCGGGTCGCGGAACAGTGGGTCGGATCGGCGGTCGGCGCACGTCGTCTACGACCTGAGCGCCTACGATGCGGCGACTGGCGAGCCGCGGTGGAGCCGCTCGCAGGACAACGAAACGAAGATCGGCGGCGATCACGGCGAGCAGGACCACCACCCCGTAATCGTCGGTGACACGCTCTGCGTCGAACCGTACGCCTATGATTTGCGGACCGGTACGCCGGCGTCGGACTGGAAGTGGGGCATCGGGCACCGCCGCGGCTGCGGCACGATCGCCGCGTCGAAAAACGCTCTGTTCTTCCGCAACCAGAACCCGATGATGTTCGACCTGACGACGCAGAAGCACGAACCGGTGACACGGGTGACCCGACCCGGTTGCTGGATTAACATGATACCGGCGGGCGGCCTGCTGCTCGTGCCCGAGGCCAGCAGCGGCTGCACCTGCGACTTCGCCGTGCAGACCTCGATGGCGTTCCTGCCCGCGGGGCCCGCCACGAGCCCGTAACGACGCACCCGACAACCCGGACGCCCATGACGACCAGGAAGCCCATGACGAACCACACGCCACGTCGCATCCTCCTCGCCACACTCCTCCTCGCGGTGGTCGGCCTCACGACAGCCGCCGACGCCTGCCAGATCCCCGTGTTCCGCTACGCGCTGGAGCGATGGCAGCCCGACGCGTTCGACACGTACATCGTGCACCGCGGCCCGCTCAGCGAGCAGCACCGCGCGATGGTCAAGCGTCTGACCGATGCCGCGACCAGCGAAGACAAGCCGCTCAACATCGTCATGCACGACGTCGATCTCGACAACAACCAGGACAAGCTCGCCGCCGAGCTGCTCAAGGTGTTCGGCGAGCCGACCGGCGAACTGCCGCAGCTCTGGATGGAGTATCCGCGGCACGTCGACACCGATCGCATGGCGTACCGCGGCCCGCTGACCGACGAGGTGGTCGAGGGGCTGCTCGACTCGCCCGCGCGGCGCGAGGTCATCCGACGCATCATCGGCGGCGACTCGGCGGTCTGGCTGCTGCTGGAGAGCGGCGACAAGGCGAAAGACGACGCGGCCGAAGACACGCTCAAGAAGAACATCGAGGTGATGAAGACGCAGATCGAACTGCCGACCATCGCCGACCTGAAGAAGGACGAGTTCTACCGCTCTGAGACGAAGGTCGATCTCAAGCTCGAGTTCACGATCCTGCGTATCAAGAACGATGACCCGGCGGAGCAGATGTTCATCCAGACGCTGATCAACGCCGAGCCGGGCCTGTTCAAGTACTACAAGAACGAGGCGATGGCGATCCCGGTGTTCGGGCGCGGCCGGTCGTACTACGCGCTGGTCGGGCGGGGGATCCAGACGCAGACGATCGCCGAGAGCTGCGCGTTCGTCGCGGGCGCGTGTTCGTGCCAGGTCAAGGAGCAGAACCCCGGCGCCGACCTGCTGCTGGCGGCGAACTGGGACAAGCTGGTTGTGGGCAGCGCGAAGCCCGAGGCGCCGCTGCCGGAGCTGCCGACGTCGTCGAACGCGGCGCCGGCCGACGCGGGGGCTGCCACGGCTGCATTGTCAAGCAACGATCAGAGCGGTCACAAACCCGACGAAGTGGCCGTGGCGTCGGTCGATGTGCCGACGCCCGCCGTTCCCGAGGCGAGCGTGACGCTGCCGGACATGCACGTCACAGCGGCGCCTCCGAAGGAAGGCCTGCCGACGATGTGGCTGGTCATCGGCGGCGCGGTGCTCGTCGTGGTGCTGGTCGCCGCGATCGGCACGGTTGCGAAGGGCATGGGCAAGCAGGAGGCGTGACGCACTTGATGAATCCCCGGCCGCCGGCTTGATCGTCGCGCCGCCGGTTTCCGCCGCGATCCTAGACAAGGAACAGACGTGCTCGGCGCCGGTCGATCCACCGTGTCTGTTCGCGTAGCATGTACCCGATCAGGAAGCACAACATGAATTCAACAACGGTTTTTTCTCGCACACGTTACGCCGGCGGCGCGAACACGATGTACGTGCTGGTGATCGGCTCGCTCGTCGTGGTCGGCGTCCTCGGACTGCTGATGGTCCGCATGAGTCGTCCCAGCACGTCGTCCGGCGACGGCGCCGCCACCGGCACCAGGGGCAGCGGCGGGACCGACACGCTGTTTGTCTACTGCGCCGCGGGCATGCGCTACCCGATGGAGAAGATCGCCGCGTCGTACAAGGAAGAGTACGGCGTCGAGGTGCAGCTGCAATACGGCGGGTCGAACACGCTGCTCAACCAGCTCGAAGTGTCGATGACCGGTGATCTCTACCTGGCCGCCGACGGCAGCTATATCAATCTCGCCCGCGAGAAGAAACTGCTCGCCGAGTCGGTGCCGCTGGCGAAGATGAAGCCGGTGATCGCCGTGCAGAAGGGCAACCCGCGCGGCATCAAGTCCGTCGCCGACCTCGCCAATCCCGACACGCGTGTGGCGCTGGGCAACCCCGACGCCGCGGCGATCGGCAAGAAGGTCAAGAAGCTGCTGTCGAAGTCCGGCGACTGGGACAAGGTCAACGAAAACGTGACGAAGCACGGCGTGTTCAAGCCGACGGTCAACGAGGTCGCCAACGACGTGAAGCTCGGCAGCGTCGACGCGGGCGTGATCTGGTCGTCGACGGTCGCGCAGTACCCGGAACTCGAAGCGGTCGCCGTGCCGGAGCTCGACGCCGGCGAGGCGCTGGTCGAGATCGGCGTGCTCAGGAGCTCGACGAAGGCGACGGCGGCGCTGAAGTTCGCGCGTTACGTCGGGGCGTCCGACAAGGGGCTGAAGGTGTTCGGCGAGATGGGGTGGAACCCGATCGACGGCGATACATGGGCGGAGCACCCGGAGCTGACCTTCTATGCCGGGTCGGTCAACCGCCGCGCCCTCGAACCGATCATCAAGCGGTTCGAGGAACGCGAGGGCGTGACGGTCAACACGGTGTACAACGGCTGCGGCATCCTCACCGCGCAGATGAAAACGATCCGCGACCAGGGCGGCAGCGATTTCCCCGACATGTACATGGCCTGCGACGTCTACTATCTCAACACCGTGCAGCAGTGGTTCGAGAAGGGCGTCAACGTCTCCGACACCGAGATCGTCATCGCCGTGGCGAAGGGCAACCCGAAGGGCATCAAGGTGCTCGATGATCTCAAGAAGCCCGGCATCCGCGTGGCGATCGGTCGGCCCGGGCAGTGCACCATCGGCGTGCTCACGAAGCAGCTGCTCGAGTCGGAGGGCTGGGACTACGCCGCGTATGTCGACCCGGCGCGCAACCCCAACAAGAACGTCGTGACCGAGACCGCCACGTCCGCGCTGCTCGTGCCCGCGGTGACCACCGGCGCCGCCGACGCGGTGCTCGCCTACCGCACCGACACGATGGCCGAGGCGGACAAGATCGAAGTCATCACGATCGACTCGCCGCACGCCAAGGCGGTCCAGCCGTTCAGCGTCGCCGAGTCCAGCACGTTCAAGCACCTGAGCCATCGCCTGTTCGACACGATCCGCGCGAACCGCAACGCGTTCGAGTGCGTGGGCTTCAACTGGCGTCTGCAGGACCCCGACGAGATCAAGGCCGCCCAGCAGCGGCGTCGCGGCGAGGCGCCCTCACCGTCCGACGCGGCGACGCCGTCCGCGTCCGGTGAGCCGGCTACCACTGGAGCCGGCGGATCATGAGCAGTTTGGAGTCCGACGCGTCCGCTCCGGCCGGCGAGCACCGCGTCGCTGCCGACTGGCCGTTCTACCTCATCTTCGCCGTCATCGGCGGATGCTACGTCGTGCTGATCCTGGCGTTGCTGATCGGCGACATCGCCTACATGGTCCGCGGCGACGTCACCGGGCCCGCGTGGGCGGGTGACATGCCCGCCTGGCTGCGGTGGTTCGTCGACAACCCCATCTTCGCCGCGCTGTCCAAGCCCGAGATCCAATACTCCATCACGCTCAGCCTCGTGTCGTGCACCGTCACCGCGATCATGTCGATCTGGGTCGCCGTGCCCGTCGGGTACCTCATGGCGCGGTGGGACGACGCGATGGTCGCGCAGCAGCTCGACCGCATCGCCCAACCCGTCGAACACCACAGTAAACGCCTCGCCGCGATCATCCGCTGGTGCAGCCCCAAGGCGCTGATCGACGCGATCCTCGACATCCCGATCGTGCTGCCGCCGCTGGTCATCGGCCTGAGCCTGCTGATCCTGTTCCAGTTCTTCCCGCGCGGCGTGCGCGAAGAGGTGGTGTACGAGGTGCCCGCCGTCGTGCTGGCGCAGTTCGTCGTCGCGTGCGCGTTCGCCGTGCGCGTCATGCGGGCGACCTACGAGCAGATCGACGCCCGCCGCGAGCAGGTCGCGCTGACGCTCGGGTGCAGCCGCGCCCAGGCGTTCTTCCGCGTCGTCATGCCCGAGTCGATGCGCGGCATCCTCACCGCCGGCACCCTCGCCTGGGCGCGCGCGCTCGGTGAGTTCGGCCCGCTGCTCATCTTCGCCGGCGCCACACGCAACAAGACCGAGGTGCTGTCGACCACCGTCTTCCTCGAACTGAGCATCGGCGACCTCGAGGCCGCCGTCGCCGTGTCCCTGATCATGGTGCTCGCCGCCGTGGTCGTCCTCGTGATCGCCCGCGTGTGGGGATCGAACAACCTGACCATCTGACCGCCGCCCCGCAGGAAACGTTGCCATGATCCGCGTCGAGAACCTGACCATCCGAGCCGGCGAGTTTCGCCTCCGCGACGTCTCCTTCGAGGCGCCGACGGGGTCGTACGCCGTGCTGATGGGCAAGACCGGCAGCGGCAAGACGACGCTGCTCGAGGGCATCTGCGGGCTCAAGCGGATCGAGTCGGGCAGCGTGTTCCTCGGCGACCGCGACGTGACCTACGCCAAGCCCGCCGAGCGCGGCATCGGGTTCGTCCCGCAGGACGGCGCGCTGTTCCGCACGATGACCGTCTACGACAACATCGCCTTCGCGCTGACCGTGCGTGGCTGGTCGGACGGTGAGATCCGCGAACGTGTTGACGAGTTGGCCGAGCTGCTCGGCGTCACGCACCTGCTCGATCGTCACATCACCGGCCTCAGCGGCGGCGAGCAGCAGCGCATCTCGCTTGGCCGGGCGCTCGCGGCGCGGCCGAGCATCCTCTGTCTCGACGAGCCGCTCAGCGCCCTCGACGACGACACGCGCGAGGAGATGTACACGCTGCTCCGCTCCGTGCGCGAGCACAGCCACGTCACCACGCTGCACATCACGCACAACATCGCCGAGACGCAGAACCTTGCCGACCGGCTGTTCATCATCGCCAACGGCGGCCTCACCGAACGCCCGATCAAGCGGCCCGACTCGACGCCGAGCATCGAAACGGTTTGAATGACGCCATGAATCCCCTGCGCTCCGTCACACCACAGCCGCTGAACGACGAAGAACGCGCCACGTACGAGTGGCAGATCTGGGTCGACGACCACCGCGAGGAAGGGCAGGAACGCCTCAAGGGCGCGTCCGTGCTGATCTCGCGTGTCGGCGGGCTCGGCAGCCCGGTCGCTTACGAGCTGGCCGCGGCGGGCGTCGGGCGGCTCGTGCTGGCGCACGGCGGCAACGTTAAGCACAGCGACCTGAACCGGCAGCTGCTGATGACCCACGACTGGCTGGGCAAGCCGCGTGTCGAGTCGGCGGCGCGAAGGCTCAAGGAACTCAACCCGCGCCTTGACATCGTCACCGTGCCGCACAACGTCGGTGACGACAACGCCGCGGAACTGGTGAGCATGGTGGACGTCGTGGTCGATGCGGCGCCGCTCTTCGACGAGCGTTTCGCGATGAACCGCGAGGCGGTGCGGCAGGGCAAGCCGATGGTCGAGGCTGCGATGTATGACCTCGAAGCGCACCTCACGACGATCGTGCCGGGCGTCTCGCCTTGCCTGGCGTGCCTCTATCCCGAGGACCCCGAGCACTGGCGGCGGCAGTTCCCGGTGTTCGGCGCGGTGTCGGGCACGATCGGGTGCATCGCGGCGATGGAGGTCATCAAGCTGATCAGCGGTTTCGGCGAGCCGCTGACCGGGCGGCTGCTGAACATCGACCTCCGCCGGATGGACTTCAAGGTGCTGCGGACGATGCGTAATCCGGACTGCCCGGTGTGCAAGGGCGTGTGACCGCGACCGCGACCTGATCCTTCCAGTGACGCGCCGACACGCTGCCGGCGCAGCCGATCCCGCACGCGGATTAGCGATTGCGGCAATCTGTGTAACTTTGGTGTCACATCCGCACGATCTGTGCCAAGCTATTGCACGCTGGGGCATCGATCCGGGTATTATCAACAGAATGACGCCGAGTCCGTGAACAAATACCCCGGTTCAAGGCGTCTATGATCAGTGGACGCTTGGGGTCGTCGCCGGTGCGGGTTCGATCGGCGGGGCAGTCGCTTTGATGCATTCCGGCGTGTGCCGCGAGTCGTCCCCATAAACTCGCACGTTTCGAGGAACCGATTACGTGACCTTTAACGCGATGCGCAGTCCGCTGTTTGCCTGGGCCACGCTGGTGGTGATGGCGGCGATGTCGGTCGGGGTCGCATCCGCGGAGATCATGATCGTCGACGATGATGGAGACGGTCAGCCCGACGCGCCGACGTCTTTTACGGTGCCGACGCTCGAAACCACCGAGGTCGATCGGATCAACGACTTCAAGCGATACTGCGACAAGGGCGCGTGGGAGAAGGCGTTCCGGCAGCTCGACGAGATCCAGACGTCGAAGCACGACGGGATGATCCGCGACGAAGAGGGGTTCTACGTGCCGGTCGAGCAGTACCTGCGCGGCCTGCTGACGTCGCTGAACGCCGAGGGCAGGCGGGCGTACGAGGTGTTCTACGGCGCCAAGGCCGAGGCGTTGTGGGACAGCGTCAGCGGCGACAAGGTCGTCGACAGCGAGACCGAGCGCAAGACGCTCCAGCAGCTCTACGACAGCTTCTTTATCACGCCGTTCGGCATGCGTGCGGCGGATCGGCTCGGCGACCTGGCGTTCGAGCGCGGCGAGTTCTCCGCGGCGGCGGGCTACTGGCAGTCCGTCCGCGAACATCACACCGCGCTCGACACGTCGCCGCTGCGGCTCGACACGAAGCGTGCGATCGCCCTGGCGCGCGGCGGACGGTGGAGCGCGTTCGACGACCTCGTGCAGCGGATGCGGTCACGCTACGGATCGGAAAAGGTGAAGCTGGGCGGGCGCGACGTCGCGGCGATCGATTACCTCGCGACGATCGGCAAGTCGCGCTCCGCCGAGAACGCGCACGAGGACGGCGATGCGCCGGACGGCCCGGCACGCCTCGGCCTGCCCAAGAGCGACGAGCCGCTGTGGCAGTTCACGTTCATGGACGACGACTCGCAGCAGCAGTACCAGCAGATGGTGCAGCGGATGTGGGGCCGGCAGGTGGGCGGCAACATGCAGGGGCCGGCGTCTGCGTTCGACGGCAAGCGTGTCTATCTGAACTGGTTCGGCGTGGGGATGGCGCTGGACGCCCGCACGGGCAAGCTGCTGTGGCGGACGGACAAGGCCGATGACGTGCTCAAGAAGATGCGCAACATGTACTACTACATCGACCCGGACCGCTACGGCGCGTCGGTGGTCGGCGACAGTGTGTACATGATCGCGGTGAACCCCAAGCGCGTGTCGAACAACGAGCCGTACCGCCTGTACAGCTACGCCGCGGAAACCGGCAAGCTGAACTGGTCGAGCGAGGCGACGATGAAGCAGTGGAGCTTCGCCAGCGACCCGCTGGTGGTGGACGACGAGATCCTCATCGTCGCGCACGAGCAGAGCAAGGTGGACCAGCACCTGCTGCGGGTCGAGGCGGCGACGGGAAAGTTCAAGTCGGAGGTGCTGCTGGGCACGCCGGCCGTCGCGGGCCAGAACTACTACCGCAAGAACATCCCCCGATCGACGTTGATGCTGTACCGCGGGCGCGTGATCGTGCTGACCAACAGCGGCGCGGTCCTCGTCGTCGATCGCGAGTCGGGCGACCTGACCTGGGCGTTCGCCTACGGGATGAACCGCCAGCAGACGAACAACTACGCGTATCGCGAGGCGGACATCCTCGGTCGCGGCGTGCTCGACAACGGCGTGCTCTACTTCAAGGAGACCGACGCGAAGGAGATGTTCGCGTTGGATATCGACGCGCGCCAGCTGCTCTGGCGGCGGCGGATCTCGCCCGAGTACACGGTCGCGGGCATGGACGGCAAGTACATCTACACGATCGGGTCGGACGTCGGCGCGATCAACCGCGAGGACAAGGCGCTGGTCTGGGCTCCGCCGCTGGTGGTCGGCCAGGGGTGGCGCGGCCCGCTGCAGACCGACAAGTACCTGTACGTGTTCACGCCCCGCGGCGTGTTCGAGGTCGACAAGACCCACAACGGGATGATCGAGCAGAAATTCCGCGGCGCCGACCGCGAATCGGACGGCGGCAAGCTGATGTTGAGCGGTGACCGGCTGATCGCGGTGTCCAACGCCTCGGTCACGGCCTACCGCGTGCGTAAAAACCCAGACTGACCGCGTATTGATATTGGCGCGGTCGCAACGACTGCAAGGAGCGCCTCATGCGATTGCAACGGATTCCGGGATTCACAACGATCGGGCTGCTGGCGGTGATGCTCGTGGGCGTCGCGCCGCCGGCCGCGCGGGCTGCGGACCCGGCGTCGGGGATCACCGTGGTCGGACTCGGCCACGCCAGCCAGGCGCCGACGGTCGTGGAGATCCCCGCGATGATCAGTGGCGAGGCCCCGCTCGCGGCCGACGCGATCGTCAAGTACCGCGGCGCCAAGCAGCAGGCGCTCAAGGCGCTGGGCGAGCTGAAGGTGCCGGGCCTGAAGATCGAGGAACAGGGCTTCCGAATCGCCCACAGCACCAACGCCCAGCAGATGATGCAGATGATGATGCAGGGCAACGTGCAGCAGAAGATGCAGCAGAAGGTGCTGGTCTACGAAGAGGTCAACATCGTGCTGGAGAACGCGCCGACGCTCAAGCCGGACGAGTTGATGGACACGCTGGTGAAGGTGGTCGACGCGGCGAAGGACGCGGGGCTGATCACGACGGGGCGCGAGCTGAGCATGATCGAGATGCAGATGAGCCGGGGCACGCCCACGAGCCTGGTGTCTTTCAAGATCGCCGATCCGTCCAAGCTTTACGAGGCGGCCCAGGAGAAGGCCTACGCCGACGCGCTTCGCAAGGCCGAGCGCCTGGCGAAGCTGGCCGGGCTGAAGCTCGGCCGGGCGGTGTCGATCCAGGAATCGACGGTGTCGAATAACGACACGAAGGCGACGGGCGCGGTGTCGTGGTACGCGATGATGCTCGCGGCGTCGGACGACGACGAGAAGAAAGACAGCGGTTCGGACGTGTTCGCGGAGGTGTCTCGCGACGTCCAGCTGACGGTGACCTTCGAAACGAAAGCGGAGTGACCAGCGTGCGGATCAGGGGCGGTGGGATCAGCGGGGCGGTGGTGCTGGCGGTGACGATCGCGGTAGCGATCGGGCCGGTCGCGCCGCGGCGCGCCCACGCCCAGGCGATCCCCGAGCAGTTGCCCAAGCACGTAACGAAGGCGACGCTCGATAGCGTGTCCAAGGGGCTCGATTTTCTCGCCAAGGCTCAGGGACGCGACGGCGGCTGGCACGACGACAACGGCGCCGGCAGCTACCCGCTGACGATGGCGGCCCTGTCCGGCATGGCGTTCCTCGCCAACGGCAACACCCCCACGCGCGGGCCCTACGCCGACAACATCCGCAAGGCCAGCGAATTCATCATGAAGCACGCGCAGCCCAACGGCCTGATCACCGGGCCCGGGCAGGAGAACAGCCGGCCGATGTACGGCCACGGCTTCTCGCTGATGTTCCTGTCGTGCGTCTACGGCATGCAGACCGACACGCGTGCTCAGCAACGCATGGCCAAGGTCATCGACAAGGCGATCCAGCTCACCGCGGAGGGGCAGAGCCCGGCCGGCGGCTGGACGTATACCCCCGGCAGCGGCGACGAGGGGTCGGTGACGGTGACGCAGATCCAGGCGCTGCGTGCGGCGCACAACGCGGGGTTCGCCGTGCCCAAGGGCGTGATCGAGGGCGCGGTGAAGTACATCGAGGCGTGTCAGAACAGCGACGGCGGGATCAGCTATTCGTACGGCTCGCGCGGCACGTCACGCCCGGCGATCAGCGCCGCGGCGATCGCGACGCTGTACAACGCCGGCGAGTTCGACTCGCCCATGGCCGACTCGTGCCTCCAGTACGTCTGGAAGCTTTTCAAGAACAACCAAGGCAACCGCATGGGGCACGACTTTTACGCCAATCTCTACGCGTCGCAGGCGATGTACCTCGCGGGCGACGAATACTGGGACGAGTACTTCCCTTCGATCCGTGATCGGCTGATCAAGCAGCAGAGCGGTGACGGTTCGTGGGAAGGTGACGGCATCGGCAAGACCTACGGGACCGCGATCGGGCTGATCATTCTCCAGCTTCCGTATCGCTTCCTCCCGATCTATCAACGCTGAGAACGGAGACCGCAGTGGCCAAGAAGAAGACGACCGCGAAAACGTCCGCCAATCCGGGCGATGATCTCGAAGGGCTCAAGCGGCTCAAGGCCGCGTACGACAGCATCCGCGAGCAGATGTCCGGAACGATCGTCGGACAGGCCGACGTGATCGAGCAGCTGCTGGTGTGCATCTTCGCACGCGGGCACTGCATCCTCGAAGGCGTGCCGGGCCTGGCCAAGACCCTCATGGTCAAGACGCTGGCGCAGTGCCTGTCGATGGACTTCAACCGCATCCAGTTCACACCGGACCTGATGCCGTCGGACATCACCGGCACGGACGTGATGCACGAGGACCGCGCGACCGGTCACCGCGAGTTCCAGTTCATCAAGGGCCCGCTGTTCACCAACGTGCTGCTGGCCGACGAGATCAACCGCACGCCGCCCAAGACGCAGGCCGCGCTGCTCGAGGCGATGCAGGAGCACCAGGTCACGGTGGGCGGCCAGCGTTACCCGCTGCCCGAGCCGTTCTTCGTGCTCGCGACGCAGAACCCGATCGAGCAGGAGGGCACGTACCCGCTGCCCGAGGCGCAGCTCGACCGCTTCTTCGTGAAGGTGTTTGTCGGCTACCCCGACCCGACGGAAGAGCGTCAGATCTATCGCCTGATGACCGGCGAGGAGATCACCGCGCCCGAGCCGGTGCTCGACGCCGAGCAGATCATCGAGCTGCAGCACGTGGTGCGCCGCGTGCCGATCAGCGATTTCTGCCTCGATTACGTGATGCACATGGTGCGCGCGACGCGCCCGGACAGCGGCGAGGCGCCGGACTTCATCAAGGAGTGGCTGCTGTGGGGCGCCGGGCCGCGCGCCGGGCAGTCGCTGATCCTCGCGGCCAAGGCGCGTGCGGCGCTGTACGGTCGGCCGGAGGTGCAGATCGAGGACATCACCAATGTCGCCAACGCCGTGCTCCGCCACCGCCTCGTGCTGAACTACAACGCCGAGGCCCAGGGGCAGACCGTCGACAGCGTCATCCGCAAGCTGATCGAGACCATTCCTACCCACCAGTCCGCCGAGGGCGTTGATGAGCGAGCAGAACGCGTACTTAAGGCCTGACGTTCTTGCCCGGATCACGAAGCTCGGCCTGCGGGCCCAGCGCGTGGTCGAAGGCACAATCAGCGGCCTGCACAAGAGCCCGATGCACGGGCTGAGCGTGGAGTTCGCGGATTACCGTCAGTACACCGCCGGCGACGACCTCAAGCGTCTGGACTGGCGTGTCTACGCGCGCACGAATCGTCACTTCATCAAGGAATTCGAGGAAGAGACCAACCTCCGCGCCACGCTCGTGCTCGACGCCAGCGCGTCGATGAAGTACGGCCGCGGCGCGATGACGAAGTTCGATTACGCCGCGACGCTCTGCGCGTCGATGGCGCACATGCTCATCAAGCAGGGCGACGCCGTGGGGCTCGCGGTGTTCGATCAGCAGCAGCGCGAGCTGCTGCGTCCGTCCGGCACCGGCTCGCAGCTCGCCAAGATCGTCCACACCCTTGAGACCACGCAGCCCGACCGCGAGACCGACGTCGGCAGCGTGCTCAAGGAACTGGCGCACCGGCTCAACCGCCGCGGCCTGCTGATGATCGTCAGCGACCTGCTGTGCGACCTCGACCTGTTCTACCACGGCCTCGGTCGCCTGCAGCATCAGGGGCACGAGATCATCGTGTTCCAGGTGCTCGACCGCGACGAGATCGAGCTGCCGTTCCAGGACACCGTGCTGTTCAAGGACCTCGAGGGCGACGAGCAACTGTTCGCCGAGCCGTGGGCGTTCCGCAAGGCGTACCAGGAAGCGATGGGCGAGTTCATCGGCGAGGTGCAGCGCCGCTGCCGGTTCTGCGGGATCGATCACGTGCTGCTGCACAGCGACGACGACCTGTCGCTGGCGTTGAGCCACTACCTGCACCGCCGGCAGCGCATCGCGGGCATCGGGCGCGGCGGCCGCATGTCGTCGCTCACGGGCGGCGGCGGTGGTGGCGGTGGGGCGGCGACGCCGTCTGTTCCGGCCCGGGCATCCACCGACACGGAGGCCGACGCGTAATCGATGGGCTTCCTGAACCCGTTCATCCTGCTGGGCCTCGCGCTGGCGTCCGTGCCCATCATCATCCACCTGCTGTACAGGCGGCGGTTCCTCCGCGTCGACTGGGCGCCGATGAAGTACCTGAAGCTGACGATGCGGTCGAACCGCCGTCGGCTCCGACTCGAGCAGCTGCTGCTGTTGCTGCTGCGGACGATGATCATCGTGATGCTCGTGATGGCGGTGGCGCGGCCGACCGTGCAGGCGACCGGCGCCGGGTCCTGGCTCGCAGGCGGCAACCGCGTCAGCCGCATCGTCGTGATCGACGACTCGCTATCGATGGGTTACCAGGCCGACGGCCCGCCCGCGTTCAAACGCGCCGTCGAGGCCACGCAGACCCTCGTCGCGACACTCGGGTCGCAGGACAGCGTCACGCTGCTGCGCACCAGCGCCCCGGCCGACCCGCTCGTGCGTGACGTCCACCTCGACGACGACAAGCCGCTGCTCGACGCGCTCGGTTCGCTGAAGGTCTCGCACACCGCCAGCGACTGGCCGCGCACGCTCAAGGCGCTCGACCCGTACCTCGACTCCGCCACGTTCCCGATCCGTGAGATCACGATCGTCACCGACCTCCGCAAGCACGGCTGGAACGCCGAGGTCACGGAACTGGCCAAGGCGTGGGCGGACGATCGCGTCGCCGTCCGCATCGTCAACGTCGGGGCGAGTGAGACCGACAACGTGTCGCTCGATGCGATGGACCAGGAGACGCCGATCGCGCTGGTCGGTGCGCCGGTGACCCTGCGGATCAAGGTCCGCAACCACACCGCCGCGACGATCTCCGACGCGCAGGCGACGCTGACCGTCGACGAGCAGACGAACACGCTCAAGCTGCCGGACCTGCCCGCAGGCGAGGTCACGGAGGTCACGCACAGCATCACGCTCCGCGAGCCCGGGCAGCACCGCGTCCGGCTCGACCTATCGAAAGATCGCCTCGACGAGGACAACACGCGATGGCTGACGATCGACGTGCGCGACAAGCTGTCGATCATGTTGGTCGACGGCGAGCCGAGCGCCGAGCCGTTCCAGTCGGAGACCGACTTCCTGCTGTTGGCGTTTTCCGTGGGCCGCGTGCCGTGGCACGTGACGCGTGTGATCGACGCCGAGTGGATGGCCAACACGTACGAGGCGCCAGACGTGCTGGTGCTGGCGAACGTTGCCGACGCGGGGACGCGTCGCAAGCAGCTCGAAAAGCTGGTGCGCGAGGGCACGGGGCTGATGGTGTTCCCCGGGCCGCTGGTCGACCCCGAGTCGTACAACCGCTCGATGGTCGCGGGCGAGACGGAACTGCTGCCGGGCACGCTGGGGCAGACGATCGACGAGCCGGTGACCGGCGTGGTGGTCGAGGCGTTGCCCGATTCGCCGCTGACACTGCTCGCGGACGTCGCGCCCGAGGCGCTGGCGCGCGTGCAGACCAAACGCGTGCTGGACGTGAAGGTGCCCGACGACCAGAACCAGACGGTGCGCGTGCTGGCGCGGTGGAACGACCCGCAGCAACGCCCCGCGATCCTCGAACGGCGTGTCGGTCGCGGCAAGGTGTTGATGTGGACGGTCACCGCGGACAAGCAGTGGAGCGACTGGCCGATCGATCCGACGTACGTGCTGGCGGTGCGCGAAGCGGCGTTGAGCATCGCCCGCCGCAGCGAGCACGTCGCGGGCGTCGTCGCCGGACAGCCGCTGAGCCTGACGGTATCCAGCGACGAAACGCCCACACGCCCGACCGTCACGACGCCCGACGGTGACGCGCCGGTGCCCGTCACGGTCGAAGGCACGCAGCTGCGGCACGCCGACACCGCGCGGGCCGGCATCTACGCGATGAACTGGCAGACGCCCACCGGCGCCGACGCCGTACGCCTGTTCCACGTCAATCCCGACAAGGCGGAGTCCGACCTCGAGCCGATCGATCGCAACGAGCTGCTCGGGCTGTTCGCGCCGGTCGACGTGGGCATCGTGGATTACACCGGCACCGCCGTGTCGCTGAGCGGACAGGGCAAGGAGATCTGGCGGACGCTGGCGATGGCGTTGATGACGATGGTGATGGTCGAGACGGTCTTCGCCTGGTGGGTCGGCCGCGAACGCTGACCTGGTCGCGACACGGAACGAAAGGAAACGCACGCACGCATGCACTGGTTGTACGAGAAACTCTTCGGCATCGACCCGGCCCCATGGGCCGAAGGCGGTCGCGTGTCCGTCGAGTGGCTGAACATGCCCGCGGGCGACGGTCGCCTCGCGCTGCTCGTCGCGATCGGGATCGGCGTGTGGGTGGTGTGGTGGCTGTACCGCAAGGAAGGCCGCGGGCTGAGCGTGCCGATGCGTGTGGCGTTTACGTCGATCCGCACGATGATCGTGCTGTGCGTGCTGGCGATGCTGATGGAGCCGGTGCTCGTTTTCACGGTGACGCAGAAGACGCCGTCGAACCTGCTGGTGCTGGTCGATCGCTCGCAGAGCATGGGCCTGAGCGACGCGTACGCGTCGGACGCCGAGGCGCAGCGGATCGCCGCGGCGTTGAAGGTGGAAGACGGGGCCAACGGCGTGCGGACGAGTACGCGGCTGAGCCTCGCGAAGCGCGCGCTCGACGGCGGGCTGCGCGACACGCTCGAGGCGCACGGCGACCGGGTCGTCCGCGTGCACACCTTCGACGGCCAGCTCAACGGCGACGACGCGGCCGCGGGATGGGACAAGCTCGACACGACCGGCCGCGCCACCGGCATCGGCACCGCGCTGCGTCAGCTGCTGGTCGGCTACCGCGCCCAGCCGGTCGCCGGCGTGCTGCTGATCACCGACGGTCAA
Source organism: Phycisphaera sp. (assembly GCA_016125285.1). Lineage (GTDB taxonomy): Bacteria > Planctomycetota > Phycisphaerae > Phycisphaerales > Zrk34 > RI-212. The sequence continues at coordinate 135,741 of WGMA01000042.1, forward strand.
TCGAACACAGGCGAGACGCCGCTGAAGGTCGCCGAGTTTGCACGCGACGAGTCGGCGCCGGTGGTCGTGCTCGCCACGGGCACGGAGGCCGGGCCGCGCAACGTGAAGATCACCAGCGTCGAGCACAGCCCCACGGTGTTCGTCCGCGACACGAACAAGCTGCGCGTGCTGCTGGAGTCGCGCGGCATGAAGCAGATGCCCGCGACCGTGCAGCTGGAGGTGCGGCGCGACGGCGGGCCGTGGCAGGAGCTCGGCCGCGAGCAGGTCACGCTCGCCGAGGCGGGGCAGGTGCAGGAGGTGCCCTTCGAGTTCTCCGAGGAGAAGCCGACGAAGCTGGAGTTCCGCGTGTCGGTCGAGGCGTCGGGCACGGAGCAGACGCACGACGACAACGTCGCCACGGCCGAGGTGCGCGTGATCCGCCAGAAGATCCGCGTGCTGTTCATCGCCGGGGCGACGTTCCCCGAGGTGCAGTTCCTGCGTAACGCGATGCTGCGCGACCGCGGCGTGTCGATGTCCAGCTGGCTTCAGACCGCCGAGCCGAACTACCACCACATGGGCGACAACCCCATCCGTCGCCTGCCCAACACGCAGGAAGAGCTCAACGACTACGACTGCGTCGTGATGTACGACCCGGACCCGTCGAAGTGGCCGCCGCAGTTCTCCGACATGCTCACGCACTTCGTGACGAAGGCCGGCGGCGGGCTCGTGCTGATCTCCGGCGAGCGCATGACCAAGGATCTGTTCGACCGCCCGAACGATCCGCGCAACGGCTGGGTCAAGACGCTGCCCGTCGTGCGCGAGCCCGGCCTGTTTTCCAGCGAGGTGTTCGTCGGCCTCGGCGCCGACAGCGCGTGGAAGCTGCAGATCACGCCCGAAGGCGTCGCCGATCCGATCTTCCACTTCGTCGACGACCCGGCGAAAAACCGCGAGGTGCTCGCGTCGCTCCCCGGCATGTACTGGCACTTCCCCGTCACCCGCGCCAAGCCCGGCGCCACCGTGCTGGCGCGTCACGGCAGCCCGCTGATGGCCAACCAGTTCGGGCAGCACGTGCTGCTCGCCACGCAGCTCGTCGGCCCGGGGCGCACCTTCTTCGTCGGATTCGACTCGACCTACCGCTGGCGATACCTCGACGAAAACTACTTCGACGGCTTCTGGGCGCGCCTCGTCGATCGCGCCGGGCGCAACAAGCAGCTCGGCGGCGTGTACCCCTTTACGCTGTCCACCGACCGCGCGACCTACGAGCCGGGCAGCCAGGTCACGCTCAAAGCTACGTTCGTCGATCCGGCCGATCAGGACGCCGGCCTCGTCGTGATGCACGGTGAGGTCGAGGTCGGCGACAACCCGCCCACGCCCGTCGCGCTCACGCCGACCGGTGAACCCGGCGTCTTCGCCACGACCTTCACCGCGTCGCAGGCCGGGCCGCACTTCATCCGCGTCTGGCCCGGCGAGGTCGATCCGTCCGGCGTCGTGACCGCCGCGACCACTCAGGTCGCCGTCGAGCTGCCGAACCTCGAGTACGAGCGACCGGGTCTCGATCGCGGCACGCTCGACGCCGTGGCCCGCGCGTCCGGTGGCGAGGTCTTCACGCTCGCGCAGCTCAACGACATCCCCGGCGCGTTCAAGACCGGGCGCGTCGACCGCGTGCTCCAGGACCGCCAGGAAGTGTGGGACGCGCCGCTGCTGTTCTGGTCGATCCTGCTGCTGCTTACCGCCGAGTGGGTTCTGCGCAAGCGTTCGCGACTCGTCTGATTTGAAGGAACATGAGCACCACGACCCCGACCATCCCGACGCCGCCCTCCGACGAACGCAAGGCGCTGCGCGACGAGTTCGCCGCCCTGCAGCATCGATTGCTGCGTCGCATCGACGACCTGCGCCGCCGCGTCCGCGTGTGGCTGCTCGTCGAAGGCGTGGGGCGTTGGGTGATGGCGTTGTTCGGCGTCGCGATGCTGAGCTTCGTGCTCGACTACACGCTGCGGCTCGGCGTCGGCGCCCGCGCGATCTGCGGCGTCGTCTTCGTCGCGACGCTGGCGTACCTGCTGGCACGCTGGATCGTTGGGCCGATGCGCGTGCGGTTCGAAGCCCTCGACCTCGTGCACGTGATCGACCGCGATCGCGACGGGCGAGGCGTTCGCGGCGGCGACATCACACGCAAGGTCGCCACGATCCTTCAACTGCCCGCGATGGTCGACTCACCGGCCCACCCCGACAGCGGCATGATCCGCGAGGCGGTGCGACGCTGCGACGAGGACCTGCGCGGCGTCGACTTCACCAGCCGCATCGAGCCCACCGGCCCCGTCGTCACGCTCAGCGGCGCCGGCGTCGCGCTGATCATGGCCGCCGTTGCCTGCACGCTCGCCTGGTCCAACGCCACGCTTTGGGCGCAGCGGTGGTTCGCGCTGTCGGAGAAGCCTTGGCCGCAGAACACGTACCTCGCGGTCGACGCGCTGGGTGACGACGGCCGCCTCATCGTGCCGCGCGGCGAGCCGTACACGCTACGTGTCACGACCGACGACCGCACGCTCGTGCAGCCCGAGGTGATCAACCTCACGTTCGTCAACGAACGCGGCGACGCCGAGACGGTATCGATGACACGCTTCGACGAGCGTGACTTCCGTTACGACTTCCCGCCGATCGGTGCGCCGCTGCGTGTGACCCTTCGTGGGGGTGACGACCGCTTCGGCCCGTTCACGATCGAGCCCGTCGACCGCCCGCGCGTCACCAATCTCCGCCTGTACGCCACGTCACCCGGTCAGGCCGAGGTGCTGCACCGGTTTGACACCGGCGACACGGACGTCGCGTTCCTGCTCAAGACGAAGCTGCGTGTCGAGTTCGACACGGACATGCCCGTGCTGCCGCCGCGCCTCGTGACGCTGTCCGGCCCGGGCCCCGATCCCGCGTCGCTCAAGCCCGCGGCGACGGACGCGGACGCCGACGGCCAGGCTCCGCATAAGGCATTCGTGATCGAGCCGTGGTCACACGAGGGCGCGACGCAGCTGCAGATCGAACTCGTCGACGCCGAGCATGGCCTCGCGTCGCACCCCGTGCCGCTGGCGATCGGCCTGAAGCCCGACCACGAACCGCGCGTCACCATCCGATACGCTGGTGTGCGCCAGCGCATCACGCCTATCGCGTCGGTGCCGCTGTCCGTGCTCGCACGCGACGACTACGGCCTGACCGGCCTCGACCTGCGCATCCACGCCGAGCCGCCCGTCAAGCCCGAGAAGCCCGTCGCCGATCCCGACCCGATCAAGCTGTTCCCGCTGCCGGGTGACAGCGACGCGACGGACACGGACAAGACCAACGTCCAGCGGGCGCGCCTCCTCGACGTCTCTTCGCTGAAGCTGATGCCCGGCACGCTGATGTACGTGCACGCCGAGGGCGTTGACGAGGCTTACGCTGGGCACGATGCGGCGGTGGGCAAATCGCGCCAGCTGGCGTTCCGCATCGTCACGCCCGAGGAGCTGTTCCACGAGATCAAGCTCCGCCTGCAGAAGGACCGCAGCGACTTCCGCACGGCGCTGGCCGACGCGGAGAAGGTCGCCGAGCGGATCGGTTTCATGAAGAGGCCCGAGGACGCGCTCGCCGCGGCGCGGACGCACAGGCTCATCCAGCGCACCGTCTGGCGGATCCACACGAACATGGACAACACGCTGACCGAGATGCGTTACAACCGCCTCGGCAGCGACGAGGCGCGGCAGCTGATGCAGCGGAACATCATCTCGCCGATGGCGCGCCTGCACGACGAGCTGATGAACGATCAGCGACGCGACCTCGAACAGCTGCAGCAGACGTTCGACGCCCGCCAGTTGCCCGCGATCGGCGAGCGGCAGGGCCGGATCATCGCCGAGATGAACCGCATCCTCAGCCAGATGCGTCAGTGGGACAGCTTCGTGGACATCCTCAATCAGCTCAACGAGGTGATCGATCAGTCCACGGACGTCAGGGCGAAGGCCGAGCTGCTGACCAAGAAGCAGATCGAGTCGCTGTTCGATAACTGATCCGACGGACTGAACGTACGCCCGGCCGGGGCGTCTTAGCTATGGGAGCGTGGCGATGAAATCCTTGACTGGGTTACGACGCGAGATACGCTTAAGAATGCCAAACACCTTTGCAGGGGGACGGAACGCCATGAAACATCGACGCGCCTGGATGGGGTGGGCGATGCCCGCCGTGATCGCGATGTGCTGCCTGGCGGTCGTTCCGGCGTGGTCTGCCGAGCAGAAGGCGGACGACGCCAAGGCTCCCGCCGCGACCGGTCCCATCGGCGAGGAGAAGGTCACCGCGCAGCAGCAGCTGGAGTTCCGCCAGCGGAAGGTCATCGCGCACATGCGCGAGCTGGAGGAACGCATGTTCCGCCTCTCGGAGCTGATCCGCGAGACCGAGCCCGAGAACGCCGCACGCCTGATGCTTGCTCTGGAGAAGGCGCGCAAGGAACTCATCGTCGACGACATGAAGGACGTGCTCGGCGATATCTCGCAGAACCGCCTCGACCGCAGCGCCAAGCAGCAGCAGAAGGTCGTCGAGAAGCTCGAGGAGATCCGCGAACTGCTGCTGTCGACGGACCTGGACATGCAGATGCAGCTGGCGCGCCTCCGCAAGCTCAACGAGGCGATCAAGAAGCTCGACAAGGTCATCGAGGAGCAGGCCCGCCAGAACGATCGTGGCGACGAGCTGTCGGACAAGCAGAACAAGGGCGCCCCGCTGGGCAAGGCGCCGCAGCAGCTCGGCGAGGATCAGAAGGCCAACCAGCGGAGCACCGACGACCTGAAGGAGTCGCTCAAGGACGTCGAATCGAAGGACGGCAAGGCGGGCAAGTCGCTCGGCAAGGCGTCGGAGTCGATGGGCGGCGCGGCCGGTAAGCTCGGCGAGGGCAACCCGAAGGACGCGAAGGGCGATCAGTCCGACGCGAAGAAGAAACTCGAAGAGGCGAAGAAGGACCTCGAGCGGCAGCGTGACGAGCTGAAGAAGCAACTCGAGGACATGATCCGTGCGCAGCTGATGGACGACCTGTACCAGATGCTCGATGCGCAGCGGAAGATCACGAAGCAGACCGAGCAGCTCGGGCCGCTGGTCAAGGGCGGCAACGAGCAGGCGGTGCTCGGCGTGAAGTCGCTGGGACCCGAGGAGCAGCGGATCGATCGCATGATGGACAAGACGCTGCGTCTGCTGGAGGAGACGGACTTCAGCATCGTGCTTCCGCCGGCGTTGCGTGCGGTGCAGCGTCAGGTGATCTACGTCGTGGCGGACCTGAACGCCGGGCGAGCGAACACCTTTGTCGTGGCCGCGGAGAAGCAGATCGAGCGCGACCTGGAGTTGCTGATCGACGCGATCAAGTCCTCGGCGCCGCCCCCGAACCAGAGCCAGGGTGAAGGCAAGTGCAAGAGCTGCGGTCAGGACAAGAACAAGCTCGTCTCGGAATTGAAGATGCTGCGTCTGCTGCAGATGCGGGTCAACGGCGAGACGGTCGAGGCCGACCAACGCCGCGCTCAGGACGGCGACCTGACGCCGCTGATGCGTGAGCGGATCGGCACGATCAAGGCGCACCAGCAGGAGGTGCGCGAGGCGACCGAGAAGATCCACCGCATGACCTGCAAGCACTGCCTGGAGTCGTAAGCATGCCGCGCATCCGCACCATCATCGTGACGCTCGCTCTGACCGCGGCGACGGCGACGGCCGCCGCGTGGGCGATCGACGTCAACCCCGGCAAGCTGCTGCCGCGACCCGGCGCCGGCGACGCGCGCATCCGCAAGGAGCTCGGCGAAGACCCGCTGCGCATCATCGGCGGCGGCATGAGTGAGGTCGCCTCCGATCTCGGCCAGTACGAAACGCACGACCCCGTGCAGACCAAGCAGCAGCGCATCGTCCGTCAGCTCGACGTGCTCATCCGCCAGCTCGAACAGCAGCAGAAGGGCGGCGGCAGCGGCAACGGTTCCGGACAGGGCTCGACGAACAATCCCACCAGCCCGCTGGACGACTCGAAGATCGTGGGCGGGCCCGGCGGCATCGGCGACCTGCACGATCCGAAGCACGGCAACAAGGGCTGGGCCGAGCTGCCGCCGCACCTGCGTGACAAGGTGCTGCAGTCCAAGACCGAAGGCTTCCCGCCGGGCTACGAGGACATCCTCCGCAGCTACTACGAGCGGCTGGCGCAGGAGAAGCTGACCGACGTGTCGCCCGCCGCGCCCGCGTCCCCCGATGGAAGCAGCGAACGCTGATGCGATACGTGCCGTACATCCCGGGCATGCGGGCGGCGATCGTCGCGGCGCTCACGCTTGCGGCGCTGTCGAGCGACGCGTCGGCGGCGCACATCTATACCGCGTCGGGCGAGCGCCACAGCGGCTGGATCGACGGCGTGGCCGACGGCAAGCTGCACGTCGCGCCGGCCGGAACAGATGACGTCAGCAAGACGATCAGCGTGGACATGCTCGATGTGGTGCGCGTGGAGTTTCCGCCGCCGGACCGCCGCATGGTGGTCGATCTCGGCAGCGGACAGGCGAAGCGTCTGCGCTGGGCGAAGATCCCGTTGAAGGCCGGGCGGCATCCGATCCGCCTGGAGTATCTCGCGGAGCGCGGCAAGCCGGGGCCGATCGTTCGCTACAAGGGACCGCAATTCGGCGAGCGCGACCCCGAGCCGAAGCGGCTCTCGCGTCTGCCGCCGGGCGTGGCGCCGCCGCTGCCCGTCGACATCGGCGAGACGGACCATCGCCTCGCCGAGCAACTGCCGGCGTCGGCGATCAACGGCCTGCGCGCCCGCGTTTATCTGCCGGGCGGCGCGGCGTGGAAAGAGGTGCCCGACTACAACGCGATCAAGCCGGCCACCACGGCGGAGGTCGACGCGTTCGGAACGGCGGTCGAGCCGGCCGACCCGGCGGCGCCGGCGTGGGGCGTGGTGATCGACGGATACATCGAGGTCCCGGACGACGGGTTCTACACGTTCTACCTCACGTCGTCGGCCGGCGCACGCCTGTACGTCGGCACGCCCGAGGCGTTGCCCGCCAAGCCCGCGATCGTGACCAGCGGCGGCAGCGACGACACGCCGACGCATCACGTGCTGCTCGCCGGCGGCGAGGCGCTGCGCGGCAGCGTGATCAGCTGGAACGATACGGGGCTGACCATCAGCCCGTCGTTTGCTCGCGAGCAACGCGTGCACGTCGACGTCGCGAACCTGCGCGAGCTGTGGCTCACGTCGGACCAGAGCGTCGAGAAGGCGGCCCGAGAGTCGCTCGTCGGCGGGGCGGCCGAAGACGAGGACACGGCGTTGGTGCGCAAGGACGACAAGCACGTGGCGGTGCGCGGTCGGGCGTTGGGCATCGACGGTGACTCGCTGCGGTTCGAGTACGCCGGCGAGGAACGCAAGCTGAAGCTCGATCGCGTCGCGGGCATCGTGTTCGCGACGCACGGCAAGGCCGACGTGGCCGGCGATTCGACCGGTGGCGCGTTTCACCAGGTGCTGCTGTTCAAGAGCGGCGACGCGCTGGCGGGGCGCTGGACGGGCGTGGCGGACGGCGGGCGGGCGATCGTGTTTTCGCTCGGCGAGGGCAGCGAAGTCACGCTGCCGACCGACGTGTTGCGACAGATCCGCTTCGTCAACGGTCGCGTCCTGTACCTGTCGGACCTCGATCCGGCCTCGGTGGAGCAGACGCCGTTCTTCGACCGCGTGACGCCGTGGCGGCGCGACACGACGCTGGACGGCGGCAAGATCCGCATCGGCGGTCGCGCGTACGAACGCGGCGTGTCGATGCACGCGCGGACGGTGCTGCAGTACGACCTCGCCGGCGCCTACGAGACGCTGCGGAGCGTGGTCGGCTTTGAAGAGCCGGCGGGTCGCCTCGGTCGCGCGATCATCCGTGTGAGCGGCGACGGCAAGACGTTGTGGGAAAGCCTCGACGCGAAGGGCGCCGCGCCGCCGGTCGCCGTCGAGGTGAGCGTGGCGGGGATCAAGCGGCTGACGCTGGAGGTCGACTTCGGCGCGGGGCAGGATGTCGGCGACCGCGTGGTGTTCGCCGATGCGCAGCTGGTGCGAAAGGCGGCGAAGTGATGCGACGGTTGAACGCGACGTCCTCGGGTTGGCGAGCGATCGTGGTGGTGACCGCGGCGCTGATGTTGTCGATGGCGACGCTGCACGCGGAGGACGCGCCGCCGGTAACCGGCGACGCGCCGAAGCCCGCCGCGAAGCGGGCCGACGCGTTCGAGGCGCACGAGTGGCTGCTGCTGTTGTCTGACCCGCACGTCGATCACGCGAACGCCGAAACGATGTTCGACTCGACCTTGCCCGACGTGGTGCGCACGCGACGCCCGTCGGCGAAGACCGATCTGTCGAAGGCCATGCCGGTGGGGGTGATCGCGCTGCACGGTTCGCCGGGTGATCCGCCACGCGAGGTCGACGTGCTGATCGAGTCGCCGAAGGCCAACTTCCTCGATCACTGGCCGCGCGCCGCGAGCCGGACCTATCGCCTGTTGTGGCAGGGCATGAAGCTCTCGGAATCGAGCACGGACGCGCGTCTGCTGACGCCGGGCCACTGGGTCGACCGTCTGCGCGACAATCCGGCTCTGTATGTCACGCAGGACAATCGGGCCGAGCGGTTCATGCTGTATGACGTCGAGTTGCCGATCTCCACCCCGCTCAAGCTCGACGTCGCGGGCGCGGAGGCAAAACCCGACGCGAAGGCGGACGACGACAGGCAGCCCGATCAATACACGGTCACCAACATCGGCGCGTTCGAGTTGCTCGACGTGACGGTCTATCAGCCGAGCGGTGACGGCTGGCGTGTCGGCCGCGTTGATCGGCTCGCGGTGAACCCCGCGCGGCCTGCCGACGACAAGTCCAACGATACGAAGTCGCCCAGGAAGGGGCCCCGCGAAGCCGCCGCCGGGGCGATCAAGAAGCTACAGGTGACCCGTGGCGCCGGCGGCCAGGTGAAGATCGTCGCCAACGGCGGCAACATCGTCGTAAACGGCGGCAACGTGGTGATCAACGCTCAGGCCGTAGCGATCGAAACCGACGATGGCGAATCCGGCGCGCCCAAGGAGAGCGGCAAGCCGGACGCGTCGAGCACGACGCAAGCCGCCAAGCCCGCGTCGGCCATACCGACCGGCCCGTTCACCGCAAAGGTCGCGATGGGCGCCGAGGTTCAGTCGGCCGACAAGCTCATCACGGCGTGGCGCGACGCGATGAAGCACGACGGCTACACCGATGTCGAGGCCGACCACATGGCCGCGATGCTCAAGGCCAACGCGCTCGAACCCGATCACGCGACCGTCGTCTGTCGGCTCGGTGCGCCGTTTCACACCGACGTGCTCAAGCTCGACATCACGCCCGAGCCCGACCGCAAGCTACGCACGGCCCTGATGGTGATCCGCAACGCCGACCCCGGCATCAAGCGCGAGATCGCACGCCTCGTCAAGCAGCTCGGCGACGACCAGTGGAAGCTTCGGGAGGCCGCGTCGGAGCGTCTGGCGGCGTACGGCGAGGCCAGCGCCGACGCGCTCCGCACGGCGTTGAAGTCCAGCGACCTGGAGGTCGTCTATCGCGCCGAGCGTCTGCTCGACCGCATGAGCGACAAGAAGAAGGCCGGCGACGAGGACCAGTGATCGATCGGTCGCCGCGTCGCGTTCGACGTCGCTACAATGTCCACCATGAGTCGCAGCGTCCTGCTCGTCCATCCCGACGACGACATGCTGGTCGCGCTCGTTGATCACGCCGCCGGGCAGACCGTCGCGTGCAACGGCCGCACGGTCACGCTCCGCGCCGACGTCCGCGCCAAGCACAAGGTCGCGCTGCGTGACTTCGCGCCCGGCGCGTCGCTCCGCATGTACGGCATCACCGTCGGCCGCGCCACGCAGCCTATCGCCGCCGGTGATCCCATCACGATCGCCAACCTGAAGCACCACACCGACGCGGCCGCGCTCCGCGGCACGCGCCCGCTCTGGACCGCACCCGACGTCTCACGCTGGGCCGGCCGCACGTTCGACGGCTACGCCCGCGGCGACGGGCGCGTCGGCACCGCCAACCACTGGCTCGTCGTCCCGCTCGTGTTCTGCGAGAACCGCAACCTCGACGTCATCCGCGACGCACTCCTCGAAGAGCTCGGCTACGCACGCGACCGCTCCTACCAGGCCCAGACACGTCGACTCATCGACATGTACCGCGACGGCGCCAAGCCCCAGCAACTCATCGACACCACCTTCACGCCCGGGCCCACGCACACCGCCAAACGCGTCTTCCCCAATGTCGACGGCATCAAATTCCTCACGCACTCCGGCGGATGCGGCGGCACCTACGAGGACGCCCTGAACCTCTGCGGCCTGCTCGCCGGTTATATCAATCACCCCAACGTCGCCGGCGCGACGGTGCTCTCGCTCGGCTGTCAGAAGTCGCAGGTGCAGGACCTGCTCGACGCCGTGCACACACGCAACCCCGACTTCGACAAGCCGCTGCTCGTGTTCGAACAGCAGAAGTCGCCGTCCGAACAGGCGCTGCTCGAGACCGCCATCAAGCACACCTTCGCCGGACTCATCGAGGCCGACCGGTATACGCGTCAGCCCGCTGCCCTCAGCCACCTAAGCGTCGGCGTCGAGTGCGGCGGGTCCGACGGATTCTCCGGCCTGTCCGCCAACCCCGCCATCGGTCACTGCTCTGACCTCATCGTCGCGCTCGACGGCTCCGTGATCCTCTCCGAGTTTCCCGAACTCGCCGGCTGCGAGCAGGAGATCGTCGATCGCTGTGTCGACGACGACGTCGCCCGTCGCTTCCTCGACATCATGGCCGACTACGACGCCCGCGCCCGCGCCGTCAACGTCGCGTTCGAGACCAACCCCTCGCCCGGCAACATCACCGACGGCCTGATCACCGACGCCATCAAGTCCGCCGGCGCCGCCAAAAAGGGCGGCACCTCGCCCGTCGCCGACGCCATCGACTACCCCGGCGTCGTCACACGCAAAGGTCTCAACCTGCTCTGCACGCCCGGTGGCGACGTCGAATCCACCACCGCCATGGCCGCCGCCGGCGCCAACGTCATGCTCTTCTCCACCGGCCTCGGCACGCCCACCGGCAACGCCGTCACCCCCGTCCTCAAGGTCTCGACCAGCACCGACCTCGCCAACCGACTGCCCGACCTAATCGACATCAACGCCGGCCCCATCATCACCGGCGACGCCACCATCGAACAGATCGGTGAATCGATGCTCGACTACGTCATCAACACCGCCTCCGGCCAATACGTCACCAAAGCCCAACGCCTCGGCCAGGACGACTTCATCCCCTGGAAACGCGGCGTCTCACTCTGATTTGGTGAAGTGTTGAACACGTCGCGCCATTCCCCTCTCCCACCGGGAGAGGGCGAGGGTGAGGGATAACCGCACGACCACCGACGACCCACGCGCCTCACAGCAATCGTCAACCAGTACCCTTCACCAAATCACCAAATCCCCTAAAATCCCCCCATGAGCTCCACCCGCAAACTCACCGGCATCTTCACCCCCAACGTCGTCCCGCTCCACGACGACGGCTCCATCAACGAGCACGAGCTGCGCCGCTACATCGACTGGCTCATCGACGCCGGCGTCCACGGCCTGTACCCCAACGGATCGTCCGGCGAGTTCACGCGATTCACCGCCGAGGAACGCCAACGCATCATCAAGGTCTGCTGCGAGCAGTGCGCCGGGCGCATCCCCGTGCTCGCCGGCGCCGCCGAGGCGAACGTCACCGAAACCATCAAGGCCTGCGAGCTCTACCACGAGTACGGCGCCGCCGCCGTCGCCATCGTCTCGCCGTTCTACTACAAGCTCAGCCCCGAGTCCGTCTACGCCTACTTCCGCGAGATCGCCATCCACTCGCCCATCGACGTCACCCTCTACAACATCCCGATGTTCGCCTCGCCCATCGACGTGCCGACGATCAAACGCCTCGCCGAGTTCGAACGCGTCATCGGCATCAAGGACTCGTCCGGCGACATGGCCTTCATGATCCGCATGATCAAGGAGGTCCGCCCGATGCGACCCGACTTCTGCTTCCTGTCCGGCTGGGAAGCCGCGCTCGTGCCCATGCTCGTCATGGGCTGCGACGGCGGCACCAACGCGCTGTCCGGCGTCGTGCCCGAGTTCTTCCGTCACCTCTACGACCTCACGCGCGCCAACCGCCTCGATGAGGCCCGCGAACTGCAGTACAAGATGCTCGAGTTGTTCGACGCCATCGTCTATTCGGCCGACTTCCCCGAAGGCCTCCGCGTCGCCGTCGAACTCCGCGGCTTCAACGTCGGCCCGTCCCGCCAACCCCTCAGCGAATCCCAACAGATCGACCGCGCCGCCCTCAGCCGCGTCATGCAATGCATCATCGCCGACTTCGGCTACGCCAAACCACCCGCCGAAGGCTGCGCCCCACGCACCGGCAAGATCGACGCCGACCGCATCCAACAGATCACCCAGGGCGTGCTGGCGCGACTGAAGGAACGCGGCGCGCTATAGCGGATTCCCGTTTAGCGACCGCCCGCAGGGCGGTGCTTCACGTCTGCGAAATCGGAGATAAACTGCGCGAAAAATCACGGCGGTGGTTGTCGTAACGGGGGATTTATGTTCGGAAGTATGTACTTGACGCAATGGGTGGTTTTGGCTGCTAACTACCCGGCACGCCAATCGCGAACAGGCCGACCACGTAGTTCAGGGCGAGATAGATACCCCAGAATCCCAATACGAGAAACACGCCAAGGCCAACCGCCGCAAGGCTACTCGGCTTCATCGTCATTGTCGTCGCCCCCGGCGCTGTGATCCGGCCACCCGCCATCGGGCTTCTTCTTGTGCATCGCGTTCTTGACGGCATCCTCCCACTCGACGCCTTCAATCTTGAAACGCTCTGCATCTGGCCCGGGCTTTGACTTCCTATCTTCCTTGTTCGGTTCGTCGCTCATGATGTCATCTTACCCCGCTACTGGTTCCCGGTACATGAGACGCTTGTCGTTTGCGCCACGGATCGCGGCGACGACTCGCTCGCCATCTTCCATCTCGCGATGGTTGTAGCGGAACTCGAACTCGTCCACGTACCGCTGGAGATGCTTTCGGCTGACGTTGTGGTACACGCCGTTGATGCCGCGCTTGAGGATCGCCCAGAACGATTCGATGGTGTTCGTGGTGATGTCGCCACGGACGTACTCGTAGGCGCTGTGCTTGACCGACTCGTGCCCGGCGTACTCGCGACCGATGCCAACGTAGGCCGGGGCTTCGTCGCTGATCAACGTCGATGACTGGTCGATCAACTCGTTGCACGCCTTCTTGAGATTGGCGGTGGTGACGCTGGGGATCACGCGGGCGCGAACCTGCCCGGTCTCGCGGACGACCGCGCCGAACACTGGTGCCTTGGGCTTGTGCTTCCACGTGTACTTGCCGTCCGCGCGATGGGGGCGATGCTTGCGCGGCTTGCCGCCGACGCGCGTCTCGTCAACCTCAACCGTCCCCTTGAGCTTCGGGCCGTCCTGTTTTGGGGCAGCAGCCCAACGCACGCGATGCAGGAGGAACAGGGCCGACTTGTAGGACAGGCCGGTGTGACGCTTAATCTCCAACGCGCTGACACCCTTCTTGCTGGTGCACATTCTCCAAAACGCGTAGACCCAATGACGCGCCGGGATGCGCGATTCTTCCATGACCGTGCCGATGCGGACGGTGAACTGCTGCTTGCAGCCCTTGCAACGCCAGAGGAACCGCTTGTTGCGCTCGCCGGTCTTGCGGTCACGCATCTGGTACACATCAACGTCGCCGCAGCGGGGGCAGCACGCGCCGCCGTCCCAACGCTGCTTCTCAAGGAACTCCACGGCGGCGGTCTCGTCAGCGCATGCCAGTGGGATGTCAGCGACGATCTCCGACTTGTCCTGTCCGACCTTCTTCTGGTTGCGAGCCATGATGGGTTCCTTTCGCTTCTGACATCATTATACTTGACGCAACGCCAGCGTCAATACTTGCTTGCTTTAAATTCAATAAAATGCTTGCTTGATTTTGGTGCGTGCTTGCAAGCGAAACGTGGCTTGGGTAGAATCTGGGCAAGTAACGGTCGAAAGGAGCCATCATGACCGAAGACGAGTCGATCCAGTCGAAAGGCGGAAACGCGAGGGCCAAGAAACTCTCTCCAGAGCGCAGGAGCGAGATCGCTAAGAAGGCGAATATGGCTAGGTGGGCAAAGCGCAGAGTTGAAAACGCCGCAGAGAACAACTTGCCTGATGGCGAGTTGCCCGAAGCTGCCTACAAGGGGTTTCTTCGCGTCATGGGGGTTGAGGTTCCGTGCTACGTGCTCAACACGGGGCAGAGGGTGATTGGCCGAACATCAGCCACAGAGATGCTGACGGGGATCAAGGGCGGTGGAGCACTCGAGAAATACATAGGGGTTTCATCGCTTAAGCCTTTTATCAACAAAGACTTGGTCCTCGAGCAAATGATTGGCTTTCGCCTTCCAGAGGTGGAGGGGTTGGACAGGGACGTAAAGGGGCTTCCGGCGGATGCATTCATTGATATCTGTCGCGGATTTGTTGCGGCGATGGAGGCAAGCAACGATCCAGGCTCTAAGATTAAGTTGACGCAGCGCCAAACCGAGATGGCGTTGAACGCCAGTGTGTTTCTGGCCGCATGCGCGAAGGTCGGCTTGGACGCCCTCATTGACGAGGCCACAGGGTATCAATACGAGCGGGCGGAAGACGCTCTTGAGGTTAAGCTACGCGCGTATCTCACAGACGAGATGCGAAAGTGGGAGAAGACATTTCCGGACGAGTTGTGGCGCGAGTTTGCACGGCTAACGAATTGGAAGGGGACGGTTACGCAGCGCCCAAAGTATTGGGGCAAACTTGTCATGGAATTGGTCTACGAATACCTAGACAAGGATGTTGCTGATTGGTTGCGTGAGAACGCTCCGAGGCCGAGAAAGGGCCAGAACTATCATCAGTGGCTTAGTGATCAATATGGCCTCAAGAAGCTGGTCGAGCATATCTGGAAGCTGATTGGCGTGGCCAGCACATGCGAGAGCATGTCAGAGTTGAAGCAGCGCATGGCAGAGCTTTATGGGCGCGTCCCGGTTCAATACACGTTGTTCCTCCCGCCCCTGCCTCGCCGAGAATGAACAAGACCCGGCATTTGCCGGGTCTTGTGTGGCTCCCGTGGCGAAACTGGTAAACGCAGCCGATCTGGGGTCGGCCAACCGGGCAGGTTTTGCGGGTTCGAGTCCCGCCGGGAGCAGTCTCATTATACCGGGGGTCGGGGTTTTCGGCCAGATTTACCCCTTTGCGTCAAGTACATACTTCCGTTTATGTTATAATTTTGTTCGGTATATGACAGTTCTCACAACAAGGGGAGAGAAATGGCTTTACACGACCTGAAGGACGTGGCGCAGGTGCTCGAGGTGACCCGGCGGTGTCGGGCCGACGCGCCGGAAGGAACGATGGCCCAGACGCTCGATCAGCACATCCTGTGCATGGTCGAGCAACTGATCATCCTCGTCGACTGCGACGACCGCATCCGCAATCACCGGCGCGATAACCCGCCGCCCGCCGAGGCCGCGCCGCCGCGCGCGGATCGTCGCCACTTGCGCGTCGATATCGACCATGACATCGACGCCACCCCGTTTAGCGACCGCCCGCAGGGCGGTGCGCTCCGCGACAACCCGCACGTGCACGCCCTCGAAGACGACTCCACCGACGCGCCACCCCCTCCCCCCCGGTACGAAATCGCGCGACACGCCCGCGATGACCACCATGACCCCGTCGATGACCACGACGACGCCGTCGACGACCCCAAACCGACCCAATCGCCACCCAACCCGGCCCCGCGCTCGCACCACAGGCCGCCCGACAACGGTCGACACGCCTGACAACCCGAGATCGCACGCCCGATCACAGCGCCGCCGCTGTCGCCCACGACGCGGACAAGCTATCTTCGTGCACACGACGCGGGTACGAACCCCGCAACGACGCCGGAACCGCACCGCATGATCACACACGCACTCGGCATCCTGGAGATCAACGCGCTGACGCCCGCCATGGTTGCGCTCGACGCGATGGAAAAGGCGGCCGACATCCGCGTGCGCCTCACCGAGCTCAACGACCTGGCCGGCGTGTGCACGCAGATCACCGGCGACACCGCCGCGGTCGAAGCCGCGATCGCCGCGGGCGTGGCGGTCGCCGAGCAGATGCGCATCGAGTACGTCGTCCAGGTGGGCAACGGCGGGCAGGCGGGGCACGTCGGGCACGTGATCCCGCGACCCAGCGGCGACGCGGAACGATTCATCGTCGCCAAACCCGAATACACGCCGCTGATGGAATCCGAGATGGTGTGGTTCCCGAAGCGGCACGACAAGGAGAACAGCGTGGCAGACCCCAACAACTTCGCCCTCGGGTTCATCGAGACGCAGGGCTACACCGCCGTGTTCGAGGCGATCGACACCGCGTGCAAGGCGGCGAACGTCGAGGTCGTCGGCAAGGAGAAGCTCGGCGGCGGGTTCATCACCGTCGTGATCAAGGGCGACGTCGCCGCGGTCAAGGCCGCGATCGAGTCCGGCTCGGCCAAGGTCGAAGGCCTCGGCAAGCTCATCGCCGCGCACGTGATCGCCCGGCCGAGCGAGTCCGTGATGGCGCTGATGTCGAACGTTTAGTCGGCCTGCTTCGACGTGACCGCCGTCACCGCCGCCGCGACGAGCTTGTACTTGTCGCCTTTCGCCGCGGCGTGCTCGACCGGCACGGAGCCGACCATCGTGCGGTACATCGTGTACGCCACGGCGTGCGCGCCGAGCGCCGCGGGATGCGAACCGTCGCCCGCGTACAACTCAGGGAAAAGATCCGGGTGCGACTTCTTGATCGACGCGTAGACCTCACCGACCGGCGCGATCCGCGCATGCAGCTTCGTCGCCGCGTCGCGATAGCTCTTTGACAACCTGGCCTGCATCGCCTCGAACGTCGGATTGAGTTCCTTGTTGCGCGCATCACCGTCGCGACGACCCCACGTCATGTACATGACCGTCTTCGCGCCCGCGGCGCGGATCCGCTCGTCCAGCGACGTCGCCGAGTCCATGAAGCTCTTGACGTATTCATCGTTCAGCGAGGGCACCTGCGACTGCTCCTGCAGCACGACGAAGTCCCACTTGCCGGACGCGATCTGCTCGAGCAGCTTCGCGTCTTTTGCCCAGCGTTCGAGCCGCGCGCCGCCGGCGGTGTGCTGCTCGAGGTGATGCCCCTTGAACACGTCGACGATCGCGCTCCACGAACGATTCGTATAGCTGTTGCCGACGAACAGAATCCGCAACGCACCGGGCTTCGCGTTGTCGGGCTCGGCCGCGGCGCACGCGAACATCGGCGCGGCGGCGAGCAACGCGGTCAACAGCAGTTGGCGGCGGTTCAGCGACATGGAGCAACCTCGTGTTGGAGTCACATCAGTTCGTTGACGAGCTTCGCCAGGCCCTCGCGGTCGCGGTCGGCGATGATCTTTTCGACACGCGCGGGATTCGCCTTCGTGTGCTTCAACGCCGTCTCGACACGCTTCCACAGCGTCGCGGCCTTCTTTTCAGAGTCGCACAGGTAAAGCTCGCCGACGATATCGCCGAGCTTGTTCAGCGAGATCGTGTCGCGGTGCTCGTAGTAGCGGTTGACGATCTTACGCTGGTGATTGGTCAGGTCGCGTTTGGCCACGTGATTCACTCCGTTGAAACGGGCAGGTTGTAGAACTCGATCGCGGTCCGGCCAAAGATACGGTCGCGCTCGTCGTCGCTCAACCCGTCGCCCAGCGCGTCGTTCAGCGCCATGACGACCTGCTGATACGTGCCGGCCAGCGTGCTGACCGGCCAGTCCGAGCCGAACATCAGTCGCGACGGCCCGAACAGGTCCAGCGCCGTCTGCACGAACGGCTTGAGATGCGCCGCGGTCCAGCTACGCCAGTCGGCTTCGGTGATCATGCCCGACAGCTTGCAGTATACGTTGTCGAACTTCGCCGCGGCGATCATGTCACGCCGCCACGTGTCGATCTTGCCGAGGCGGATCTCGGGCTTGGACAGGTGATCGATGACCATCGGCAGGTCGGGCAACTGCTTGGCGAGCGTGGGAGTGTGACGAAGATGCTTGGTGTAGAACAGCAGGTCGAACGGCACGCCGTGCTTTTCGAGGACCTTCAGGCCGCGGATCGTGTCGTCGCGGATGATGAAGTCGTCGTCGGGCTCGTCCTGCGTGACGTGCCGCACGCCGACGAACCGCGGGTGGTCCTTGAACTCGAGCAGCTGCCGCTCGACGTCGGGCGAGCGGAGGTCGATCCAGCCGACGACGCCGGCGATCCACGGATGCTGCTCGGTCAGATCGAGCGCCCAGCGTGTCTCATCGACGTGATGCTGCGCCTGGACGAACACGCTGTAGTCGACGCCGGCCTTGTCGAGCAACGGACGCAGATCGTCGGGCAGGAACGTCCGACGGATCGGCAGCAGCTCGTCGGGATCCTGCCACGAATAATCGAACGGGGCCGGCTGCGAGCGATCCCAGAAGTGCTGATGCGAATCGACGACGGGACCCATACGCGGCGCTCCAATGAGTCAGTGGCCAGGTGTCAGTTGTCAGGCGACCTCGATGATCGCTTTGATCACACCGGTTTCAGGCTTCGTAAACGACTCGAAGTCGCCGATCATGTCGTCGAAGCCGGTGCGGTGCGTGATCCACGGATCGGTGTTGATCTCGCCGTTTTCGATGTGCTTGATGATGCGTGTGAAGTCACGCGGCAGGGCGTTGCGGGAGCACAGCAGCGTGCCTTCGGGGCGGTGGAACACGGGATGCTTGAACGTGACGTCCTGCGTGGTGATGCCGACGTAGACGAGTCGGCCGGTCGGCGCGATGTAGCCGAACGCGTTAGACATCGAGCCGTTGTGGCCGGTCGCATCGATCACGACGTCGGGCAGGTTGCCGTCGGTCACGGCGCGCAGGTCGTCGACGATCTTGTCACTGAGCACGATCGTGTGATCGACGCCCATGACGTCCTTGCAGAAGTTGAGGCGTGTCTGGTTCATGTCGACGACGATGGACTTCGCGCCGGCGAGTCGGACGAACTCGATGGCGGACAGGCCGATCGGGCCGGCGCCGATGACGAGGCAGTTCTCGCCGGGCTGCAGGGCGCTGCGGTCGACGGCGTGGCAGCCGATGGCGAGCGTCTCGACGAGCGCGAGCTGATCGTAGGCCAGCTTCGCGGAGGGGTGCAGCTTGTCGGCGCGGATGAGGAAGCGTTCGCAGAGTCCGCCGTCGGTCATGACGCCGATGACCTTGAGGCTGGCGCAGCAGTTCGTCGCGCCCTTGCGGCAGGCGATGCAGTCGCCGCAGTTCATGTAGGGCTCGACGCTGCAGCGGTCACCGGGTTTGACGTTGGTCACGCCGTCGCCGACCTCGACGACCTCGACGCCGAGCTCGTGTCCGGGGATGCGCGGGTAGCTGAAAAACGGCATCTTGCCGAGGTAGCCGCTGATGTCGGTGCCGCACACACCCATGCGGTGCGTGCGGACGACGGCCATGCCGGGGCCGGGCGCGGCGGGCGCGTCGATGTTGATGCGTTCGAAGTGCTTGGGTTCTTTAAGACAGATGGCTTTCATGGAGACGTCCAGATAAGTTCGATTCTGCGCAGCGCGTGTCGGGCGAAGACACTTACATACTTGTGCGAATCCATAAGGATAGCGACGGGGCGGCGGCCAACAATCCAATTTTGCGCAGCGGCCTCCGTGCTTGCGCACGCCGCGTTACTTCATCGGCAGCGGGTTGATCGGCGCGTCGGCGTTCTCCGGCAGGCACTCGACGTAGAACCAGTCGTGGATCGGCTTGAGGATCTCGAGCACCTCCGCGAGCAGGTCTTCGTCGATCGGCTCCGCGGCCCACTCGGCCCACTGCGCGATGCGGTCGGGGTTCGCCGAGCCGGTGATGCACGTGGCCATGTCGTCGTTGGCGATCGAGTACTGCAACGCGAGCTTGGCGATGTCGGACCCGAGCTTCTTGCAGTGCGTCGCGGCCTTCGCGGCGACCTCGCGCACGGCCTCGGTCGCCTTGTGCCACGGCGGCAGCTTCGCGTCGGTCAGCAGCCGCGCGCTGAAGGGCGCGGCGTTTTCGATGCCCACGCCCTTGTCGTTGAGATACGGCACCAGGTCCGCCAGCATCGTGTTCTGCAGCGTGTAGTGGTTGTACGAGAGGATGACGTCGAGCGGTGCGCGGTCCAGCACGTACTTGAAGATCTTCATCGGGTAACCGCTGACGCCGACGAAGCGGACCTTGCCCTTGTCGATCTCCTTGCGGATCGCCGGCAGCGTCTCGTTGATGATCTGGCTCATGTCCACGAACTCGATGTCGTGGCAGATGATGCAGTCGAGGTGGTCGACGCCCATCCGTTCGAGCGAGATGTCGATCGACTCGACGACGCGTTTCGCGGAGAAGTCGAAGTGCTGCGGGGCGTATCGCCCGAGCTTGGTCTGCAGTGTGTACGAGTCACGCGGCACGTCCCGCAGCGCGACGCCGAGCATGACCTCGCTCATGCCGCGGCCGTAGTACGCCGCGGTGTCGATGAAGCTCATGCCGCAATCGAGTGCGACACGGACGGCGCGCAGCGCCTCGTTGATGTCGACCTGACGGAACTCCTGGCCGAGCGACGAGGCGCCGAACGAAACGACGGGGACTTGCAGGCCGGTCTTGCCGAGCGGGCGGGTCTTCATGACGGCGTCCTTACTGATTGCTGCATCGAAGAGGGATTGCAGATAGCAAATTGATCATGGCGGATTGTCTGACGCGTGGCGGACTTACACGATGCACGTAACCGGACAAACCCGTGTTCATCTTGCAATGTCCAATTTGCAATTTGCAATTCCCTGTCACGTGTTCGTTCTCACACCGATCGTGAGCAGCAGATTGGCCCAGGTCTGCGTTTCAGCGGTCTGGATCGTCAGCACGAGATCGGGCGTCTTGACCGTGTCGTAGAACGCCCATTTCTCGATCGGCGTCAGCTCGATGCCGAGCTTCGCGGCCTTGATGATGCGGCGGTAGTCGGCCCAGATCGGCGGGTCTTCGCTGAGCGCGTACTCGCCTTCGGTCTGGTACATCATCGTGTTCGCCTCCTCGACGGGGATCGCGGTGAGCAGGGCTTCGAGCGCCTGCGTGCACGAGACGACGCCGGGCGTGAGGTTCAGCGAGACGAGCTCGGCGTTGGGCCCGAGCGTGGTGGACGCGGGGTAGTGGCCGTCGGCGATGAGCACCTTGGCGTGGTGCCCGGCGCGTCCGAGCACCTCGTTGATCTTCGGATGAATCAGTGTGTGCTTGAGCATGTTGAACGTCTCCGTCGCGTGCGGGCGACCGTCGAGTCGGCCGGGGATTACATCCCCGACTTCAGCGCGTCGAGGTGATGCGCGAAGTGGCTGGCCAGGCACTCGGTGTAGGCGTTGAAGTTGTTCTTGAGGCAATCGATGATCGCGGGGCCGAGTTCGGGGTCGGTCAGGACCGAGCCGAACGTGCAGTGCAGGATCTGGCGGCCGAGGTTCGTGAAACCCTTGCCCTCGGGCACGTCGACCCAGCTCTCGAGGTAGAAATACTCGAGGCCGTGGTTGTCGGGCACGTCGTCCGGCGGCGGCGCGTCGTCGAGCGTCGCCGAGACGTGGTACGTGGCCTTGTCGATGTCGTACCGCGCTCGGGAGAAGTCCACGACGCGTCGGAACAAGTCTTCGTTGTACTTGCAGACCACACGCAGCGCTTCGAGGTAGCTTGTGCCGGCGGTCTTGACGTGGAAGCGGCCCTTGGTGGCGCGGGCGAAAGCGGGGTACATCGAGATCTTGTCGGAGCCCGAGTGCAGCGACAGCTTATAGGGGCCGAGCAGCTGGGCGATGCCGTTGTGATTGCGGATCGACTTCTCCAGCTCGTGGACGTCGCCCTTGTAGTCTACGCCTTTCTCGAAGTCGCCGATGAATCGCGGCGCGAGGCTCACGAGCTTGACGCCGGTCTTGAGGAACTCGCGAGCGAAGATATAGTGCTCGGCGAGCGTCGTGGGCTGCGGCGTCTCGTCGACGCTGAGTTCGATCTCGTATTCGTGTTCGGCGATCTGGCACGCCTTGTGGATGTATTCGCCGATCTGGGTCGCGCGTTTGATCGCCCGGCCGTACTTCACGGCGCACCGCATGCAGGCGTCGTGGTCGATGTCGATCACGGTGTCGGTGGGCAGCGTGATCATCTTGTTGTCGTAGTCGTTGAACCAGTCGATCTCGCCGCGGATCGCCTCGAACTTCTTCGTCAGCGTGTCTTCGTCGTAGTCGTCGGCCTTGGTGTCGACGTAGTCGGACGGATCGATCGTAAAGAAGGTGAAGCCCGCCTTGATCATGGCGTCGACGTCGCCGCGGCTCTTGAGGTGGTCCGCGTCGGCGCCCGATCGGCCGCGCCACTTGGCGACCTTCATGCCGTGCTGCGCGTCCATCATGACCTGTCTCGGGGATCGGTTCGTGCGCTTCATTTCGCGGACGGACTGCTGGGCGAAGATCGGGTAGATGCCTTCGCCGGCCCGATGCATCGCCTCCGCGTGCCCCGGCGTCGCGAGGCCGATGCGGTCTCCGAACCCGAAGCTCGGCAGCGTGCCGAGGCAGACGGGGGTGTACTTGCTGCTGATGCTACTGCCGGTGGATTTGATCTTGTCGCTCATTTGTGACTCCAATGTGCGAACAGCGTGTTGAACTGGTCGATCGTCTGCTTCGCCGCGGTGTCGGGGTCGGGCAGCGGCAGGGCCTCGGCGCACGCGTAACCGTCGTAGCCGATCTCCGCGAGCGCTTCGATGATCGGGGCGTAGTCGAGGTGGCCGAATCCCGCGGCCCGCCGGTTGGAATCGACGAAGTGCAGGTGGCCGATCGCGCCGGCGCCGCACCGCAGGGCGTCGGCGATGCTGACCTCTTCGATGTTCATATGGAACAGGTCACACAGCAGCCTGACGTTGCTGGTGTCTGCCCGATCGAGCAGGGCGACGCCGTGCTCGACGGTGTTGCAGAGGTTGGTTTCGTATCGGTTCAGCGGCTCGTAGAGCAGCGGCACGTTGTACCGCGCCGCGTGCTCGCCGAGGTCGGTGAGGGCTTCGGCGAGATAGCCGAGCGCGGTGTCACGGTCGACGCCGTCAGCGGCGCGGCCCTGCATCGAGCCGATGATCGCCGAGGCGTTGAACTCGCCGGCGAGGTCGACGACGCCGCGGACGAACTCGCGCGCTTCGGCCCGCCGCGCGGGGTCGGCGTCGGTGAGGCTGAGCTTGTGCAGCACCCATCCGGCGCCCGTGCCGACGGCCGCGAGGGCGAGGTCGTGCTTGTGAAGCAGGCCGTGCAGGTGGTTGCGGTCGAACGCGTCGATGGCGGGCGTAAAGATTTCCACGGCGTCGAAGCCGAGCCGGCCCGCTTTCTCACAGGCTGCGTCAAGGTCGTCCCAGAAGACGAACGGTCCGCCACGAGCCTGTTCAACCAGACTGATGGTCACACAGGAACGAATCATCTGTGTCTGCATCCCTTCCCGGGGAAAGTGCGGCCGTGCCCGGGCCGCTGGCGAGTGCCACAGTGTAGCGGATTCTGCGGCGATGTCACGGGGGTCAGGTGAACAGTTTCGTGTACACGATCCACCCGCCGGTCAGCAGGAACGCGCCGAACGACAGCCAGAGCATCACGTCCCAGAGCGTGTTCGGCTTGAGGTTCGGGTCGCAACGGCGGTAGCGGAACCACAGCGCCGCGAGCCCGAGCATGGGCAGCATCAGCGCTTGTGCGAGGCCGCTGGCGAGCACCATCGCGGCGGGCGCCTTGACGAACACGAACACGATAAGGCACAGGATCGGGAACGCGGCGCTGATGATCCGCGTGAGCTTCGTGCGAGAGGCTTCGGTGTTGGCGGTGATGCCGAACAGGCCGAACGCGTCGGCGACGATGCGGGCGTTGCCGGCCGAGGCGACGAAGTACGTCGAGTAGAGTACGGCGAAGGCGCCGAAGAGGAACACCGCGGGGGCCCACGTGCCGAAGACCGGCACGTACATCTCGGCGAGCGTGCGGATGAGGTCGCCGCCGGCGGGGTTGAGGCCCGTGCGACCGAGCACCGCGGCGCCGAGCATGTAGAACGCCAGCGTCGCGAAGGTGTACACGACCATCGAACACCACGCGTCGACGTACATCACGCGCATCCAGCCCTTGGCGCGCTTCGCCCAGGCTTCGGTGCCGTCGTTGCGACCGGTCGATCGGGCGTAGCCTTTTTCGAGGCACCAGTAGGGGTACATGATCAGCTCGGCGGCGCCGACGCCGATGATGCCGAACGCCGCGAGCGCGGTGGCGAGCGGCTTTTCGGAAAGCCCCTCGATTACCGGCGGGAGCCGGAACTGCAGGCCCTGCGCGAACTCGCTGCCGCTGATCGCCCATTCGGGTTTCGATTGCAGCATGACGACGGTGAAGACCGTCGTCGCGGTGAACGCGCCGACGAGGAACGTCGACACGCCCTGGATGAATCCGTACCGGCCGATGTAGAGCATGATCGACGTGGCGATGGCGATGATCGTCGCCCAGATGATCGCGTCGTAAGGCTCGCCGACGTCGTTCAACGCCGACCGTGCGACCATGACGGAAACCTCCTGCGTTTCGAAGTCGCCGGCCTGGTCGTTGAGCATCGTGCGCCGCTTGAGCGTGAGCTTCTGGTGGTCCGCCTGCGCGAGGAGCTTCGCCTGCTTGTCTTCGGGCGTCGCGTTGTCGGGCAGCTCGACGTGTGATTTGGCGTACAGGTCGATCATGCGCTTGAGGGTCACGCCTTGTTCGCGCAGCTCGGGGTGCTGCTTGTACAGCTTGGCGAGCTCGACCTGCTTCTCGACCCACGCGTTCTGCGCTTCGTTGTATTGCTTGCCCTGGGCGGTGAGCGGTTGCCAGATCGCCATCGCCTGTCCGACGCCGCCGACGATGCCGCCGAGCTGCGAGATGATGAGCACCATCATGACCAGCCAGTACCACAGCAGCCAGTTGACTTTCAGCCGCGGGCCGGGCACGTCGTTGAGCGCAGCGAGGGCGGTTTCGTAGTGCGTGACGGTGTAGCGGCCGATCTCGACCTGCGTGAACACCTTGATCACGCAGCCCACGATGATCAGCCACAGCAGCCAGAACCCCGCTTCGGCGCCGACCTTTGTCGTGGCGATCAGCTCGCCGGAGCCGACGATCGATCCGGCGATGATCATGCCGGGGCCGAGACGCATCAGCGTCGGCAACACGCCGTGCGGCGGGTCTTCGATTTCGGCATTGGCGGCGGCGGCGTCAGGCAGATCGGGCGCGTCGGGCGATCGATCGGCGTCGGTGGGTGGCGGCGCGTCAGGCATACATATGAATCCGTGAGGGGGGTCGGTCGGCCCGGAGAAATGATACGGCGTGTCGCACGCTCGTGCCAACCGCCGGGCGGGTTGGTCGCGGCGGTGAGGCTCGGCTTGCCGACGGGCGTTCGTGTCGCGGCGCTCAGCCGGGCGCCGCGTTGTCGCCTCCGAGCCTCTCCTGCGCGATGCGCTTCAGCTCGCGGAGGTCGAGCTTGCCGGTGCCGAGCATGGGCAACTCGTCGACTTTGACGAACTGGTTCTCGCGCGGAATGAACAGGTTGGGCAGCCCCGACGCCTGGAGCTTGCCGATCAGCTCGGGGATGCGCTTCTCGCTCCATGTGTGCAGCACGGCGAGGCGCTCGCCCTTTTTCTCGTCGGGGATGGCCGTCACGGCGAACGCCTGGTGCTGGAGTTCCGCGGCGTCGTGCAGCGCTTCCTCAACCTTGCCGTGCGGCACCATCTCGCCGCCGATCTTGCTGAAGCGCGACAGGCGGTCGGTGATGCGGATGAACCCGTCGGGGTCCTTGATGGCGATGTCGCCGGTGATGTACCAGCCGTCGCGGAACGCCTTGTCGGTGAGGTCGGGGCGGTTGAGGTAGCCGGGCATCACGTTGGGGCCTTTGACCAGCAGCATGCCGGGCTCGTCGACGGGCACGGGTTCGAACGTGTCGGGATCGACGATGCGCACCGACACGCCGGGCAGCGGCTGGCCGACCGATCCGCGGCGCGACCCGGACTGGAACACGCCGTCGTATCGCACGTCGAGCGTGCTGGTGGCGATGACCGGGGCGCACTCGGTGGTGCCGTAGCCCTCGATCGGGCGGAGACCGAATCGCTGCTCGAACGCCTCGACGAGCCGGTCGGGCAGCTTCTCGGCGCCGGTGAGCACGACGCGCAGCGTGGAGAAGTCGTGCGGGTCGACGCGGCGGAGATACAGCTGCAGGAACGTCGGCGTGGCCATGAGGATCGTCACGCGGTATCTGGCGATGAGCCGGCCGATCGCGTCGGGGTCGAGCGGGTTGGGGTTGAAGACGATGCCCATGCCGTGGTTCGCGGCGAACCACATCGTCATATAGCCGAACGAGTGGAAGTGCGGCAGGATGCCCAGCAGCTTGTCGCCGCGGCGGACCTGGAATACCTGCGCGATGCCCTCGACGTTGGAGTCGATGTTGCCGTGCGTGAGGACGACGCCCTTGGGCTCGCCGGTCGATCCGCTGGAGAAGATGATCGTCAGCTCGTCGTCGTGCGTGACGACGCGGTCGCAGCCGCATGCCCGCTCGAGCGTCCGGCACGGCGCAAACATCGCCAGCAGCAGGGCGGTCAGCTTCGCCGCTCCGCCGACGCGCGGCTTGACGTCTTCGAGGTAGATCGGCGTGACGTTGTCGGGCAACTCGATCTTCGCCTTCTCGAGGAACGCGCGGCTCGTCACGACCGTGCGCAGCTCCGCCTGCTTCGCGGCCGACGCGAGCGCGGACTGCCCGGCGGTGAAGTTGA
Organism: Phycisphaera sp.; assembly: GCA_016125285.1. Taxonomy (GTDB): domain Bacteria; phylum Planctomycetota; class Phycisphaerae; order Phycisphaerales; family Zrk34; genus RI-212. The sequence goes on from WGMA01000042.1 coordinate 162,540, forward strand.
GGTTGACGCTCGTGCGCCCGGCGATCGCGGCGGCGATGTTGGTCGTAGCGCTGGCGACGGAGGGCGGCAGCATGACGCCGACGCGTCGCTGGTCGCCCCAGTCGTCACGCAGCGCACGAGCCAACGCGATGGCCCCGGCGAGCGCGCTGATGCGCGAGACGCGCTTGCGTGTCGGATCGGCGAACGCGAACCGCAGCGGACGCCGACGCGCCGAGCGGATGTACGTGCGGTGCACCGGCGGGCGGTGCTCCAGCCGCTGCTCCCACGCCAGCGTGCCGAGCTCTTCGACGGCCTGGCGCACCTGCGGGATCGGCGTGTCCGGCGGCAGCGCCTCGCCGAACGAAACGGTCAGCCGATACGGCAGCTTCTCCGGCAGCTTCAGGAAATACTTGCCGCCCTTGAAGCTGAAGATGCTGCCCCACGCCTGATCGAGATGCACGGGGATGATCGGCGCGTCGCGGCCCTTGACGATGCGGCTCAGGCCGCGCGCGAACGGCATCATCTGCCCGGTGCGGCTCAGCTGCCCTTCGGGGAAGATGCACACGATCTCGCCGTCGTCGATGTACTTGCCCGCGTCCTTCAACGCCCGCATGATCACACGCGGACCGCCCGACGAGTTGATCGGGATCGCGCCGATCGCCTTCATGATGGGCTTCATCCACCACTTGTTGTAGTACGCGTCGTAGACCAGGAATCGCACGGGCCGATCGATGCAGCCCATGATGTACAGCCCGTCGGTGAAGGTCACGTGGTTGGGCACGAGCAGCGCGCCGCCCTCGGCCGGGACGTTCTTCACGCCGTTGGATCGGATGCGGTAGAACGTCGCGGCCATCAGCAGCAGCGCGAGCCGCACCAGGGCCGACGGCAGCAGCCAGATCGCCCAGATCGTCGCGCCGAGCACGACGATCGCGCCCGCGAAGAAGATGCCGCCGGCGTCGAAGCCCGCGCTGGCCAGTCCAAACGCCGACAGCGTGCCGAGGATCGTCCCGCCGTTGATGAACACGTTCGCGATCGCCAGCACCGCGCCGCGCTTGTCCTTCGGCGCCCGCCACTGCAGGATCGCGTTGAGCGGCACGACGATCAGCCCGCTGCACGCGCCCATCAGGCCCATGACGACGCAGGTGCCGAGGAACCCCGGCTGCCACGCCGCCATGATCATCGCGACGATCGCGAACGGCACCGTGCCCAATGGGATCAACCCGTACTCGACCTTGTGCCCGCTGACGCGCCCCGCGACGATCGCACCGACCGCCAGGCCGATGCCGAACACGCCGAGCGGCAGGCCCTGGAGGCTCACGGCGTTCTTCATGCCCTCGGTGATGCCCTGCGTGTACACGATCGCGTTCTGGCCGAGCATGCTGATGATGAGCCAGAACACGATGTTGCCGGCGATGGTGAGCTGGAGGACACGGTCGGCGCGGATCGCGCTCCACGCCTCGACCATCGTCTGCACGGGGCCGAGCTCACCGGAGCGTGCGGGCGGCACGCGGGGGATCTGCCACGCCGCGGTTACGCCGACGACGGCGAACACCGCCAGGGGAATGCCCGCGATCCACGCCGTCGAGAGATCGACACCGTGTCCCTCGTCCGAGTGCAGCAGCGCGGTGCCCGCGGCGGTGCCGGCGATGATCGCCAGCATCGTCCACATCTCCAGCAGGCCGTTGCCGCTGGACAGCTTTTCGTGCGGCAGCAGCTCGGGCATGATGCCGTACTTCGCCGGGCTGAACAGCGCCGACTGTGCGCCCATCAGACCGAGCACGACGAGCATCGCCGTTGTCGCGGTCGGCCACATCACCAGCAGCGTCAGCCCGCTTCCCATCAGCACCACTTCCAGCGCCTTCATCGCGAGGATCACCGAACGCTTGGAGAAGCGGTCCGCGAGCGTTCCGGCGGGGAGCGAGAACAGCATCATCGGGATGGCGAAGACGCAGAACGCGTAGGTGGTGATCTGCTGCTTGGCGACGAACGTTGGGTCACCACCCGACGCGGAGTCCGCGGCCATCCGCATCTTTAGCGCGAAGCTGCCGAGCGTGATGACGATCATCTTCCACGCGTTGTCGTTGTACGCCCCGAAGAACTGCGTCACGAGCAGCGCGGCGATCGGGTGCTTGTGTCGCCCCCCGACGACCGCCGTGCCGGACGTGTGATCGTGTGGATCATCGTGTGTCATCGCCGCAGAGTTTACCCCGAACGTCGCCGTGTCGCTGCAATCCACACGCATGATTCTGGCCCACATGTTCCTTGTCCGTGACCGCTATGAAGTGAGACACGCCGCCCCCGGAAGGTCGGCGTGTCGCGGGTCGAGGAGAGAAGGCCGGGGTGGGGGTTCGGGCGTGAGCAACAGTATGTATCCCCACCCCGGGCCTTCGTTTCTCTCCTCACAGTGAATCGTGATCCGACTTCGGCGGAACACCCGCCAAACTCGATCGGAACACGAATCGTTGATAGACGTAAGCCAGGCCGAACAGACTCAGGCCCAGACCCAGGAAGCTCATGACGCGGTAGAGGTCTTCGAGGTGACGCGTGTCGAACAGGAAGACCTTGCCGATGGCGATGACCATCACGGCCAGCGACGCGTAACGGATCGTCTTGGACTGCGTGGCGATGCCGAGCACGAGCAGCGTGACGGCGAACACGATCCACGCCGCGGAGTACGCGTACCACTCGGCGTTGGCGGGCATGTCGCCGTCGAGGTACAGGCCGTGGAACGCCTGCCGCACCTGCAGCGTCACCAGGACGAACGCGAGCACGAGCGTCGTGACGCCGCAGAACGCCGCGAGGTCGCCGTGGCCGAGGCGGTGGTACAGACGACCGGCGATCAGCACGCACGCCGCGGGCACGCCGTAGTAGTACAGCAGCGCGTTGAAGATGACGACACCGGGCACGGCCTGGTGTGAGAACGCCGGGTTGTAGGCTACCAGCGTGCCCAGCGCCACGGCGCCGAGGCCCATGAACGTGAGCGTGTAGCCGCCGGCCGGGAGGATCGTCGCGGTCCAACGCGTCGCGGCGAGCAGCATGCCGACGCTCGCGCCGAGCCAGATCACGGCGTAGGTCGCGAACTCGGCCAGCGAGAACCCGCGATCGAGCTGCATGTCGTCGGTGTGGAAGCCTTGGCGGACCAGCATCGACGCCAGCACCACGCCGAGGATGAGCGTGCAGGTCTCGCCCACGTCGGCGAGGCTGGTCTCTTCGATCTGTCGGGCGAGGTAGGACGCGGTCATCGTCAGCGCCGCGGGCACGCCGAAGATGTACAGCAGCCAGTTGAACAGGACCCACGTGCCGACGTCCTGCTGGGAGAACAGCGGGTTGTAGATCGACAGGCCGCCGAACAGGACCGCCGCGAGGCCGACGTATGTCAGCGCCCGCCCGCCGATCCGCAGCATCGGCATCTTCGTGAAGAACTTCGCGGCGAGCAGCATGCCCACGGCCCCGGTGAGCCAGACGATGCTGTACGTCGCGGTCTCGACGATCGTGAACTGCTGGACGAGCCGCATGTCGTCGACGTGGAAGCCGTGGCGGATGAGCATCAGCGTGGCGATGAAGACGTAGCCGATGCAGACGCGGTCGAGCAGCGTGGCGAGGTCGTTTACGCCGTTGCGGCGGGCCTGCCAGCTGAGCACGCCGACCAGCGCCGTCGGCACGATCAGCACGTAGAGCAGGCCGTTGAACAGCGGCATGCCGCCGAGTGATTCCGCGGCATGCACGTTCCAAAGCGGGTTGGCGATCAGGCCGGTGCCCACGAGCAGCGCGAGCAGGGCGATGACGACGACGACCTTGGCGTACGCGGCCATCGCGTTGAGCTTCGTGCGCGGCACGAGTTCCATGATGGACGAGCCGAGCATCAGCCACATCACGCCGTACGTCGTCAGCTCGTAGAGCGTCACGCCGCCGCGGAGCAGCATGGACTCGGTGTGGAAGCCCTGGCGGACGAACAGGGCGAGCGCGAGCATCACGAGAGCGAGCACGCCGATGTCAAACACGTCGGCGATGTTCGCGGCGTTGGCGCGACGGGGCAGCCATGCGGCCTGGGCGGCGAGCAGCGTCGGCAGGGCGATCGCGTAGAGCAGTCCGTTGAACAAGATGGTGTTTCCAACGGCGCCCGCGGCGTCGGCGTTCCACATCGGGTTGACGACGAGGCCGACGCCAAACAGCGTGGCGATGATCGACAGAGCGGCGATGACCACGCCGCCGCGCCGCACGAGCGTCAGCGGCCACTGCTGTACGCTGATCAGCAACATCGATGCCCCGAAGGCCCAGGCGACGCTGTACGTCGACATCTCATACATCGTCAGGCCGCTCTGCGTCAGATCGCGGTGGAAGCCGTGGCGGACCATCAGCGTGACCATCACGAAGCCGAGCGACATGGCGCCGAGGTCGAACAGCGGCGCGAGCTTCGGCGCGTTGCCGGCCCCGTCGCGACGCAGGATCCACGCGGTGGCCGCGAAGCAGCCCAGCGGCAGGCCGTAGCCGTACGCGAGCCAGTTGAGCACGGGCAGGTCGCCGATGTCGTAGGTCAGCACCCACGGGTTGAACAGCAGCCGAGCGGCGACGAGTGCGCCGAGGATGGCCACGACGTGGTGCAGCAGCGGGGCACGCAGCTGCCACGCGATCGCGGCGACGGCGACGAGCTGCAGCGCCCAGGCGATCGTCATCCACTGCGGGCCGATGCCGTCATAGTGGTTGACGAACAGCGGCACGGCGACCGCCACGAAGCCCGACACGCCGCTCAGCAGGATCGCCAGCACGGTGTCGCCATCAGGGATGGAGTCACGCCGCGCGAGCACCGGCACGGACAGGCCGCAGAGCAGACCAGCCAGGCCGACGCTGATCACCCACCACGGCGCGATCACCGACGCCTCGTCGATCACCCAGTACGTCATGCCGGCGTAAGCGATCGCGCTGAGCACGGACAGCGCCGCCCACGGCACCGGCCGCTTCACGCCCCACAGCGCCGCGTACGCGCCGCCGCCGTAGAGCACGCCGAAGCACAACGCCGTCAGCGCGAAACGCGTCGTGTCGCCGGTCGTCAGACCGTTGACGTACCACACGCCGAGCATCACGACGCCCAGCACTGCGGCCAGCCCGCTGAGGCCGAAGAACCGCTCACGCAGTCGCCCGAGCACGAGGCAGCCGGCGCCCAGCACGCCCATGTAAGCCCACTCCAGCGTCGTCATCGTCCCGGCGCCGAGCAGCCAGGCGACCAGCGCCATGCCGACCACCACGCCCAGCCACGGGACCACCGTGCCGACCGTGTGGGCGCCGATCTGCTGCTCGGATGCGAACGACCCGATGACGAACGTCGCGATCGACATCAGCAGGAACAGGCCGACCCACACCGAGCCGTCGGGGTGGTTGGCGTGGAAGAACAGCAGCCAGATGACCGCCCAGCCGAACCCGCCGGCCATCGTCGCCAGGCCCATCCACCACCAGTTGCGCTGACGCGTCAGCGCGAGCAGGCCGGCCTCGAGCAGGAACAGATAGCCGAACAGCTGAACGGTGGTGACGTTGTTGGCGCCGATGAGCGCGGGCGTAAGGAAGCCGGCGGCGAGGCCGAGGATCGCGACGAACGGGCCGTGGCGAAGGCTCAGCGCGACGGTGATGCCGGTCAACGCGATCAGCAGCGCGAAAGCGGTAATCGGCTCGATGAAGTGATAGAGATTCGCCGACGCAAGCACGGCGCCGAACAGCACGGCGGAACCCGCGGCGGTGAGGCCCGCGCCGATGCGGTGCATCGGCTTGTGGAAGAACTCACCAACGCCAAACAGCGTCAGGCCGAACATGCCCGACAGCAGCACGCGACGCTCGGCGGTCAGGACACCGTGCTGCACCATGTAGCGCACGAAGTAAAGACCGGCCAGCGCCAGCGCCACCGCGCCGACCCACACGGCGAGCTTCGTGCCGAGTCGTTCTTCCCACTTCGCGTCGTCGGCGGCGCGTGCGACGGCACGCGGAGGGCGCGGACCGGCGGGAGCCGCCGGCGCGGCGGGCGCGTGGCCGGAGGTCGGCGCGACGGGCGTCTCGACACGAGCCGCCTGTGACGTCTCACCGAAGATCGGTGTCACGTGCGCCGGCGCGGACTTGTCCTGTTGAGGCGCAGCCGTCGTGATGGGCTTCTCGAGCGGCGGGACCGGCGTCGGCTTGACCACCGGCGGCTGCGCCTTGATTTGATCGGCGGGTGAAGGCGTGCGCGCCGCCGCGTTGTCACGGAGGTGCGGCGCGAGCGCGGGATTGTCCGCGGACAGGTCGAGCGGCTGATCGACGGGCGTCGGCTTGGGCGGAGCAGCGGGCGGTGTGGGTCGCGCGGCGGGCGTCGTCGGGTGCGCAGCGGGCCCCGTTGGGTGCGCGGCGGGCACCGTCGGGTGCGCGGTCGGTGTGGCGGCGGTGTGACGCGCGGCAGGCGCTGCTGGCGTCTCGCGGACGGGCGGCGCAGCGGGCGCTGACTTCGGCGGCAGCCCGTATCGCTCCAGCGCATCGACGCGGTCGTCCATGGCGTCCAGCCGCTTCAGGACGCTGACCACGCGTCGGTCGGCCTTGTCCGCCAGTTGCTCGGCCCGGGACGCCTTCGACATCGCCACGATCGGCAGAACGAGGATGACGAAGGCTGCGGCTAACAGGATGATGTAGATGATGGCCATGGCTCACGCCCTCTTTCGAGTGTTGCTCTGCCAGGTCTAAATCAATCGCCGTGCCAGCCGGGGTCGATGGCCGTAACACCTTTGATGTGAGCGAGATGGCGATACTGGCGAGGTTTAGGAATTAGTCCCTTCCGGGCCGCGTATGGCACTTGCTGGACATGCGATGTACATTCGTTGTGCGCGTGATTCGACGCGCCCGGAGGTCCACCATGCCATTCTTCAACGCCGACGATCGTGGGTTTCTCGAAGAGCTTTCGCGGATCTGCTACTGCAACCCCTTCGTGCCGGACCGCATCGCCTACGAGCGAGCGGCGCTCGGCGACGCCTTCGACGACAGCGAAGCCCACTGGAACATCAACGCCGGCAACCTCGACTTTCACCCCAACGTCATTCTCCTCTGTCAGCGCGCCGACGCGTTGATCGAAGACGCCGCGAAGCGCCTGGACGGCGGCAAGGCCAGGCCGACCGACGACGAGTCGCGACGCTTCGAAGACCTGTCGCTGTTCGTCCTGTATCACCGCTACCGGCAGGGGTTCGACCGGGCGATCCTCGAGTCGGAGGAGTCGAAGGGCGGCAAGGCGTACCGCATGTACGACGACTTCGTCGCGGACGCCGAACGCTACCTCAAACACCTCGACCGCGGGCCGCGCATCCTCGACGACCTGCCGCACCTGTTCGCGATCTTCTTCCAGATGCGCCGCGCGTTTCACAACATCTTCAACTACATCTACGGCCGGTCGCGCTCCGCCGCGAAGCTCCGCGCCGCGGTGTGGCAGTCGATCTTCACCTGCAACATGCCGCGCTACCGGCGCACCATGTTCAGCCGCATGCACGACTACACGACGCTGATCACCGGCCCCAGCGGCACCGGCAAGGAACTCGTCGCCCGCGCCGTTGGCCTGTCGCGCTACGTGCCGTTCGACGTCGAGTCGCGCAAGTTCACCGCCGACTTCGCCGGCACGTTCTACAGCCTCAACCTCTCGGCCATGAGCCCGACGCTGATCGAGTCCGAGCTGTTCGGTCACCAGCGCGGCGCGTTCACCGGCGCCGTCGCCGACCGCGCCGGCTGGCTGGAGGTCTGCCCGCCGCTGGGCACGGTATTCCTCGACGAGATCGGCGAGCTCGATACCGCCATTCAGGTCAAGCTCCTCCGCGTGCTTCAGTCGCGTCAGTTCCAGCGTCTCGGCGAGACCGCCACACGCAATTTCGAGGGCAAGATCATCGCGGCGACCAATCGCGACATCGTCGCGGCGATGCAGGAGGGCGATTTCCGCGCCGACTTCTACTACCGGCTCTGCTCCGACATCATCGAGACGCCGTCGCTTCGGCAGCGCATCGCCGACGACCCCGCGGAACTCGGCCACCTCATCGGCCTGCTCGCCGCACGCGTGCTCAACGACGTCGACGAGGCCGTGCGCGTCGCCGAGGAGGTCGAGGCGTGGGTGCACGAAAACCTCGGCGCGAGTTACGACTGGCCGGGTAACGTCCGCGAGCTCGAGCAGTGCGTCCGCAACGTCTTGATCCGCCGGGAGTACCACCCGGCGCGGACCGGCGGCCACGGCGTCCACCAGCGGCTCGCCGCCGACTTCACCGCCGGCGAGCTGCCCGCCGACGACATCCTGCGTCGGTATTGCACGCTCGTCTACGCACGCGTCGGCAGCTACGAAGGCGCCGCCCGCGAACTCGGCCTCGACCGCCGCACCGTCAAGGCCAAGGTCGACGAAGACCTGCTCGCGGAACTCACCGGCGGGGCATAACGGTAAAAGAACTCATCGCCAGATCCACGTGTTGCTGTGGGTCAACGTCCGGCGCTAGTTCGCGCCGGCGGGTTGCAGCGTCGCGGCGGTGAGGTGCGTGTCGTCCCAGACCTTCTTGTCGTGGGTCGAGTCGATCATCTTCAGGTGGACGTCGTCGCCGGTGATCTCGATGGACACGACGTAGTGCATCGGGCCGGGGATCTCGCGTTCGGAGCCGTCGGCGGCGCGGTAGATGAAGCGGTTGTTGTCTTTCGGGTCGCGTCCGTAGAGCACGTCGCCGGGGATCGCGTCTTTCAGGCGGTTGAGCGGGTAGATCGGTGCGCCGGCGCCGGCGGAGATGACGTAGTGAACGCCGCCGCGCTGCGTGTGGTAGTAGATGTGGTCGTGCCCGGTGAACACGGCCGTGACGTGATACTTCTCGAACAGCTCGGTCGCGGCGTTGGGCTTGCCGGTAACGTCCTCGTAGGACTTGTTGCCGACGGTGTAGTAGGGGCGGTGCTGGAAGATGAAGATGTGCTTGCCCTGTCCGGACTTCAACTCGTCCTCAAGCCAGGCGAGGCGTTTGGGGTCTTCGTGGGTCTTGGGCCAGCCGAGCGCGATGAACTTGGCGTTGCCGTATTCGAAGGAATACTGATCGTGCTCGATGCCGAAGAAGTTGGAGAAGTTGTGCACGCCGTCGGACCCGCCGGACTCCTCGTGATTGCCGACGGTGGGCCAGGTGGGGTACTTGGTGAGAAACCAGCCGCCCTCGTCTTCGAGCTGCTTGTACTCGGTGGGGCCGCGCTTGCCAGCGCCAGCCTGAACCAGGTCGGCGGTGGTGATGCAGAACTCGGGGTGCAGTTCGTCGGCGTGCTTGAGGACGGTCTTGAAGTACGGCGAGTGCTTGGCGTCGCCGAACACGAGGAAGAACATGTGGTCGACGGGCTTGCCGGCGTGCTCGGCACGGAGCTTGTCCATCAGCGGGCGCGGGTCGAAGGGGTGGCCGAACCGGGCGGTGTCCTGGACCTGCGGCTTGTCGTCATCGTCGTCGTCCGCCGCGGGCTTCTTCGCCAGGCCGATCGAGACGGCGCAGGTGAGCAGGGCGGCGATCGTCAGCATCCAAGGGGTCGCGTTACGCATGTGGAACTCCGTGGGGGCGGTGCCCGGGTTGGTTGAACGGGAGATCATATACGGAACTACGCGACGGATCGCGGCAGGTTCGCTTAGAATCGCAACCGCGACACGAGGGGAATACGCGGGAGGCGATCATGTTTGAAGCTGTGGAACTGGGCCGGTTCGTCAAGAAGTCGGAGTTCGAAGAGGAGGAGGGCGAGCTGCGGACGCAGCTGCTGGAGGTGCAGCGTGCGCTGCGCGCGACGCACTCGTCTGTGGTGGTGATCGTGTCCGGCGTGGAGGGCGCGGGCAAGAGCGACGTGGTGAATCGGCTGACGGAGTGGCTGGACACGCGCGGCGTGCGGGTCAGCGCGTTCTGGTTCGCGAGCGACGAGGAGCAGGGCCGGCCGCGTTTCTGGCGGTTCTGGCGTTGCCTGCCGGCGCGTGGGACGATCGGCGTGCTGTTCGGCAGCTGGTATACGGAGCCGATCGTCGCGCGGGCGATGGGGGAGATCGACGACGCGGCGCTCGGGCAGGAGATGGAGCGGATCGAGTCGCTGGAGCGCATGCTCGCGGCGGACGGCGCGATCGTCGTGAAGCTGTGGTTCCATCTGTCGAAGAAGGAGCAGTCCAAGCGGCTCAAGAAGCTGGCGAAGTCGGTGGACGCTGAAAGCAAGAAGCGAGACAAGGGCAAGGCGTCGAAGGGCAAGAAAACAAGCACGCCGTTCGTGGGCGTGGATCGTTCGGCGCCGCTGCTGGCGCGTTACTCGAAGCACTACGACGATTTCGTTGAGGCGTCGGAGTCGGCGATCCGGATGACGGACGCGGGCGTGGCGCCGTGGCACCTGATCGAGGCGACGAACGCGCGCTACCGGGATTTGGCTGCGGGACGGGTGCTGCTGGACGCGATGCGACGCGGCATCGCGTCGGAGTCGAACGACGCGGAGGTCTCGGTCACGGCGTGTGAGTCACCGACGGTGCTCGTCAGCGACACCGACGATCCGACGACGGTGCTGGACACGGTGGACCTGTCGCAGACGCTCGATGACGACACGTACAAGCGCAAGCTCAAGAAGTACCAGTCGCGCATCCGTGAGCTGTCGTGGGAACTGCACGCGTCGGGGCGTTCGTGCATCGCGATGTTCGAGGGTTGGGACGCCGGCGGCAAGGGCGGGGCGATCCGGCGGATCACGTCGGCGGTCGACGCGCGGCTGTTCCAGGTGATCCCGATCGCGGCGCCGACCGACGAAGAGCGGGCGCACCACTACCTGTGGCGTTTCTGGCGTCACGTGCCGATGGGCGGTCGCCTGTGCGTCTTCGACCGCTCGTGGTACGGGCGGGTGCTGGTCGAGCGCGTTGAGGGGTTCACGCCGGCGTCGCGCTGGCGTGCGGCCTACCAGGAGATCAACGAGTTCGAGCAGCAGCTGGTCGACCACGGCATCGGCGTGGCGAAGTTCTGGATCCACATCAGCAAGGACGAGCAGCTGCGCCGTTTCGAGGACCGTCAGCGCACGCCGTGGAAACAGCACAAGATCACCGACGAGGACTGGCGCAACCGCGAGAAGTGGGGCGCGTACGAGGCCGCGGTGAACGATATGGTGGCGATGACCAGCACGTCGTACGCGCCGTGGACGCTGGTGGCGGGCAACGACAAACGCTTCGCGCGCGTGCAGGTCGTCAAGACGATGGCGGATCTGTTGGAGCGGACGCTCGACGCTTAACGCAGCCGCTGACCGACGAGCCAGACGACTTCGTAGATCAGGCCGGCGTAGCGTTTGCCGGTGGACGTGTAGCCGCCGACCTGTCCGTGGTCGTCGGTGCCGATCTCGACGCCTTCGGCGGGCCTGGCGCCGAGGTAGTTGTAGCTCTTGGTCACGACGGTCTTGCCGTTGACCATCAGGCTGACCTTGCCTTCGCTGAGGGCCATGCCGACGTGGACCCATCCGTTGGGCAGCGGGTCCGGGCCGGCGAGATTGAACAGCGAGGTGTTGTTGCGGATGGCGAGGTAGAGCTTGCCTTCGTGGAGGTAGAGCGCGTAGCCGTTGGTCGCGTCGCCGTGAGCGAACAGCACGCCGGAGTCCTTGTCGGGCTTGATCCACATGCCCACGCCGACGGGTCGCAGGGTGGGATCGATGCCCGCGGCGGGCTGGGTGGCGAGGTAGCTGTCGTTACCGGTGAGCCGGCGAGCCTGCCCGTAGCTGCCGGTGTCGTAGAGGGTGGCGACGTTGAGCACGAGGTTGCGGTAGCCGGAGTGGTCGACGATGGCGTCGGAGCCGGCGTTGTCGTCGAAGGTCAGGTGCAAGGCGACGGTGGTGTTTCCGGGCATGGCGTCGAGGCAGGCGCGCAGCCAGCGGGTGCTGGGCGAGGCGTTGGCCGCGAGCGTGGGCTCGTCGGTGCCGCCACCGGGTCGCAGCGCATCGAGCAGCTGTTCGGTGGTGGTGGCGTCGCCCCGCACCGGCGCGGGCTTGAGGCTGATCTTGCGTGCGTCGGATTCGGTAACGATCGGTGCGTCGGCCTTGGCGATGGCGCGGTACCGGGCGAGGTAGAGCTCGGCGCGGTCGCGCAGGGCGGGGCGCGCGGACGTCGGCGCCTGGTCGGTCAGACGCTGGTACCACCGGGCGAGCGTCAGCGCCTCGTCGGCGTTGAGCGACTCGACGCGCCGGGCCGCGAGTCGGATGTGATCCTTGATCGGCTCGTCCTTGATCAGGAACGTGTACTTGCGCGCCTCTTCGGGCTGGTCGAGCTCGATGACGTAGGCGTACATGAGCCGGGCGATCGCGGCCTGGTCGTCTTTGTTGGCCTTGATCGCCTCCTTGAGCTGCTCGGGGTTGACCTCGACGTGTTCCTTCTTCTTGGCCCGTTCCATCTGAGCGACGATCTCGTCGACGCGGTCGGACTTGATGCCGATGGCGGTCTGGCGGGCGGTGCGGTAGTGCTCGACGGCCTCGTCCCACTTCTCGTTGCGGTGCTCGATACGCGCCAGCGCGGTGAGGGCTTCGATGAACTGGTTACCGGCGACCACCATGCGTTCCTCGTCGGCGTTGGTGAACTGTTCGCGACGGATCTCGACGATCTTGGCGTAGTTCTCGGGGCGCGAGGCGGGGTCGATGCGGTTGAGCATCTGCAGGGCGCTGAGCATCAGCGCCTGGGCGGGCGGGTAATCGGCGGTAAGGTCGACGGTGGTGCGAGCGAGCAGCACCTGCATCGCCGGGTCGTCGCCGGACTCCTGGGCATTGTTGAACAGCTCGGCGGCGTACTCGGCGTCGTCGGAACGCCGGGGCGTGCCGCGGAGCAGTTGGAGCTTGAAGGCGTATTGGCGATCGAAGCGTTGCTTCGCGTCGGCGGCCGCGGCGGCTTCACCGTCGTCAGCGCGAGCGATCGGCGCCGCGAGCATGACCAGCCAGCACAACAACCCTGTCGCGATAATCGAATGCTTCGGCATAGCGATCCGTTTCCACTCCGACGGCGTGCTCAAATCGTCGCCGCCTCATTCACGTGCCCCGGTGACATCTTGCTCTTGCGCGGTCGATCTGTCGAATCTCACATCAGGCAGAACCAGGCGGCAAGCAGGATCACGACCGTGCACGCCAGGCTCAGGCCGAACATCATCAGGTGCATCCGCACGCGTTCGCGCCACTGCTGCGGCGTGCACGGCGCCGGCTCGTTGGTGGTGACCGGGTCGTGGCTCACACCCTGATCGACCTTCTCCTCAACCTTGGCCGCGTCGGCATTGCCGGGCTTGGGGCGCCTGAACAGATCGATCATCAGCGCCGCAGCCGCGTAGAGCATGATCATCGGGCTGAACGCAGCGAACGCCACCCAGCCGATCACGCTCTCGACGACCTTCTCGCCGGGCTCACGCTCGATCGGCCGATCGATATCCAAGTGTTCACTACTCATTTCGGCACGCGGACATTGGCGGAGTTTCGGCGTCGCCCCTGGGGCACGCCCGTCTGGTCGGTGTCACGTCATGATAATGGCTTGTGACCTCCAATCCAAGACACGCATCTAACTGCGGTCGTAGGGGACGGGATTCGATCAGGTGACGCCGCCGTCTTGGAAACGTCCGGCGAAAGCCGCTAGAGTCTGTCCCGCGGGCCGCCCGTCGTAGCGTGGTCGGACCGTGATATCCATCCAAAGCTTTACGATTTCATGAGGTGAACGAGATGCAGACACTGGTTGGAAACAAGGCGCCCGACTTTTTGCTCGATGCGGTCCAGGGCGGGCAGTTCAAGCAGGTGAGCCTGGAGGGCTTCAAGGGCCAGTGGCTCGTGCTGTTCTTCTACCCGCTCGACTTCACGTTTGTGTGTCCGACGGAGATCCTGGCGTTCAGCGACCGTCTCGACGAGTTCCACGCCGCGGGGGCCGAGGTCGTGGGCGCCAGCGTCGACAGCAAGTACACGCACCTGGCGTGGACCGAGAAGTCACGCAAGGAGGGCGGGATCTCCGGGCTGAAGTACGCGTTGATCAGCGATCTGGGCCGCAGCCTCGCGACGGACTACGGCGTGCTCAACGCCGGCGGTGTGGCGCTGCGTGGCCTGTTCATCATCGATCCCGACGGCGTGATCCAGCACGCGACGATCAACAACCTGGCGATCGGTCGCTCGGTCGACGAGACGCTGCGCGTCCTGCACGCGGCGCAGTTTGCGCGTGAGCACGGCGAGGTCTGCCCGGCGAACTGGAAGCCCGGCGAGCAGGGCATGAAGCCCGACTGGGACGGATCGAAGGAGTGGTTCGGCAAGAAGGGCGAAGCGGTCGCCAGCGACTAAGCGGCGGCTTCCGGCTTCGTGTCGGCGGCGGGGCCGGATTTGTCGGCCTTGCCTTTGTCGTCGTCACCGCGGTCCGGGCGGACCTTGACGATGACCTGGTCGGCAGGCACCTTCGCCGAGACGACCAGCGGCAGACCGGTGCGCGCGGCGATGGCTTTGGCGTCGTCGACCAGCAGCTTCGGGTTGCCGTGGCAGATGAGATTTACGCGGCGCGGCGTCACGGACGCCGCGCCGCTTTTTTGTTCGTCTTCGTCGGATGGCTCGGGTTCGTTGAGCACGACGTTCAGCTCGTACACGTCGATGAAGAAGCCGCGCTTGCCCGAACCCTTGAAGCGGTGCTCGCCGCCGGGGATCACCTGCAGCTGCGCGATCCGATCGAACGGGATCGGCTCGGCGTCGCCGTGCGCCGGTCCGGCGAGCGTCAGCACGCGACGCTGGATGTTGAAATAGAACCGCGAGAGCTTCTGTCGCTCGGCCCACCAGCCGCAGATCATGACCGTCGCGCCGAATGGCGGGAACGTGTACGAGATGATCTCGACGATCGGCTCGAGGTTGTGGTAGTACGCCAGGTACGCCGACAGCGGCATCATGCCGAGGAACGACCCGGCCGTGATCAGCGGCGCGTTCGACATCACCACGCCGATCCCGCGCGAGCTGTCGCGCAGCACGTGCACGGGGCCCTCGTGGCACTCGATCGGGAAGGTCGGCTCGTCGGTGGTGGTGCTCGTCGTGTCGGCCATGGCGTTACTTGCTCTGCAACGCGATCATCTTCGCCGCGTAGCGCTCGCCGAACGTCTTGAGCGCCTCGGTGTTGAAGTGTGTCTTGTCGCCCTTGTGCTCGAGTCCCTCGGATGAGGCGCACGCGGTGTGCTCGACATGCTCGGGCAGGGCGTTGAGCGCGGCGTTGATCTTCTCGCCGCGCGGCACGCGTGCGACGAAGAACCGTCCGAGTTCGCCGACGACCACGGGCAGTTCCGGCGCTTCCAGTTCCTGCCTCACCGACGCGATCATCCCCGCGAGCCGTTCTCCGTAGGTGTCCGTCGTCTCGTCCTTGCCGGTGTCCGACTCGCCCTGGTGCCACAGCATGCCCTTGAGCGTGCCGTCCTTCAACGCGATCTTTGCCCGCGCCATCGCGTTCTTGTACAGGTCGCCGTCCTTGACCCAGCGCGACAGCGGTGTGCCTCCGACGGCGCACGGCACCAGCGCGATCACCACGTCCTTATCCTTCTCTTGCGCCAGCATCGTCTTGGCGAAGTCGAT
Organism: Phycisphaera sp.; assembly: GCA_016125285.1. Lineage (GTDB taxonomy): Bacteria > Planctomycetota > Phycisphaerae > Phycisphaerales > Zrk34 > RI-212. The sequence continues at coordinate 178,053 of WGMA01000042.1, forward strand.
CGACAGGCCGTACGCCGCGATCGGCTTGTCGAAGTGCACCGGGTGCCGCGCGGGTGTCCAGTGGTTGTGCTTGTCGAGCATCACCACGCGCGGCGTCGGCTGCTTGTCGGCCTCCGTCAGCGGGCCGCGACCGGCCATGTTCGACTGACCCATCAGCAGATAGACGTGCACCTTGGCCTTGTCCGGCAGCACCACCGCGTCGTCCTTCGCGTCGTCCGCCGCCCGCGCCGCGGGGCCCGTCAACGCCAACGCCAGCGTGATGCACGCACACACGATCGATCGAGTGAAAGTCATACCCGACATGATAGGGGAAATCGCCCGCGAGTCGCGTCGCGGACCCACCGAAGTCGCCGCGACGCCGGGCTCAGTCTTCGCCGCTGTAGATCGACGTGTCGGGCACGGAACTCGCCAGACGGCGGAGCATCTTCGGCGTCGCCAGCCACTGAAGCTGCGCGTCGACCAACGCGTGATCCGCCGCCGTGGTCACGTCCACACACGCACATCCCGCCTTCTTGAGCTGAACGAAGCCGCCCGTGCGGTCCGGCGCGCACAGCAGCTCGACGATCATGCTGAACGTCGGCTCGTGCCCGACCATCATCACCACGGTCTCGGGGCGCCGGCACACGTGCTTGATGATCTTCTGCGGCGCGCCCCCCGCCAGCAGGTTCCAAGTCTCAACGGGCCGACCGAACACCTCTGCGGCGATCTCCGCAGTCTGCTCGGCCCGGGTCAGCGGGCTGGTGAGAATGATGTCGCGGATCTCGGCGAACGTCGACAAACCCAGCGAGGCGGCGAGTGTCTTCTCGCGCCCCTCCGGGGTCAGTCGCCGCGACGCGTCCGTGCCGTCCGGACCGTCGTCTTCGGCGATTCCGTGCCGAAAAAGGATCAGCAGCATCGCCTGCATTCCTCACGTTGCGTTACGCGAATTATACGAAACCCAGCCCCGACGGTTCACGTATAATGCTTGCGCCATGTTAAGTTTTCGCGATCTTTGCCGCCTTATGACCCGAACACCGCTCCGTGTGCCGGGCCTGCTCATGGCCGTGATGCTCGCCGCGGCGATCGGGTGCGAGCGCAGCGGCCCCTCAACCGTCAGCCCCAGCGCCGCCTCGCCGGTGACTCCATCCGCCACCGACGCGCCCGCCTCAAGCGACGCCGCTACCGCTGGCGACAAGGTCGTCAAGACCGACGCCGAGTGGAAGAAGCAGCTGACCGCCCAGCAGTACTACGTCCTGCGGGAGAAAGGCACCGAGCGTCCGTTCGCCAACGAGTACTGGGACAACCACGCCGAAGGGACCTATATCTGCGCCGCGTGCGGTCAGCCGCTGTACAGCTCCGACGCGAAGTTCAAGTCCGGCACCGGCTGGCCGAGCTTCTGGGCCCCGGTCGACCGCATGGCGATCGACACGGAGACCGACCGCTCGCTGTTCTTCGCCCCTCGGACGGAGCTGCTGTGCAGCCGCTGCGGCGGCCATCTCGGTCACGTGTTTGACGACGGGCCGAAGCCGACGGGCATGCGTCACTGCATCAACTCCGCGGCGTTGCGGTTCGTGCCGAAAGACACGCCCCCGGCCGACGCGGGCCCGGCGGTCAAGTAACGCCGCGCGCCGTCCCGATACCGCCAGCCCGTTTGACACCTCCGCCACACAGCCGACGATGATTGCCGCCTTTGCCACGCGTCGGGGCGCGACAATGGCGCACCTTTCTGCGGAGGAACACCGTGCAGGCGATCAAGCGATTCATCAAGACGTCCCTCATCGGTGGACTCATCGTCCTGCTGCCGTTGGGCATCCTCGCGGCGGTGTTCAGCTGGATCTACGGCGTGCTCAAGGGGCTCGTCGAACCGTTCACGCGGCGGATCATGGAATCGAACCCGACCGTCGAAGAGAACGTCGCGGTCGTGCTCGTGCTGGCGATCATTGTCGGCCTCTGCTTCGTGATCGGCGTGCTGGTGCGCACGAGCGTCGGTCGGTTCATGCACGAGCAATTCGAGAAGCGCGTGATGAAGGTCGCGCCGGGCTACAAGCTGATCAAGGAGACGGTGCTGCAGTTCCTGGGCAATCGCCCGTCGCCGTTCAGCTCGGTGGCGCTGGTGCAGCTGTGGGGCAACGACACGCTCGTTACGGCGTTCGTCACCGAGCGTCACGACAACGGCTGGTACAGCGTGTTCGTGCCGACGGGGCCGAACCCGACGTCGGGCGGCATCTTCCACGTGAGGCCCGAGTACGTGCATCACCTCGATCATCCGGTCGATGACGTGATGCGCGTGATCATCAGTTGCGGCGCGGGTTCGGCGGCGTTGTTGAAGCACGCGAAGACCGGGCCGGCGGCGACGCCGAACGATGGCGGCGGGGCGAGCGGGGTATGAGCGGTCGGTGATGTGCGGGCGGTTACTTGGCCGCGTCGGTCAGGGCGGTTTCGATCTTCGGGGCGTCGGTCTCGTTGACGGACACGAAGCCGAATTGTGCCGCGACCTTGGTCTTGTTGGCGACGACGACGGTGCAGAACGCGCGGTCATTGATGCCCCAGCCGTCGGGGCCGGACGCGGCGTCTCCCTCGAAAACGGTCAGCGCGGTGTTGGTCAGCTTCAGCGACGCCTGCGCGCGTGGCAGGTAGTTGCGTGACTTTTCCGCGTCGCTCGTCAGCCACACGGCCACGACGTAAGCGTCGGCCTTGCCCGCCGCCTCGTCGATCTTCCGCAGGAACCGCGCCATCGGGCGCGACCAGTTGTCCGCCTGGATGAACACGTAGACCGTCGGCTTGTCCTTACGCTCGGCGGCGTAGTCGACGCGGTCGCCCTCGTGATTGCCGGTCGCGTCGAAGACGGTCAGCTTCGCGACATCGACGCCGACGCCGGGCCCGGAGGAGACGTCGGCACGGGCGGCGGAGGCGGTGAGCAGCGTGACGCAGCAGGCGGCAAGGACGAGGTACGCGGCGCGGCGGGCGGAGGTGGACGGCATGGTGAAGCTCCCTGGAGGTGTCCCGGTCGAACCACGACAGTTTACCGCGGCGTAGGGGCTGGGTGAATGAAAATGTTGGCGATCGACGCGCGGCCGTGTTGCAACAGGGCGCAACGGCGACGGGTAGTGATACGGGGCGATGACCTACAATGCCTTCAGCCGAATGACCGGCGGTGTGGAGCGATGAGGATGGATATCGAGCAACGTATCGAGGCGCTGGAGATCAGCGACCGTCGTAAGAGCCTGCTGACGCTGGCGCTGGTGCTGAACGCGGCGTTGATCCTGGCGGTGGTGATCTCGCTGGTTCGGCCGGGCGGCAAGGCTGCGGCCGCGCAGTCGGCGGGCGATTTGAAGGCCGAACGCGTGATCATCGTCGACGGCCAAGGGCGTCCGCGGATCGTGCTGGGGTCGGTACGCGGGGTGGTGGGCGTTTTCCACGTCGACGAGCACGACAACCCGCGCCTGATCACGGGCGTCAACGCGGAAGGCAAGGCGGCGGTGCGGATGTACGACGAGGACGGCCGCCTCCGGTACGAGTGCGCGACGAACCCCGACGGCGACGTCGAGTCGTTGTTCTACAAGCTCGACGACCTCGGCGAGCCGGTGCCGACTTACAAGCTTCCGTAGGCGGCGACGGCGGACTCGCCCGCGACGCCGCAGCACGTATAATCAACCGCCATGCATCAGACCCCCCACGCAATGTTCGTGATGCGCGCCGCCCGACGGGGCGCGACGCTCGCGATGAGCCTGCTCGTGTTCTCGGTGATCGTCGGCTGCAGCAAGTCGTCGCCGCCGACCGTCGCCGACGAGGTGCTCGGTAAACGCCTACCCGCCGGCACCGAGCCCGCGCCCAAGCCCGAGGCTGAGGCGGGCGGCGGCGCGCCGGAAGGCGATGGCTGGGTCAGCCTGTTTGACGGCAAGACGCTCGACGGGTGGGAGTCCACGAAGTTCGGCGGCGAGGGCGAGGTGATGGTCGAGGACGGCCACATCCACATCGGCTTCGGCTCCAACGCCAGCGGCATCACGTGGACGAAGCCCGACATGCTGCCGCGCATGAACTACGAGATCTCCCTCGAGGCGATGCGGTACGACGGCAACGACTTCTTCTGCGGCCTGACGTTCCCCGTCGGTGAGGATTACTGCTCGCTGATCTGCGGCGGGTGGGGCGGCGGCGTGACGGGCCTGTCGAGCCTCGACCGCTTCGACGCCTCGGAGAACAGCACGTCGCAGTGGATCAACTACAAGAACAAGCAGTGGTACAAGATCCGTGTCCGCGTCACGAAGACCAACATCTCCGCGTGGATGGATGGCAAAAAGATCATCGACGTCGACACGGAGGGTGTGGCGATCTCGACGCGGCCCGAGGTCGATCTGTCGAAGCCGCTGGGCGTGGCGACGTGGGTGACCAGCGCCTGCCTGCGGAACATCTACGTGCGTCCGCTGCCGGAGTGATCTGCGCGGCGCGGCGGGCCGCAGCGTCGACAGCGTGGCGCTGCGCGGGATACAATCCGCGGGCCCGGATCGGTGTGGCGCACGCAATCCACCGGTGAATCTCAACTCGGAGTGACGATCATGACACGATCAAACGTGACATTCGCGGTGTTGGCTGTGGTGAGCGTTTGTGTGGGCGCGTCGCGAGCGGGCGAGTGGCCCGGGTTCCTCGGGCCGAACCGCGACGCGGTGTCGACGGAGAAGAATATCGCGGTGAAGTGGCCGGAGACCGGGCCGAAGGTGCTGTGGACGAAGGACCTGGGCTGGGGGTACGGCGGCGCGGCGGTCGTTGACGGCGAGGTATTCGTGCTCGACCGCAACCCGGAGGAGGGCGACGTGCTGCGTGTGCTCGACCTCAACAGCGGCGACGAGAAGTGGAGCTTCGCGTACGACGCCAAGGGACGGCTTCAGCACGCGGGGTCGCGCTCGACGCCGAGCGTGGACGCGGACAACGTGTACACCGTCGGCGGGTTCGGCGATGTGTACTGCATCAGCCGCAAGACGCACAAGCCTGTGTGGAGCACCAACCTCAACAAGGCGTACGCCGAGGGCACGAACAAGTGGGGCATCGCGCAGTCGCCGCTGCTGGTCGACGGCAAGGTGATCGTCACGCCGACGAGCCCCGACTCGCCCGGCCTCGTCGCCTTCGACAAGGATACCGGCAAGGTCGTGTGGGAATCCGAAAAGCTCGGCGGCGATGACTATTCGTCGCCGATCCTCCGCACGGTCGAGGGCGTGCAGGGCATCCTCATCATCACGCACGGCAACGTGACGTTCGTTGACCCGAAGACGGGCAAGACGACCTGGCAGTACGGCGGCTACGAAGTGAAGTTCGCGATCCCCGCGCCGACGGTGCTGTCCGACGGCCAGCACATCTTCGTGACCGGCGGCTACGACGGCGGGTCCGTGATGATCAGGGTCACGAAGAAGGGTGACGCGTACGACACCGCCGAGGTGTTCCGCCTGCAGGAAGGCTGCCAACTGCATCCCGCGATCGAACACGGCGGGTACCTGTACATGAACTGCAACGAGAACAGCTTCCTGAAGCGCGACAAGCGCCCCGAGCGCGGGCTGGCGTGCCTCGATCCGAAGACGGGCAAGTTCGTGTGGAAGACCGGCGCCGACCCGAACTTCGAGCGCGGTGCGCTGATGCTCGTCAACGACACGCTGTTCATCATGGACGGCGAGACCGGCACGCTGCACACGGCGCGGGCGACGTCCGAGGGCTACCGCGAGATCAGCCGGGCGAAGCTGCTCGAGGGCAAGGGCAAGGAAGTGTGGGCGCCGATGTCGCTGGCCAACGGCCTGATGATCATCCGCGATCAGCACCAGATGAAGTGCCTGGATCTGCGTGAAAACGCCGCGGAGTAACGGCCCGTCGACGGCGGGTTGAATTAGCGATTGGAGCATCATGAAGTTTGCGATCTGCAACGAGACGTATCAGGACTGGCCGCTGGAGCAGGTGTGCGAGCACGTGAAGGCGACGGGCTACGACGGTCTGGAGATCGCGCCGTTCACACTCGACAAGGACCCGGGCAGGATCAACGAGACGCAGGCCGAGGCGTTGGGGCGCGTGGTGCGTAACGCGGGGCTCGAGGTCGTCGGGTTGCACTGGCTGCTGGTGCGCCCGGAGGGCGAGGCGTTGCACCTCACGTCGCCCGACACGTCGCTGCGCGACCGCACGACGCAGTACGGCAAGCACCTCGCGAAGCTTTGCGCGGCGATGGGCGGCAAGGTCATGGTGTGGGGCTCGCCGAAGCAGCGCAACATCGCCGAGGGGCAGAGCTACGACGAGGCGTTCGCCAACGCCGTGGATGTGCTGCAGCGCATCAGCGACGAGTGCGAGAAGCTCGGCGTCGTGATCGCGATGGAGCCGCTGAGCCCGAAGGAGACGAACTTTTTGCAGACCGCCGCGGAGACGATCAAGCTGATCGACGCGGTGGGCAGCCCGGCGTGCCAACTGCACCTCGACGTCAAGGCGATGAGCAGCGAGCCGACGCCGATCCCGGACATCATTGAGGCGTCGAAGGCGCACACCGTGCACTTCCACGCCAACGATCCGAACCTCCGCGGCCCGGGCTTCGGCGATGTGAAGTTCGAGCCGATCGCCGCGGCGCTGAAGGCGACGGGCTACGACGGTTATGTGTCCGTCGAGGTGTTCGACTACAAGCCAGACCCCGAGACGATCGCGGTCGAGTCGCTGCGTTACCTCCGCGAGACGTTTGTGTGAGTGCGGTGAAAGCTGAGGCATGGCCATGCCTCAGCTTTAGGAGGTGCGGATTGATTGAAGGCGCTTTCAGCCCTTGTTCCACGTAGCGCTGCCGTACACGGCGTCGTCGCCGAGCTCGTCGGCGATGCGGAGCAGCTGGTTGTACTTCGCGTTGCGGTCGGAGCGGCAGGGGGCGCCGGTCTTGATCTGGCCGCAGTTGGTCGCCACGGCGATGTCGGCGATCGTCGCGTCCTCGCTCTCGCCGGAACGGTGGCTCAGCACCGCCGAGTACTTGTTGCGGATCGCCATGTTGACCGCGTCAAACGTCTCGCTGAGCGTGCCGATCTGGTTGACCTTCACGAGGATCGAGTTGGCGCAGCCGGTGTCGATGCCCTTCTTGAGGAATTTGGCGTTGGTGACGAACAGGTCGTCGCCGACGAGCTGGACCTTGTCGCCGAGCTTCTCGGTCAGCAGCTTCCAGCCGTCCCAGTCGTTCTCCGCCAGGCCGTCTTCGAGCGAGCGGATCGGGTACTTGTCGCACCACCCGGCCCACAGGTCGACCAGCTCCTCGGAGCTGATGATCTCCTGCGACGAGCTGAAGAACTTGTAGCCCTTCTTGCCGTCCTTCTCGGCCTCGTTCCACAGCTCGGAGGTCGCCGGGTCGAGCGCGACGAAGATCTGCTCGCCCCACTTGTAACCGGCCTTGTCGACGGCTTCCTCGATCACCTTCAGCGCGTCCTCGTTGTCCTTGAGGTTCGGCGCGAAGCCACCCTCGTCGCCGACGGCGGTGGACATGCCCTTGCTCTTGAGCACGGACTTGAGGTGGTGGTAGATCTCGACGCCGGCGCGGAGGCCGTCGGTGAAGTTGTCGAAGCCCCACGGTTGGATCATGAACTCCTGAAAGTCCACGGTGTTGTCCGCGTGCTTGCCCCCGTTGAGGATATTGAGCATCGGCACGGGCAGGGTCTTGGCGGCGGTGCCACCGAGGTAGCGGTACAGCGGCAGGCCCATCTCCTCAGACGCCGCGTGCGCCACGGCCATCGACACGCCGAGGATCGCGTTGGCGCCGAGCTTGCCCTTGTTGGCCGTGCCGTCGAGGCCGACCATGATGCGGTCGATCTGCTCCTGCTCGCGGGCGTCCATCCCGAGCAGCTCGGGGGTGATCGTCTCGTTGACGTTCTTGACGGCTTCCTTGACGCCCTTGCCCATCCACTTCTTCTTGCCGTCGCGCAGCTCGACGGCTTCGTTCTCACCGGTCGACGCGCCCGACGGGACGATCGCCCGGCCACGCGCGCCGCTGGAGAGGAAGACCTCGACCTCGACGGTCGGGTTGCCGCGGCTGTCGAGAACCTGCCGCCCGTGAATCATTGCGATATCGAAACTCATGCTGTGGTCCTTTCGGATTCCTGTTGCTTTTACATTCTGGTTTGTGAGTGAACCGTGAAGGCTCATTGTGCACTTCGATCGGGGCGGGATTGTACCAATTGACGGGGGGCCGGCCAAACCCGCCGACACGCGCGGTGGCGAAGCCGCGTCGGGACGCTAAGATTCAACCCGACGCCGCCGGGCCGGACGTGTGAGCCCGGAGCCGCGTCGGATTGCCGACTCCGCCCAACCCTGACCGCGTGAGGGATGACATGATGCGAACGATCTGTTGGACGACGTTGTTGACGATGACCCTCGTGCTGACCGGAGGTTGCGAGAAGGTCAAGGTGTCTGATGAGGACGTGCCGATCGTCAAGGACACCCAGGTCGCGGACACGATGGGCCAGAAGGGCGTGCTCGTGGTCGACGTCCGCAAGGCCGACGATTTCAACGCCGGCCACCTGCCCGGGGCCGTCAACGTTTATCTGCCCGACATCACCAAGAACCACCCCAAGCTCAGCGACGCCAAGCAGCTGATCGTCTACGCCGGCGGCTGGACCGACCCGCTGTCGCTCGCCGCGGCCAAGCGGCTCAAGGCGATGGGCTATGCGAACGTGTCGGAGTTCAAGGGCGGCACGTCGGCGTGGACGGAGGCGGGGCACAAGCTCGTGACGTCCGCGACGGCGAGCGAGGTCCGGCCGGACTCGAAGTGAGCGGCCAACGGTGACGCGCCGTCACTCCGGCTTCCACGGCACATCCTCGACGCCCGCCAGCTGGTTCGCCCGGCGGGCCATCGCGAACAGCAGATCGCTGAGGCGGTTGACGTACGCCACGACATTCGGGCCGACGGGTTCGGCGTGATCCAGCGACACGATGATCCGCTCGGCGCGTCGGCACACGCAGCGCGCCACGTGCAGCCTCGCCGACAGCTCACATCCACCCGGTAGCACGAATTGTTTCATCGGCGGCAGCGGCGCGCAGGTCGCGTCGATCATCCGCTCCAGTTCATCGACGTGACGCTCGGCGATCCGCGCGATCTTGTCGGCGTGCGGTGAGTCGGCGGGCGTGCAAAGGTCGGCGCCCAGGTCGAACAGGCGAGGCTGGATCGCGTCGATGATCGCGCTCAACTCGTCGGATGCGCACGCAGCCGCGGCGAGGCCGAGCGTGCTGTTGAGTTCGTCGACGGTGCCGTACGCCTCGACGCGCAGCGCGTCCTTGGACACACGCTGGCCACCGAACAGGCCGGTCGAGCCGTCGTCGCCTTGTCGCGTGTAGAGTTTCATGATTCGGCGCGTATGGTGCGCGAGGCGATCACGAGTGGACCGTCAGCCCAGGCCGCCCTTGAGTGTCGGGGCGTCGCTTGGCTTCGCCTTCGGCGGCGCGGCAGGTGCAGCAGGTGCAGCAGGTGCAGCAGATGTGGACGGCGCAGAGGCGGCAGGCTTGGCGGGCGGCACGACGGGGGCGCTGCCGCCCGCACGCTCCAACTCCTCGGCCAGCACATCCGGGCGATACAGCCGCGTGTTGAGCGCCCACAGCTTTTCGGTGAAATTGCCGCCGAGCTCTTCGGACTTGGCGGTGGACTCGTCACACGTCGCTGAGATCGCCATCTGCATCTTCGCGTCGATGTTGTCGAGCAGGTTGACCAGGATCGCCTCGGGCGTCGAGGGGATCTTCAGCGCGCCGAACTCGGGCTGGCCGTGATGCGAGAGGATGATGTGCTCAAGCACGCGGAGGACGTCGCGCGGGATCGGCTTGTCGTTGTCGGCGCACCACCGCGCCTTGTCGTTGAGCCAGACCAGGCCGCGGCCGATGTGCCCGACGAGCTGGCCGTCGTCGCTGTACGAAAACCCGGCGTCCCACGTCAGCTCCTCGCACTTGCCCAGGTCGTGCAGGAAGAGCCCCATGATGACCAGCTCGCGATTGATCTGCGGGTACAGCGGCGTGACCGCCTCGGCCAGGCGCATCAGGTTCAGCGTGTGCTCGAGCAGGCCGCCGAGGTACGCGTGGTGCAGCTGCATCGCGGCGGGGGCGCGGCGGAACTGCTCCATCAGCGTTTCGTCCTGCCGGTACGCGTCGACCAGCGCTCGCAGCGACGGGCTCTTGAGCGTGTCGAGGATGTCGAACAGTCGAGCGAACATGTCTTCGATGTCGCGCTCGGTGCTCGGCAGCAGGTCGAGCAGTTCCTCTTCCGTCGGCTCGGCGATGTTGATCATCTGGATGATGATCTGCAGCTCGCCCTGGTACGGCTGGGTCTGCCCCTCGATGTAGACGAACCCGTCGGTCGGCAGCGTGCGGTACAGCTCGTCGGTGGCGTTCCACATGCGCGCCGGCGCGCGGCCGCTGCGGTCGGCCAGCAGGCACTTGAGGTACTTCTTGTTGTTGCGCGTCAGCCCGAGCTGACAGTTCTGGATCGTGAACACGCCCTGCACCAGTTGGTTCGGCAGCAGGTCGGAGATATACGTCTGTTTCGGCATGCGGGTCCTTTCAGCGGCTGGGCAGCTTATCGTAACAACGCGCCGGCGTCACCCCAACGGGGTGTGACACAACGCTGTCACAGGCGCGTTCGCAGACGCTTATCTCACCCCTGTTTTTGATGCGCTTCGTTGACTTTCTGCTTACCCACTCCTACGGTTCAATAACACATCGAACGGTAGTTGTCGCAGCAATGTTTCAGGGAATGACGCAGTTCACGCGACGCAAATCGCAGGCGAATCAAGACACGAGAAAACGGCAGCACGATCGGTTACGTCATTGAATTCGCGTGCTTGGATGATGTGTGCAGTGTGCGGACGATCCGTCTCGGGGCGCGTCCGCGTGGCAATTCGTTCGTAGTCACCCGCCGCCACATTCAAATCATGCGGCGGGGTACAGCCGGGCATTTATGGGAGCCGGTGCATGTTCACCCAGCCGCTATCCCTACGTCGAGATCGCACGCGTCGGATCGCACGCGGGTTCAGCCTCGTTGAGCTCGTGGTCGTGATGGGGGTGATCGCCACGATCGTGTTGACGCTGAATCGTTCGGTTCACCAGGTCGACGCAGTCGCGGGCGAGGTGATGTGCGACGCGAAGATGCGTGAGATCACCGGGGCGTACCTGGCGTATCCGCTGGACAACCGCGGCAGGCTCGTGTTCGGCTACCCCGATGACAATCACACCGAGGCGTACGTGCGTCGCGGCGCGGGCGACGACGCGATCCGCAACGGTCGCCTCTACGACTACATCAAGGACGTCGACGCGTGGCGCTGCAACGCGGACCCCAACCCGGCGGGCAACAAACGCAACTACGCGATCGTCGCGCCGATGTATGGCGAGCGATACGACGTGACCGACCTCGAGCTCGACCCGTGGGCGCAGGCGGGCGTCGATCACCTCAGCGGCGTGGTCAACGACTCGAAGCAGATGGTGTTCGTCGAGGAGTGGGACAGCCGCGGCTGGATCGTCGGGTCCTGGATGATGAAGGTCGGCGACGCCAACGCCTACGAGTGGATCGACTACACGTCGAACTTCCACGGCGACAGCCCGAACTTCTCGTTCGCCGACGGCCACGTCGAGTCGCACCAATTCACGGATAGCGACACGATCGAGGCGGCGAACAAGGACCGGTTCTTCATGTACGACGTCGGCAACGACGACTGGGAGTGGTGCCGCGTGCGCTATCGCCAGGTGCAGGCCGCGAAGGGCATCTCGCTGTGGCAGTAACCGGGTCGACAGCGCGGGGCGGGGCGGAGTAGCCGGGGCGCGATCGCCGGTGACGCGGATCGCGGCTGAACAAGCATGGGATGCCGCTGCTGCGGGCGGATGTGGTGCGGGCGTGTCGGAGGCGTCGTATGCGTTTCCGGCACGCCCATTTTTCAGGCGCCAGGAAACAGGAGACAGGGGACAGTAGTGACGTCGGTCTCCTGTTCCCTGTCTCCTGGTATCAGTACTGCATCGCGACGTTGATGTGGTGGTCGTAGGGCTTGAGGCGTTCGCGTCCGTTGAGGAACGTCAGCTCGATCAGGAATGTCACGCCGACGAGTTCGCAGCCCATCTTGTGGACGAGGTCGCAGCAGGCCTTCATCGTGCCGCCGGTGGCGAGCAGGTCGTCGGCGAGCAGGATGCGTTGGCCATGCGCCACGGCATCGGTGTGGACCTCGAGCGTGTCGGTGCCGTACTCCAACTCGTACTCCATCGAGTGCTTGTCCCAAGGCAGCTTGCCGGGCTTTCGGATCGGCACGAAACCGGCGCCGAGCGACTGGGCGATCGCGGTGCCGAAGATGAACCCGCGGCTCTCGGCGCCCGCGACGATGTCGACGTGCATGCCGCGGAAGGGGTTGACCATGATCTCGATCGCCATCGCCAGCGCCGCCGGGCTCTTGAGCAGCGGCGTGATGTCTTTGAAGTTGATCCCGGGCTTGGGCCAGTCGGGGATCTCGCGGATGTACTGCTTGAGGTCGAGCTTCATGCGGGTGACTCCTTCGCGGCGATTTGACCGCATTTGCGCTCTGTGGTCAATGCTTCGCGCTAGCGTTACAATAAGCCGCTTCGACAGGATACGGAACGAACCATGAGTGACTCGAAATCCAAGACCCAGGCCCTCGAGACCGTCGAGCCGATCGGCGCGCGGGTGCTCATCCGCAAGGACGAGGACAAGAAGCAGACCCGCAGCGGCATCCACCTGCCCGACAAGATCGAGATCCCCACGCTGACCGGCCGCATCGTCGCCGTCTCGGCGCAGGTGTCGCACGACGACGACTACCCCATCAAGCAGTACGACAAGGTGCTGTTCAATCCCACCGACGCGATCCCCGTCGATTTCGAGGGCGACAATCGGCTGTTCGTCGTCCCCGTCGAGAACATCGTCGCGGTGTTCCGCAAGACGGAGTAGTCAGGGACCAGGAGCCAGACTTCTGATTCCTGACGCCTGATCGCTGATCCCTGATGAATGATCCACTGCCCATCACGCCTCTCGGCGGTCCGTTCGATCTGACGATCGACGACCTGCCGGGATCGAAGAGCCTGACCAACCGGGCGCTGCTGCTGGCCGCGCTGGCCGAGGGGACGTCGACGCTGACCAACGTGCTGTTCGCCGACGACACGCGCGTGATGATGGCGGCGTTGGGCAAGCTGGGGTTCGACCTGAACGTCGACGAGCCGAAACGCACGGTCACGATCACCGGCGGCGGCGGGGCGTTCCCCGCGGGCTCGGCCGACCTCGTGCTCGGCAACGCGGGCACCGCGGTGCGCTTCCTCACCGCGGCGTGCTGCATCGGTCGCGGCTTCTACACGCTCGACGGCATCGCCCGCATGCGTGAGCGCCCCATCGGACAACTCGTCGCGCCGCTGCGCGAGCTCGGCGCCGACATCACTTACCTCGACAAAGACGGCTACCTGCCGCTGCGGATCAATGCCGGGGGCCTGACCGGCGGCGCCGTCGCCATGCCGCCCACCTTGTCCAGCCAGTACATCAGCGCACTGCTGCAGATCGGCCCGTGCCTCGACAAGGGCGTCATGCTCGCCTTCGACGCGCCGATCATCAGCCGCCCCTACGTCGACATGACGCTGCGGCTGATGGATGTGTTCCGGCCCGGCGTCGACGCGCTGGAGATCGAGAAGACGCCGACCGCGGACGGCGAGATGGAGACGGTCCGCGTCCCGACCGGCGGCTACGTTGCGACGGACTACCGCGTCGAGCCCGACGCGTCGAACGCCTCGTACTTCCTGGCCGCCGCCGCGATCACGCCGATGGCGACGTGTCGCATCAGCGGGCTCGGCCGATCGAGCGTGCAGGGCGACGCGGCGTTCGCCCACGTGCTCGGCCGCATGGGCGCGACCGTCGAACAGCGCGACGATTCGACATGGATCAAGGGACCGCACCGCCTGCGCGGCGTCGACGTCGACCTCAACGAGATGCCAGACATGGCGCAAACCCTGGCGGTCGTAGCGATGTTCGCCGAGGGACCGACGGTCATCCGCAACGTCGGCAACCTGCGTGTGAAGGAGACCGATCGCCTCGCGGCGCTGCACGCCGAGCTGACGAAGCTGGGCGGCGAGGTCGAGGTGTCGGGCGACGACATCCGCGTCGAGAATCCGACACCCGGAGGTTTGCGTCCCGCGGACATCGACACGTACGATGACCACCGCATGGCGATGAGCTTCGCGATCGCGGGGCTCGCGTGCGATGGCGTGCGGATCAACGATCCCGCCTGCGTAAACAAGACGTTCCCGGCCTACTGGGACTTTCTGGGACGCCTGCACGCGGCGGCGACTTCGGTGGCTGAAGATGGATGACTTCTGGCGCTACGCTCGAATGGTGCTTCTGTATCCGCGGTCGCTCACGTACATGGCGATGGGCGCGCTGTTCGACATGCTGTGCGCCGCCGGCGGCATCGGCGCCGTGATCTGGCTGGCCAATCAGTTCTTCAACGAAAACGCCAGCGCCCGGCAGATGATTGAGAAGCAGCTGAATTCGCACACGGTGCAATCGATCGTGGGCGATCAGACGTGGCTGGCCGCGTATGTCCCGGCCGGCGCGTTTGAGGGCTTCGTGTTCCTGCTGCTGCTGATCTTCGGCCTGGCGATCCTGGGTTCCGTGGGACGTTTCGTCCACCAGTACCAGGCTTACACCGTCACGATGAACATCATCACGCGTCTGCGTCAGATGATGTTCCAGCGGCTGGTCTTCGTGCCGATGCGCACGCTCGACGAGGTGGGCACGTCGGACAAGATCGTGCGGTTCGTGCAGGACACGACGATCCTGCGTAGCGGCCTGGACCAGATCATCGGGCGGAGCGTGCGGAGCGCGCTGCAGGGATTCGTATTCATGGGGTGGGCGTTGGCGCTCGACCCGATGCTGTCCATCATCTTTCTGGTCGCCACGCCGGTCATCGCGGTGTGCATCCGGAAGTTCGGCAAGCGGATCCGCCGCGGATCGAAGAAGATGCTGCAGAAGGCCGGCGTGCTGGTCGGCGTGTTGCAGGAAGCGTTGCAGCACCTCCGCATCGTCAAGGTGCATCACGCAGAAGGCTACGAGCGGCGCCGCTTCAATCGCGCCAACAAGGAGGTTCTCCGCGAAGATATGCGGCTCCGCGTGGTGCGTGCCATCAGCTCGCCTGTCATCGAGCTCGTGGCGATGCTCGGCATCATGGCCGTGATGATCGTGGCGGCCTACTTCGTGTTCGAGATGAAGCAGAAGGACTCGGGGCACCTGGTGAAGGTGATGGGCCTGCTGGGTGGCGCGGCGATGTCGATGCGTCCCCTGTCGAACCTCAACAATATGCTCCAGGGGTCCGCTGCGGCCGCGACGCGTATCGCCGAACTGCTCGTGCTGACCGTCGAGCCGACGCCGAGCGAGCAGGCACGCGAAGACCTGATCAGGCTGCCGCGGCATCGCGAGTCGATCCGCTTCGAGGACGTCTGGTTCCGGTATCCCACGTCCGAGGAGTCGGTGCTGCGAGGCATCACGCTGAACGTCGAGGCGGGCGCGGTCTGCGCGATCGTCGGCGGCAACGGTTCGGGCAAGTCGACGCTGCTGAACCTCCTGCCGAGGCTTTACGACGTGGAACGGGGCCGCGTGCTGATCGACGGCGTCGACATCCGCGATTGCACGCTGCGCAGCGTGCGCGGGCAGATCGCGATGGTGACGCAGGACACCGTGTTGTTCGACGGCACCATCGCCGACAACATCCGATACGGCGCGCGTCACGTAACCGACGAGCAGGTCGTCGAGGCCGCGAAGCAGGCGCACGCCCACGACTTCATCACGAACCTCGCCGACGGCTACGGCACGGAGATCGGCGAGCAGGGCGGCCGCCTCAGCGGCGGGCAGCGGCAGCGGATCGCCATCGCCCGCGCGATCCTCCGCAACCCCGCGATCCTCGTTCTCGACGAAGCGACCAGCCAGATCGACGCCGACTCCGAGCACAAGATCAACCAGGCGATCGAGCAGTTCGTGCAGAACCGCACAACGTTTGTGATCGCCCACCGCCTCTCGACCGTGATCAACGCCGACATGATCGTCGTGCTGGTCGACGGACAGATCTCCGCGACGGGCACGCATCACCAACTGATGCAGCGGAGCGACGTTTATCGAACGCTGTGCAACACGCAGCTCCACGCGTTCGACGACGTCGCCAAGGACGCGGGCGCCGCCGAAGGCGACCCGAGCGCCGCGTAAGGCGTGTCGCGGCCAATCCCTCCCGAGATCAGAACAGGCTCAACTGCTCGCCGCTGAGCGGCGCGTGTCGTCGCGCCGCGGAGAGCCAGTCCGTACGCTGCGATTGCGACGTGATGCAGAGGCGGTCGGCGAAACGCGGGTCGCGGTCGTAGAGGCGTCGCACGAGGCTTGGGCAGTTGCACTGGCGCGACAGGTGCAGCAGCACGATGCTGTGCGGCAACCGCTTCGAGCGCTCGATCACGGCGCACACGGCTTGGTACGCCTCGTCGTTGCTGAGGTGGCCGGCGCCGTTCATGATGCGGTTGATCAACGCCTGCGGGCGCGGCGACGCCATCTGCATCTGCGGGTCGTAGTTCGACTCGATCGCCAGCACATCGACATCTGCGAAAAGGTCGAGCAGGCGTCCGGGCACGCGGCCGAGATCGGTGGCGAAGCCGAGGCGACCGGTGGCCGAATCGATGCGGAAGCCCACCGTGCCGGAGCGGTCGTGCGCGAGGTGAATCGGCGTTACCCGCGCCGGCGACGACGCCAGGGCGGTCTCGACGGTGAACGGCTGGTCGGTGAATCGTCTCAGCAGCCCGGCGTTGTGCAGCGACCGCGCGTCAACCTCCGCCACGGTCGTTGCGCGGTGGCGGTACAGCGTGCGCTCGTGCCGTCGGTGCACGTACACCGTGATCCGCCGCTTCAGCAGCGTCGAGAACCAGTTCGGGTTGAAGTGATCGCGATCGAGATGCGTCAGGAGCACCGCGTCGATGTCGTTGAGCGTGACGCCGGTGCCGTCGAGGCGTTTGGCGACGGCCCGCGGCCCGAACCCCGCGTCGATCAGCAGCGCACGCCCGCCGAGCCGCACGACCGTGCTGTTGCCCGACGATCCGCTGCCGAGAACGCAAACCTGCATGGACCTCCCTGTCGCTGCGAGGCGTGGTGGGGTGAAGTGGCGCGGGCGTACGCCGCGCATCTGCATGATTATGGCCCGACGGGTGTGCAACGTCTACCCATTGTGCACGCGCTGAACGGTTCCGAGCCCGCGTCGCCGTGTCCAGGTCCGGCGCGGGGTCGACGTCAGCCGAGTCGGGATGAGCGTGTCGTCGCGGTGTCGATGCGGGGTGATCGGCGTCGATCAGTCCTCGGCCGCGTGAAGGTACTTGCTGACGCCGCGTTTGCTCGACGTAACGAACTCGGCAAACTCGCGGCAGAGCGGGTCGTCGCCGAGCTCTTCGAGGATCAGTTCCGCCGCACGCGCGGGCAGGTGATGCTGGCGGTAGAGCAGGTCAAACGCACGCTGTAGCGGCTTGATGTGCTCACGCAGCCCGGCGCGACGCAGCCCGACCAGATTCAGCGAACCGACGCGCTTGAGGTAATGCGCGATGCAGAACGGCGGCGTGTCCTGCGCCATCGCCACGCCGCCGCTGACCATTGCCAGGCGGCCGACGCGCGCGAACTGATGAATGGCCGCGTTGCCGCCGAGGATCGCGCGGTCGAACACGCGGACGTGACCGGCGAGCAGCGCGCCGTTGGCGAACATGCAGTAGTGCCCGACCGCCGTGTCGTGCGCCATGTGCGAGTTGCACATCAGGTAGTTGTGGTCGCCGAGCGTGGTGGGGTGGTCGCCGGTGGCGCGGTGGATGGTGACGCCCTCGCGGATGATGTTGTCCGAGCCGATCAGCACGCCGGCGCCCTCGTTGGCCGGGTCGAACTTCAGGTCCTGCGGCGCGTAGCCGATGCACGCGTTGGGATAGATGATGTTGCGCTGGCCGACGTTGACCGTGCCGCGGATGATCACGCGTGGCAGCAGTCGCGTGCCGTCGCCGACCGTCACGCGTCCTTCGAGAATGCACTGAGCGCCGACGATCACGTCCTTGCCGAGGTGAACGCGGTCGTCAACGATCGCCGTGGGGTGAACCTGAGCCATGGGGCGATATGATACGCTTTGAGACGCGGTCCGCCACGCCCCGGGCGGCTCGGGCCGCGCCATCGGTCGCCACGCGACCGCGACGACGCACGCGACGAACAACGGTGACACCACACGCATGACCCATCCCGCCACGCAATCGATCGTCTTCGAGGACCTCGGCCGCGTCGACTACGACGCGGCGTTCGACGTGCAGCGCGCCGTGCACGCCGAGGTGCTCGCGGGCGTTCGTCCGCCGACGGTGCTGCTGCTCGAGCACGACCCGCCGGTCGTGACGGTGTCGCGCCGCAAGGGAGCCGGTGATCACCTGCTCGCGCCGCCGGCCGTGCTCGATCGGTACGGCATCCAGGTCCGCGAGACCGACCGGGGCGGCGACATCACCTATCACGGCCCCGGTCAACTCGTGGCGTATCCGATCCTGCGACTCGACGGCTTCGACCTCAACCTGCGTCGCTACATCCGCCTGCTCGAACAGGCGGTGATCGACACGGCCGCGGCGTTCGACGTCGCCGCCGGTCGCGACACGTGCGCGGTGGGCGTGTGGGTCGGCGAGTCGGCTGCGTCGTGCGCGGCGCAGGCCGGTGACGGTGCGGCGCGGTCGGCCAAGCTCGCGGCGATCGGCGTTCGGATCCGCAAGTGGACGACGATGCACGGCCTGGCGCTGAATGTCACGACCAACCTCGATCACTTCGGCCTGATCGTGCCGTGCGGGCTGCAACGGCCGGTCACGTCGCTGCAGCAGCTGCTCGGCGATCGCTGCCCATCGATGGACGCGGTGAAGCGGACGCTGGCCGATGCGCTGCGTGCGCTGCTCGCAACCGGCGGGCGCTGAACGCGGTAATGTCGTTGGCATAATTCAACGTCTCTCAACACGGAGCACAACATGCGAAACTTGCCGGAACGCGGTCTGATCGTCGGGCTGATGCTCTCGCTGCTGATGGTCGGCACGCTGCGTGCAGAGGACGGGCCGCGGATCGACGCGGACGTTGTCTACGGCCACAAGGACGGCATGGCGCTGACGTTCGACGTGATCCACCCGGCGGCGCCGAACGGGTCGGGCGTGCTGTATATGGTCAGCGGCGGCTGGTATTCGGGCTGGACGCCGCCGCGGAACATGGTGGGGATGGCGCGGCCGATGCTCGACGCGGGCATCACGGTGTTCATCGTGCGCCACGGCAGCGCGCCGCGCTACACGGTGCCCGAGGCGATCGATGACGTCCGTCGGGCGGTGCGGGTCGTGCACATGAGGGCGAAGGAATACGGCGTCGACGCCGACCGCCTCGGCGTCACCGGCGGCAGCGCGGGCGGACACCTGACGTGCATGCTTGCCACGACCGGTGACGATGGCGCCCCGGATGCGAAGGACGAGGTGCTGCGTTTCCCGAGCCGGATCGCCGCGGCGGTGGCGCTGTTCCCGCCCACGGACCTGCGTGGCTGGACGACCAATCCGCCCGAGGTGATCGGCAAGATCCCCGCGCTCAAGCCGCCGCTGTCGTTCGACGCCGCGAAGGAGGCCGACTGCTCGCCGCTGCTGCATGTCAGCGCGACGACCGCGCCGACGCTGCTGATCCACGGCGACAAGGACCCGCTGGTTCCGCTGGAGCACAGCAACAACCTGCTCGCCGCACTGAAGGCGGCGAAGGTGGACTGCAAGCTTATCGTCGTGGAGGGCGCGGGCCACGGTTTCAACGCGGAGCAGAACAAGGAAACGGTTGGCCCTGCACTGCTCGACTGGTTCGTCGCCCACTTGGCGGCAAAGGAAGCGAAGTAGGGTGAGTCAGTGCTTGTACACGTACCAGAGCCGCTTGCGGCCCTCGGCGTGTACGGGCCAGGCGTCGTACTTGGTGTAGTAGGAACCGTGGCCGTCGAAGTGGGTGATGTTGGCGCCGTTGCCCTGATCGTGACGGTAGGCGACGGACCAGAGTCGGGTCTCGCCGTACACATCCCAGATGTTGTAATTGGCGTAGTTCATGTGGATGTGCCAGTCGGTGCCATCGACGAGTTGGGCGGTGTCGGCGGGTTGCGTGACGCCCAGCCGGCGGACGAGCGTGGGGTTGTAGCCCACGTTGCTGACGTTCGTCCAGTTCCACCCGTAGATGTTGTAGTGAACGCCGTGGTGCTGGCCCGGGATCGCGAGGGGCTTTCCGTCGGGCGCCGACGGACACTCCAGCCCGTTCAACTGGTCGGGCCGGCCCGGCTTGGCGTTGATCAGGCTCATGTACATCTTGTTCTGCGACCAGATCGGCAGGCCGAGGGCGTTGCCGTTGATCGGGACGTAGTAGTCGTTGTTGGCGTCGGCGTACATGAAGTTGGCGATGGTCATCTGGTGCTGGTTCGCCTGGCAGACGACGATGCGGCTGCGCTCGCGTGCGGACTTGAGCGACGGCAGCAGAATCGCGATCAGCAGGGCGATGATGGAGACCACCACCAACAGTTCAATGAGGGTAAAACCTCGGCGACGATTCGCTTCGACGTGCGTGTTCATAGTGGCGTGCCCGGCGTAAGAGTGTGCCCGAAGTGCCCGATGTGACTGTCTTATTGTACTGGCTGCACAGGCGATTAGGAAGGTTTTTTGCCGGGGGGCGTAGTTGACAGGCGACATTTGGCATCTACACTGTTGGGACTTGCGCGGCGGACCGGAGTTGGTCCGTCAGGCAGGTATCGAGCGCGTTCGAAGGAGGCGCTTTGATGCATCGTCTTGCCCACAAGGTGTTTGCCCATTGGATGGGGGACGGCCGTGGAGCGTAAATCGCTTCATGCCGTCGCGCCTGTGGCCCAGGCCAGGCTGCCCCGTCGGGGCGGCGCATGGGGGTCTGCGATGGGTTAACCACCCGTACATCGCGACCGTCGGTCCATTTTTGGACCGTGCCTGAGGCCACGTGGCAAGCTAGCCGGCGTGGCCTTGTCCTTTTCAGACAGGCCCGTTGCACCGTGAGGCGGCCTTGAATCCGCCCACCCGTGATCCCTACATACCCCGACGGTCAGACCCGGCGGGACGACAGGAAGTTGCGATGAATCAGGACATGTTGCGCATCATCGACTCGATCGCCCGTGACAGGAATGTCGATAAGGAAACCCTTTTCCACGACATCGAGCAGGCGATGGTTTCCGCGGCCCGTAAACACTTCAACGCCGAGGACACCGACGAGTTTTCCTGCACCGTGGATCGCCTCAACGGCAAGATTCAGATCTTCCGCGCCGAGCAGGAGATCCCGCTCGAGTCGCTCGGACGCATCCCCGCGCAGACCGCCAAGCAGGTCATGATCCAGAAGTTCCGCGAGGACGAGCGCGCCAGCATCTACGACGAGTTCAGCGGCCGGGTCGGCGAGCTGATCACCGGCACCGCGCAGCGCTACGAGGGCGGCGCCCTGGTCATCTCGATCGGCCGCGCCGAAGGCTTCATGCCGCGCAGCGAGCAGATCCCCGGCGAGCAGCATCAGCCCGGCGAGCGCGTCCGCGTGCTCCTGCTCGATGTCCGCGACGAAGGCAACCAGGTCAAGATCGTGCTCAGCCGCGCCCACCCGGACTTCATCCGCCGCCTGTTCGAGGTCGAGGTGCCGGAAGTCGCCGAACGCATCATCGAGATCAAGGCCCTGGCGCGTGAGGCCGGTCACCGCACGAAGGTCGCCGTGTCGTCGATCGACTCGAAGGTCGACGCGGTCGGCGCGTGCGTCGGCGTCCGCGGCAGCCGCATCAAGAACATCGTCGACGAGCTCGGCGGCGAGAAGATCGACGTCGTCCGCTGGAACGAGTCGTCGCAGGTGCTCATCGCCAACGCGCTGCGTCCGGCGGAGATCGTCGAGATCTCGCTCTGCTTCGAGCTCGGTCGCGCGACCGTCGTCGTCAACGAGGACCAGCTGTCGCTGGCGATCGGCAAGCGCGGCCAGAACGTGCGCCTCGCGGCGCGCCTGACCAACTGGGACATCGACATCCTCACGCCCGAGGAGTTCGCCAAGGGCCTGGACATCCTCGAGGCGACGCTCTCGCCGATCGAGGGTGTGACCGAGGTCATGATCGACCGCCTCGCGGCGCTGGGCATGATCAGCGTGTTCGACATCAAGGACGTCGGCCCCGAGGCGCTCGTCGAGCAGCTCGGCGGCGAGTTCGGCATGACCGATGAACTGGCCGAGCAGCTCGTGGACATCTGCGAGCGGCGAAGCGTCGAGGTCGCCGAGCAGATGGAGAAGGATCGCGAGGAAGCCGATCGTCGTCGCGTCGCGGAGGCCGCGGCCCTGGCGCGTGGCGAGACCGGCGACGCCGCCGAGGCGCAGGCCGCTGCCATCCTTGGCGGCGGAGGCCCGGTGGCGCCCGCGCCGTCGCAGCCCGCGGCGGGTTACGAGTCCTCCGGCGGCGACGCGGGAGGCGACATCGTCGATATGCTCATCAGCAAGCAGTCGCAGCCCGAAGCGGCGGCGCCGGCCGAAGCGGACGAACCCGCCGCCGAAACGCCTGCTGACGAGGCGCCCGTGGTGGCCGGCGAGCAGACCGAAGAGGCCGCCGAATCGACCGACGCGAACGAAGACAGCGAAGCGCAAAAGACAACCGACTGAACGAACTGAAAAGCGGCAACCGCCGCGAGGAGTTTGATCTTGGCCAAGGCCAGACGCATATTCCAGATTGCCCGTGATCTCGGGGTGGAATCCAAAGCCATCCTCGATAAGTGCCGCGCTGAGGGTCTGGACATCAACAACCACATGTCCGCGGTCTCGGCGGGGCTCGAAGCGACCATCACCGAGTGGTTCAGCGAGCACGAAGACACCGGCGGCACCGCGATCGAGACGGCCGCGAAGGTCGATCTGACGCAGGTCAAGGCCAAGGCTCGCAAACGCAAGAAGCTTGGTGAGGTCTCGACCGACGAGGACGACGATGGCGTCGAGGAGTCCGGCGATCACGCCGAGGTTCTCGAGGCCGAAGACGACGCCGTGGCGGAGGCCAGCGAGGAAGAGATCGCCGAGGAGGCCGCGAAGAAGGCGGCGATGGCGCAGGGCAAGGCGAAGGCCAAGCCGAAGTCCAGCGAGGAAGAGGGCGAAGAGGCCGAGCAAGCGTCCGCGACCGACGAGGTGACGGCGTCCGCGACCGAGGCCGACGCCGCGACGTCGCCGCCGGCGGTCGCCGCCGAAGCGCCGGCCGTGGAGGAACGCCCGAAGGTCGTGCCCAACGAGCCGGAGCGTCCGGAGGTGGTCACGCCCGCGGGGCCGCGCATGGAGAAGCCGCAGGAAGTCAAGCTGCGTGGACCGAACGTCGTGCGCATCGAAGCGCCCGAGCAGGTGCGTGCGCCGCGTCCGCGTCGTCCCGCCCCGCAGGAGGCTCAGCCCGACATCATCCGCTCGCGCGGACCGGCGCGCGGCAAGGGCGCCGGCGCGGGGGCAGGCAAGGGCGCCGAGGACGACGCCGCGCGTTCACCGCGCCGCAAGAAGTCGCGTAAGCGCGGCGAGCCGGCCGACAACGACAGCTTCTGGAAGGGCGCCCGGCGTGAGCAGGACCTCATCGAACGTGAGGCCCGGCTCTCGCACGCGTCCGGCTTCCTCAAGCAGCGTCGCCGCGACCTGAAGAAGCGAGCCGCCGGCGGTGGCCCCGCCGAGACGCCCGCGCAGGTCGGTGGCGAGGTCGCCATCGCCGAGCCGATCACCATCAAGAACCTGTCGTCCGTGACGGGCATCAAGGGTTCGGACGTCGTCAAGTTCCTCTTCAAGAAGGGGATCATGGCGACCATCAACGCGACCATCGGCGCCGAGGCCGCGCAGGAAATCTGCATGGAGTATGACATTGACCTGAAGGTCAAAGAGGCCGAAACCGCCGAGGACCGCATCATCAAGGAGATCGACGACCGCGAGCGCACCGACGTGCAGCGTCGGCCCCCGATCGTTGCGGTGCTTGGTCACGTCGACCACGGCAAGACGTCGCTGCTGGACAAGATCCGCAACGCCGACGTCGCGTCGGGCGAGGCCGGCGGCATCACGCAGCACATCGGCGCGTTCCGCACCACGATCAAGGGCACGGACGGAGCGGACAAGTCCGTCGTGTTCCTCGACACGCCCGGCCACCAGGCGTTCACCCACATGCGGTCGCGCGGCGCCAACCTCGCCGACATCGTCGTGCTCGTCGTCGCGGCGGACGACGGCGTCATGCCGCAGACCATCGAGTCGATCAACCACGCCAAGGCCGCCGGCGTGCGGATCGTCGTGGCGCTGAACAAGATGGACCGCCCCGATGCGACCGACAAGAACATCCAGAAGATCCTCGCCCAGCTCGCCGACCACGAATTGAACCCCACCGAGTGGGGCGGCGAAACCGAAGTGGTCAAGGTCTCGGCGATGACGGGCGCCGGCATACCCGAGCTGATCGAGGTGCTCGATTACCAGGCCGAGCTGCAGGAGCTGACCGCGGATTACGGCGGCTCGGCGTACGGCCAGGTGATCGAGGCCGAGCTCGACCCCGGCCGCGGCGCCGTGGCGCGCGTGCTGGTCCAGGAGGGCCACTGCAAGGTCGGCGACTTCGTCGTGATCGGTCGCGCGTTCGGCAAGGTGCGCAGCATCATGGACGACCGCGGCAACCAGATCGTCGACGCCGGTCCGGCCACGCCGGTCGAGATCAGCGGCATCGACGAGGTGCCCGACGCCGGCGACAAGATGTACGTCACCCCGACGCTGAAACGCGCCGAGGAGATCGCCACGCAGCGTCGCCACCGCGAGCGCAGCACGGAGCTGGCCGAGAAGACGAAGGTCACGCTCGACAACGTGTTCGCGCAGATGCAGGCGGCGCAGGTCAAGGAGCTGCGCATCGTCATCAAGGCCGACGTGCAGGGCTCGGTCGAGGTGCTCAAGGCGGCGCTCGAGAAGCTTGTGCACGACGAGGTCAAGGTCAAGGTGCTGCACGCGGCGGTGGGCGGCATCACCGAGTCTGACGTGCTGCTGGCCGAGGCGTCGGAGGCGATCATCATCGGCTTCAACGTCATCGCGTCGCAGAAGGCGCGTGCCGAGGCCGAGCAGCGTGACGTCGACATCCGCCTGTACCGCGTGATCTACGACATCATCGAGGACGTGACCGGCGCGCTCGAGGGCATGCTCGCCCCGACCAAGCGCGAGGACGTGCTCGGACACGCCGAGGTCCGCGAGGTGTTCAAGGTCTCGAAGGTCGGCGCCGTGGCCGGTTGCTACGTCACCGACGGCGTCGTGCAGCGCAACGCGCTGATCCGCGTCACCCGCGACGACATCGTCATCGAGCACGACCGCAAGCTCGAGCAGCTCAAGCGGTTCAAGGACGACGCGAAAGAGGTCAAGAGCGGCATGGAGTGCGGCATGAAGATCGAGGGTTACGACGACATCCGCCAGGGCGACATCCTCGAGTGCTACGTCACGACGGAGGTCAAGTCGACCTTCGCGTAAGACCGGCGCGGCGGGTTCGAAGCACGCGGCGCGAGAACGACCATGGTGATCGGTGTGCTGCAGGTTGAACTGTTGATCGGCGACGCGATGAGCCTGAAGGACAAACGCCGCGTCGTGCTGAGCGTGAAGGATCGGATGCGGCGGGCTCACAACGTGTCCGTCGCGGAGGTAGGCGAGGCGGACGCGATGCGGACCGCGGTGCTGGGAATCGCCGCGGTGTCCAACGACGGACGCCACGCGCAGGGGGTGCTCAGCCGCATCCTCGACGAGCTGCGCAACGACCGCCGGTTCTCGATCGGCGACCATCAGACGGAGATCCTCGCCGGGGCGTGAGCCGGCGGCGTCAGGCAGGGGGCCGGAAGCGACTGGGCAGGCAACGCAACGGAACACGCGACGGATGTCTCATCGACGTGAACAGCTCGAATCCTCGTTGAAGCGATCGCTCGGCACGATCCTCGCCGGCGGCCTCAACGACCCCCGCATCACCGGGATCATCTCGGTGACGGAGGTCGCCGTGTCGCCCGATCTGCACAACGCGACGGTCAAGGTTTCGGTGATGCCGGAGAACGCCGAGAAGCGGTCGGTCGCCGGGCTGAACCACGCCGCCCGCCACCTGCAGACGCAGGTCGGCGGCAAGCTGCGCACGCGTTCGGTGCCGCACCTGCGTTTCGAGATCGACCCGTCCATCAAGAAGCAGGCGGCCGTGCTCGCGGCGATCCGCGAAGCCATGGAGGAAGACGAGCAGCACGCCGCCGCACGCGATGTCAACCCGGGCGCCGAGGCCGATGCCGTTCCGCCCGTTACCGATCCCGACTCGGGCTCCGCCGCCGCGGGGCCAGCCGAGGAGTCACCATCGTGAAGAACGCGACGGAATACGCCAAGCGACTCGGCACGCTGCTGCGGCAGGTTCGCAAGTCGGTCAACGTGCCCGACACCGAACCGCTCGACGCGCTGCATCAGCTCATCCACGCCTTCCTCGCGTGGGAGACCAGTCGCAACCAGGCCGACCAGGCATACTCGAGACTGATGCACGCGGTGGTCGACGTCAACGACCTGCGCGTGACCGACCCCTACGAGATCGTCGCCATCATCGGCGACGGCTACGCGCTGGCCAACGAGCGCGCCGAGCGGCTGATCCGCGCCCTGCACGGCGTCTATTACGCCGAGCACGCGGTGAACCTCGATCGGCTCACGGACCTCAACAAACGCGACGCGCGGGCGTTCCTCGACAGGCTCGACGGCATGACGCCCTTCGTCGCGTCCTGCGTGATGCTGCTGAGCCTCAACAGCCACGCCGTGCCCGTCGACGACCAGCTCGTCGATCGCCTCAAGCGTGACCAGGTCGTCGACCCCGACGCCACGCTCGAAGAAGTCCAGGCGTTCCTCGAGCACCAGATCCGCGCCGACGAGGGCGTCGAGGCTTTCTACTGCCTCCGTGCCTACGTCGAGCGGCCCATCAAGGTGAAGCTCGGACCGGCCAAGGGCCTCAAGGCGGCCAAGAAGACCACGAAGTCAACGACGAAGTCCAAGGCGACGACGAAGTCCAAGGCGTCGACCAAGAAGAAGACGACCAAGCGCACGACCAGATCGAAGGCGTCGACGAAGAAGAAGTCCGCCACGAAGTCGTCGTCCAAGAAGAGCCCCGCCAAGAAGACGACGCGGTCGAAGCCGACGACGAAGAAGAAGACCAGCAAGCAGACCACCACACGCAAGAAGTCGGCGCGGAAGTGAGCGTCGCATCGCAGTATCGGGTGGATCGATGGCCGCCGATTGTCGGCCGAGCAATGAGTGAGTAACCCCCATGATTCGCCGCAGTGGAGATGAAGTGTTGAGGATCGGTCTGCCCAAGGGCAGCCTTCAGGATAGCACCGTGGACCTGTTCCGCCGGGCCGGGTATCACATCGACGTATCGAGCCGCGGGTACTACCCGACGATCGACGACCCCGAGCTGTCGTGCGTGATGTTCCGCGCCCAGGAGATGAGCCGCTACGTCGAGGACGGTGTGGTGGACCTGGGCATCACGGGGCACGACTGGATCATCGAGAACGGCTCGGACGTGCACGAGGTCACGGAGCTGCGTTACAGCAAGGCGACGAGCAAGCCGGCCCGCTGGGTGCTGGCGGTGCCCGACGAGTCGGAGGTCACGAAGCCCGAGGACCTGGCCGGCGGCATCATCGCCACGGAGCTGATCAACACCACGCGACGCTATTTCGAGGAGCGTAACGTGGATGTCAAGATTGAGTTTTCGTGGGGCGCCACGGAGGTCAAGGCCCGGCTGGTCGACGCGATTGTTGACATCACGGAGACCGGATCGTCGCTTCGGGCCAACAACCTGCGTATTGTGGATGAGTTGCTGTCGTCGACGACCCGCCTGATCGCGAACCATCAGGCGTGGAAGGACCCGCGCAAGCGAGATAAGATTGACAGCTTGGCCCTGCTGCTGCGGGGGGCGATCGGCGCCCGGCAGCTGGTGGGCCTGAAGATGAACGTCCCGCGAGACAAGATGCAGACCATCCTCGACATGCTGCCCGCCGAAAAGTCACCGACGGTTAACCCGTTGGCCGACGAGGGCTGGGTGGCGGTGGAGATCATCGTCGAGGGCCGCGTCGAGCGTGAGCTCGTGCCGCGGTTGCACAAGGCCGGGGCGACCGGCATATTCAGCTATCCTCTGAACAAGGTCATTCATTGAGTTGAGCCAGCACGCGAATCAAATCGGCCGCGGCGACACGGATCGGTCACACCCGTCGAACGGGGCGATCGCCGGGACGTCGCTGCCGGGATGGCGCATCGTGATGACGCTGGCTGCGGCGCTGCTGATCGGGCTGTGTTGCGCGGCTCCGCTTCGGGCGCAGAACGCCGACACGCCGGACACCGATCCCGCGGCCGTCGACACGCCGGACCAGCCCGCCGCCGCGGACACGCCGGCGCGGGCCCGCGGCGCCGCGATCACGCCGCCCGAGCTGCTCAAGCCCGACGACGTGCTGCCGCTCGCCGGTGACGACCTCAAGAAGGCGAGCCTGCCGCTCAACGAAGCGCTCAAGCAGGTCAAGAAGCCGGCGTTCCTCGAGGGCGTCGACCTGCCCGACATCGACAAACTCGACAACGCGGACGTCGAGGCCGACGCCCCCGAGGCGCGACCGAAGAACGCCGCCGACGCCGCGAAGGTTGAGGCCGACAAGCGTGAGCCTCCCGCCGAGGCGATCAAGGCCTACATCCGCGGGCGTGACGCCTACCTCAACAACTCGCGCTGGGAGGCGGCGCGTCAGCTCGAGCAGGCCGCCCGCCTCGATCCCCAGTCGCCGAAGATCCTCCGCATGCTCGGCACCGTCTACTTCGACATGGGCAACCACGTCCGCGGCGCCCAGCGCCTGCAGGAGGCGGTCAAGCTCGACCCCGACGACTCGCAGAGCCTGTTCCTGCTCGGACGCTTCGCGTACCAGAAGGGCCGGTGGGACGAGGCGCTGATGACGCTGGCGTACTCCGCCCGCGCCGATCAGGACAGCATCGACCCCGTCGAGCGCCACCTGCGGATCTACTACATGGGCCAGTCGCTCATGCGGCTCGGCTACGACGCCGCGGCGGCCGACCTGCTCGAGAAGTACACGAAGATGCCCGACCAGATCGTCCGCTCGACGATGCTGCACCGCGAGCTGGCGTTCCTCAACCGTCAGCGCGATCGCGTGTACCTGCAGATCGGCGACGCGCTGATGCGGCTCGGCCGGGCCGTCGAAGCGGTCAAGTATTACTCGGTCGCCGTGCCGGGCGTGATGACCGAGCCGCAGGACGTGCTCGCACGCAAGGTCTACGCGTTGCTCGTGCTCAAGCAGAACATCCTGGCCGAACGCTCGCTCGTCGAGGAGCTGCGTCGCGGCCAGCAGTCGTCGAAGATGCTCGAGCTCGTGCCGTACCTCGCGGGCAAGACCGACGATCGCCAGCGGTTCGTCGACCTGCTCCGCTCGGTGTACCAGCAGAACGAGCGTCCGGCGGGCCTGGCGATGGCGATCGCCGAACTGCTCGACGAGGGCGAGGCCGAGAAGTTCCTGATCGATCACCTGGCCAACAGCCCGCGCGACATGGTCGCCTACCAGGACCTGCTGTCGCGGCTGGCCGACCGTGACATGACACGCCTCGTGTCCACCGTCGTCAAGATGATCCAGCTGCGTCCCGAGGCGGCCAACGAGTACCTCGAGGCGCTGGCCAAGCTGCGTCTGCGTGTCGACGACGTGCTCGCGGCGCTGGACAAGATCCCCGCCGACGTGCGCGACACCGCCGCGGCGTGGCACATGCGCGGCTTCGCGCTGCAGTCCGGCAACCGCGCCGCGCAGGCCGCCGCCGCGTACGACAAGGCGATGGAGAAGGACCCCGCCTTCCTCGCGTCGCACATCGCCGCCGTCGACCTGCAGGTCCGCCTCCGCCGCTTCGACAAGGCCCTGGAGCTGCTCGACGCGATCGCCAAGGAACGCCAGAACGACCCGAAGATGCGTTTCGCGCGGGCGCGGGTCTACATCGGCCTCGGCCGCAACGACGACGCCATCGCCATCATCAACGACCTGCTCGCCCAGCAGCCGCGCAGCGTCGAGTACCGCCTGTTCAAGGCGCAGATCGAGATCGCCCAGCAGGACGTCGCCTCCGCCGAGCGCACGCTGCTGTCGATCCTCGACTTCGACCCGACCAACGAAGACGCGTACACCGCGCTGTTCAACCTGTACGAGAACAACCCGCGGACCGACTCGACGCAGTGGCTCCGCCTGCTGAAGCGCGCCCGCGACGAGGTCCCCGCCAGCCGCATCTCGCGGATGAAGATGGCCGAGTGGTACGACGCCAACCGCCAGTACGACCGCGCCGAGTCGCTGCTCAAGGAACTGCTCGACGAGGACAACGCCGACTACGAGGCGCTGATCAAGCTCGTCAACGTCTACAAGCGCGCCAACCAGTGGGAGAACGCCGAGACGCTCCTGCTGGACCTGATGGACAAGAACCCGGACGACCCCACGCCGCTGCAGCTGTTCGCAGAGATCGCGCAGCGGCAGGGACGCCTCGAGCAGTTCTTCGCCCGCATGGAGGACCACCTCAAGCGCAAGGACCCGTCGTTCGCGACGCTCGAGCGCCTCGCGCAGCTCTACAGCCAGTGGGACAAGAACGTGCCGGCCGTCGATACGCTGGAACGCGCCTTCAAGGACTTCCCCAAGGACGCCACGGACCTGCGCGGCGACGTCCAGCGCGTGCGTGGCGCGGTGATGATCTACCTGCGCGGCAGCGAGCCCGACCGCGCGATCAAGCTGATCGACCTCGCCGTCAGCGAACACGCCGACGAGGCGCCGGACCTGTATTACCTCAAGGCGCTGGTTTATCACGAGAAGAAGGAACCGAAGAACGCCGAGCAGGCGCTGCTCAGCGTGCTGAAGGTGGACCCGAATCACGCCGCGGCGAACAACGACCTGGGCTACCTGTGGGCCGACGAGGGACGCAACCTCGACAAGGCGCTGGAGATGGTGACGATCGCGGTGACGGCCGAGCAGGAGAACGCCGCGTACCTCGACTCGATGGGCTGGGTGCTCTACAAGCTCGGCCGATACGACGAGGCGGTTCGCCGTCTCGAAGAGGCCCGCACGAAGCCGCGCGGCACCGACGCGGTGATCCTCGAGCACCTCGGCGATGCGCTTTGGCGATCCGGCAAGAAGGACGAGGCCAAGACGCAGTGGCAGGCCGCGATGACGCAGGCCCGCTCCGAGGCGTCGCCCGACAACGCCGACGTCCGTGACCGCCTCGAGCAGAAGATCACCGCCGTGACCAACAGCGGCGAGCCGGAAGTCGCGCCCGTCGGTCCCGCCGGGGCCCCCAAGCCGCCCGACCCGCAGCAGTAACCCGTCGGTCGCCGGCTCCGGTCGCGATCGACGTTCGGTCGACGCGCGATCCCTTCCCATCACAACGTCAACACCTCACCCGACTCAACGTCGGTGTTACCTCGGAGCAATCGCCATGGCAGGTCACAGCAAATGGGCCAACATCAAGCACCGCAAGGCCCGGCAGGACGCCAAGAAGTCCAAGATGTGGAGCAAGTGCGCCAAGGCCATCATGGTCGCCGCACGCGCCGGCGGCGGCGACCCGTCGATGAACCTCACGCTGCGCTACGCCATCGACGACGCCAAAGCCGAGAACATGCCCAAGGACAACATCGAGAACGCCATCAAGAAGGGCAGCGGCGAACTCGGCGCCGAGAATATCGAGTCCGTCGTCTACGAGGGCTACGCCCCCGGCGGCGTCGCCATCCTCATCGACTGCCTGACCGACAACAAGAACCGCACCGTCGGCGAACTCCGCACCATCTTCTCCAAGGGCGGCGGCAACCTCGGCACGTCGGGGTCCGTCTCCTACCTGTTCACGCCGAAGGGCGTGATCACGCTGGCCAAGGACGCCGCCGACGAGGAACGCATCATGGAGATCGCGCTCGAGGCCGGCGCCGACGACGTCAGCGACGAGGGCGAGGTCTGGCGTGTCTCCACCGAGCCCGCCGCCTATCACGCCGTCCGCGGCGCGTTCGAGGAAGCCGGGCTCGAGTTCGACGCCGAGCTGACCATGGAGCCGGCCAACACCATCGAGGTCGCCGGCAAGACCGCCCAGCAGGTGCTCAACATGATGGACCTGCTCGAAGACCACGACGACGTGCAGAAGGTCTTCGCGAACTTCGACATCTCCGAGGACGAGCTCGCCGCGATGGAGTGAGGCACTACCGAAGAGTGTTGACCACAATGCGTGTATAATCCGTCCTAATCCAAGCACCGGGGACGCACGCATGCCGGAGTTCGTGATCACGTCGACCGATTCGGCGGGACGCCGCGCGACGGATATCTACATTGCCGAAACACGCGACGCCGCCGTAGAGGAACTGCGGCAACGCGGCCACGCCAACATCGAGCTGCACACGGGTGAATTCGAAGGCGACACATGCCACAGCAGGTTGGCCGCCGAACTGGGTGGCCCCGACAGGTACCTCCGGTGGAGGCGGCTGAGCCGCGTCAGACATCGGGCCCTGCTTCTTGTACGCCTTGTCCGTACATTGTGGTGGTATTTCGTGCCGCCGCTCGCCTATCTGCTGATCCGTCTGATCAACCACCACCCCTGGCGGCCGCTCGACACGATCGTCGTGGGAATCTTCATCGCCGGTCTGATGGCGGTGCTGTGGATCGTATCAAATCGGCCATCGAAGTCTTTTCATGGTTACCTCGACGCGATGAACTGGGGACGCTACGACGAGGCCGGACAGCACCTCGAAGCATTGAAGGACAAGATCTCGGAGAGGTCGCGCTGCGTGTTTCAATCGAAGCTGCTTGCGGCACGAGGGCATTTGCAAACCGCGCTGACGAACTGGGCCGCGTATGAACACTCGGAAGGGCTGCCGCAATGGGAATACCACCTGCATCGGGTTGAGATCAACTCATACGGCCATGCTCACCAGAGTGCGCTTGAAGACGCACGCGCGGCTTACGAAGAAGCCCCGTCACAGCCGCTGGTTCTGGTGACGCTGGCGACCGCCCTGGCGCTCACTGAGGCCGACTACGACGGCGCCGAGCGGCTGCTGGTTGAAGCCGAGCGACACCCCATATCGACCGCAGAGCGGTTCGGGCTTTCGGCCGTGTGGGGCGCGATCGCGTGCGGCCGCGGCGAATACGCCGAAGCGCTGGAGATGTTCACCGAGGCGGTTCGGTTGCTGCAAGGCGAACACAGGACCGTTTTGACCCAGAAAGTTGTCAACGAGTTTCACATGTGGATGGTGATCGCCTACGCCGGGCTGGGCGACGCCGAGAACGCGCGGAAGACATTCCGGAAGGCCGCGCCGATGCTGCGTGCTCTTCAGGACGATGTCAGCCTGCCCCGAGCGGAGGCGGCGTTACGCAGCCTGAACATTGACCCCGACAACTGCTGATATCCGCGGGGTTTTTGATTCGCCGAATCGGGCTTTGCAAATCCCGTAGCGCGGTGTCATGCTTTGGGCTAGACTTCCGGCTAACGAAAGCGAGGACACCGTGGCTGGCGACACGATGAAAGCATTGGTCAAGGCGGAACGCGACATCGGGCTCTGGCTCGAGGACGTGCCCGTGCCGACCCCGGGCATCAACGACGTGCTCATCCGCGTCCACAAGACCGGCATCTGCGGCACCGACGTGCACATCTACAAGTGGGACGAGTGGGCGCAGAAGACCATCCCCGTGCCGATGGTCGTCGGACACGAGTTCGTCGGCGAGATCGTCGCCGTCGGCTCCAACGTCATCGATTTCCACGTCGGCCAGCGCGTCAGCGGCGAGGGGCACGTCGTGTGCGGTCGCTGTCGCAACTGCATGGCGGGGCGGCGGCACCTGTGCGCGCACACCTCCGGCGTCGGCGTCAACCGGCCCGGCGCGTTCGCCGAGTACATCAAGCTCCCCATGGCCAACGTATGGGAGCAGGCCCCCGAGGTCTCCGACGACGAGGCCGCGATCTTCGATCCCTACGGCAACGCCGTGCACACCGCGCTGCAGTTCGACCTGCTCGGCGAGGACGTGCTGATCACCGGCGCCGGGCCCATCGGCATCATGGCCGCCGCCGTGTGCAAGCACGCCGGCGCGCGATACGTCGTGATCACCGACGTGAATCCCTACCGGCTCGCGCTGGCCGAACGTATGGGCGTCACCCGCGCCGTCGACGTCCGCAGCACGAAGCTCGCCGACGTCCAGAAAGAGCTCGGCATGGAGGAAGGCTTCGACGTCGGACTCGAGATGTCCGGCAACGCCCAGGCCTTCAACGACCTGCTGGCCAACATGTGCCACGGCGGCAAGGTCGCCATCCTCGGCATCCCGCCGCACGAGTTCCCCATCGATTGGAACGTCGTGATCTTCAACATGCTCACGCTGAAGGGCGTCTACGGCCGCGAGATGTACGAGACCTGGTACAAGATGACCGTCATGATCCAGGGCGGCCTCGACATCAAGCCGATCATCACCCACCGCTACCGATACGACGAGTTCCAGAAGGGCTTCGACGCGATGCTCAGCGGCGAGTCCGGCAAGGTGGTTCTCGACTGGACGGAGATCTGACCGATGTATGACCGCTTCCAGGAACACCTCACGCAACAACTGAGCGAGGTCCGCGACGCCGGCCTGTACAAGGCCGAGCGCGTCATCACCACGCACCAGAAGGCCCACATCGCCACCACCGAGCGCCCCGACGTGCTCAACATGTGCGCCAACAACTACCTCGGCCTCGCCGATCACCCCGACATCATCGCCGCGGCGCACGCCGGGCTCGACGCCCACGGCTACGGCATGGCGTCCGTCCGATTCATCTGCGGCACGCAGGACGCACACAAGGACCTCGAGAAGGCTGTCAGCAAATTCCTCGGCACGCAGGACACGATCCTCTACACGTCTTGCTTCGACGCCAACGGCGGCCTCTTCGAAACCCTGCTCGGGCCCGAAGACGCGATCATCTCCGACGAGCTGAACCACGCGTCCATCATCGACGGCGTGCGACTCTGCAAGGCCAAGCGGTTCCGCTACAAGAACAACGACATGGCCGACCTGGAGACGCAGCTCAAGGCCGCCGTCGACGCCGGGTCGCGCTTCCGCATGATCGCCACCGACGGCGTGTTCTCGATGGACGGCTATATCGCCAACCTGCCCGGCGTCTGTGAACTGGCCGACAAGTACGACGCGCTGGTCATGGTCGACGACTCGCACTCCACCGGCTTCATGGGCGACACCGGCCGCGGCACCCACGAGTACCACGGCGTCATGGACCGCGTCGACGTGATCACCTCGACGCTCGGCAAGGCCCTCGGCGGCGCGTCCGGCGGGTTCACGTCCGGCCGGGCCGAGATCGTCGAGTACCTCCGCCAGCGCTCGCGCCCGTACCTGTTCAGCAACACGCTCGCGCCGCCGATCGTCGCCGGGTCGCTCAAGGCCCTCGAACTGGTCACCGGCTCGACCGCGCTGCGCGACAAGCTGCACGCCAATACGAAGCTCTTCCGCGCCGGCATGACCGAGCGCGGCTTCAACATCCTCCAGGGCGACCACCCGATCACGCCCATCATGCTCGGTGACGCCGCGCTCGCCGGCCGCATGGCCGACGCGATGCTCGCCAAGGGCGTTTACGTCATCGGATTCTTCTTCCCCGTCGTGCCCCAGGGCAAGGCCCGCATCCGCGTGCAGGTCTCCGCGGCGCACAGCACCGACGACCTCCACTTCGCGATGGACGCCTTCGCCGCGGTCAAGGCCGAGCTGGGGATCTGATCTAAAACTCCCTCTCCCTTGAGGGAGAGGGCAGGGGTGAGGGTGAAGTCTCCGAATACACTCACCGCGGCTAAGTTACTTCATTCACCGCTCGCGGGCGTCACCGTGTACAGCCACCACCGCCGCTTCGCCTGCCGCTTCGACCGCGCCTGGCGCTCGAAGTAGAGCTTCATGACCGAGCCGTCGGTCGTCTCCACCTCGTACCAATGCTTCCGCAGGTAGACCTCGGGCGAACCGTTGCGGCAGGGCGATGAGTCCTTCCACACGCTGATCACCCGCGCCACCTCGTACCGCGTGCCGCGCCACGTGAACACGCCAGGCAACCCCGGCGCGCCCGTCGCCATCCGCGCCGTGTCCATCGCGGACCGGTCCGGCTCGATCGCCTCACTGACAAACTGTTCGCGTGTGGATGGCATAGTTCGCTCAGTTGATTGTAGCGGCGCGACGGCCGCGCGTGCCTTGCCGCCGCGTGCGCACAACGTGGCGCATCAAACCACGTCAGCCGAATTTGGTCACAAAATCGTCAACCCCCTCCGCGCACCCGACTCATAACAGCGCGCCCGGCGCGCCGCGACGCGCCTGTGCGCACCACGGCGTCGTTCCGCCCCTTTATGGAAGGACACCCACAATGCACAAACTGCGCGCCCATCACGTAAGCCCCACACGTCGCACCCGTCGCGGCAGGGGGGATGCGCGCCCCCCCCCCCCACACACACAAGCAGCATGCTCATCCCGGCGAGCGGCGGAGGCGCGTCCCGCGATGATGAGGTACAATCGAACCATGATGCGTAAGACGGTGTATTACTCGGGACGCGTGCAGGGCGTTGGGTTCCGGGCGACGACGCGGATGCTGGCCGAGAGCTTCGACGTGACGGGGTACGTCCGCAACATGAACGACGGGCGTGTCGAGGCGATTATCGAAGGCGAACGATCCGAGATCGGTGCGTTTCTGGACGTCATCACCGACCGGATGGGCCGCTTTATCGAGAGCACCGACATGCTGGAGTCCCCGGCGACGGGCGACTACGACGACTTTTCGATCCGATATTGAGCGGGGTATGACATGCGACGAATGACGAACGGGACGACGACGGCGTGCCTGATGGCGGGAGCGATGCTGACGCTGGCGATGGCGGCTGCGCCCGCGTCGGCGCAGCTCACGCTGACCAAGAAGCAGACGTTCACCGGGCACGGCGAGGGCGTGCTGTCGGTGGCGTTCTCGCAGGACGGCAAGTCCGTCGCGGCGGGCACGGGCGCGCTGGGCGAGACGGCGCGCGACGGCTCGATACGCGTGTGGTCGCTGGCGGAGAAGAAGACGACGGCGCTGTTCCCGGCCCCGGGGCCGGTGCGCGACGTGACGTTCACCAACAACAGCAAGTTTGTCACGTGCGCCGCGCACGCGAACGTCCGCACGGTGAACCTGGAGGACCACGAGCTGTACCGCGTGCTCGACCGCGACGCGACGGACTTCTTCCGCGTGGCGGTGACGCCGGACGAGAAGCACGTGATCGCCGTGGGCACCGAGAGCGTGCGCTACTACGCGTTTGTGTGGGACTTCACGACGTTCGAGGTGGTCGCGAAGATCGAGGGGCAGTTCAGCGTCGTCGAGGTGTCGCCGGACGGCAAGACGCTGGTGCTGGGCGGGCACGACAACCGCGTGCACCTGTTCGACACGACGACGTGGAAGCCGGTGCGATCGATCGGCGAGGAGCGCTCGCGGCGGGTCGTCGAGGCGATCGCGATCAGCCCGGACTCGAAGCGTGTGATGACGTGGGCGAAGCGCAGCGGGGCGGTCGTGTGGGACATGGCCAGCGGCGAGTCGGTCGTGACGCTCGCCCCGATGCCGCGGC
Organism: Phycisphaera sp.; assembly: GCA_016125285.1. GTDB lineage: Bacteria > Planctomycetota > Phycisphaerae > Phycisphaerales > Zrk34 > RI-212. The sequence goes on from WGMA01000042.1 coordinate 215,645, forward strand.
AGGTCAACGCCGCGAAGTTCAGCCCGGACGGGTCGCACATCCTGCTCGGCTCGGACAAGCTGCTGATCTACAACGCGTCGTCCGGCAAGAAGGTCGGCGAGGTCGACGCCCACGGCGGCGACGTCACCGACCTCGACTTCAGCCCCGACGGCAGCATGCTCGTGACGTCCGGCCTGCTCGACGAGGCGGTGACCGTCTGGTCGGTCGACTGATGCGTCGACGCAACGATTGTGAGCGGATAGGTGTAACACCCGTCACACGGGGGTGTTGCCCGTCGAACGGCGCCGTCGTTTTGCGTGACATCCCGCGAAACGCTATCCTAGCCGACCTTTCGATCCCCATTAGTCCTGACACGAATTTACGGAGACGTCGACGATGGCCAACGGCACAGCGATCACGAAGAGCAGCGACGGCAAGCTGCAGGTTCCCAACGATCCGATCCTTCCGTTCATCGAGGGCGACGGCATCGGCCCGGACATCTGGGCGGCGAGCGTCCGCGTGTTCGACGCGGCGGTGGCCAAGGCGTACGGCGGCAAGAAGAAGATCGCGTGGATGGAAGTGCTGGCCGGTGAGAAGGCGTTCAACCAGACCGGCGAGTGGCTGCCCGACGCGACGCTCGACGCGTTCCGCAAGTATCTCGTGGGCATCAAGGGCCCGCTGACCACGCCCGTCGGCGGCGGCATCCGCTCGCTCAACGTCGCGCTGCGTCAGATCCTTGACCTGTACGTCTGCCTGCGGCCGGTTCGCTGGTTCACCGGCGTGCCCAGCCCCGTCAAGCGTCCCGACCTGACCGACATGGTCATCTTCCGCGAGAACACCGAAGACATCTACGCGGGCATCGAGTTCCAGCACGGCTCGGACGACTGCGAGAAGTTCAAGAAGCTCTTCGCGGACAACTTCCCCACGCTGAACAAGAAGATCCGCTTCCCGAAGACGGCCGGCATCGGCATCAAGCCCGTCTCGCAGGAAGGCACGCACCGGCTGGTGAAGGCGGCGATCCAGTACGCGATCGATAACAATCGCCCGTCTGTGACGCTGGTGCACAAGGGCAACATCATGAAGTTCACCGAGGGCGCGTTCCGCGACTGGGGCTACGAGACGGCGAAGACCGACTTCGGCGCCACCGAGATCGACGGCGGGCCTTGGTGCGCGGTGAAGAATCCCAACGGCGGCGAGGACATTGTCATCAAGGACGTGATCGCCGACGCGATGCTGCAGCAGATCCTCACGCGTCCGGCGGAGTACGACGTGATCGCCACGCTGAACCTCAACGGCGACTACATCTCCGACGCGCTGGCTGCGTGCGTCGGCGGCATCGGCATCGCCCCGGGCGGCAACATCAACTACGACACGGGCCACGCCATCTTCGAGGCCACGCACGGCACCGCGCCGAAGTACGCCGGGCAGGACAAGGTCAACCCCGGCAGCGTGATCCTCAGCGGCGAGATGATGCTGCGGTTCCTCGGCTGGACCGAGGCCGCGGACCTGATCATCAACGGCATGGACGGCGCGATCGGCGCCAAGACCGTGACCTACGACTTCGAGCGCCTGATGGAGGGCGCGACGCTGCTGAAGTGCAGCGCGTTCGGCGACGCGATCATCAAGCACATGGGCTGAGTTACAGCCCTTCACGAAAGGCACGCACCAGTGTCCGATACCCACCCCGAGAAGTTTGACGGCGTGAGCGTCGTCTGTAAGGGCAACGTGTACTTCGACGCCGGCGTCGTCAGCCACACCGTGCTGTTCGGCGACGGGTCGCGCAAGACGCTCGGGCTGATCCGCCCCGGCGCGTACCGCTTCGACACCAAGGCCCCCGAGCACATCGCGGTCACCGACGGCGCGTGCCGCGTGAAGCTCGACGGCGCGAGCGACTTCACGACGTACAAGTCCGGCGAGGCGTTCAACGTGCCCGGCGACAGCGAGTTCGATATCGTCGTCGATGAGGGCGTGTGCCAGTACATCTGCACCTACCTGTGACCGCCGCCCGCCGAGCACAGATGTGATACACTCCGAGCCCAGGGAACGACTCCCTGGGCTTTGCTCATGTAGAAGGACGGCGCGTCATGGCCATCGGCAGTTTCGTTCTCACCCTGCACGGTCACCTGCCTTACGTGCTGAGGCACGGCGTGTGGCCGCACGGCGAAGACTGGCTCTACGAGGCGGCGGCCGAGACGTACCTGCCGCTGCTGGAGATGATCGGCCATTGTGCGCTGCACAACGTCCCGCCGCACATCACCGTGGGGTTGACGCCGGTGCTGCTGGAGCAGCTGTCGCACGAGCACTTCAAGGCGGGGTTCGTCGAGTACCTCGAGGACCGCATCGACCGCGCCCGCGCCGACCGCAAGGACTTCGAGTCGTGGAACAACGGACACCTCGTGTATCTCGCCGAGCGGTGGGAGAAGTGGTACACGCAGCGGATGGAGCAGTTCGAGGCGATCAACCGCGACATCCCCAGGGCGTACGGCGACCACGCGAAGGCGGGCATGATCCAGGTGCTCACGTCGGCGGCGACGCACGGCTACCTGCCGCTGCTGTACGAAGACTCCTCGATCCGCGCGCAGCTGCGTGCGGGCCTGGCGTCGAGCCACCGCATCCTCGGCTTCAAGCCGACGGGCATGTGGCTGCCCGAGTGCGCGTATCGACCGGGCGGCTCGTGGACGCCGACCAACGGCTGGGCGGGCAAGGACAACCGCATCGGCGTCGAGCACCTCGTGGCCGACGAGACGATCAACCACTACTTCCTCGAAGACCACCTGATCCGCACGTCGCGCAGCGAGTGGGTCAACGACGGCGGGCACTGGCACAAGATCGGCTGGGACGAGTCGGCCAAGTACCCCGGCCGCGGCTGGCAGAGCGTCAACGAGCCGCACATCGTCAACTCCGACGGGTCGGGGCCCGGGCGGCTGGCGGCGTTCGGACGCGACGCGGAGGTGTGCGAGCAGGTGTGGTCGGGGTCGATCGGCTACCCGGCGTCGGGCCAGTACCTCGAGTTCCACAAGAAGCACGGTCCGCGGCGCGGGCTGCGCTACTGGAAGGTCACCGGCAAGGGTGTCGACCTCGGCGACAAGGACATGTACTACCCCGACGATATCGAAGGGCTCGTCCATTCGCAGGCGCGGCACTTCTGCGACTTCGTCAAGAACAAGCTGCTGGACTACCACATCAAGACGGGGCGGCACGGCGTGGTGGCCGCGACGTTCGACGCCGAGCTGTTCGGGCACTGGTGGTTCGAGGGGCCGCAGTTCCTGCGCGACGTGATGCTGAACTTCCACTCGGACCCGGACGTGGACGTGCAGACCGCCGAGGGCTACCTGGGCGATCACCCGCCGGACAAGGTCGTGTCGATGTCCGAGGGCTCGTGGGGCGAGGCGGGCGACCACCGCGTGTGGGCGAACGATCGCGTCAACTGGATGTGGGACATCGAGTACCGCTGCGAGGCGAACTTCGGCAAGGCGACGCTCGATCTGCAGTGGCGGAAGGACGCCAGGATCGAAGGGCTGCTCAAGGACGCGGCGCGCGAGCTGCTGCTGATGCAGGCCAGCGACTGGTGGTTCGTGATCACGCGCGGTCAGGCGATCGACTACGGCATCAAGCGGTTCATGCAGCACGTGTCGCGGTTCGAGCGGCTGATCGACACCGCGGAGAAGGCGTCGGTCGACTCGGCGTACCTGACGCGGCTGTCAGAGGTCGAGGCGTTCGAGGTCAAGGACGCTGCGATCCACGACATCATCTTCCCCGAGATCGATCTGAACTGGTGGAACATGTGATCCGACCCCGCCGGGGGTTACGGATAGTTGACGTGCAGGGGCGCGGGTTCGACAATAGTTACCCCGCGCGCACAGGGTTTGGGTGGATCGGCTGTGCGAGCTGAATCCCGAAACTCGAACGCTGACGGAGCCAAGCGCTCCGAGGAGAGGACGACGTTGACTCCATCCCAACAGACGAATGCCGTGAGCGAGACCGAGGCGCAGGAGCCGGCGCCGTGGACGCCCGAAGACGCGTCGCAGCTGTACATGGTGGACGGCTGGGGCGAGGAGTTCTTCGCGGTCAACGAGGCCGGGCACATCGTCGTGCGGCCGGATCACACGTCGGACCGTGAGGTGGACCTCTACGACATCATCCAGGGACTGACCGATCGCGGCCTGCACGCGCCGGTGCTGATCAACTTCGTTGACCTGCTGGATCGGCGCATCGCCGACATGCACGACGCGTTCAACGACGCGATCGCGACTTACGACTACGGCGGTCAGTACCGCGCCGTGTACCCGATCAAGGTCAACCAGCAGCGTCACCTCGTCGAGCAGGTCAAGCAGTGCGGCAAGCGGTTCGGGTACGGGCTGGAGGTCGGCTCGAAGCCCGAGCTGCTGGCGGTGCTCGGCATGACCGTCGGCGAGTCGGAACGTCTGATCATCTGCAACGGCTTCAAGGAAGGGCGGTACATCCGCCACGCGATGCTCGCCACGAAGCTCGGGCGGACGATCATCCCGGTGATCGAGAACAGCAGCGAGCTGAAGCTGATCATCGACGAGGCCGAGGCGTTCGGCGTGCGTCCGCGGATCGGCGTGCGGATCAACCTCAGCCAGAAGGGCGTGGGGCGGTGGCGCACGTCGAGCGGCGAGAAGGCGAAGTTCGGGCTGTCGCTGCCGGCCGTGCTTGACGTCATGCGTCAGCTGCGTGAGCACGATATGCTCGACTGCCTGCAGCTGGTGCACTGTCACATCGGATCGCAGACGAACGACATCCAGGTGATCAACGCGGCGGTCAACGAGCTGTCACGGATCTACGTCGAGATGGTGCGGCTGGGCGCCGGCCTGCGGTACCTCGACATCGGCGGCGGCCTCGGCATCGACTACGACGGCAGCCAGACGAACACCGACTACTCGGTCAACTACAGCCTCCGTGAGTACGCGGGCACGGTCGTGTATCGCGTGATGAGCGTTTGCGACGAGGCGGAGGTGCCGCACCCGACGATCGTGACGGAGTCGGGTCGGGCGATGGTCAGCCACCAGGGCGTGCTGGTGTTCAACGTGCTGGGCGCCAACCGTGTCGACCGCTTCCAGGTCAATGAGGCGTTCATCGAGCAGACGAACGGCGACCGCGACGACTGGCCGCGCCCCGTGCACGATCTCTACGACGCGTACAAGCGGCTCAACGACGAGCACCTGCTCGAGGCGTATCACGACGCGATCCTTTCGCGTGACGAGGCGCTGATGCTGTTCAGCCTCGGTCACCTGGCGCTGGAGCATCGCGCGATCGTCGATCGGCTGTTCTGGTCGGTGTGCCTCAAGGCGTACGAGGTCGCCCAGACGCTCGAGGAGTTGCCCGACGAGTTGGCCGGCCTCTCGGTGAATCTGAGCGATACGTATTTCTGCAACCTGTCGATCTTCCAGTCGCTGCCCGACAACTGGGCCATCGACCAGGTGTTCCCGATCATGCCGATCCACCGGCTCGACGAGGAGCCGACCCGCCGGGCGACGCTTGCGGACCTGACGTGCGACTCGGATGGCAAGATCACGCGATTCATCAACCGCCGCGAGGCGTACTCCCCGACGCTCCAGGTGCACGACCTGATCCCCGGCGCGGACTACTACCTCGGCGCGTTTCTCGTCGGCGCCTACCAGGAGACGCTCGGCGATCTGCACAACCTGTTCGGCGACACGCACGTCGTGCACATCCGCTTCGACGAGGACGGGCAGTGGGCGATCGATCAGGTGGTGGAGGGCGACTCGGTTCGTGAGGTGCTCAGCTACGTCCAGTACGACGTGCCGGCGCTGAGCGAGGCAGTGCGTCGGGACTGCGAGTCGTCTGTGCGTGCGGGCAAGATGACCGCCGCCGAGTCGCGCACGATGCTCGAGGCCTACGAGCAGGGTCTCGCGGGTTACACGTACCTCGAAGAGTGATCCGCGTTGCGCCGGGTCACCAGCCCAGCAGGTGCGCAAAGATCAGCGGCGCGACGATCGTCGCGTCGGATTCGATAACGAACTTCGGCGTATCGATCGCGAGCTTGCCCCAGGTGATTTTTTCGTTGGGGATCGCGCCGCTGTACGAGCCGTAGCTGGTGGTCGAGTCGCTGATCTGGCAGAAGTACGCCCAGACGGGGCACTCGAGCCGCAGGTCCTGGTGGATCATCGGCACGACGCAGATCGGGAAGTCGCCGGCGATGCCGCCGCCGATCTGGAAGAAGCCGACCGGCGAGCCGGGGCCTTCTTCGACGGCCTCCATCGACAGCGGGTCCGGCACGTCGGGCAGGTTCTCGATGTCGGCGATGGAGTCGGCCTCCTCGCGGACCTTCTTACGCTGCGTGGTCCACGTGTACCAGCGGGCGAGTTCGATCATGTATTCGATGCCGGTGCGGACGGTGTGGACGTTCTTGACGTCGCCGGCGATGACGTGTGCGGCGAAGATGTTGCCGAGCGTCGAGTCTTCCCAGCCGGGCACGAAGATCGGCAGGTTCTTCTCCGACGCGGCGACGAGCCACGAGTCGACGGGATCGATCTCGTAGTCCTCGACGAGCACGCCGTCGCGGATGAGCTTGTACATGAACTCGTGCGGGAAGTAGCGTTGGCCCCTGGCGTCGGCGGCCATCCAGTAATCGAGCACCTTGTGCTCGATCTTGCGCATCGCCTCTTCTTCGGGGATGCACGTGTCGGTCACGCGGTTGAGGTGACCGTCGAGCAGCTTCTGTTCGTCGGCGGGGGTCAGGTCGCGGTAGTGCGGCACGCGGCGGTAGTGCGTGTGCGCGACGAGGTTGAAGATGTCTTCCTCGAGGTTCGCGCCGGTGCAGCAGATCGCGTGGACCTTGTTCTGGCGGATCATCTCCGCGAGCGAGAGGCCGAGCTCGGCGGTCGACATGGCGCCCGCGAGCGTCATGAACATCTTGCCGCCGGACTCGAGCAGGTCGTTGTAAGCCTTCGCCGCGTCCACCACGGTGGCCGCGTTGAAGTGGCGATAGTGCCGCTGCATGAATTCCGTGATCTTCATGGGACGGATTGTAAGGCGGTGGGCGTGGGGTGCAACGCGGTCAGGGCTGGCATGTCGTACACGGCCGGCGCCCGGACTTGATCGCCTCGTCATGTGTTAAGAACTTGACGCGGTTTTCGGGCTTGATGCGTTCGACGAATCGGCACGTGGGGCGGTGAAAGGTCTCGCCGCTGGACGAGGCGATGTAGTACGGCTCCTGCGACGCGTCCCCGTCGAGGCGGCCGACGGGGATCATCGAGTCGCCGAAGTACGGGGGTGTGGGCGGCGTGACGTAGTCGTCCGCGGCGGCGACCGCCGCGGCGGGCGCGTGACCGGAGGCCACGTCCGGCGTGCCGGTCGGTTTCGTCGGCGTGCCGGGCGCGGGCGTCGACGTCGGGCCGACGACGAGCAGCGTGCCGCCGACGCCGAGGGCGATGCCGATGATCAGTGCCGCGAGCGTCTGGATGCGTGGCGTGTTCATGCGATGGATTATAGCCGTGTCCGCCGGGGCCGCGGGTTGCGCGTGTCAGTCGAGCTTGACGGCCTTGGGGAGCATGAACGTGCGGTGCACCATGTCTTCGTTGGCCTGGTAGATGCGCTTGGCGTCGACGTCGAAGCACGTCAGCCAGTTGGCGGTGTCGATGCAGATGGTGTGGCCGATGTTGGCGGGGTGTCCGCTGCGTTGCTTGGTGTGGCCGCAGATGACGGTGCGTCCGGAGCGGTGCGGCGCGGCGTCCCGGAGGTATCGCCAATGCAGGGCGTACATGGGCTGCTCGTTCATCGGCAGGTCGGACTCGACGTGCCCGTGCACGAAGATGTACTTGCGGGTCTCGTAGAAGTTGCGGCAGGTGCGTTCGAGGAAGTCCCAGTGCCGCATGGGCACCTTGTGCATGCCGCCGTACGCGGCGACGGTCGCCTCGCCGCCGAGGCGTTGCCAGCGGTCGGAGTCCATCTGTCCGTGGCGTGCGTCGATGAGCATCTGCTCGTGATTGCCGCGGAGGGAGATCACGCGGTTGGTGCGGTGGAGCTCGATGAGCCGGTCGATCACGCCGGGCGAGTCGGGGCCGCGGTCGATGTAGTCGCCGAGCGTGATCACGAGGTCCGCCGCCGTGGGCTTGACGTAAGCGATGAGCGCGACGAGGGAGTTGAGTCGGCCGTGGATGTCGCCGATCGCCAGGATGCGTTGCGTGGTCTGCTCGCTCATCGAATTGACCGACGGTGTGTGCCGCGGCGGCGGCGGCGAATGGATGACCTATTGTACACGCGTTACAAGTCGGGCGTGGCGGCGCCGATCGGGTCGCGCCACGCGGGGTTACAGATCGATGATCTCGCCCTCGAACACGGGCGACAGGTCCGTGCACGCGGGCTCGAACCCGTCGGGCAGGTGGATGAGCCGGATGCGGCGGCGCAGGTCGTCGGGCAGGGCGTTGAGCTTGCCGATGGGCGTGTGCGCGACGGAGAAGTTCGCCTCGTGGATGATCACGTCCGCCTCGCTGAGCCACTCGATGTGCTCGGGGTCGAACGGCGTGTCGCTGGCCCAGCCGAGCGTCGCGTCGCCGTCGCGGATGAGCAGGCCGATGGTCGGGATCGTGTGACGTGTGAATCGGCAGCGGAGTTCCATGCCGGCGATCGACGCCGACTCGCCGGGCTCGATGATGTGCACGTCGAAGTAGTCGTCGAGGCGTGAGGGGCGGTCGTGGCCCATCGGGGCGTCCATCGCGGGCGCCAGACGCTCCCAGACACGTTCGGCGATCGGGGCGGCGGTGTGCAGGCGCGGGCGGGGCAGGTCGCGTCCTTCGAGCTGCCAGACGCGGCGGAGGAAGCCGAACGACTCGAGGCCGTTGCTGTGATCGCCGTGCAGGTGGGTGAGGATGATGTCGCCGACCATCGACGCGTCGACCTGCGGGATGCCCGCCTTGTCACACGCCGTCCGCAGCACGCGGTGGGGCAGGTCCGGACAGTCAATCATCACGTATCCATCCGGCCCCTTCAGCAAGGCGCCGGTGCTGAAATGCTCGGTGGTAAAGGCATCCCCGATGCCCGTGATGAGTATCCGCATGTCGTTATGGTCGCTCGAAATAGATCGGTTGGCAAGCGGTCGGCCGGGCGTCCGGCCCCGATTCGTCGTTCCCAGGATTCGTACGCCCCGGATCGGTCCGTCGTTCGCGCCGGTTCAGAACGTGCTGCGGTCGGCCAGCAGCTGCAGTTCCTCGTCCGCCGCGGCCGGCATCGTGCTGTCGAGGATCTCCGGCATCGTGTTCTTGAACGTCGCCAGCTCGTTGCTCGTGACGCGCAGGCGATGGTTGAGCACGCGGCAGATCGGCCACAGCAGCTTGATGCCCATGCGCGGCTCGAGGTTCAGCAGCGTGAAGAAGTTTTCGCGCCCGATGCGGATCATCTGGCTGCGCTCCAGCGCCACGACGTCCGCCGAGCGCGGGGCCTTGTCGATCAGCGCCATCTCGCCGAAGAAGTCGCCCGACTGCAGCTCCGCCAGCACCTGGTCCTGCTTGACCACCTGCACGCGGCCGTTGAGGCAGATGAACAGCCGGCCGTCCACCTCGCCCTCGGCGATGACCTGCTCGCCTTCCTCGTAGGTCGCCACGCTCGCCACGTTCAGCACCTTCATCAGGTCCTTGTAGTTCAGGTGCTGGAACAGCGGGATCTGGCGGAGGATCTCGACCTTGCGGGCGGCCTCGTTGTCGGTCGGCGCGCCGGTCGGCTGCACGTGGATCGTCAGCGCGGTGATGTTGTCGTGCCCGCCGCGCTCGTTGGCCATCTGGATCAGCGCCTTGGGCGTGACCTTCGCCGCCATGTTCGCGTAGGTCGCCGCGAGGTCGCCTTCCCTGAGGTACTCGCTGAGCCCGTCGGAGCAGAGCAGGAACTTGTCGTCGCCGGCCAGCTCCATGAACAGCGTGTCGGGCTGGATGAATTCGCGGTGGCCGACGGCGCGGGTGATCTGCGATGTGTTGGCCTGCTCGCGCGCCTCCTCGATGGTGATCTCGCCGCGCTTGAGCTTGCGCATCACCAGCGTGTGGTCCTCGGTGAGCTGGATCGCCTCGCCGTCGCGGATCAGGTACACGCGGCTGTCCCCGGCGTGCGCGACCACGGCGTTGCGGCTGAACATCAGCACCATCACCACCGTGCACGCCATGCCGCGCTTGTCGTTGTCCGCCTGCGACATCTCGAACACCACGCGGTTCGCCTCGCAGATCGCCTCCTCGGCCAGCCGCGTCACGACGTCGCGCTTCGGCTCCTTGGCGTGATCGGCGAGCAGCGCCGCGTGACGCTGGATGTACTTGTGGATCGTTTCGACAGCGGTCTGACTCGCGACCTCGCCGGCGGCGTGACCACCCACGCCGTCGCACACGACGTAAAGCCCCAGATCGCCGGCCAACAGCAACGCGTCCTCGTTGTGACTACGCTGCATGCCGACGTCAGACATCCCCGTAGCGCTGTGCTTCATGGCCGGGATTATAACAGTGTCCCGCCGGGCGTGTCATGCAGACTTTCGGCCACGCCGGGCGTTGATCGGTCGGCCCGAGAACGGTAGCGTAATAGGCATGCTCAAGAAGCTCGGGATGCTGCTGTTTCTCGTGCTGCCGCGGCTCGTCGTGATCGGACTGTGGGTGGGCACGGGCTTCTTTCGCGAGGCGTTCGATACGTGGGTGTTCCCGCTGATCGGCGTCGTGCTGGCGCCGTTCTCGGTGCTGACGTGGGCGTGGATCTCCCTACAGAAAACCGCGCCGCCCGTGTACTGGTGGGGCGTGCTGATCCTCGCGGTGATCGTCGACATCGTCGCCGGTCGCGTCGGCGGCAACAAGCAGCTCTACAACCGCTACGGCCGTACGTGAATCACTTTTTCTTATTGCCGCCCGGATACGGCAGCACGTGCGTGCGCTCGGCGTAGGCCTCCCACTCGGCGGCCATCTTCTCGACGATGTCCGAGTGCTCGCTGGCCACGTCGTTGACCTCCGAGCGGTCGGCTTCCATGTCGTGCAGTTCCCACTTGCCGTTGCGTCCCTTCGCCACGATCTTCCACCTGCCGTCGCGCACGGCGCGGTTGCCCTCGTGCTCCCAGAACAGCGGGTTGGGTCGGTTGAGGTCCTTGCCGGCAAACGCCGGGGCGAGCGACACGCCCTCCATCGGGTGGATCGAGTGCCCGTTGAGCGACTCGGGGTACTTCGCGCCGGCGAGGTCGACGCACGTGGCCATCAGGTCGATCAGGTGCCCCGGCTGCGGTTCGAAGGCGCCGTTGCGCGACGCGGGGATGCCCTTGGGCCAGTGCGCGATCAGCGGCGTCGAGATGCCGCCCTCGTGCACGTAGTGCTTGAACATGCGGAACGGCGTGTTCGACGCGTTCGCCCAAGACAGGCCGTAGCCGATGTACGAGTCCGGCCCGCCGGGCACGACGCCTCGGCCCTGCTTCACGACGCGCCCGTCGCGCGTCCGCTTCGGGATCATGTCGTACTGCAGCTCCTCGGGCTTCATCGGCTTGAGCACGTCGGGCTCCGAGTCGCGGTACGTGATCTTGTTGCCGCGGCCCATGTTCTCGGCGCACCCGCCGTTGTCCTGCAGGAAGAAGACCAGCGTGTTGTCGAGCTGGTCGTTGGCCTTGAGCGTCGACACGATCTTGCCGACGCCCTGGTCGAGGTGGTCGACCATCGCCGCGTACACCTCCATCAGGCTCGACTCCCACTCCTTATCCGGAGCGTCCTCCCACGCGGGCGAGCCGGGGTCACGCGGCGACAGCTTCCACTCGGGCTTGATCAGCCCCATCTCCTGCATCCGCTTGTAGCGCGACGCACGCAGCGCGTCCCAACCGGCGTCGTACCTGCCCTTGTACTTGGCGATGTCCTGCGGCAGCGCATGCATCGGCCAGTGCGCCGCGGTGAACGTCACGTACATAAAGAACGGCTTGTCCTTCTTGTGCTCGCTGATGTACCGCGACGCGTTGTCCGCGATCGCGTCGGTGTAGTAGTACACGTCGGGCTTGTACTCGGGGTCGGCGTACGGGCTGATCAGCGTGTTGTCGCGCGTCAGCGAGTTGGGGTCGTAGAAGCTGCCGGCGCCGTGGATCGTGCCGTAGAACCGGTCGAACCCGCGCTGCAGCGGCCAGTTCTTCTTGTCGGTCTCCTCCCGCGGATTGACCTTCGGCGTCACGTGCCACTTGCCGGCCATGTACGTCGCGTATCCCGCGGACTTCATCACCTGCGCGATCGTCACGCAGTGCTCGTTGAGGTCGCCGCGGTAGCCTTCCTCGCCGCGGTCCTCCATCATGTGACCGATGCCCGTCTCGTGCGGGTAGAGGCCCGTGAGGATCGACGCGCGGGTGGGGCAGCAGCGCGACGTGTTGTAGAACTGCGTGAAACGCACGCCCTCGGCCGCAAGTTTGTTGAGGTTCGGCGTGTCGATCTCCGAGCCGAAGCAGCCGATGTCGCTGTAGCCCATGTCGTCGGACATGATGATGATGATGTTGGGCCGCGGCGCCGCGCAAGCCGCCTGCGGCTTAGCAAGCACACCCATCACCAGCAGCGCAGCGACAGCCACGAACACGCGTCGATCGATCAGTTTTGTCACCGGGATAATCCTCGTTGCTCCGAGTCGTCCGAACCTGTGTGCCTGTGCCTTCGTGCCCGTGCCATCCGATGGTATGCCGCATCGCAAATCGCGGCCATGAGTTTTTGCGTCGCGCCGCTGTGAGCGTTGACCGGTCAGCTATTCGAGTCCAAGGTCGTAGATGAGGTGTGATTCGGGCCGTACGTCGTCCGGCTGCAGGCTCCTCTGATCACAGATGATCTGTCGAATACCCTCAAAAACCTCATCCTTGAGGGCATCGTCGGCGGTCACACCTTTTTCTACCAGTTTCATTGTAGTCAACTCGCAGAACTCGGCGACGGTATAGATCTCCAACTCCTTGCTCGTGAACTGAACGTCGAAGCGTGACTCGACCTTCTGAATGACCTCGACAATATCGAGCCCCATGGCGATGCTCCACCGCTATTTCTTCTTCTTGATCGGCCACGGCTCGACGCCCACGCGGTCGGCCCACGCCTGCCACTTCGCCTTCAGCTCCGCCGCCTTGTCCGGTTGCTTCTTCGACAGGTCGTTCAGCTCTGTGCGGTCCTCGGCGAGGTTGTACAACTCCCACGGCTTGCCGGCCTCGCGCACGAGCTTCCAGTCGCCGAGGCGAACCGCGGCGTTGCCCTGATGCTCCCAGTACAGGCCCTCCGGCCGATCGAGCGCGCCACCGGTCAGCGCGGGGCGGAGGCTGTGACCCTGCGCGGGGATTACGTCGTGGCCGTCGTATTTCGTCGGGTAAGTCGCGCCGCCGAGGTCGACGCACGTGGCCATCAGGTCGATCACGTGACCGACCTGCGGCGTCAGCGTGCCGTTGAGCTTCGCGGGGATGCCGGCCGGCCAGTGCGCGATCAGCGGCGTCGAGATGCCGCCCTCGTGTTCGTACATCTTGTACATGCGGAACGGCGCGTCGCACATGTTCGCCCCCGCGATGCCGAAGCTGACGTAGGAGTCCGGCGTGCCGCTCTTCGCCTTCGGATCGCCGCCGCGCGCGCCGGTGAAGCCGACCGGTCCGCCCTCGCCGCTCGCGCCGTTGTCCGACAGGAACAGGATCAGCGTGTTGTCGAGCTGGCCGAGTTCCCTGAGCTTCGCTACGATGCGCCCGACGCCGTCGTCGATGAGGTGCACCATCGCCGCGTGAAGCGCCATGCGCAGGTCTTTCTCTTCCTTGTCCTTCACGCTCGACCAGTCCGGCGACTTCGGATCGATCGGCGACAGCTTCGTGCCCGCCGGGAACAGGCCCAGCTCCATCTGCCGCTTGAACCTCGCCTCGCGGATGGGCTGCCAGCCGTCGATGTACCGGCCGAGGTACTTTTTCGTGACCTCCTCCGGCGCCTGCAGCGGCCAGTGCGGCGCGGTGTACGCCAGGTATAAAAACACCGGCTTGTCCGTCTTGACGCCCTCGTCGATGAACTGGATTGCGTAGTCGGTGAACGCCGTGGTCGAATACCAACCATCGGGGACCTTGATCGGCGTGTCGTCCAGCACGAGGTGACGGTCGGGCAGCAGTCGGTATTGATGCCCGCCGCCCTCGGGGATGCCGTAGAACCGATCGAACCCGCGCTTCCGCGGCCAGTCGACGGGGTCCGACCTCCTTGTCTTTGCCACATCATCGCATGTGCAACAGGATCGCGCAAGATGCTCTAGATTGGACTGGTTTGGACTCAAAACGGGTCACTGCGCGGGTCACATGGGGATGCTGATGATCCACGCACTTGGCAGGCAACATGGAGTCCTGCGCGTCGGTTTCGTGTGTTGATCATGTTGTTCTCAGGCTTATGCGAAGACGTTCATCACGGGCTGCGAGCTGTTGCCGATCTTGAAGGGGCGTCCGGAGGGCGACATGATCGTGTCTTCCGGGCGGATGCCCATGGCCCAGCCGACGGAGGCGTGCAGCTCGCCGACGGTGACCGGTTTGTCGGTGACGTGGCCGCCGGCCTCGTCGGTGGCGCCGTGCACGTATCCGCCCTTGACGCCCGCGCCGGCCAGGGCGACGGAGAACGCGGCGGGGTAGTGGTTGCGTCCGTCGCCCTTGTAGGCGGGTGACCGGCCGAACTCGGTGGTCAGCACGACCAGCGTCTGGTCGAGCAGGCCGCGCGACTTCAGATCACGCAGCAGCTGCGAGTAGCCCTGGGCGATGGCGCACGGCGGGGATAACGAGCGGTGGCGGCGGCCCGGCAAGGCGTCCGGCGTCTCCGCGACGCTCAAGGACCGCGTGTTCTACGTGTTCAGTTCCAACGCCGCTCCGTTCGAGCCGAACCAGCCCTACGCGCCGTTCGCGGTTTACGCTCGGCTCGAGCACGGCGGCGACTTCGAGGCCGCGGCGCGAGCGCTACGCCTTGAGGGCTACGGCAGCGACGACCTGCCGCAGGAGCATCCCGACGTTGATATCTCGGGCATCGTCGCCAAAGCGACCGTGTCCGACGACCCGCCAGACGATCGCGCCCCGGGCGACCCCGGCCCGATCCCCGAGCACCTGTTCGCCGTGCCGGGCCTCGTATCTCGCGTCATGGACTTCACGCTCGCCAACGCGCCGTACCCCAACGTCGGCCTGGCGTTCTGCGGCGCGCTGGCGCTGCAGTCCTATCTGTGCGGGCGAAAGGTATCCGACCCCGGCGACCTGCGGCCCAACATCTACCTGCTGGCGCTGGCACCCAGCGGTACCGGCAAGGACTTTCCGCGCAAGGTCAACGCGCGCGTCCTGTTCGAGATCGGGCACATCGCGGCGCTCGGCGACAAGTTCGCCTCCGGCGAGGGCATCCAGGACGCGCTGGCGCGCACACCGGCGATGCTGTTCCAGAACGACGAGATGGACGGCGTGCTGCGGCAGATCAACCTCGACCGCGAGTGCCGAGGCGAGTCGATGACCAACATCTTGCTCACGGTCTACACCTCGGCCAACGACCTGTACGCCCTGCGCGCTCGGGCCGGGCAGAAGGAAGCGGGCCACATCGACCAGCCGCACCTGACGCTCTTCGGCACCGCCACGCCGCAGTACTTCTACGAGTCGCTGAACCAGCGCATGCTCACCAACGGCTTCTTCGCCCGCCTGATCATCGTCGACATCGGCAAGCGCGGCGAAGGCCAGACGCCCGGCAGCCCGCGCAACGTGCCCGAGGAGGTCCTGCAGGTCGCTCGCTGGTGGGCGGAGTTCCAGCCCGGCACGCGCAGGGCGAACCTGCTCGAGGTCCACCCCG
>WGMA01000048.1 GCA_016125285.1 Phycisphaera sp.
AACGTGCACGTCCATCCCTACAACAATCATGACGATCCTCCTGTCCTATACGGTTGGCGTGAAACAACGCCGTTGGTACGCCGCACGTGCCACGAGCACAAGCACGTACCCGGGAGGATCGTCTTATCATGACATTAGGTCCAGCCCAGGCGGAACACGTGAAAAGCCGCGATGTCCCGCCGGGGCGGGACCTACGAATCAATCACTCCGCCTTATACCGATACGCCCACACCGTCGTCCGATCAATCACCACCACCACGTTCGCCTTCGGGTCGACATACGCCAGGCGTTTGCCGCCAGTCGGCATCGGGTCGCCGGCGATGTCGAGTCGGGTCCACATCATCGCGTCGGGGTCGTAGGACCACAGCGTGTTCGTGTCGAACTGGACGAGCAGGCCGTGGCCGGAGTTGGGGTCGTGGTAGAACACCGCGTGGGCGTCGTGGCCGTAGGGCGTGGCTTCGTCGGACTGGTCGGCGTTGAGCACTTTCGTCCACTTGTTGGTTTTCACGTCGTAATGATTCGTGGCGTAGTGACGCTGCACGACGACGAGGTGGCGGGCGGGGTCGTAGTAGCCGATCTGCTCGGGCTCGGGGGCGTTGGACTCGAACGCCTTCGCGCCGTCGTTGCCGGGGCCGTTGGCGTCGAGGTTTTTCCACGTGTTCCCGGCCGGGTCGTACAGCCACGTGGCGCGCATCTGCCAGTTGTTGGCGTGCCAGATCGTGCCCTTCAGGTCGGGGATGTACTCGAGCATGCCGCCGAAGATCGGCCGCGGGCGCGGCGCGTCGGTCTTGTGAGCCTGCCACGTGCGCGACCACGGATCGAACGACCACAGCGGCGGACCCTCATACAACTCACCCGGATCACCGCCGAGCGCTTCGACCGCTTCTTTGCGTTTCGTCACCCACGTGTTCATGAACTGCAGCGCGTGGCGCGTCGGGTCGTAAGTCAGGCCCCACCACGTGTGTGCGATCACGGCGGGGCCGCCGCGCTTCGTGTAGAGCAGGCCGTCGCTGAACAGCACGTCGGACGTGTCCCTGCCGAGGTCGCCGTAGCCGCGCGGCAGGTCCGGCGCGTAGAGCATCACCCACGTCAGCGCGGGCAGGTCGAACTCCCACACGTCGTTGATCCGGTGCGGCACCTGGTGATTCGCCCCGCAGTACAGCGCCCGGCCCCGGTCCGCCGCCCAGCACATCTTCAGCGTAAAGTCCCGAGCCCGCGGCCCGGTCTTGTCCAGCTCGAAACGCGTGGCCGTGTCGTTGAACTCCCCCACCACCGCCGCGTTTCCGAGGATCACCCCGTGACCCGGCTCCAGCGCCGCGAGCTTTGCCGCGACATCCGCCCGCGCCGCCAGCACCGGCTCGGCGCGCGGCGCATCGGCGGCACACAGCGGCCCTGCGGAACCGGCCACGCCGGCGACCACCATCGTCATCGTGATAATCCGTGCCCGGATCGGCATGTCCCGGTTGCTCCCGTGGTCGATCGGTCAACGCCGTCCATCATACCGATACGCGTCGGCGTCCGGCTGTTTTTCCGAAAGACAGCGTGGGGATTGAACGTTTCGGGCCGCGGCGCATCTGGAATGGTGCAGGCACGTGCTTCAACATGGGGATCAACATGGACCGCATGATTGTTTCGACCGTGGCCGCGCTGGCCGTGATCGCGTTCCTCTGCACCGCGTCGGCCGACGCCGCGCTGTCGCCGGGGCACATCGACGAGATGCGTGACAAGGCGCCCGAGGTGCTGACGGTCAGGATCCTGACCGCCACGAAGGGCAAGTCGGAGCAGGAGAAGCGCGACGTGACGTACACCGCGGAGGTGCTCGACGTCACGCGTTCGGCCGCGAAGCACAAGCCCGGCGACACCGTCACCATCCAGTCCTACATCAACATCCCGTTCCACCCGCTGTCGTATCAGCCCGGCCCGCAGGCCCCGAAGCTCCTGAAGAAGGGTTGGACCGGCGTGGCCTACCTCAGGCCCGATGGCAAGACCGGCGACCTGCGCATCGCGGTGTACGGGCACAGCTTCGTCGAGACCAAGAAGCCGAAGGACGACGAGAAGGACGGCAAGGCCGACGCTGACGACGACAAGGGCGACAAGGGCGACAAGGACGACAAGGGCGACAAGGACGCGGGCGGGAAGTAAACCGGCGTTAATGACGGTCATCGCCGCGCGTCGGTTCGGGTGCTTCGCCGTGCGCACCGGTTGGCGCGCTGCCGATTTTGCGTCGCCCTTTCGCGCCCGTTGCGACGCCGTTGTGACCCTTTTGCGCCCCTCGCGCGCCCCATGACGCCCCCGCTTTTGCACCATCTGCGCTCGTTCCGGAGACGTCCAAACGACTATCCAATCGACGTAAGTCACGTGATCAGCGAGGAATTATCCCGTCGGCGCGCCGTAAGTCCTTGATCCACGTGTCGCCTCCGCGGACGGCCCGACGTCAGATCGCGCGAGATCGGCGATACCGGAATCGCGTACGGTCATCCCGTGCGCGCCGCACGCGAAGCCGCGCGGCGCGGCGGGCGATCGCGCGTGTCGCCTTGACGTCGGCCGCGCCGCGACGAAGAATCAGCGACTTCCCTTACATCGGAGCCACCATGACTTACATCAGCAGCATCACCCGGCGTGCGTTTGTAGCGATCCTCGTGACGACGGCGTGCCTCGTCGGCGTGTCGGCGTTCGCGGCGGAGGACGGGCCGACGCGCGTGGCGTGTGTCGGCGACAGCATCACGTTCGGCGCGGGCATCAAGGACCGCGAGCACAACAGCTACCCCGCGCAACTCCAGGCCAAGCTCGGCGATAAGTGGTCGGTGAAAAACTTCGGCGTCAACGGCGCCACGCTGCTCAAGCACGGCGACAAGCCTTACTGGCAGCAGAAGGCGTACAAGGACGCGTTGGCGTTCCAGCCAAACATCGTCGTGATCAAGCTGGGCACGAACGACTCGAAGCCGCAGAACTGGAAGTTCAAGGACGAGTACGTCGCGGACTACGTGGAGCTGATCGAGAGTTTCCGCAAGCTCGACAGCAAGCCGCGGGTGTGGGTGTGCTATCCCGTGCCGGCGTATCCGGGTCGCTGGGGGATCACGGATAAGGTGATGAAGGAAGAGGTGATGCCGCGTATCGACGAGGTGGCGAAGCAGACGGACGCGCCGATCATCGATCTCTATAAGGCGTTGAGCGACAAGAAGGAACTGTTCCCCGACACCGTGCACCCCAACGCCGAGGGCGCGGGGATCATGATGGAGAAGATCGCCGAGACGATCACGGCGAAGGCGGACGCGAAGCGGTAGCCGCGAAACCGGGGCACGAAACGCCGGCTTTCGCGGCGTCCGGGGCGGCGATATTATTGCCGAGCATTGGTCGCGTCGGCCGTAGGTGTCGGCGTAGTGCGTGTCATTGAAGGGAGTAAGCCATGCTTGCTTATCAGCGTAATCGGCTCGCGGCGGTGGTCGCGATGGTGGTGGTGTCGATTGGGGCTTTCGCGGTGTCGGCGCCGACGGCGCGTGCGGCGGACGCGGCGGCGTACCAGGCGGTGTCGACGGCGGACCCGACGATCCCGCCGGACCAGCTGAAGCTGCTGCTGATGCCGATGACGAAGTCGGAGATGGAGGTCGAGGCGCAGGCGTGGCTGGAGCTGCTGAAGGCGAAGGTGCACGAGATCAGCAGCGCGGAGATCGCCGTGAAGCAGAAGCACACGGAGATGAAGGCGGTCGAGAAGGCGGCGGCGGCGATCGAGGAGGCGAAGGACGCGGCGGACGAGGCGAAGCAGGCGGCGGACGCGGCGGCGGCGAAGGGCGACACCGACGCGGCGAAGGCCGCGGAGGACAAGGCGAAGCAGGCCGCGGAGAAGGCCAAGGCGGCGGAGAAGGTGACGGACGCGGCGAAGGAGGCGGCGGCGAAGACGGAGCAGAACGCCGACGTCAAGGAAGCGACGCAGAAGGCGGTGGAGAAGGCCGTCGAGACCGCCGCGGAGGCCGCGAAGGACAACCCCGACGCGGCGGCGCCGGTCACGCCGGCACAGGTCACGCAACCCGTCGAAGCGCCGAATGTCACGGCGCAGGACGTGAAGGACCCCACGAAGCTCGCGGCGTCGGCTCAGGCGGCGAAGGTCGCGGCGCAGTCGTCGGCCGCGGCGAAGGACGTGCTGCTCGAGCACCTGACCGTCCTGCGCGAGGAGCGCACGGCGTTGATCGACCGCTTTAACGTCGTGCTCGATCAGCTCGAAGCCAAGGGCGGCGACCCCGCCGAGTACGCCAAGTATCGCGACGCGGTGTCCGGCATCGTCGTTGACGTGACCGACGCGACCTCGACGTTCAAGACGATCAAGGGCTGGGTGATGTCGGGCGAGGGCGGGCTGCGGTGGGCGTTGAACCTCGGCAAGTTCATCGGCATCCTGTTCGCCTTCTGGTTGTTGTCGATCATCCTGGGCAAGGTCGCGGACAAGGCGACGGGCCGATCGAAGCGGATGACGCGGCTGATGCGTGACTTCGTCATCACGAGCGTCAAGCGTGTGACGCTGGCGTTGGGTCTGGTGATCGCGTTGTCGGCCCTCGAGGTGAACATCGGGCCGGTGCTGGCGATGATCGGCGGTGCCGCCTTCATCGTCGGTTTCGCGTTGCAGGGCACGCTGAGCAACTTCGCCAGCGGCATCATGATCCTGGTGTACCGGCCGTTCGACGTCGACGACGTGATCGACGTGTCGGGCGTGCTGGGGAAGGTGACGTCGCTGAACCTGGTGTCGACGCACGTCCGCACGCCGGACAACAAGGTCGTGATCCTGCCGAACAACTCGGTGTGGGGCAACGTGATCACGAACGTGACGGGCGCCGACACGCGGCGCGTCGACATGATGTTCGGCATCGGCTACGGGTCGGACATGGCCAAGGCCCAGGAGATCCTGCTGGCGATCATCGCCGAGCACGAGCTGACGCTGGACGACCCGGCGCCGGTGGTGCAGGTGCACGAGCTGGCCGACTCGTCGGTGAACTTCGTGTGCCGGCCGTGGGCGAAGACGGGCGACTACTGGACGGTGTACTGGGACATCACGCGCAAGGTGAAGGAGCGTTTCGACGCCGAGGGCGTATCGATCCCGTTCCCGCAGCGCGACGTGCACCTGTTCCAGCACAGCGTGTGACGTCAGACGTCATCGACCGGCGGCGGACAGCGGCCGCGCGACGCGTCTCCAACGTAGAGCACGGCGGTCTTGACCACCAACAGCACGCCGAAGAGCGGGATCGTCCAGACCCCGACCTCCACCGCAACGTGCGCCGGTCCGTATGCGCCCAGCACCGAGAACTCCGGCAGCAGCACGGCCCATGCGACGACGTATCCAACCACGCCCAGGTACCGGTACTTCGCGCGTCCCACGACGAACGAGCACGGCAGGTACACCGCCAGCGCGATGAGGAAGATGCGCAGGAAGAACGGCAGCGTCTCCAGGAACATCTCAGGAAACGTATTCGTCTTGAACGCCCCATAGGCGAGAACAAGCATGGGCCACCTCGGCGGCACCGCCGCGGCATTCATTATGCAGCGAGCCGCCGCGACGTTGAACAACGCGTGTAGAATCAGCGTACGCACAGCAGGGAACACCCGATGCGAACAGCGGTCATCATCGCGACTTTCGTCACGACGCTGGTCTTTCACGCGGCCGTCGTCCGCGCCGCCGAGCCGCCGGCGACGGTGAAGGTCGGCGACGCCGAGGTGATGCGGCTCGGATCGGGTGTGCGGGTCAAGTGGTTCTTCAGCCAGTACCGGCTCACGCTGTACGCGCACACGTCGGACGACGAGCGGAAGGCGGCGAAGGGCAAGTCGGCGGATCAGCTGGCGCGGGAGCTGCTGGCGATCGACACGGGCAGGCCGCTGGCGTTGCGGCTGGAGATCGTCAACGAGTCGGGCATCTCGGTGTCGCGGATGCGCAGCTCGATGGACGAGGGCTTCGCCCAGTCGCTGAAGCACCTGCGCTGGCCCGAGGGGACCGACGCCGCGGAGGTCCGCAGGCAGACCACGCAGCTGACGGCGCTGTTCGCCCAGTTCTCCGGGGTGTTCACCGAGCGTGACGCCCGCTACGGCGAGGTGTTCTACATCACGTACGACCCGGCGACCGGCTCGACGGCGTGGCGAAAAGGCGCGCATGACAAAGCACGGACGGTGCGTGATAATGCACCCTTCATGGCGGCGATGTTCGGCATCTGGCTCGGGGAGCCGCCGTTCACGGGGGACGCGCTCAAGCGGAAGCTGCTGGGGCGTGAGTGATCCCACGCCGTCGCGCTCCGCTCGCGGACGCGGGCTTATTTCTTCTTCTTCGCCTTCTCAACGCTTCTGATCTGCGTGACGCCGGGCGGCTTGCGGTTCGCGTCGGCGACGCGAGCGTGCAGCACCTTCGACAGCTCGGCGATCACGTCCTTGTGCTCCGGCGAGTTGGCGAGGTTGTGCATCTCGGCCGGGTCGGTGGTGTGGTCGTACAGCTCGTTGCCGTCCTTGCCGTCGTCGCCCCACTCGGTGTAGCGGTAGCGCGCCGTGCGGATGCTGTAGCCCGAGCCGTACTGCGTCAGCGCCTCGGTGCGCGGCGCGGCGGAGATGTTGTTCAGCACGGGCGCGAGGCTGACGCCGGACGCGTGCGTCGGCTTCGGCAGGCCGCACAGCTCGGCGAGCGTCGGGTAGAAGTCGACCGACTCGACGGGCATCGGCGTGGACTTGCCGGCGGTCGCCATGCCGGGCGTGGCGATGATCAGCGGCACGCGTGCGGCGTTCTCGAACAGCGTGGTCTTCTGGTAGTAGCCGTGCTCGCCCATGTGGTAGCCGTGGTCGGAGGTGAACAGGATGACGGTGTTCTTCGACAGGCCCGTGCGGTCGAGCGCGTCGATGATCTGGCCGAGCTGCGCGTCGGCGAAGGTGATCGACGCGTGGTACGCCTGGATCGCCTGCTTGGCGAGGTCCTCCTTGAGATCGACCTGGTCCTTCTTGCGCGTGAGCGTCGCCGCGGCGGGCTTGGGCAGCGTGTCGAGGTAGCCGTCGGGCACGGTCGGCACGACAATCGTGTCGAGCGGGTACATGTCGAAGTACTTCTTCGGCGAGACGTACGGCGTGTGCGGGCGGTACAGGCCCACGGCGAGGAAGAACGGCCGCTTGCTCGCGGCGAACTGCTCGAGCCGCTCGACCGCCTCGGCCGCGGCGATGCCGTCGGTCTGCTCGGCGTCGGTCCCGTCGGCGGCGAGCCAGCTGAGCGTGCCGCCGAAGCTGCCCGGGTGCAGCGAGAAGATCTTGTTTTCCTCGGCCTTGTCGCGCCCGATGGGGTTGAACTTGTCGTTCCACGACGCGGGGTCGTCGTGGCCGTCGGTGCCGATGGCGGTCGGGACGTTGTAGTGGAAGATCTTGCCGATGCGTGTGGCGTGGTAGCCGTTGTTCATGAAGTGCTGCGACATCGTCACGACGTCGGGGGTGTGCGTGCGGATGAGGATGGCGTTGCCGTGGATGAGGGTCTGGTCGGGGTACAGGCCGGTCATGAACGACGCGCGGCTCGGTCCGCACAGCGTGTACTGGCAGTAGGCGCGCTCGAAGCGGACGCCGCGCGCCGCGAGGCGATCGATGTTGGGCGTCTTGACCTGCGGGTGGCCGTAGCAGCCGATGTCGCAGTTCAGGTCGTCACAGATGAGGAACAGCACGTTCGTCCTGCCCGCCGCGTGCGCGACGCGCGCGAGGCTCGACACCGTCATGGCCAGCACCAGCGTGATGCCGACCGTCCACCATGTCCGTGTGCTCATGCGAAGAGGTCCTTGTCGCTCCGGGGAGAGTGAGGTTGTGCCGCGGTGATCATAGCGACCAGCCGTCGCACAGAACGCGGCAGGTTGACAGGAAATTGCAAATTGCAGATGGGGCATTGCAAATTGGACATTGCGGGTTGAGTGGCGCGCGTCCCGCGGTGACGGCCATGATCAATGCTCAATTTGCAATGAACAATTTGCAATGCCCCATCGACGCTCGCGCCACCGAATCACCCGCTCATACGGTTTTTTGACCGCACTGGTCCCGGGCCATCCGCCTGCGAAAGATGTCAGCGGTTAGAATGATCTCCGCCGCGTCGCCGCTCGGGCGGCGTGGCGTACGGGCACGCATGGGCACGAACTATTCCGCATGGCAATCAAGGAGACCGCGTTATGGCAAGACGTGTATCACGTCGTACCGTGTTGAAGACCACCGCTGCGCTGGGCGTGGCGCCGATGTTCATCCCCGCGTCGGCGTTCGGCGCCAACGAGCGCGTGCAGATGGGCATGATCGGCGTCGGCAAGCAGGGCCAGCACCACTGCCACATCCTCGGCGCGTTCAAGGAGGCGCAGATCGTGGCGATCTGCGACGTGGACAAGATGACGCGCGAGCAGGCGAAGGACATCGTCACGAAGGAGCACGAGAAGCGCAAGAAGCCGACGGACATCGATCTGTACAACGACTACCGCGAGGTGCTGGCGCGGAAGGACATCGACGCGGTGGTGATCTGCACGCCGGACCACTGGCACGAGATCCCGGTGATCGAGGCGTGCAAGGCGGGCAAGGACATCTACTGCGAGAAGCCGCTGTCGCTGACCGTCGAGGAGGCGTGGCGGATGGTCGCGGCGGTGCGCAAGTACGACCGCGTGTTCCAGACGGGCTCGATGCAGCGATCGATGAGCGGGTTCCGCGAGGCGTGCGAGATGGCGCTGAACGGGTACGTCGGCGAGCTGAAGTACGTGCACGTGAGCGTGGGCGGGCCGAGCCGGTGGTGCGACCTGCCCGAGGAGCCGCTGCCGGACGGGCTGGACTGGGACCGCTGGCTGGGGCAGGCGCCGAAGCGTCCGTTCAACGCGATCCTCCGCCCGCCGCACAACAACTCGTTCCCCGCGTGGCGGAACTACCGCGAGTACTCCGGCGGCGGCATGACCGACTGGGGCGCGCACCACTTCGACATCGCGCAGTGGGGACTGGGCAAGGACGGGTCCGGCCCGGTCGAGGTCCACGCGCCCGACGGCAAGGAGTTCGAGACGCTGACCTACGTGTACGACAACGGCGTGCCGCTGTACCACAACAAGGCGATCGGCATCCAGGCCGACGGCGTGCGATTCACCGGCAGCGAGGGCTGGGTGCAGGTCAACCGCGGCAAGTTCGACTCGTCGATCGAGTCGCTCAAGGACTACCGCCACTTCCAGCTCAAGGACAGCGACACGAAGCTGTACAAGAGCCAGAACCACCACATGGACTGGATCGAGGCGATGACGAACCGCACGAAGCCGATCTGCGACGTGGCGATCGGCGCGTCGTCCGCGAGCGTCTGCCACCTCGGCAACATCGCGTACTGGACCGGCAAGTCGTTCAAGTACGACCCGGCGGCGCACAAGATCACCGACAACAGCGAGTGCAACGAGCTGCTGCGTCGCGATAAGCGGTCGCCGTGGGATGAGCCGACGCTGTAAACGCGTGTTAAGGGAAATTGCAAATTGCAAAATGCAAAATGACCCGAACACGCGGGAACGCGCCATGTGATCGGCGCGACGAGGTTGAATCGACTAACAAGACGCGCCGTCACATCCGTGGCGGCGCGTTTTCATTTTGCAATTTGCAATTTACATTTTTCAATTTGCATTTCCCCTCGCCGCCCGCAGCTCCGCCGCTATCCGATCCGCCGACCAAACCAGCTCCTCCGCCATCCACGCCGCGACCTGCTCCGCGATCGACGCCGCGTCGTGGTGATATCGGCGCCAGCTCGTGCGGCGTTCCATCACGTCGGCCAGGTGCGTGGCCCACTCGTGGCGGCAGTAGTGTTGCACGAGTTCATGTGACACCGGCGGTGGCAGCACGCCGCTGCCCGACGCGACGACGTCCGCGCTCGGCAGCAGCGCCTCGTCGGCGGTGCGGCACGGCGTGTCGGTCAGGCGGTCGACGGTTTCCGCGGCCATGAGGCGATACGTCGTGAGCTTGCCGCCGGTGACGTCGATCCAGCCGGGCTCGGGCGACGTGATCTCGTGGCGGCGGGAGATGTCGGACGGTCGGCCGTGCGGATCGGCGACGAGCGGACGCAGGCCCGCCCACGTGCTGATCACGTCGTTGTCGGTGAGCATGACGCCGGGAAACGTCGCGTTGGCGACGCGCAGCACGTAGTCCATGTCCGCGGCGTCGCACGTCGGCGAGTCGAGCGACCCGTCGTAGTCGGTGTCGGTCGTGCCGAGCACCACGCGATCGCCCCACGGCAGCGCGAACAGGATGCGGTCGCCCTCGGCCATCACCACCGCGTCGGGCACGGGCAGGCGCTCGCGGTCGATCACCAGGTGCACGCCCTTCGTCGGGCGCAGACGCGTGCCGCTGTGCGGGATGTGCGGCGACCACGGCCCGGCGGCGTTGACGATGTGCGTCGCCGTCAGCTCGACACGCGGCGTGCCCGCGACCGCCCCGCCGTCGGCGCCGACGCGCTCGCACGTGACGCGCCAGCGATCGCCGCGCCGCTCGGCGTCGACGAACCGCGTGTAGTTGGCCACACGTGCGCCGTGCCGCGTGGCCGAGCGCAGCGTGTCGATGACGAGCCGGGCGTCGTTGGTCTGGGCGTCGAAGTAGCGTACGGCGCCGGTCAGGCGCCGCGGGTCGAGCGTGGGCAGCAGCCCGCGCAGCTCGTCGACGCCGAGCACCTGCGACGCGCCGAGGTTGGAACCCGCGGCGAGCACGTCGTACAGCTTGACGCCGAGGCCGAGCTTCCAGCGGGTCCACGGCGTGCCCGTGCGCGTGGGGAAGACGAACGCCAGCGGCGCACACAGGTGCGGCGCGATGCGGTGCAGCACGGCCTTCTCGCCGCTCGCCTCGCGGACGAGCCCGATTCGTCCCTGCGCCAGGTAGCGGATGCCGCCGTGCAGCAGGCGGCTGGACCGGCTCGACGTGCCGAACGCGAAGTCGCGCTGCTCGACGAGCGCCGTGCGCAGCCCGCGCATCGCCGCGTCGCGCGCCACGCCCGCCCCGACGATCCCCCCGCCGATCACCAGCACGTCGACGTCGACACCGTCGAGCGGGTGCGGCGAGGCGTGAGGCGATGTCGAGGGTTCGGCCAAGTCGTGACTCCCGTCGCATCTTCACGCGCGTCACGCGATCCCACAAGGAACGCTAACAGCAAAGCCACACGCCTGTCACGAACCGCACAAGACGCTTCCCCCGCGAGCGGCGCGGTCGTATCCTTATAGGTGAGGATCATTTCACAGGAAGTACATCCGTGGCGTTGCGCGTCAAAAAGCTGCAATACGTCATCTGTCCCGGTTGCAAGCACCGCGTGGACACCAGCGCCGTTGCGCCCCTGAGCGAGACGCGCTGCCCGTCGTGCGGGATGCTGGTGGCGGTGCCGGCGAAGTTCGACCGGTACCTGATCACCGAGGCGCTGGGCCGTGGGGCGCGCGGGCAGGTGTACCTCGGGTACGACCCGCAGATGCAGCGTGACGTGGCGTTGAAAGTCAACCGCGCGCGCGACGAACACTCGGAGCGCGACGCGGCGAAGGACCTGGCGGCGATGACCACCGAGGCGCGGGCGCTGGCGGCGATCAGCAGCGCGCACGTCGTGAGCCTGTACGGGTTCGAGACGAAGCACGACCCGCCGTACATCGAGCTGGAGTACCTGCCCGGTGGGTCGGTGAGCCGGATGATCCGCGAGAAGCACGGCGTGGCGGAGCTGGACGCGCTGCGCATCGCGCTGGACGTGGCGCGGGGCATACGCGACGTGGCGCACGCCGGGCTCGTGCACCGCGACATCAAGCCGGGCAACCTGCTGTTCGACCGGATGGGCGCGGTGAAGATGATCGACCTGGGCTTCGCGACGCAGGTGGGCACGACGGCGCACGGCAACGCGGTCGGGTCGCCGGGCTACATGGCGCCGGAGCTGATCCGCGGCGAGATCATCGACGTGCGCACCGACATCTACAGCCTCGGCTGCACGCTGTACCACATGCTCACCGGCGAGCGCGTCTACGAGGACCCCACGCCGTACACGGGGCTGCAGACGCACCTCCAGCAGGCGCCGCCGCTGGCGATGGTGATCGAGGGGCTGAATCGCGAGACCTGCCGGATCGTCGACCTGATGCTCCAGCAGCAGCCGTCGCACCGCTACGCCGACATCGAGACCGTCATCCAGGACCTGGACGACCTGGTCTACACGCTGGACACCACGCCGCGCGAGCCGGTGTGAGACAGCGCGCGACGGCGTGCGGCGAGCGCTCAGATCTCGAAGTTGAAGCCCTTCTTCTCGAGCTGGCGATACTTGGCGCGATCGAACTTGAAGAACTGCGCCGCGCGGTGCGACACGCCGGTCTCGTACTCGTCGAGCGCCTTGAGGATGCCCAGCGAGTGGACCTTCTTGCGGAAGTTGCGCTTGTCGAGCTCGCGGCCGAGCACGACCTCGTAGAGGTGCTGCAGCTGACGCAGCGTGAACTTCGTCGGCAGCAGCTCGAAGCCGACCGGCTGGTAGCGGACCTTGGCGCGGAGGCGGTCGCGTGCGATCGACAGGATCTTCGCGTGGTCGAACGCCAGCGGCGGCGGGTCGTCGGCCGGGAACCAGCCGACGTCCTCGGCGTCCGTCGCGGCGGTCACGCGGTGATCCGACAGCTTGACCAGCGCGTAGTGCGCGACCGACACGATGCGGTCGCGCGGGTCGCGGTTCGGCTCGGAGAACGTGTACAGCTGCTCGAGGTAGATGTCGCTGACGCCCGCCTCCTCCTCCAGTTCGCGCATCGCCGCGGTCTCGGTCGTCTCGTCCATCCGCACGAAACCGCCCGGCAGCGCCCAGCTGCCCTTGTACGGATCGATGCCGCGCTGGATCAGCAGCAGCTTCAGCGCCTCGTCGTCGAACCCGAACACGACGCAGTCGACGGTCAACGCCGGACGCGGATACTCGTAGGTGTAAGGCATGGATAACTCCGTGTGTCTCCCACACTCAGAGTAGTGTAAGGCTGACACGGAGTAAAGCCTGTCGATAACGCGGCGCCGATCGACGCCGCGTGCGCCGCGGGCCGTGCCTATAATCGTCGAGACCTTTGTACGACTGGGCGCACGTGAAGGACAACCGCTGGCTCCATCTCGCGATCGTGATGGTCGGGCCGCTCGCCGCGGCCGCGATCGCCGTCTGTGTCGCCCGCGCCGCCAACGATCCCGCCAGGCCCAACACGCCGACGTTCGTCCGGGCGATCAACATCAACGGGCTGGAGCTGACGATCGACGGCCGCCGCTGGGAGGCCGGTCGCGGCAATCCCGCCAACTACGACAACCGCGACAAGGCGTTCGAGAACCAGCAGGTGACGCTGACGCCGCCGACCGACGACGCCCGCGCCCAGATGATCCGCTCGTCGACGTGGACGCCCACGGGGAACAACCGCATCGCGATCACCGGCCTGGCCACCGGCACGTACAGCGTGTTCCTCTACATCTGGGAGGACAACTTTTCGCAGACGTTCGACGTCATGCTCAACGACCGCGTGGTCGCGCCGCAGTACGTCAGCGGCGAACCGGGCGCGTGGCGGCGGCTCGGGCCGTGGGTCGCGGAGGTCACGAAAGGCGAGATCACGATCACCAGCCGCGGCGGGCACGCGAACATGTCGGGCGTCGAGGTGTGGCGCGGCGTGTTCGACCAGGCGCCCGCGCCGGTGGTCGGCGCGACCGCTCCGACGCCCGAGCAGCTGAACTTCTTCGAGCAGAAGATCCGCCCCGTGCTGGCCGAGCGGTGCTACGACTGTCACAGCGCCAAGGCCGACAAGGTCAAGGGCGGGCTGATGCTCGACAACCGCGCCGCGGTGCTCAAGGGCGGCGATCACGGCCCGGCGGTCGTCATCGGCGACCCCGACGTGTCGCACCTGATCAAGGCGATCCGCCGCGTCGACCCCGACACGGCGATGCCACCGAAGAAGGAGCTGACCACGGCGCAGGTCGCGGACTTCGAGACGTGGGTGAAGATGGGCCTGCCCGACCCGCGCAGCGGCCCAGTCATCGAGCGGCCGAAGTTCGACATGGCCAAGGCGAAGCGGCACTGGTCGCTGCAGCCGGTGCACGCGACCGAGCCGCCGGAGGTGAGCGACCCGGCGTGGTCCACCAACGCGGTCGATCGCTTCGTGTACGCGGCGTTGCAACAGCGCGGTCTGACGCCGCTCGGCGAGGCGGACAAGCGCACGCTGATCCGTCGCGCGACGTTCGACCTGATCGGCCTGCCGCCGACGCCCGTGGAGATCGACGCGTTCCTCGACGACAAATCCCCCGAGGCGTTCGCACGCGTGGTCGATCGGCTGCTGGCGTCGCCCCGGTACGGCGAGCGGTGGGGCCGGCACTGGATGGACCTGGTGCGTTACGCCGACACGACCGGCTGCAACAGCGACTACCCCGTGCCGCAGCTGTACCTCTACCGCAACTACATCATCGACAGCTTCAACGCCGACAAGCCCTACGACGTGTTCCTCACCGAGCAGATCGCCGGCGACCTGATGCCGCACGACTCGTGGGAGCAGCGCAACGAACACGTGATCGCCACCGGTTACCTCGCCGGGTCACGCCGCTTCGGCTCGTCGTTCGACGACTACCCGATGTACCTGACGATTGAAGACACGATGGACAACCTCGGTCGCACCGTGCTCGGCCTGACCCTCACGTGCGCCCGCTGCCACGACCACAAGTTCGACCCGATCAGCACGCAGGACTACTACGGCATCTACGGCATCTTCGCGTCGACGAAGTACGCGTTCCCCGGCATCGAGCTGCTCAAGACGCAGCGGGACTTCGTGCCGCTGGTCAGCGACGCGGAGCGCGACAGGCTGCTCGCGCCGTTCCGCGAGAAAGAGGCGGAACTCAAGCGGCGTGTCGACGCGATCGGCGCGGAGCGCAAGCAGCTCGAACAGCGCAAGGCCGAGCTCACCGAGCAGATCAAGAACGCGCCCGACGACGCGGCGAAGAAGCCGCTGAACGACGAGCTGTCGAGTGTCGGCGACCGTCTCAACAAGGCTCACACCGAATTCAAGAAGGCCGCGGCGGCGCTCGAGGTGCAGAGCAAGAAGATGCCCGAACTGCCCGACGCGTACGCGGTGCAGGACGGCAACATCCACGACGCGTTGCTGCAGCTGATGGGCAACCCGGACAAGACCGGCGCGCCGGTGCCGCGCAAGTTCATCGACGTCCTCGGCGGGCAGCGCCTCGCCGACGACGTGAAGCAGAAGACCAGCGGACGCCTCCAGCTCGCCGGCTGGCTGACGGACCCGGCCAACCCGCTGACGGCGCGCGTGATGGTCAACCGTATCTGGGGCTACCACTTCGGCGACGCGCTGGTCGACACGCCCAGCGACTTCGGCACGCGGGGCGAGGCGCCATCGCACCCGCAGCTGCTCGACTTGCTCGCCCAGCGGTTCGTCGACGAGGGCTGGTCGATCAAGGCGATCCACCGCGTCATCATGCTCACGCGCACATACCGCACGGCGAGCGTCGGCGACGAGTCGGTGATCGCGGCGAACCTGAAGCTCGACCCCGACAACGATTACCACTGGCGCGCCAACCACCGCCGCCTCGACGCCGAGTCGATGCGGGACACGATGCTCGCGGTCTCGGGCGAGCTCGACGCGTCGATGATGACGGTGGCGCACCCGTTCCCGCCGCAGGTCAGTTGGGGCTTTACGCAGCACCACCCGTTCAAGGACGTGTACCCGTCGAAGCGACGCAGCGTGTACCTGATGACGAAGCGGCTCACGGCGATGCCCTATTTCACGACGTTCGACGGCGCCGACCGCAGCGCGCACACGCCGGGGCGCGACCAGTCGGTCACGACGGTGCAGGCGCTTTGGCTGATGAACAACGCGTTCATTCACGAGCGTGCCGAGGCGTTTGCGGCGCGCGTGCTGCGTGAGCGCGGCGACGACAACGCCCGGCTCGACTACGCCTTCCTGCTCACGCTCGGCCGCCCCGTCAGCGAGCACGAACGGCAGGCCGCGATCGACTACCTCCAACGCGTGCGCGACACGCTGACGTCGGACGGCGTGAAAACCGACGACGCGGCCGCCGCGGCGTGGCGCAGCTTCGCGCGGGCGCTGCTGAGCATCAACGAATTCCTTTACGTGGACTAGACCGCCTCGGATAAAATGAGTCATTCCATGAACGATCACACCTCACACCCCTCGCGTCGCCACGTTATCCGGTCTATGGTCGGCGGGTCGGTCCTGCTGCCGGGCGTGCTGTCGGAGATGCTGGCCGGGTCGACCGCGCGGGCCGCCACGGCGTCGGGGGCGGCGTCGATCGCCGATCCGCTGGCGCCGCGACCGCCCCACTTCGCGCCGCGCGCCAAGCGGGTGATCTTCATGTACGCGACCGGCGGCGTGTCCCACATCGACACGTTCGACCCCAAGTCCACCGCCAACGGGCGCGACGGCAACGGCAAGGACAAACTCATGGGCTCGCAGTGGGCCGTCCGCCCGAACCCGCGCTGCGGCACCGAGATCACGGACCTGTTCCCGCACCTGCGTCAGCGGCTCGACGACGTGTGCGTCGTCCGGTCGCTGAAGTCCGCACACTCCGATCACACGCAGGCCACGCTCGGCATGCACACCGGCTCGGCGTCGTTCGCCCGACCGTCGATGGGCTCGTGGGTCAGCTACGGCCTGGGCACGCTCAACGCGAACCTGCCGTCGTTCATCGTGATCGCGCCGAACCTGCCCTACGCCGGGACGCAGGTCTACGCCAACAACTTCCTGCCCGCGTACCACCAGGGCACGCGCGTGATGCCCGGCGACGAGCCGATCGCCAACCTGCGGCCGCGTAAGGCGAGCCGCGAGATCCAGCGGATGGAGCTCGGCCTGATCGAGGCGTTCGACCGCGGGCACCTGGCGCAGCGGCGTGACGACGGCGAGCTGGCGGCGCGGATCAAATCGTTCGAGACGGCGTTCGCGATGCAGGCCGCGGGCCCCGAGGCTTTCGACGTCGACAGCGAGCCGGAGCACATCAAGTCGTTGTACGGGCTGGACCGCGCGGCGCAGGGCGCCGGCGCGGAGTTCGCGTGGCAGTGCCTCGTGGCCCGGCGCCTGGCGGAGCGCGGCGTGCGGTTCATCGAGCTGATCGACACCGGCTCACGCCCCAACTGGGACAGCCACGGCGACATGAAAGAGCACGAGCGCCTCGCCGCGAACGTCGACCAGCCGATGGCCGCGTTGCTCAGCGACCTCAAGCAGCGCGGCATGCTCGACGAGACACTCGTGGTGTGGGCCACGGAGTTCGGCCGGACGCCCAAGAAGGAAGGCAACTACGGCCGCGGGCATCACGGCGAGTGCTTCAGCGTGTGGCTCGCCGGGGGCGGCATCCGTGGCGGCATGGTGTACGGCAGGACCGACGACATCGGCTCACACATCGCCGAGAAGGCCATCGACGTGCACGACCTGCACGCCACGATCCTGCACCTGATGGGCCTGAACCACGAGAAGCTCACCTACCGCCACGCCGGCCGCGACTTCCGCCTGACCGACGTGTACGGCAACGTCGTCAACGAGATCCTGGCGTAGCGGCGACGCCTCGCTGACGACGCCGGAAACCCTGCCTACAATGTCCGGTGCGCCCGCGCGGGGCGCAGCCTGCACGGGGATGATCGATGCCGACCACCGCCGAACCGGACACGACGACCGTCGCGCCACCCGACGCCTCGACCGAGCCGCCGAAGGCTAAACCGAAGCCAAAGCGAAAACGGCGTACGGACACCGACCACAAGCCCAAACACCAGCCAGCCTACGCCGTGGTGCTACACAATGACGCGATCAACGGATTCGACTTCGTCGTGCGGACGCTGCAAAAGGTGTTCGGCTACAACACTGCCCGCGCGTTCTGGTTGACGCTCAAGGCGCACGTCGCGGGGCGGAGCCACGTGTGGACGGGCCACAAGGAACACGCGGAGCTCAAGCGCGACCAGGTGCGGTCGTGCGGGCCGGACCCGCAGATGAAGCACCGCGGCGCCGGCACGCTGCGGGTAACCATCGAACCACTGCCGGGCGGCTGACGACGCGGCGTTACAACGTCTTTACACAAATAGAGTGAACACCCTGCATCCTCGTTCGTCTATATGGTGTAGAGTCAAGACATGGGACACCGGTCACGGTGATCACCCCGCCGCGAGGCGATTCCAGCACTGGAGAAAGAACGATGACACGCACCACCCCCCGTTTACGTATCGCGCGCCCCGCGCTGGCGCTGCTGACCGCCGCCGTGACGCTCATCACCGCGACGCTGCCCACGGGCGCGGCCTACGCCGAGTCGGCCCAGCAGACCTACGACCGGCTGTTCGCGCCGCGTGAGTTGAAGGTCCGCGCGACGCCGACCACGAAGGACGACGTCGAGCTCGTCGCCGACCTGCTCGAGCACGCGCGGCAACACCGCGACGATGACGGCACGGTGGTGCTGCTGAACCGCAAGATCGCCGAGCTCGCCAAGCGCGACGTCGATGCGTATCTGATGGCGGCCGAGTCGCACCTGCTCGTCGCGCGGCTCGTGCCCGAGAAGCTGGAGTCCGGCGTGTCGGAGGCGACGTCGCTGATCGAGCGGACGCAGCGGCTGGGCACCGATGAGCAGAAGGTGGCGGCGGGCGAGATGTGGCTCGAGGCGCAGGCGCTGCTGGCGCGTGGGTACGTCGACGCCCGCCAGTACGACGCCGCGAAGCTGCTGTACGACGCGGTGATCAAGAAGGCCGAGGCGGCCGGGTCGCCGAAGGCGGCGGTGCTGCGGCGCGAGGTGCGTCTGGTCGACTCGCGGAAGAAGGTGCTGAAGCTGGCCGACGAGATGCGCGCCGAGCCCCGCAGGAAGCTGGAGCTGAGCCGCGAGCTGATGTGGACCTACGTGCTGGAGCTGGACAACCCCGAGCAGGCCGAGCGTTACGCGATGCCGGCGGGCGACTTCACGGTCGGTCCCTACTTCACGCTGGCCGCGCGGCCGGTCGACAAGCTCAGCGACGCCGAGGCGCTGAAGCTCGGCGACTGGTACGCCGCGCTGCTCGCCACGCCCGAGTCGTCGGACCGGGCCGACATCGAGCTGCGGCGCGACACGGCCCGCCGCCGCGTGATCGCCTGCTACGAGCGCTACCTCGCGGCACACCCCGCCAAGGACGCCGATCACCTGCGCATCGTCGAGGTGCTGACGCAGGTCGGCGGACGCCCCGCCGCGGAGGCGAACGCCGACCCGGCAACGGACCACCCGGCGTCGACCCGAACGGCGCAGAAACCCACCACGGGCGACAACCCGTTCCTCGACGTCCTGCCGTCTAACAAGAACGAAACTCACGCAAAGAAGTGAACCGCCGCGGCGCGTCGACGCGTTACTTCGACACGGCGTTGGCGACCGGCTGCACCTTCAGCATCGGCGCGAGATTATTGCGGGCCTGCGGCATGTACAGCACCGCGATCGCCCCATCAGGCGTCACGAGCCGCCCCTCCGCGTCGTATCGCTCGGTGCGCCCGTCCCGATAGGTGCGCGTCCACCCCGTCATCGCCCCCGCCTTGCCGCCGTCGTCCGCGTAGGCGTACACGTCCTTCCAGTCCTTGAACATCGCGATCATCGGGTCGACGTAGTCGTCGGTGTACTCGACGCTGACCAGTCGCCCGGCGTCGTCGTACACACGCCGCTCGTTGTCGGGGAAGTAGCACGTGAAGAACGCGGGCGCCGAGTCGTGCACGCCGTTGCTGACGAACAGGCCGACGTCGACACGCGGCGAGAGCATGTCCGAGCCGGGCGCGATCGGACGACGCTCGTGATGCGCGACGATGACCTCGGCGCGCGTGCCCGTGGCGTCGAGCGGGTGGATCTTGACGCGTGCCGGGTCGCCGCGGAGCAGTTCCCAGCGGAACGTCAGCGGCCGACCGTTGACGTCGCGCGACGTGCCGGCGTCGAGCACGATGCGGCGCTCACGCTTGAGCGACCGGCCGATGCGTGCGATCGCGCCGGGCGTGTCGAACAGCTGCTCGGACCGGCCGGGCGCGGCGAGGTAATCGACGCCGGGCTGAGGCACGTCCTCCTCGATCACCCGTAGGTTGGCCACGGGCGGCTCGGCGCCGGGCTCGATCGCGTGGGCGAGCGTGACCATCTTCGTCACGTCGAGCTGGCTGCCCTCGAAGACCGACGGATGCGCGGCGCCGGTGAAGTAGTCGCCCGGCTCGCGCACCTGCGCGTTGGACTTGCGGAAGATCATCTGCACGGTCGGCATCAGCGCGTGCTCGGCGATGAGGCGTTGCTTGACCGCCGGGCGGAACGCCGCGAGCGTCGCGACGACCGCGTCCATGAACGCGCGGTCCGAGCCGCTGGAGCCCTGCGACGTGATGACGTACGGCGTGTTGGCGGGGAACACGTCGCCGTAGCCGCCGTTCCCGTTCGTGCCGGGGTCGTGGTCGCGGTGCTCGGGATAGAAATAGAGATGATTGGACACGTACTGCGTGTAGAGCAGCGCCGCGGAGCGCGGGTCGGTATAGGCCAGGCGAGTCATCGACCGCCACATCGGGCCGCGTGTCATGGCGGTCGATGAGTTGCCGATCACGGCGCCGAAGGCGTGGGGCTCGACGTTGTGCGTCGGCGGCGCGCCGTCGGCCGGGCCGGGGATGATCGTGTAGAGGAAGTGATTCTGCAGGCCCGTGTGCATCTGACGCTTGCGGACCTCTTCGTCGAACTCGATGCGCGTGAGCTGCGGGAAGGTCTGGTAGCGCATGTTGGAGTGGTCGCCGTCGTGGTTGTCGTAGAAGTCGCCGTGGTTGCCCGCGGCGGCGCCGGCGGCGTACCAGCCGTTGACGAGCTTGCCGACGTCGGCGAAACCGACGATGGGCGGCCTGGCCTTCTGCTCGTCGGTCATCGGCGGAAGGATGAACATCGTGCGGAAGCCAACGATGCGCTTGTCATACGCGGTGTTGTCCGCAACGACCGTCCCGAGGCCGTCGGCCACCGCCGTGATGTGCAGTTCGTGGCGCCAGGGATCGTCGGGCGGACCGGCCGCGGCGCGCGCCTTCGCGGACTCGATGCACTTGGCGAAGCGATCGTTGTCGCCCTCGCGCAGCGGCTTGAGGTCGTCGTCCTTGATCATCAGGCCGGTGTCGGTGAAGCCGCGATCGATGGCCGCGTTGAGGCTCGCGAACGCCGCGTCGAGGCGCCCCTGCTGCGCCTGGGCGCACGCCAGGTTGTAGCGCGCGACCGGGTCGTGCGGCACCATCTTCGTCAGTTCGCCACAGATCCGCTCGGCGTCCGCGTAGCGACCGACGCGGAACATCTCCAGCACGATCGCCTGCAGATTGACGTAGCGCCGCTGAATCTCGGGCAGGTCGAACACGCTCGGCTTCGGCAGCGGCCTGGCGGCTTGCGGCGCAGGCGACGCGGCGGCGGGCTTGTCCGGCTTGGCGGCGTCGGGCTTGGCGGGATCGGGTTCGTCGGCGCGGGTGACGCCTACGCACAGGCACGCCGCGACCAGCAAGCAGAGCGTCATGCCGAGGCGGACACGTCGACGGAACGGCGCGGGCCGCGCCGCGGTGGCGATATCGTGGTGGATTGGCATCAGCGCCCTCGCAATGTAATTGGGGCGCTGATTGTACGGCGCGCCGCGGGGATGATCGACGCGCGGCGGCAGGTCGCGTCACGAACAACGCCTCACCCATGCGGGGCGAGGCGTTGGCGATGTTGAGTGATGCGGCGTGGTCGGCGATGCGCCGATGCCGCGTCAGCCGGCCTCGGCTAGCGACGCCGAGCCGACATAGCCGCCCGAACGCCGCACGGTCGTCTGCGGGGCGCGACCGCCGGGGGTCTGCGCCTGCGACGCCGTTGACGCCGCCGCGGGTACGCCGGCCTGCGCGGTCTCGTTCAGCGGCGGCTCGTAGGTGCCCGACTCGACGATCGGCGGCGTGTCGACCAGACCCGCGCCGTCCTCAAGCGGCTCGATCCCACGCGCCTGCCAGCCCTTGTCGGTGTGCAGCAGGTGATATCGCACGGCTTCGCCTTCCTTGAGAAACTTGAAGCCCACGCGAATGATGTGTGTATAATGAACGAAAACGTCTTGACCGACGGGCCCGATGACGAAACCGAAGCCCTTTTTACGGTCGAACCATTTGACGCGTCCAGTTGGCACAAGGCACCTCCCAGGGTGGTTACTCGCATCGGCATCCTGGAGGAATACTGATGGACTCCCCTCCAGGAGGCTGTTTGCAAACCCCCGATTTTCTCTACCTCAGTAAACGCAACACGGGTCTTTAGCCTGCGCCGCGTCAGGGAAAAAAATTCGAATTCCCTATATGGAAATCAGAGATTTGATCGGCGGGTCAAATGGTCAGATAATGAATTGACAGGAAGTTAGCGATTCAAAAACGCCCATGCCTGATAACACGCCCAAGCCCAAGAGTTTCCCCGATACGCAGTGGACGCTTGTGCTGAGCGGACGTGTCGCCCTTGACCACCTCTTCGTGACGTATCGCCCGGCGATCATCGGTTACCTGATCCGGCACCGCGGCTTCGCGCCCGACGCGGCCGAGGACCTGCTGCATCAGTTCTTCGCCGACAAGATGATCGAGCAGGACCTGCTCGCCGTGGTCGACCGGCGCAAGGGCCGCTTCCGCACGTTCCTGCTCCGCGCGCTCGACCGGTACGTGATCAGCTGGAAGCGCAAGCAGAACGCCAAGAAGCGCCGCCCCGAGCAGGGACACGTGCAGACGCTGACCGGTCAGGACGCCCCCGCCGACGACGACAGCGGTGACAACTTCGAGATCGAGTGGGCGCGGCGTGTGGTGGACGAGACGCTCAAGCAGATGAAGGCGGACTGCGAGACGTCGCAGCGGCCGGACATCTGGGGCGTGTTCGACGACCGCATCCTGCGCGTAACGCTGTGCGGACGGAACCCCGTGCCGTACAACCTGATCATCAAGCGTTACAAGTTCGAGTCGCCGGCG
Organism: Phycisphaera sp.; assembly: GCA_016125285.1. Lineage (GTDB taxonomy): Bacteria > Planctomycetota > Phycisphaerae > Phycisphaerales > Zrk34 > RI-212. The sequence continues at coordinate 22,896 of WGMA01000048.1, forward strand.
CAGGCGTCGAACGCGCTGATCACCGCGAAGCGCACGTTCCAGCGGATCCTGCGTTCGGTGATCGCCGAGTACGCTGGCGATCAGACGCACGTGGAACACGAGATCGCCGACCTGGTCGCGATCCTGCAGCACGCGGCGAAGGACGAGTACGACTACGGGCTCAACCCCGACGACACGGCGGCCGAGAAGGACGACTCCGGAGCGTGCAACGAGCCGGCGCCGCAGAGCGTCTGACCCGGGGAAGGGACACGATCCGCCCGCGCAATCGCGCGACACGGATCACGGGAGCGATGAAGACAGTTAGGCACAAGACTCAGCGAGTCATGACATGGAAGACGCGATGAACGATTCGATGCCGGAGCTGTTCGCGCCCGAGGCGAGCAATCCAGGGAACCTGGCGCGCATGCTCAACATGGAGGCGTCGGCGATCGGTCTATACTCGCCGACCGAGCTCGGCGAGGTGTTGCAGCATCAGTACAACGCGTCGATCGCCGACGACCTGATCCGCCTCACGCCCGACATCCGCAACCGCGTCTACGACCTGCTCGACTTCGCCGACCCGCCGATCCGCACGTTCGGCGACCTGCTCGACCACGCCCGTCCGCCCGCCGAGTTGCTCGACCTGATCAAGCGCTACGCGAAGGTCGGCCACCGCGATCCCACGCAGCCGCTGCCGCTCGAGATCTCGCGTCTGCTGTACTACATCGCGATCGTGCTGGCGTTGACCCGCTGCAATACGCGGATCACGACACTGCCGCCACGCACGCTGGTCAAGGGCATCGACATGCTGCTGGACTGGCGCTGGCTCGACCCGCGCACGCTCGCCGTCCTGCGCGAGGGCCGCCAGCGCGCCGCCGCCGAAGCCCGCCGCTGACCGACACGTTGACTTGCCATACGCCCCCCGCGACAATGACACCGAGACGCGGGTGTAGCTCAGTTGGTAGAGCGTCAGCTTCCCAAGCTGAATGTCGAGGGTTCGAGCCCCTTCACCCGCTTTGGATACAATAGTCTAGCCGAACGCAAGTTAGCGCACCTGCCTGTGTCGGGCAGAGCGGCCCAGAAGCCCTAAGAAATCCGGTAGTACTACCGGATTAAGGCTGGAGGTCGCCATGCCGCGCAGGAAACGTGTCCCGTCGTACCGTCTTCACAAGCCCACCGGCCAGGCCGTCGTGACCATCGATGGCAAAGATTATTACCTCGGCATACATGGCTCGCCGGACAGTCACGCCCGGTACAACCGGCAGATCACCGAGTGGATCGCCAACCACGAAACCGCTCCACCCGATGATGCGTCCACGCTTCACGCGGACCTGCGCGTCAGCGAGTTGGTCGGGCCCTACCTTCGTCACGCCGAGACGTACTACGTCAAGAACGGACGACCCAACGGTGAATACACGAACATGAAGGATGCAGCGCGTCCGCTTGTGCAGTTCTATGGCAACACGCGCATCGGCGAGTTCGGGCCTCGCGCGTTGAAGGCGTTGCAACACGCCATGGTCGATGCGGGGCTGTCACGCAAGGTCATCAACTCGCGGATCAACCGCGTCCGCCGCATCTTCAAATGGGGCGTGCACAACGAGATGGTCAGCGCCACCGTGCTGCACGCGCTGCAAACGGTCCCGCCGCTCAAGCACGGGCGGTGCGACGCGCGCGAGACCGAGCCGGTGCGTCCCGTGAGTGACGGAATGATCGAAGCGGTGCAGCCGTTCGTCAACAGCCAGGTCTGGGCGATGATCCAGACGCAGTTATATTCCGGCATGCGCCCCGGAGAGGTCGTGTTGATGCGTCGCTGCGACCTCGATATGGGTGGCAAGGTTTGGCTGTACCGACCGCAGACTCACAAGGGCCAGCACCACGGCCACGACCGCACGATCTTCATCGGCCCAAAGGCGCAGAAGATCCTCAAGCCATTCTTCAAGCATAACCTCGATGCATGCCTGTTCAGCCCGACAGACGCCGAGGCAGATCGGCGTCAGCGGCTCCATGAAAATCGCAAGACACCGATGTCCTGCGGTAACCGGCCCGGCACGAACCGGCGACGCAAGCCGAAGAAACAACCGAGTGAACGCTACACCGTTCAAAGCTATCGCCAGGCAATCCAACGAGCGTGCGACAATGCGTTCCCACATCCCGAACTGTCCAAACTCGATCAAAATGAGCTGACGGACGAACAGCGTGACGAGTTCAAGCGATGGCGTAAGAATCACCGCTGGCATCCGCACCAGCTCCGCCATAACGCCGGAACGCATCTGCGCAAGGAGTTCGGCGTCGAGGTGGCGCGCATCGTTCTCGGGCATCGCCATATCGAGACGACGGAACTCTACGCCGAGGCGAACATCCAGAAGGCGATCGAGGTGATACGGAAAATCGGCTGATTACCCACAGCCGATCTTCGTGCCCTCGCCCAAGACGGGCATCGCTATCAATTCGGGGTGACTCCAAGGATCGCTTCGACCTGTCGGGCAGCACGATCAATTTGCCGCTGTCTCGCGCGTGTCCTCGACATTTTCGAGACCGCGGGGCGATCATTTTTGCTGAGTTGCTCGGAGAACCTCTGCAGCGCCTCATGACTCGTGTATGTGGTGCCTCCAACCTGGGTCGACTCCAATCGGACGCCACGAACACCCCGCTTGATCCAGCGATAGACGGCGCTGATGTGAACGCGCCTGCCGTTCGGACGTGTGGGCAACAGCTTCGGGACGCTTCGTACCGGCACAAGGGACTCGCTGGACAATTCGATCATCGTCACGCTCCTTCTAGCTGAGGGTCGTGACGCCAGCATCGCACAATGCTGTGCGCGTCCGCGCGCAACGGGCGCTCGATCTCAGTGCGATTTGGCGCGCAAGTTCGCTCGCGATGCTGCTATTCGATTTGATCCATTGAACCCGGATCGCCGAATCCGTAGCATGGAACCGACATAACGATTGATTCGCACGTGCGAATCGCCTGGTTACCTCAAACTTCCACCCCTGAGCGATCGGGGACTTTCAGACCAGGGCGATTTCGCCGGGCGCTTTCTCTGCCTTCGAGGCGGGGTTACGCGCCCGGCGGATGAGCCGGTCTGAGCGCTGTGGAAGGCGCGAGGTATGGGGATTCCGCCGGACACGGAGCCCCGTTTCTTTTTGCGCCTAGGAGACGCCCATGCCGAGTTTTCAAAACGACTTTGACGCCCTGATTCACAAGCACTTCCCGTCGGGCAGCCATCGGCCCTACGAGGTGTTCCTCCTGCGACAGTTCTTCGAAGCCCTGTGGCGCCGCGATCCCGAGTTGAGCGACGAGGGACCACCCGAGGACGTGTTCACCTATCTGCAGCGGGCCGACCGTGCTGAGTTGTGGGGCACGGTCGTCACCGCGCTCTATAGTCTCAATCGGCCTGTACGCGAGCGCCACGAATGAGTGACGGTACGCTCACCGCTGACGCCGGCGAACGCATGCTCTACACGACGCCCAGTGCGACGTACGTGGCGCACAACTGTGTCGGATTGCCGAAGGCCATGCCGTTGTGTGCCGAACATCTTGCCGCGTACCTGTCCCCGCCGCGTCATCGCATCGTGCATCCGAATTGAACGTCCCGGACGACCCATCATGCCAACAGATCGCAATGAGCTGACACGCCTAACCGCTTTCCACGCCCGCAAGCGGTTGCTGATCCGCATGCGTTTTGGCGACCCGACGCGCTCGCGCCGCCTCGACAGCGGCGTGACGCACTACTGGTTCATGCCGGGCCAGTTGTTCGCCGTGATGTGGTGGGCGCGCCTGTCGCCACGCAAACAGGTGGCGTGCTTCGCGATCGTCGAGGCGCTGCGCGCTGGCGACGTCGGTTACGTACTCCCGTGCGTGCAGCCCGCCGTCGCGGTGCACACCTACCTCAATACCCGCTGCGTCGGCAAGGATCGCGGAGTGGTCGCGCTGGCCGACGAATTGGTCACGCACATCGAACGTCAGGGCGTCGATCCGTGCGACGTTGCGGGGTCGTACTACGCTACACGCCGACGACCGCGCAGGTCGCCTACCACCTCGCCGAGTTGGTCCGCCGCACGCGCTCGCGGCCCACCGATCCGGTCGTCCTCAAGGACCACTGGCAACAGGCCTACCGCTTCCTCGCCGCCGATGCGGTGACCACGATGAACCAGTACGCCGCGTCCGCCGACCTGTTCAACCCCGCCAAGCGCCACACCGCCGTGACCGTCCAGATCACCAGCGTCATCCAGAAGTCCGACGGCACGTACCAGCTCCGCTGGAAGCAGACCGCCTACCAGCACGGCGCCCAGGCCGACGTGTCGTGGTGGACCGGCCTGTTCACCGTCAAGATCGTGCCCCCCAAGTCCTCGCGCGCCATCTACCACAACCCCCTCGGTGTCTACGTCACCCACTTCAACTGGACCGAAGACCCGATCTTCGAGATCTTGGAGGCGGAGGGGAGGGCCGGCCGATGAATCTGATACAGCCGTCATGGCGGCTGCCGAGCCCCTCGAACGGCGGGACCAGACATCCCCATAGATGAAATCAACATTCGCAGTATAATAGACAAGAGGTTTCTGAATGGAGCACCAAGGATGGCAAGCATGATCAGGACCTTGACTCCCGCAGAGTTGATCGGCCCACTCAACGACCTTGAGGAAGCTTACGCACCTAAGGAGTTGTACGTTCAGGGCGACACGGACCTGATGCGAGGCACGCGCCGCGTCTCGATCGTCGGATCCCGCAAGCCCTCGCCCAACGGGATCAAACGAGCACGAAAGCTCGCGCGTCAACTCGTCGAGGAAGACGTCGTCATCGTTAGCGGCCTTGCCGAAGGGATCGACAGCATCGCCCATCGCACCGCCATCGAATTGGGCGGCAGCACCGTCGCGGTCATCGGCACGCCGCTCGACAAGACCTATCCGGCGAAGCATGCATCGCTGCAAGCCGAGATCGCTGAAGACCACCTCGTCGTCTCGCAGTTCCCCGTCGGCACCCAGACCTACCCCAGCCATTTCCCGGCACGCAACCGCGTCATGGCCCTTGTCTCCCATGCGACAGTCATTGTAGAGGCATCCGAGAAGAGTGGCACCCGTCATCAAGGATGGGAAGCTATCCGACTGGGGCGCCCGCTGTTCATTGCTCAGTCCCTGATCGATGCGAAGGTCGCTACGTGGATCGACGAGCAACTGTCCTATGGCGCCCAGCCGTTGAGTGACGAGACCTTTGCGGACCTGATCGATCAGTTGCCTCCCAAGGGATTCGATCCAAGGGACGTGTCTGTCGAATCGCTTCTCCAAAAGAGCGCGTGATGCGATACATCTCTCTTCTTCGATACAAGCCACGGGACAACAGCAAGCTCGGAAATCAATGCCAGGGCATCGTCAACGCCATTAAGAATGACCAGGCACTCGCCGAGGGCACGCTCGCCTCCGAGGCGATCGCGCAGGTGCTGTCTCAGGTCGTCAAGGATCAGACAAACCTTCAGCAGGTATTTGACGGCAAGGCGGCCCTGATTCCGATCCCCCGTTCTGCCCGGCGGAGTAAGGATGCGTTGTGGCCATCGTTGCGGATTGCGAATGCTCTCTGCAAGCATGGACTCGGGAGTGAAGTGCTCATCGCCGTAGAGCGGCACAAGAACATCCGTTCCGCGCATACGTCCGGACGCAACCGCCCCACGGTTGACGAACACCTCGAAACGCTACGGAGTTGCCTGCCACTGAACGCCAAGCCACGCCGGATCATTCTGGTTGATGACGTGATCACTAAGGGCGCCACAGCTTGGGCCTGTCGGGGCGTGCTACAGGATGAAGTCCCCGCCGCAGACATCATCACGTTCGCTGCCGTGAGCACCGAGCATCCTGATGCGACACTCATCGGCCCCATCGCGATCCGTGATGGGGTGATCCAGCATGGGCCCTACGGGCAGTGGCGACCAGACACGAAGAATCCGGCAACCTGGGCAAGCGGCGCGTGATTCAGTATTGGTATCAGACTACACCAACGAGCGTGCGCATTGCGATCGTCTTGCCTAACGCCTTGTGTTACGTCAACCGTCCTCGATATCGATTCCTGCCGCTTCAGCCAGAACGCAGGCGACCTTGTATTCGTCCTCGCATCGCACGATGTGCCACATGTCGTCTGGACCCGTCACAGCCATCGTAACGCCGGAATCGGTGTGAGTCGCCTCAACCCGATATCCGCCGCGCCAGACTCAAAGAGGTCCAGATCAGCATGGCCTTATAGCTTACGGCGTTGGCTAGCTGCCCCCTGCGCTACCCCTGCGGAACGCCAATGCCTGGATGACGTTTCCGGGAGAAGATCGCGGCGGCGCCGCGAGGTGTATTCACTTTTTTCGGCCGCCGCCTGCCTTCCGTGAAGGCGGCGGCCGAAAAAATGCTTGGCCGGTGTGGGCCGGGGCGGTCGCCGTGTGTCTGTTTCTCCTTTGGAGGTGTTGTGATGCACGTGAAGATTCCCCTGTCCAAGCTGGTCGCCAGCCGCAAGAACCCCAGGCGCGTCAAGCCGATGCGTGAGGCGCATCGGCGGTTGGTCGCGTCGATCCGAACCCACGGGCCGATGGGCACGCTGACGGTCCTGCCCGAGCAGGACGGCAAGCACAAGGTCATCGCCGGGTGTCGGCGGCTGGCCGCGATGCGAGAGGTCTACCGTCACGCGGACGACGATCCGCTGATCCACTGCGAGGTGCGCGAGGTCGATGGGGTCGGAGCCGAAGGGATCGCGCTGGCCGAGAACTTCGCCCGGGAGCCGATGCACCCGCTGGACGAGGCCGAGGCGTTCGCGCGGCTGGCCCACGTGGACGCCAAGGGCGTGTCGGCCATCGCGTCGCAGTTCGGCGTGGAGCCGAAGTACGTCCGTCAGCGCATGAAACTCGCCGGACTGGCCGAACCGATCAAGCAGGCGTACCGCGCCGACGCCATCGACACCGGCGCCGCCGAGGCATTCGCGACGGTCAGCGTCGAGAAGCAACTCGAACTGTGGTCCGAGATCGACGGTCCCCGGAACGCCGGTCGATGCGATGCGCAGCGGGTGCGGGCCATGATCGAACACGACTGGATCGAGGCGACGCACGCGCTGTTCGACATCGAGACGCTGCCGCACCAAGCCGTCAGCCGCGACCTGTTCTGTGAGCGCGTGCTGATCGAGCGGGCGGCGTTCTTCGAGGCCCAGGCCGAGACGCTGGCCGAACGCCAGGCCGAACTGCTCGACGACGGGTGGAACGACGTCGTGATCGCCCCGCGCGGCGACGTGTATGACCGGCTCATGCGCATGGATCGGCTGGAAGGCGAGATGGACGACGCGAGCCGGGCGCGGCAGGCCGAGTTCGACCAACGGCGTCGGCAACTCGAAGCCAAGTTGGAACATGTCGACGAGGACGACGAGCAGGCGGCCGATGCGATCTACGAACAACTCGACGCGCTCGACGCTCAGGAAATCCAACTCGAACGGGCCGCGACGCGGACCTACAGCGAGGCGGACAAGGCGCACGGCACGGTGTTCTTCGTCCTCGATCCCGACGGCGGCGTGCAGACGCTCTATCGCTCGCCGCGCCGCTCGGTGTCGCGGGCCGGTGGCGGGATTCCCCGGCTCCCGAATCCGTCCCCGGCATGGGGCGCGGGCCGCAACTGCCTGCCGACGCGTTGATTCACGTCGAACTCAAGACCGGCCGCATCTACCGCGTGACGCTGGGCGACTGGCTCAACATCGACCGCTACAGCCACGAAGTGCCCGTCCGATCCATCAGCGGCCGGCGCGTGGCCGACCTGCCCGACTGCTTCAATCCTTACGACCGCCCCCGCATCACACGCAAGGAGGTCTACTACGTCCACCTCGAACCGCCGCGGTGAGTCCGCTTCATCCAACAACCCACACGAGGCCGACCGGTCACACGGTCGGCTTCATTCTTGCGCATGCGGATCGCAACGTGCCGCGCCGCCATCGGCTTTACGTTCCTGCAACGGATTCGGCTCATTACTTCTGCGGGTTGAGGCGGGCTTCTCCCTCAAGGCGTGGCGGGGTTGTCCCTCACTTTTGGGGTGAAGGGACAACCCCACCACTTTCAACAAGGAGAAGCCTCGATGAAGACCGCAGACGCGAAGAAGATCGCCGACACCGCCGTGCAGGAACTGGCCGAGCAGTTGGCGCAGGGGCGAAGCGAAGCGCTCATCCAGTACCTCGACACGATGGCCCGGTTCCATCACTACAGCTGGCACAACGTGATGATGATCCTGTCGCAGCGGCCGGACGCCAGCCGCGTGGCGGGGTTCCGCACCTGGAAGAAGCTCGACCGCTTCGTCAAACGCGGCGAGAAAGGCATCGCGATCTTCGTGCCGATCCGTGTCAAGGCGACCGACCCGGTGACCGACGAGGAGAAGAAGGTGCTGCGTTTCAAGGTCGGGTACGTGTTCGACATCGCTCAGACCGAAGGTGAACCACTCGCCGATTACGAAATCGCCCGTTCCAGCGGTGACCCCGGCGAACACCTGGACACGCTCAAGTCCTTCGTGGCCTCTCAGGAGATCGAACTGCACTACGCCGGCAACCTCGGCGGCGCCGAAGGCGTATCCAAGGGCGGCCGCATCGACATCCTCGAATCGTTGTCCCCCGCGGAAGAATTCGCAGTCCTGGCACACGAGATCGCACACGAGATGATGCACCGTGGCGAAGACCGCGCGACGCTGACGAAGACCGTCAAGGAAACCGAAGCCGAAGCCGTGGCCTACGTCGTGTGCAAAGCCGTCGGGATCGAGTCACCGGGTAGCGCCGACTACGTGCTGATGTACCAGGGCGACGCCGACACGCTTGGCGAATCGCTGGAACGCATCCAGCGCGCCGCCGCGAGGGTGATGACGGCGATCACCGCGGATCGGGACAACGTCGAGCCACAATGAGGTTGCGTCTTACGCCTGCCTTGGCGCGGCGCGATCAGAACGTGAACAACGCGCGCACCCTTGCGGCGCGCTGGCGCACCGTCGACATCGTCACGCCCATCAACTGCTCGAACTCGCTGTTGAGCAGTCCCGGGACGCCGACGGGGATCTTGCCGTCGTTGACGACGGCGTAGATGATCCCCGCCCTCGGGTTTACCCGCCGGCGGCTTGTCGGCGACGCGCAGCAGGCGCAGGGCCTTGTGCGCCCGGTCCCGCATCGTCGGGCTGGGGTGCGCGGCGAAGTACCGTTCGAGGTGGCGCTTGACGGTAGCCTCGAATTCAGAGTCGTTGGCGTCCATGGCGATGCTCTGGGCCAGTGCGAGGTCGTTATATCGTATCTGATGGCGTTGAGCGGTTGCCCTTGATCCATCTTGTACATCGCGGTATGACTCCAAGTCTAGCAGCAATAACAATCACTCGCTGTGGACATGACATGACGATGCCCATGCGCACCACCGAAAAGCGTCAGATCCCGCGCATCATCCATCAGATATGCGTGGGAACGCCGGTCCCGGATTCGGTTCGCGAGTGGATGGAAGGTTGGCACGTCATGCATGCGGACTGGGACTATCGATTCTGGACCGACGACAACCTGCCTCCGCTCATCAACCGACGACAGTATGATGCCACGGCCATTCCTGCACAGAAGGCCGACATTGCGCGTTATGAAATCGTTCACCAGCACTGCGGTGTCTATGTCGATGCGGATTATGAATGCCTGAGGCGTATCGACGCCCTGATCGTCAACCGCGAGTATCTTCTCATTCGCGATACGGTCGTCAAACGATTGGTGCAAAATGGGCGGTTTGCGGCTCCAAGCGGCTCGCAACTAACCAGCCGGTGCGTCGGTGCGGTGGGCAGGCGATTTCGGGTCTCAAAACACCCCAACCGAACCACCGGTCCTCACCTGATCACCGCCGTCGCAAACCAGATGCGACTGAGCGTTGAACCGCTGTCGGTACTCAAGACAATTGCGCGCCACTACGCGCTGGCGTCGTGGCGAAAACCCGGATAACCGACAGGAGCTTGAGAAATGAATCCCAAACTGGTCATTGGGATCGGAACCGGTCGCTGCGGCACCCTCAGTCTCGCAACCCTTCTCAGCGCACAGCTCGATGTTCACGTGGGGCACGAGTCACGCCCGCTGCTGCCGTGGAACCCGAAAGACGCGACGGAGGACATCGTCGCGCGGTTTGAGACGCTCCAAAAGCGTCACCAACGCGCCCGGCTCGTCGGCGATGTGGCGTTCTACTACCTCAACTACGTGCCGATACTGCTGGAACACTTTCCCGACGTTAAAGTCGTCTGCCTCAGGCGCTCGCTGGAGGGTACGATCGAAAGTTACGACCGGTGGGTGAGCCAACACCACGGCGACAACGTGGACAACTGGCGGCAGGACCGACAGGGCCTTCAGTCGAACGAGTGGACGCCGTGCTACCCGAAGTTTCCGGTCTCGAATCGTCGTGACGGCATACGCGCCTACTGGAAGACCTACTACCAGACCGTGGAGCAATTGGCTCAAGCGTATCCCGGCGCCATCAGGGTTTTTGAGATGTCGTCTCTCAACCGGGTCAACGATATCCGTCAAATCCTCAATTTCGTGGGGATCATCGGTGAGCAGGCGCAGGTCCGGGTGGTTCACATGCACCAATCCGGGCAAGAAACCCCGGCGCGCCAGTCGGGTGAATGAGTGAATCCGCTCCGGTGATCATTGGCCTCGTCTTGCGATGCAGCCGCCGCTTGCCGCCTGCTTCGGTGGCTCCACTCTCAGAGCAAACGCGTTGTCGAGGGCGTGGTGCGGCGGTAGAATGGTTTTTCTCACCGATCTTCCGTGGAGGTTTATCATGTTCAGGCGGACGGGGTACCTAGCTGCGAGCATCGTGGCGTATTGCTGTACGTGTTCCGCGATGGGACAAGGCGAAGACCCGGCAGAGATGGTCAACTCCCTCTTCGGCGAGAAACTCAAACAGGTCGCAGCCACCCGCGACACGGCGGACGATCTCGCGCTGGCCGAGCAATTGCTCAACCTCGCTCGCAACTCGCGGGAAAAGCCGGCGCTGTTGGCCGTGCTCGGGCAACACGCTTACGAACTCAGCAGCAAAGACCCACAGGGATATGGGCTGGCGGTCGAAGCCCTGAAGCTGTTGGCCGAGAACGCCCCCGAGAAGCGGGCTGAATACCTCGAAGCCGCCTCCGAGGTCCAACAGCGCTGGTTCGCCGTTTCGCGCGGCGCCGACAAGGACGAAGTCGGTCGACAGTTGCTGAGTACGTTGATCCATCTGGCCGCCGCACATCAGGCGGCGGCTGATCTGGACGACTCGGTCAAGACCTATCGCCGAGCGCTGGGCGTGGCGACGGCGATCAGGTCTCCTGATAAAGAGGTGGTGCGCGCGGCCATGGACGCAGTGGTGCAACGACAGCAATTGCTCGGCCAGATCGACACCCTCCAGAAACGTCTTACCGAAAACGCCAAAGATCAGGTCGCCTGTGACGAGTTGCTGCGCCTTTACATCGTGGAACTGGACAACCCGGCCGAGGCCCTCAAGTACGCCAAGTTCAGCGAGGATGCCGAGTTCACGCAACGTGTGGGATGGGCGGCGCAGCCGCCCGAGAAACTGACCGAAGACCAGGCGCTATCCGTGGGCAACTGGTACCGCAAGCTGGCTGCCGAGGCCGCAGGATCAAGCAAGCGGTTGATGTTGACACACGCCCAGCGTTTCCTTCAGCGATATCTCGCCGCCCACGGAACGGACGATCTATACGGCAAGAAGGCGGAGTTGGATGTCGCTGAGATCGCACAGCAGTTGGCCAAGCTCGGCGGTCCCGCCGCCGTGCGGTCCGGCGCCGAGGCAGCAGGCGTTGCGACCCCGGTGGTGCAGCAGTGGATTGACGTTCTCGGCCTGATCAACCCGCAGAGCCCCGACGTGGCGGGGCTGTGGGAGAAGTCGACGAACGGGGTGCTGTTTCATGGCGGAGAGGGGACGCGTCCCCTGCCCTATGAGCCGACCGGGAGTTACGCGTTCGACGTCGAGGCGACCCGACTCGACGGTGGCAGCGGCTTCGGTGTCTACCTGCCTGCGGCGGGCAACGCCACTGTCCTGATGATCCAACACAAGGACAATAGCGGCGGGCTCGAGATGGTGGACCTGCAGGGCGTGTGGAGTCCCAAGAACCCCACACACACCACCGGCGTGCGTGTGACCACCGGCCAGCGGAACTCCGTCACGGGTAAGGTCGTGATCAATGGCGAGACCGTGACGATCGAGGCCGACTGGAACGGCAGACCGCTGGTTCGGTGGAGTGGTGCCGGGGAACGCCTGACGGTCTACAAGCCCACCCGCCTCCGCGTACCGACCGCTACCGCATTCACCGCCGGCTCCAAATACCTCGTGCACCATTTCCGAATCAAGCCGCTTGATTCATCCGCCCGATCGGATTCCGACAGCGCGGATCGAACGACGCGGGTCTCAGCCAGCGACCGCGGGAACAGCGCCGATACCCCTGCGCCCGTTGCGTCGCCGGACCCGGCGGCGTTAACACGACAGGATTCCAATGGCCTATTGGGGTATTGGAACTTCGACGAATCAGATGGTCTGGTAGCCAAGGATGCCTCGGGCAACGGCCACGACGGCGCCCTCAAGAACTCCCCCGAACGGGTGAAAGGCGTGATTGGTAAAGCGGTCAGGTTTGACGGCCACGACGATCACATTGATTTGGGCAATCCGCCCGAACTCGACTTCACCGGCCCGATCACGATGGCGGCCTGGATCCGACCGGAGGGCCTCGGCGGCAAGGCGAACGATATAATGTCGATCTTGGCGCACGGGCCGACCCTCGCGCCACGGAAGGCCGATGTGTTTCTGCGCCTGAAGCTGCACAAATACGAGGCGGGCTCCTGGACCGGACCTGAGAACACTGTCTCCTTCGAGGCGCCGGAAGAGGACCTTGAACGCTGGGTTCACATCGCGGGCGTCTACGACGGCCAGGCGTGGCGACTGTACCGCAACGGCGTACAGGTCGCCGCAGAATCACGTCCAGCAGGAGCCGTGCCGGTCGACCACCCGTGGACGATCGGCGCTGGCCAGGGCGGCAAGACCCGGTTCTTCAAGGGGGCCATAGACGAAGTACGCGTCTACAACCGTGCGCTGACCGCCGAAGAACTTAAGACGCTGGCCTCGATTCATCTTCCGCCGGGACAGCGGGGGTCCGGCTTCTTCGGCGTTCCAAGCAAATGACACCCGCGTCGGGTGTTGCAGGCAGAGGGAGGTTCACCCCACGACGCTTCGGGATGAGCATCCGGGGTGGACGACGCCAGCCCTTGCCAGCAGCGTCTGTCGTCCCGACCAGAGAACTTCAAAGCCTGCCAGCAGAGCCCTCGGCACGACGAGCAGTCCCTTGCTCCTATCTCCCAAATCGGTGTCATCGACGAGCACCAGGCTATCGGAATGGAGATTGGGCATGGCGGCCTCGAAGACGTCAAGAGGGAACCGCTGGTGATCAGCGCCCGAGTCCGGGCCGCAGGCGTCAAGGTAGAGCAGGTCAATCGGCTGATCGAACGCCTTAATGAACGCGACGCCATCGGCGACGACAGCCTCTACGTTCTCAAACTCTTGTGTGTGCTTTCGGGTACGGCGTGCGACACGTGGATCAATGTCAACCGAATAGATGCGCTCCGCAGTCGTCTGTTGAGCCCAGACCAGCACGCTCCCGCCGAAGAGTTCGAAATGCTTGTCGCCGGGCGCTTGCGCCAGCCCGCCGATCTCCACGATAATCTTCCCCCGCCGCTCGTTGAAGATCGCGGCGGTAGCGAACAGCGAGTCACGGGGATTGGTTCTCTTGGGCATGACATCCCCGCGTTGATCAACACTTGTGCTCGTGTTTGTTGGCAATGGCGTTCGCCATGAGGGTGTTCAGTCGACGGACGAGCGTTCGATGCGTGCCGGGGTGTTCGCGATGCGCGATGTGTCTGAGAGGGGTTTCACTCCGTGCGTGGCAGTGAAGGTGGTGGTGGTCCCGGGCGGCTTCGCGAACAGCCCTGCCCCAGCTATCAATGCCCACCACGACATCGGGCAGCACCTTGAAAAGCGGTTCGAACACCGTGGTGTGGATCAGCACCAGTTCGACGCCCATCCGCTGGGTCTCCGCCTTGTCGTGTCCCCATGACACGGCCTCCACCTCATCGAGGCTGGGCGCCTCAGGTCCATTGAGACGGCATGCGGTTAGAACCCTGAACCCCTGTTGTGACGATCGTTCGACCCAATCCTCGAATCGGGTGGTGAAGATGATGTCGGTGTGCACATACCCATACCAAATGGCGTCGGGGTATTCCTGACGCACAGATGTCAGCAGATCCCGAAGAAACGGGTTCGTCCCGCGGTAGCCGTAGACGGTCCGGGCATTGCGCGCGGGCTGGACGTCGAGAAATCGAGCCGACGCGTCGTGTTCCAGACGCTTGCGGCTCTCCGCCGCCAGCGCCATGCGTGGGCAGTGGAGGTCGAGGCCGTGGGTGCTGATGCCGATCGCGATTTCACAGGACACGTTGAATTCCTTGTGTGCGTAGACAAGATAAGAAACGACTCAGACCCATTCGTGTGTGGCGATGGCGCTCTTCGGCCGTCGTATCCGGATGGGTACGGCGTGCTGCGAAACGATCCCGACGCCAAGCAGGTACCCGCCGCCGCCCGCACCGGTCATCTTCGCGCCGAGGCAGCCGCTGGTGACCGATTCAACATCACGCGCAACCTCGCGCGGCATCATCGACGGGAACATCGCCAGCTGCGCCCCAAGCGAGGTGTTCAGCGCCCGGCCCAAGCGCTGCGCGTCCTTCTTGCAGATCGCCTCCCAGCAGTCATCCGCTGCTTCCGCTAGGCGTCGCGCCGAAGACTTGGTGATGCGGCGGCCTCGAAGCGGGTCGTAGTCGCGGCTGCGGATTCCCAGCGGGACAAGAGATAACACAGATTCAAGCCATGACAGGGTCGACTCATCGACGATAGAGGTGATCGACTGCGGCCAGTAGTCACCGCTGTAATCCAGTCGGTTCACGCCGGCAAGCAGCAACCCCAAATGATCCTGTGATCCGCTGACATGCGGGGATATGCCGGGAGCGTTATCGCACGCGAACAACACGCGAGCGTTGCGCACCGCGTCGCCGCTCGGCAAGACACCGCCCCACAGGTCGATAGCGGTCTGGCGGCTTGAGCCGGCCAGCCCCGTGTATTGGGTGAACCGCTCGTCCGCCTCGACCGAGGCGACAACGACGGGACCGGGATGGAGTCTCGATACAAACGGTTGATCGAGCCAACCGCCGACGATCTCAACCCGGTAGGGAAACGGCATAGCGTCTCGGATCGCCGACGAGCTGATCGCGTCGATCCCTTTACGTGGTGTGCGGCGCAGGACTTCATACGCCACACCAAGCGACTCGCAGAAACGCCGTTTCTCGGCACGGTCGCCGTCGTCGTTGACAACGAACACATCCGGACGGTTGGCCTTCATTTCCGGCTCAAAATCCAGCCAGCCCGAACCGCTGCCGATGCAAACATCATGAACCCATCGGATGGCGCCGACCACCTCAGCCCGTTGACGCTCATTGCAGACCGGGTACCGCCCCTTGAGGGAGCGGATCGTTTCGTCGGAACCAAGGCACACGTACAGACGGCCGAATTCCGCGGCGCGTCGCAGGAACTCAACGTGGCCGGCGTGGAACAGATCGAAGCAGCCGCTGACCATGACCTTCATCACGTCGTCCTGCGCACCTGAAACATCCAATGCGACACCCCTCGTGTTCCCGCATCACCCATTCGCATGATCGGTTGGTCGAGTGGGTGCGTCAAGCGTAGCTTTTCGTTGGAATCACGTTCTCATCGCCCGGCTTTCGTCGGCGCGAGATGGAAAAGACTTGCCCATTGTCGCGCACCGCCGGTATGATCCGCGTCGTCGCCACATGTAGTCGGGTCATGCGAAAGGGGCCGGGTCATGTCATCACGAGTAACACGCGGCCTTGTGGCTATCGTCATGTTCTTGGCGCTGACCGGGTGCGGCCAGCACCTCAAGGAACGCGAACTTCAGGACGTGGCCAAGGACTGGTGCATGACGATCCGCGCCAGCCAGGTCATTCCGGTATACCCGCTGTCCGAGGACGTGCAGCCGGGCGACGTCTTCGTCGTCGCGACGCCGATCTCGGAGCAGGCGCGTCTGTACCGTGAGAAGGGGTTCCTACCACTCGATCAGTTGGTGACCCGGCTGGGCAACCTCGATTACCCCGGCTTCTATGGGGATTCGTATTGGTTAGGCACCTACGCGGCGGTCCCACACGAGCGTCCGCGCCGCAACGGCAACGAGCCGGTGATCCAAGCGTCGGCGCCTCGCGTGGCGTTCCCTTCCTACACCTTCGAGGTGCAGAGCGGCGTGGGCATGAAGCTCGCGGTTCCGGTCAACGGCGTGCCGGTGGGGTTAGGGTTGATGCAGGCCGACCGGGCGACCGGCTCGATCACCATCAGTGACGCGTCGACCTACGGGATCGACTCGGAGGGTCTGCTGCGTCACCTGCACGAGTGGGCCGAGCGGCCCGAGGTCCGCGAGAAACTCGCTGAGACCGCCACAGTGCACAACCGCACACTGTTTCTTCGCGTCGTCAGCCGCGTCTATCTCACCTCGTCGGTGGTTGTGTCGCTGGTCAATCAGGACAGCGCCAGCGGCGCCCTCGATGTCGGGAAGAAACAGGATGTGACCGTCCTGGACCTCAAGGATAAAGCCGCCGCCGCGGCATATGTCGAATCGATCAAGACGCTCTCGGCCGCGTTGAACGAGGCGCTGCCGGGCGGTTCGCTGCGCGTGGCGCAGGCGTCGTCACGGTCGATCACCATGCGGGAGTCGTTCGATCGGCCGCTGGTGCTGGGGTACCTCGGCCTTGATGTGCCGGTACGCCACAACGGTGATCTCGGCCCACCGGTTGCGACGCAGGCGACTCTGTTGTCCGCCGTCTCTGGACCGGTTGTCGTCGGGGAGCTGACGCGTTCCCAGAAGGACTACAGCTTGCGAAAGCAGGTGCTGCTGCGCCTTGCCAAGATCAAGCCGCAACAGGCGTCGAGCATCGCCTTGGAAATGGCGGGCGTGCTGCCGAAGGACCAGTTCGGCCGGTACGTGGGCATGGCGCCGCAGCAGTGGACTGCCGACACCTTCGACGAGTTCATCGAGACGCTCGATGCTTATGTGGGCAATGACCCGACGGGCCACCGCACGGAGAAGGTGATCCGCGTCTACGACGCGGCGTTCGAGAGGAGCCGGGGCAATGGCTGACTACATCGACCGTGACGTGACGGGCTGGGACGCCGAGCGGCTGGTCCGCTATATCAACCAGCGGCTGGAGACCAACCCGTCGGTGCAAATCTTCCGCCGCGGATCGCAGGTCATCTGTCGCACGTGGAAGATCGAGTTCGAGGTCATCGACGACGCCCCGGAAGCGTGAGCGCGAGGCACTCCCATGAAGCCCATTGTGCTGATCCACGGTTACAGCGCCGAGAGCGAGCAGACGACCAAGTCGGCGATCGAGTCGATCTACGGCGACCTACCGCGGGTGCTCAAGGGTCAGTACGGCCGGGACAGGGTCGTCGAGATCAACCTCAGCCGGTACATCTCGCTGGACGACGGGATCAGTCTGGACGACATCTCCCGGGGTCTGAACCGCGTGCTGAACGATGAGTATCGACACCTTCTTAAGAGCGGCTTCCACTGCGTTGTTCACAGCACCGGCGCGCTGGTGATCCGTAACTGGCTGCGACGGTTCAGCGCCAAGCCCTCGCCACTGCAGAACCTCGTCTACCTCGCGGGGGCGAACTTCGGCAGCGGCTGGGCGCACATCGGCAAGGGGCAGTTCGCCAAGTGGGGCCGGATGGTCTTCCAACAGGGCGAGCGCGGCGTACGGGTGCTACACGCTCTCGAACTGGGTTCGAGTTGGACGATCGACCTGCATCGGCACTTCCTGTCCCGTGGCAACCACCCCGACACGGACTACGGCGTTTACGAGCACGTGGTCATCGGCTCGCAGGCGGACGTAGGGTGGTTCGCGGCGCCGATCCGCTATGCCAAGGAGGACGGGTCTGACGGCGTGGTCCGTGTCGCGGCCAGCAACCTGAATTACAACTACGTTCGCTTCGAGCCGACCGCCGAGGCGCTTCGAATCGACTGGAAGGAGGCGCTGCGGCAGCGCAACCGCGACCGCAATCGCCAGAGGCAAGGCCGCGAATCATGGTACGAGGTGGTGGAGGCTTCCCAGCCCGGTATACGCGGCCGCCCCGTGATCCCATTCGGCATTCCGTACGAGTGCGCGCATAGCGGTGAGAAGATGGGCGTCGTCACTGGTGAGGCGTGCCGCGAGCAGATCCTGCGGATGCTCGATCTGGCCTTCAAGACGGACGCCGACAACTGGGCCGTCCGTGTCGACGCCTACAACCGCGAGACCGCGGCGACATATGAGCAGGTCCTGTCCGACCACGTGCCCAGCCGGTGGCGAAAGTGGCTGACCGAGCCGCGTGCGCAGTACGACAAGCACGCGCAGGTCGTCATCCGCGTCCGCGACCAGGATGGCCGACCGATCGAACACTTCGACGTGTTCTTCAACTCGGTCTTGAGCCTCCGGGATGGGTCGTTGCCGATCAACCGGCTCATGGAGGCCAAGCACGTCAACTCACTGACGCCGGGCGTCATCACTTTTTACCTTCGCACCGATGCTTTCGACGAAGTGGCCGACGCCGGCAAGGGCGGCTGGACTCCGCGCGTGCCGTTGGTCGATGGCTGCTACCTGGAAGTCTCGGCGGCCGAACCGCAGACGGAGGATATCCTCTACCTGCCGATGCGCTTCGAGTTCACGCCGCAGCAACTGGTCGAGTACATCCAGCCGCACCGCACGACGATCCTGGACATCGTGCTGCTCCGTCTGCCGTCACCCGATGTCTACCGGATGGTGACCGCTTGAATGCCGGTCTCGCCGGTGAGGCCGCAGTGGAGTTCGGTCCTCAGCACGTAACGCCTGACGCAATTGTGAATCGATGGAGAGGAATCGACGCGCGGGGTGAACATGACATCCGTTGGCTCACTGACATGGAATGACGTCGTCTGGTGGCGCAACGACTTCGACAACGTCGGGGACGGCCCGCTCAATGATTATCTGATGCCTCGTCTGTTTCCCATGCTCAGTGCCGACACCGGCAACCCCCGCGCCGTGTTTATGGGGATCGGGAGCATCCTCGGATTCCGGCGCAGCCATCTTCCGCGTGCCTGGCAGGAGTTGCCGTGGATCATCTTCGGCAGCGGCTATCAGTACGGCAGGCTCACCGTGCCGCCGCGCAGTTGCGCGTTCGCGTTACGCGGCGCGCAGACCGCACGCCTCCTGCCGCATCTCGACCCCATCGCATTAGCCGACCCCGCCATCCTATTGCCCCTGCACTTGCCACGCGACGTGGAGTCGCGCCCGGGTCGCACGGGTGTGGTCGTCCGATATGACTGGCGTGGTCACCGCAGCCATGACGTATTTGACACGCGGACAGGCGGCGATTTTGTTGGATGGATGCGGAAGCTCTGGGGCTACGAACGGATCGTGACCGACTCCTTCCACGCCGCCGTTTTTGCCGACGCCTATGGCATCCCGTGGGTCCCGATGCGATGGGAGTTGAAGTGGGCGGATCATTTCGCAACAGATGCCCCGAGGGAGTTCACGCTGACCGATCGGCGACGCCTGGCCACCATGCAGGAAGAGTTGATCCGCGCCGCCGCGGCGCTGAACAGTGCGCTGTCGGATCGGTAGCGGTCTTGCCGCCGCCACTTATCGCTGGAACAATTCCCACAATGTCTTAAGCCGCCATTTCTCCTTGCCGTTGGCGTGGAACACACAGGGGCTGGTCTTGGTCAAGTGGTTGAACGGCCGCTTGCCCCATTCAATGTCGTGGTTGAGGACCCACCGCCAGTCCAACCCGCCAAGGCACTGGAAGATGTCACACCCGTAATCGACCTCAATCGATCCGGGCTGTTCCATGAACAGGTGAAAGAACGCGGCTTGGTCGCACTGCTTGATGCCTCGCCCCTTCTCTTGATAACCGTTGTCTTCCGTCTCGATCAGCGCTTCGAGGCGCGAGGTGAACGCGTCCCATGTCGCCATGTACCCGCCGCTGTTGGGATAGCGGAAGCGGTTCGGCACATTTTTCGGCACCGGACACGCATCGCCGTACTTCTTCGTCCACGGCCAGCAGAAGTGCTCGCCGCTGATGAGGAAGGGGTGGCCGAGCTTCTCGAACTTGGTGTGAATCTCACCGAGACCCGTGGCAAACAGGCAATCGACGCCATCGACCAGCAGGACATAGTCGTAATCTGTGGCGTCCTTCAATTCAGCGTAGACACGTTCGACCTTGGACGTGAAATACCCTTGCCATTTCTCGCCGACGCCGATCGGCGTGACCTCGATGCCATGGTATGCCGCCGACTCCATGAACCACCGGGCGGTCTGCGGCGGCTTGCCGGCATAGAACATCGGTGTGATGACGAGTGTGTTCTTGAAGTTCATGGTTGCTCTCTCGACTCGACTGACCCGCTGAGTTCCGGTTCCGCCATCGTTTCGCCGATTCGTCGTACGACCATGCTTTTCGCTGAGACGCACACGGGGCGCATCAGTCATCCGTATCTCCGGAGTGATCGGAGTTTCCGGGGGTTCCGGGGGAGGCCGGTCTGCCGAACAGCGTTACCCAGAACAGCGCTGGCGTCGCCAGTGCGTTGAACCAGACCCAGTGCTGTTCACACAGCCGCCAGAACAAGGGAGACAACAGCATCCCGGCCCAGAAGCTGAAGCAGATGTAGCAATCCAGAGCCCCCGCCGCGGAAGCAGGCAGCATGCGGCGCAGCACGCGCTCGCGTAGCCACGCCGTCGGGCCGTTCTGCGGCCAGACGATAAGCACCGTCAGGCCGACGGTCGAAAGCAGCATCGTGACCAACCAAGCGAGTTCGGACATGCGCCGAGTTTACCCCGGACCGTGTGTTGGCGTTGTGTGAAAACCGGATCGCCATGTAGCCCATAGTTGCACTATGTGCTGGTCCGATTATACTCCCGGCTGGTCACTTGTCACTCGATGACCGCGTCGCACACATGGGGGGCGGCATGGGGAACCCGACATTCGTCATCCACGCTTCGCAGCCGCTGGTGATGGTCCGTCCGTTGCTCAGCGCGCTTGAATCGATCGGCGTGTCACATCGCCGCGCCTCCTATGACGTTGCGGAGATGATGACGCCCGACGAGGTGCATGTCGTGTGGGGCATGAACTACCGCCCCCGGAAATACCGTGCGCTGGCTCAGCACCCCAACATCTACTTCCTGGAAAACGGCTGGTTTGTTCAGCGGACGGGCTGCTACCTCGACAAGTCGGGGCCCAACGGACTCAGTTCGATCCGTGGTGCGGCGACAGCCTTGTCGCTCGATCAGGAAGACGAAGATCTTGTGGACAACTTCATCGAGGACCTGCACCGCCGCGTCCGACTCAATCCTGCGACCGACCTCGGCGAATACATCTTCGTGCCGTTGCAGGTCGAATCGGATACCCAACTGCTGTTTTGGTCGAAGTGCGCCGCACGCCATCCCAACCGCCAGGTGTGGCTCCTCGACCGCATCTGCGAGGCGTTTCCCGATCATCGCATCGTGCTTAAGGCCCACCCCCGTGATGAGTCAACAGCCGAGCGAATCCTTCGCGAGTCGGTCGGCGTGCGTAACCATCGCGATGTTCACTTCGTCAGCCGTCGCTCGACCTACGACCTGGTTGCCGCCGCTCGCTGCGTCGTGGGGATCAACTCCACGGTGCTGCTGGAGGCGTTGACCTGCTACAAGCCAGTGTGCGCCATGGGCGAAGGGGTGTTCAGCCGCAACGGCGTGGTGCTGGAGTGCAACGGTGATCCGGCCGTCCTGAATGAGGCCCTGTCCTATCAGTGCGACCGCTCCGCCGCGAGAAAGTTCCTGCGTTTGCTTATCGAACGGCAGATCCCGTACCACCTCAAACCCGACGAAATCAACAGATATCCGGTTCTGTCGAGCGCGATCGATCGGGCGTTGCACATCGCGGGCGGACGTCATCTCAAGCGAACGGGGGTTTCGTCGTCACAATCGGCTGCCAGGCCCTCGTCGTCCAACGCAAATCCCAAGGTTGCAATGCGTGACATTTTTGATCGAGTCGTCTGCGTGAACCTCGCGCACCGTCCGGACCGCTGGGAATCTTTCCGCCAGCAGATCGACCAGATTGACTGGCCGTTCCGAGAGGTCGAGCGGGTCGAGGCCGTCGATGGTCGCAAGGAGACCGTGCCCGGGTGGTGGCGGGCCAACGCCGGCGCGTGGGGCTGCTACCGCAGTCACCTCCGCATCCTCAAGCAGGCCATCGAAGACGGTGTCGATTCGGTCCTCATCTTCGAGGACGACGCGGTCTTTGCGCCGGACTTCGCCGAGAGATGCCGCGAGTTCCTCGACGCATTGCCGCCGGACTGGGACATGATCTACCTCGGCGGTGAACACAGTCATGTACGCCGCCGTCCACCAACCCGGATCAACGCCTTCGTGATGCGTCCTTACTACGCAACACGGACCCATGCGTTCGCCGTGCGCGGACCGTTCATCAAGTTCCTCCATGACTATCTGGAAGCAGCCCCAAAGCAGAAGTGGCGAAAACGGCATCACGTCGACCAGCAGATGGCTCGGCTCCACCGCATGTGGAAGCACAAGGTGTATTGCCCCAACAGGTGGATCGTCGCCCAGTCCGCCGGCTACAGCGACATCACACGGACCCGTCGGGGACGGCCGACCTTTTGGAACCACCGCCACAGCGGGGCCTCTCAGCCGATTCATAAAGCCGCACTGGTTTCGGATCGTCCCGTCACCGCAGCGGTAATGGGCATGTACCGCGGCGGCACTAGTTGCACCGCAGGCATCCTGTGGCACCTCGGGGCGTGCATGGGCGTCAATCTTCGGGGCCGCGACGCCAAAAACAGCCGAGGCTACTTCGAGCCACTCTGGCTATCCAATCAGTTAAGGGGACTGATCCGTGAGCGGACCCTTGAAGCGAGTTTCGTCGAGGACGAGCGTGTGGAAGTTTTGACCAAGTGGTTGTCGGATGTGCGGTCGTTCGTGAAGTCAGACCGGGTCGTGATCGGAGCGAAGCACCCGCTGCTGTCCGTCATGGGTCCCGAACTCGATCGCGCCTGGGGGCACTCGCTTCACGTGATCGCGGTCGACCGGGACTTGGACGACATCATTGAATCCCTGCGGCGGTCGGGCTTCCCGTGGGTCCAGCATGTCGCAGATTGTCGGTCCTACGTCGAGCGATTCATGTCTATTCGGGATGCGTATTTGGAAGGCCGTGACCACCTGCGGCTGCGTTACGAAGAACTGCTGCGGGATCCTCGGCGGCAGGTCGAGCGAATCATCGATTACCTGGGCTGCACGCCCACCGCTCAGCAAGTGGAGCAAGCGGTCGCATTCGTCCAGCCCTCGCTCAATCACGGCAGCACGGTCGATGCGGCCGACCTCGATATTGCAGGAGCAATTGCGATGGGACAGCGGCAAGACGTCAAGGATCAGCGGGCCGGGGGCGGCCAATCAAACCGCGACCGATTGGACGGCAAGCCCACCAACGGACGCCGCCGAGAACTGCTGGTTCGCGACCGCTTGCTCGGCAGAAAACCTGTTGATGACGGCTGCGGCGGTTGCCGCGGTCGATCGCTGGCGGGATAGGATTCACGGAATACAAACAAGTGGCTACGCTTGACGCGCGACGCGTTTGTATGGACTATGCCGGGGTCGCTTGGGGGGGGTCGAGAATCAGGGGGGCGATGTGTTCCGGGCTGCGTCTGTCAGTTCAAAGACCGGCTTGGCTTCGATGAGGTCGTTTCAACCTGACGGGAGGGCCGCGTACTGATGCTGACGCTCAACGATTACAAAGGCCTGCGAGTCCCGGTACCGGATCCCCCCGACCGCGGGGGGGATGCGATCAAGCGGGACCTGATGGCGATGGCGGACCGCGCCGGACCGGTGAACGCCACGGCGGCCAATCCTTCGCCCAACGACGACAGCAACGGCACGGCCGGCAACGGCAAGTTCTACGTCTGGTCGAAGTGGGTCAATACCGCCACCAACGCGATCTTCATCTGCGTCGACGCCACACCGCAGGCGGCCGTCTGGATCAATGTTACCGCGGGCGGTGGTGGCGGAGGGTTGCCACCAGGCTACATCAACCGCCTGCTGCTGGGCTACGTCTCGGCAAGCACTGCGGAGATCTCGGCGGGCAACTGCCGGGACTCGGCCAACGGCTTCGACATCACCCTGGCCAGTGCTGCCACGGTGGACATCACCATCAGCGGCGCCGGTGGCCTGGACACGGGTTCCGAAGCGCCGAACACGTGGTACGCCGTGTTCGTCATCGCCGACTCGACGAACACGAACCCGCCCGTGGGTCTGTTGTCGACCAACGCAACGTCACCAACGATGCCGGCGGGCTACGACGTGTTTAGACGCGTGGGCTGGATCCGCAATAACAGCAGCTCTGACTTCTACAAGTGGTATCAGACGGGTTCAGGCGAGCTGAGGATCATGCGATGGAACGAGAGCATGGTCAGCCCGCCCACGCTCCAGGTGCTGTCCGGCGGCGCGGCGCAGACGCTGACCGACGTGAACGTGTCGCAGTTCGTGCCGCCGACCAGCGAGCGTTCGACGCTGCACCTGGAGAACGAGAGCAAGCGTGAGGGGTACGTGCGCCCGAAGAACGGTGCACAGAACTTCGCGCGTCTGAACGCAGACGCAGACATCATCTACGACGTGCCGGCGCCGGGACAATTGATCGAGTACCGCTACAACTCCGGCGGCGGCCCCGCGGGATTCCTGAATATCAGCGTGCTGGGCTACTACGACCAGCTGTGAATCACCCTTAGCTCGCATCCTTACGAGGTCGGCCATGCCCAGCCCTTCACCGTCACCGGACCCGAGCCCATCACCGAGCGTCAACCCGTCGCCGAGCGCAAATCCATCGCCCAGCGTCAATCCGTCGCCGAGCGGCAATCCGTCGCCGAGTGTCAATCCGTCGCCGAGCGTCAACCCATCGCCGAGCGTCAATCCGTCGCCCAGCGTCAATCCGTCGCCGAGCGTCAACCCATCGCCCAGCGTCAATCCGTCGCCGAGCGTCAACCCATCGCCCAGCGTCAATCCGTCGCCGAGCGTCAATCCGTCGCCGAGTGTCAACCCATCGCCCAGCGTCAATCCGTCGCCGAGCGTCAACCCATCGCCCAGCGTCAATCCGTCGCCGAGCGTCAATCCGTCGCCGAGTGTCAATCCGTCGCCCAGCGTCAACCCGTCGCCGAGCGCCAATCCGTCGCCGAGCGTCAACCCGTCGCCCAGCGTCAACCCATCGCCCAGCGTCAACCCGTCGCCCAGCGTCAACCCGTCGCCCAGCGTCAACCCGTCGCCGAGCGTCAACCCGTCACCGAGTGTCAATCCGTCGCCCAGCGGCAATCCGTCGCCGAGTGTCAACCCGTCGCCCAGCGTCTCGCCATCAGTGTCGCCGAGCCCGAGCGTCAGCCCTAGTCCGTCACCCAGCCCATCACCATCAGCGAGCCCTTCGCCGTCGCCTAGTCCCTCACCCGGTCCGGGAGGCGACTGCCCATCAACGCTGTGCGACTGTCCGGCCTGTGGCTGCAGCGCAGCCGAGGAGGCAGTGGACGACAACTGCTGCGACGGAACGTACTCCGGCGACGCTAAGTGCAGCGCCGGCACACTGCTGAGCTCGGGCCAGTTCTCGTTCAAGACGTGCCTGGCCTCGATCAGTTCCCTAGGCGGCATCCAATGGGGCTTCGGCCTGGACTTCCTGTCTGACAACGGGATTGACGGGGCGCTGGGCAAGTCCTTCAACTTCACGCAGAACATCCACTTCGAGGAGATGGCCAACGGCGACGCGGTGCTGATCAGCGGCGACAACACCCACGAGATGTTCGCCGATACAGGCAGCGGCACGTACTCATCATCGGACAACAACACCCGCGCCGTCCTCGAACGCACCGGCAGCGGCGTCAATGAGGAACTGACCCTGCTGTCCTCGTCGGGCAACACATCGCGATTCTACGGCTTCGACCCGGCCATCGACACGCCTGGGGTGATCAAGAGTGTAACCGACCGCTACGGCAACACGCAGACATACACGTGGACCACCCAGGGGGGCGTTGCCCAACTGGCGAGCATCACCGACTCCTACGGCCGAACCGTCGAATACCGCTACTACGGCGCGGCCCAGGGCTTCCGCCTGCGCGAGATCGAGGACTTCCTCGAACGCAAGCTCAACTTCCAGTACGACGACTTCGATCACCTCGTGGCGGTGGTCACGCCGTCGATCCTGCGTGCCGCGCCCGGCAACACGTTCCCCGGCGGCACGGCGTACGTGTTCGAATATGACGTGAACAACCCCAACCCGGCGCGTCGCGACGACCTGATCCGCATCTACTACCCCAACCAGGCCACGCCGTACATCGACATCGAGACCCGCACCGTCGATGTGGACGCGGTGTACGCCAACGCCACGCCGCGTTACAACGTGACGTACAACGCCGCGGGTCAGGTGGTCAGCGAGACCGTCGGCGACCCGGCCGATGACGTCGGCGGCACGTACCAGTACAGCTACCAGACGTCGGGGTTGCCCGCGAACCTCATCGACCCGACCGATTCGATCGTCTCCCGGGCTAACGTCACCGACCGCAACGGCAACAAGCGGGTGTACGACTTTAACGTCCTTGGCCAGCCTGTTCGCTTCGAAATCCAGGCTAACCGCGACAAGAACAGCCTGCAGACCGGCCCGTACGTTACGTGGACGAAGTACAATACGCACAGCCAGCCCCTGCTGGTGGTGATGCCCGAAGGCGACAGCGTCGAGTACGAATACGAGGACGGCAACGTCGCCGGCATCGGTGAGTACGCCAAGCGGATCGGCCTGCTGATCCGCGAGACGCACAAGCCCGGCAACCCCATCGGCATCCCCTCGCGCCCCGGCTCCAGCGGCCAGACGGAACTGACGCGCCGCTACTTCTACGACCCGATCTACAACCAGCAGGTGGCGGTGATCGAACGCCGCGGCAACCCGATCGACGCGCCCAGCACGTACTTCCAGCCGCAGAACGGCGGAACCACACCCACGGACGCCGACCGCAGCCGGTACGCCACCTTTACGTTCTTCGACTACCAGAAGAACACCACCTCCACGATCATCAACGACGCGGCCCTCCAGCAGGACCTGGGGCTCAACGCCACGCAGATCCAGGCGCTGATCGACCACGTCAATGATCAGATGATCGCCGAGGGCCTGCCCTCGGGGTTCGAGACGGACCTTGGCGACATCAACGGCGACGGCACGGGCGACGGCGCGGCGTCGGGTCTGCCGGCGGCGAAGATGATCGGCAACATCGTCAAGGTCCAGCACCCGTCCGTGCGTCTGATCGGCTCATCCACGATCACCACGCAGGTCAGAGAAGAGCTGTTCACCAACAACGACCGCGGGCAGACGACCACGCACACCGATCCCGAGGGCAACCTGACGGTAATGCTGCGGTACCCCGAGAGCGACCCGGAAGGCAACGGGCAGTTCACCTCCATCGGCGCCAGCAACAAGCAGTACGGTCGGGTGAAGGAAGTGCACGTCGATGCCAACCCCGATCACGTGATGACCCTCGTCGGCGAGGACGGCGACCTGGAGGACTTCATCCCGGGTCTGATCACCCGCACCAACACGCCGGGCGTGTACCAGGACCTGACCACACGCCACGAGGGAAGCACGGTCGGAGCCGGAGGTGGCTGCGCCAGCTGCGCCTACGACCCGCTGGGCAACCCTCTGGCGATGACCGATCCGCGCGGGTTCACCACTCATTCTGAACGCAACGAGCTGGGCACGGTGTTCCGCACGATCTCCCCGGCACCGTACGAGTACAAGGTCGAGACGCACTACGACGCCAACCGCAACGTGACGCGCGTGGACACCGAAGACCAGATCGTCAGGTACGACTCCGATGACCCGACATCGGCGGGGTACGCGCACTTCACGCCGACCGGCAGCGGATCGACGGCGCACGTGCCGATGAATCCGGGTCCCGGCGGCAGTGTGCGACCAGGCTGGTTCACCAACCTCTACGAGTACGACATCCTCGACAACAAGATCGAGGACGACATCGACGCCACCGGCTCGACGCCATCGAGCCTGATCACGCAGTACGAGTACGACGCGAACCAGAACCTGATCAAGACCACCAAACCCGAGGGTAACACCGTCGAGTACGACTACGACGAGCGGAACCTGCAGATCGCTACGCGTGTGGGCTACGACGCGAACCTCGGCGAGCCGGGAGCTGTGACCATCAGCGCGTACGACAAGAACAGCAACCTGATCCAGATGATCGGTGCGTCGGCGCGAGGCGGTGTGGGCAATCAGCTGACCGCCACCATCGACGACGCCTTCGGATCGGGCAACCCGCTGGTCCACACAGGCGACTACGTCTTGGAGAACATCTACGACGGGTTCGATCGTGTAATTCAATCAATCGACGCTGTCGGTAACGTTGTGCTCAGCAGTCATGATCCCAACAACCGCACCATCGAAGTGATCCGCCAGGGCCCGATCGGCGGCCCCACACCCACGGATCGCATCGGTGCGGCCAACGTCGACCTGGCCGGCGGCGAGACGCGCTTCGACGAGGCAGGACGCAGCTACGAGTCGCAGAACAATGTGTTCGTGGCCTCGGGCACGACGATCCCCTCGGGCCGCGACGTGACGCACACGGGTGGCGGCTTGGAAGCCAACTCCACGTCCAACGGACACACCGCTACCGAGACGCTCGTCCTCGGCGGCGTGGCTCAAGCCAACAGCTCCTACACGCTTACACGAACGGTCTACGACAGGGCCAGTCGAGTCGTGGAGTACGTCGCGGACAACACCGGCGTCACCACCAACGAATACGACGGCGCCAGCCGCGCGATCCGCACTGTTGATGCGTTGCAGGCTGTAGGCCTAGAGAACATTACTAAGTATAAGTACGACGCCAACGACAATACCATTGCTGCGGTTCAAACTGAACGCTGCACGATCACGCAGCCTACCGTCCCGGATGAGACGTTTCGCATGACGATGCGATATGACTCATTGGACCGCCAAGTCGTTAGTGCAAAACAAGGGGCGGACGGGGTACTGGACCATAATCTTAATGAGTGCTGTACGTGGCCGATCTGCACAGAAGCATTGATATATCTCGCGGGTTACGATAGTCGGAGTAACGCAACAGTGACGATTGATCCGAGGGCTAACACAGAAATCAACCTCTACGATGGAGCCAATCGCCTCACACAGATTCTAGATCACGTGCGCCAAGACGGTCAAGGCTCCAATCCACCGGCGGCGAACCAGACGTTCCTGCCGTACGGCGGCGCGACGATCCGCACAACCACCAATTACGACACCAACAGCCGCGTCGTCCAGTTGATCGACGACAACGGCGGCGTGACCACCTACGCCTACGACACGCTGGACCGCCAAGTCGTCATGGAGTTCCACGACGGTTCGCAGCGCGTCAACGTGTACAACGATGCGTCAGACGTCACACAGCACACCGACGAGAACGGTTCGGTGTTCAACAACACCTTCGACTCACTGGGCCGCAGGACCGACGTGGCCATCACACCGGCCGCAGGGGTCGTGGGCACCGACGCCCAGTCGTTCGAGTACGACGGGCTGTCGCGCTACACCAAGGCTGTCGACTCAATCGGCGTGACCAACGCGACGGTGCAGATGTTCTACGACTCGGCCAGCCGGGCTATCGAGGACTCGCAGACCTACCTGGGCAACACACGCAACGTGACCAACGACGCGTTCGAGTCGTACCCGGTCACGGAGGTGACGTTCCCCAATGGTCGCCAGACAGCCAATACCTATGACCTGCTGTACCGGCGCACGGACGTGGCCGAGTCGGGTGGCTCGTCGATCGCCTCATGGCAGTTCTTCGGCCCATCACGCGCCGTAGAGACGGTCTTGGTCAACGGGCTGATCTGCACCGCCATGAACAACGCCCGCAATCGCTCGGCGGTTCAGGAAGGTCTGCCCAGTCCCGACTGGGGCGACCGGTCGTCAGACCGCCTGGGCTACGACGGCGCCGGCCGGATGATCACCAAGCGGTACCTGGCGGGCGGGATCAACGACTCGACCTTCGCCTACAACAACACGACCGCGATCGTGGGCCAGACCACCGAGTACGACCTGTCGTCCAACAAGCTGTTCGAGCGGCAGATGCACGCCGAGAGCCGCAGCAGCCTCTACGAGCCGTACGGGTCGAACGGGGCGCCGCAGGGCGGCTATGATTCCTTGGACCGGCTCCGCCAGTACCAGCGCGGCGTGCTGGACTCGACCGGTGGTCGGCTCGGCCAGGGAGGCGGCAGCATCGTGACGTCAATCACATTGCCCAACACCGACTCGTTCCGAGGGTACGACCTGGACGGTCTGGGCAACTGGAAGAACACCACGTTCACGCCGGCCGGCGGCAACCTCACCAACGAGGTCCGTCAACACAACAAGCTCAACCAGATCACCGAGACAGACGACGGCACGCCGATCGACTTCAACTACGACGGAACCACCGGGGAGTCCAACGGCAATCTCGCAGACGACGGCGTGCGGCTCTGCGAGTGGGACGCGCTGAATCGCCTCAAGGTCGTCAGGCGCAAGTCCGACGGCATGACCATCGGCGAGTCACGTATGATGCCCGCAGTCGCCGCATCCGCAAGGTCGTCTCCAACGGCGGGTTGTCTGGGACGCTTGCCAACGGGGCCACCAACTACATCTACTCAGGGACCCAGTGCTGTGAGGAGCGCGACGGCTCGGATACGCCTCAGGTGCAGTATGTATGGGGTCGCTACATCGACGAGATGCTCCAGCAGCGGGTCGATGTCAGCGGCGCGCCGGAGGATCGGTACCTGCTGTCAGATACGCTGTACCGCTCGGTCGCGATGACCGACGACACCGGCGCTATCGTAGAGGCGTACGACACCGACGCCTACGGCAACACGCTGGTCTTCGACGCCGCGGGCACGGGTGGCGAATGGTTCGCAGACGATGTCACGCAAACGCCGGCGCCGACCAACGACTACATCTTCACCGGGCGAAGGTACGACCCCGAGACCGAGATCTACTTCTACAGGTCGCGATACTACGTGCCGAAACAAGGGCGATTCATCTCAAGAGACTCCTTTGACTATCGAGATGGCATGAATCTGTATTTCTACGTGAGCGATTCACCAACAGTATTTGTCGATCCTGGCGGAACAGCCAAGCAGTTTACGTTTAAGGCTGACTGGGAACCTCTGTACCATCGCCCATGGAAGCTTGAAGGAGTCACCGTCCAACAGGTTCCTTTGGGCAAACTAGAGTGGTCATTTGATTTTGAGTGTGATCAAACTAAAGATAAGAAGCCGCTTCTCAAATGGAAAGATGGTGCCGAACAATTCTCTGGGACACCATACTTCACTGCATCGACAGCAGAGAATATCGCGGAAAGATATTCTCCAATGTTCGCTGCTGAAGAAGTTCGAATATTTGATCAAGACATTCGCGTTCGACCAATCGGTGATGACAGGGCATGTGTGGCAGTTACATACAAAGGTGAGATTGCGCTCATGCTCAAGGTAAGGTCTCCAGCGCCAATTAAGGGCGTCGGATCAATTGATCAGAAAGATTTTCGAGGTTCAATATCACTTCGAAGAGTCGCAATGGTCTGCTGTTGCTGCAGGGGCGACGAGATAGATTGGTCCAGTGTGCCAACGGGCAAGAGAGGCGCTCCTCTCACTGGCCAAAATGTGAAATATGGAAGGCAGCCAAATCAACACGGCTATTTCCTGGCAACGCCCGATAGGGCAACATACGGACAGTGTGGGGAGACGAAGAAGTTCCTTGAGACATTTCTTATCACTACAACGAAGAGTGGGAGCCGAAAGCCTGCGCCGAATCCTGCTGTGCCTCCATTCTATGACGAGCCCCAGTAACTCCCACATGACATAAGGTGTGCATCAGAGGAAACTGTTATGAGATTTGGATCTTTAGCCTGCATTGTAACGCTCATTGCGTTAGGGGGCTGTAGTCAGAATAAGCACTATCTTTACTACATGCCCCTCAAATCTAACGATCTGATTCAGCGCAGAGGCGTCTACAAGCCTGGCGATGACACATTCTTAATAGAAAGAGGAAAGGCATATGTTCTTGTAGCGGTAGTAAATGAGCAAACGAGGGCATCGGCTCCAGAGATTGAGGCTCATTGGCCAATCACAAGGGGGCTCATTGCCGCTATGAAAAAGAATAATCCCGAACTTAAGCCATACTGGCCGGATCCGCATTCAAAATACGGTGGCGTACCCTGGTTGCCCGAAGAAGAGGAAGAACTGTGGTGGGATGATGCTAAGAAGTTAAGATCGCATTTTAGGAATAGTCGAGATCCGTAAGAGACTATAGCGCCCCAACGAGTTTGTGATGAACATCTCCCCTGACATCGCGAGGCATTCTCGAAAAAACAACGAGTTGCAGAGGGCTCGCGCGTGTCTATCTGACATCGCGGTGGTGTACCATCTCCTCTGTAAATTGCTCCGTTGTTGGAGCAAATTGCTGAGGCCGGAGGGCGGGGCAGATTATACTGGCGAGCTTGTGAAGATGTTCCACGGAAAATGCGAGTTCGAACGCAACACTCACTACCGGATACTACCGGATTGGCGGCGATTTACTGCGAGAACACGCGATAAAAGGCGATTTGATGCGAAGTCTTGCGATTCGCTTGTCCATGTGTAAAATGTTGCAAATACATTGCTTCTGGGCGATTTCGGGTGAGGCGATACGGCGCTTCCCAAGCTGAATGTCGAGGGTTCGAGCCCCTTCACCCGCTTTGAATGACGCCCGTTGTCAGCGCATGACAGCGGGCGTTTTTTATTTGATGGCGACGTGGCGTGGCGCCGTGCCGGTCAAATAGTTGAGTCGGCTTATATGGCCGGGGCCGCGACGCCGTCATATACTGGACAGCGAAATCCGCATGATCGCTATGAAGTTACGTCCCTCAAACGCGAGTGCCGGCCCCGCCGACATGCCTGATTCATTCCCTAAACCACGCACGCCCCGCGCCGTGGCCGCAGCTGGCCCGGTGGGGATTGCGACGATGACGCTCGGCCTGCTGTTGGCGTTCGGCGCGGCGGTCCATGCGGACGACGCGATGGAGAAGACGGTCCGGCCGTTCTTCGCCGAGTACTGCACGAAGTGTCACGGCGAGAAGAAGCACAAGGGCAACCTGCGGCTGGACACGCTGAAGATCGACTTCGACTCGCCCAAGACCATGGGGCACTGGGAAGAGGTGATGAACCGCATCAACTCCGGCGACATGCCGCCGGAGGACGAGCCGCGGCCGAAGCCCGCGGCGGTGGCGACGATGGCGGAGTGGATCATCGGGCAGCTGCGCGAGGGCGAGGTGGCCAAGCAGTCGTCCGCGGGCGAACTGGTGGCGTTCCGCAAGCTATCGCGCGAGGAATACGCCAACACGATCCGCGACCTGCTCGGCGTGAACTTCGACGTGACCGGCCCCGGCGGCCTGCCGGAGGACCCCGACTGGAAGGGCTTCGAGCGCATCGGCTCGGTGCTGACACTGTCGCCGTCGCACGTCGAGAAGTACCTCAACGCGGCCGACGCGATCCTCGACGAGGCGTTGTCGCTGCGGCCGGAGCCGAAGCGCGACGTGATCGCGTGGACGCCGTTCAAGCTGCGGTGGCATGAGTACCAGAAGGAGTTCGAGTCGCGCGGCACCGCCGACCAGGTCCGCATCGAGATCGTGCCGAACAACTACACGACGGACTCGTGGCCGATCGAGATCAAGACGACGGGCGACTACGCGATCCGCGTGAAGCTCAGCGGGCTGCGGCCGGAGGGCGGTCGGGCGCCGCGTCTGAAGGTGTACATGACGAGCATCGACAAGACGCTGCTCGAGCGCGACATCGACGCGCCCGAGGACAAGCCGATCACCGTCGAGGCGCACGTGCATCTCGTCGCGGGGCGGTACCCCGTGCGGCTGATCAACTCCGTGCCCGGCCCGAACCCCGAGGCGCGCCGTTCGCGTCACTCCGGCACGGCGACGGCGTTCACCACGACGCACAGCCGCGTGCCGTGGCAGCTCAAGCTGACCGACGACGACTTCAAGCCGATCCAGCCGACGCTGATCATCGACTCGGTGGAGTGGGACGGCCCGATCGTCGACTCGTGGCCGACCGGCGCGCATCAGCGCATCTACTTCGGCGGGCCGAACGCGACCAAGGACCCGGCGTACGCCCGCGAGATTGTCACGCGGTTCGCCGACCGCGCGTGGCGGCGTCCGTCCAAGCCCGAGGAGATCGACCACCTGCTCAAGCCGTTCGAGAAGGCGCAGGAACTCGGCCTGAGCTTCGAGCTGTCGGTTCGCAACGCGCTGCTCGCGGTGCTCTGCTCGAAGAGCTTCCTGTACATCGAAGAAGGCGATGTGAACAAGCCGTCGCCCACGATCAACGACTGGGAACTGGCGTCGCGGCTGTCGTACTTCCTGTGGAGCACAATGCCGGACCAGCGGCTGTTCGACCTGGCGCGCGAGGGCAAGCTGCACGAGCCCGCGACGCTGCGTGAGCAGGTCCGCCGCATGCTCGACGATCCGAATGCGGCCGCGTTCGCCGAGAGCTTCCCGCGGCAGTGGCTGCAGCTGCGCAAGGTCGGCATGTTCCCGCCGGACAAGGTGCTCTACCCGGAGTACGACGAGAACCTCGAGCAGAGCATGGTCGCCGAGACGCTCGGCTTCTTCGGTGAGGTGCTGCATCGCAACGACAGCCTCCGCGAGTTCCTCGACTCGGACTGGACGATGCTCAACGAACGCCTCGCGACGCACTACGGGATCGACGGCGTGCGCGGCGACCAGATGCGGCGCGTGGCGCTGAAGCCCGAGGACCACCGCGGCGGGCTGCTCACGCAGGCGTCGATCCTCGGCCTGACCTCGGACGGCACGCGGCACCGCCCGGTGCACCGCGGCGTGTGGGTGCTGGAATCGATCATCGGCAAGCCCCCACCGCCGCCGCCCGCCAACGTGCCCGCGCTGAGCACGCCCGCGCCCAACACGCCGAAGACGACCGTGCGCGAGAAGCTCGAGCAGCACCGCGCCGATCCGAACTGCGCCGCCTGCCACGCGAAGATCGATCCGCTGGGCGTGGCGTTCGACAACTACGACGCCATCGGCCGGTGGCGCACGGTGGAGACCGTCCGCGAGGGCACCGGCGCCAACCCGACGCTCGACGCCAGCGGCAAGCTGCCCGACGGTCGCGCCTTCGCGAACGGCCAGGAGCTCAAGAAGCTGCTCGTCGACGACGTCGACAAGTTCGCCGCGGCGTTCACGTCGAAGCTCGCGACGTACGCGATGCGTCGGGGGATGACCTTTTCCGACCGCGAGATCCTCAAGGACATCGCCGCGCAATCCAGGGCCGACGACTACCGGCTGCGGTCGCTGATCGAATCGTTTGTGACCAGTCCGCTGTTCCTCAAACGCTAGGACGGATCCATCATGGGCAACATCAACTCACAGCGCTGGCTGCTCGACCGGCGTCACTTCCTGCGCGGCGTCGGCACGACGATGGCGCTGCCGCTGCTCGACGCCATGGTGCCGCTGAATGCGAGCAAGGTGGCCCGCGCCGCCGAGGCGGCGAGCAAGCCGCGCCGCAGCGTCTTCGTCTACATCCCCAACGGCGTGAACGGCATGACGTGGCAGGTAACGCAGGCTGGCAGGGGCTACGCGATGTCGACGACGCTCAAGCCGCTCGAGAAACACCGCGACAACTTCACCGTCTTCAGCGGCCTGCACCACCCCAACGGCATCGGTCAGGCGCACGTCTGCGCCGACACGTGGCTGACCGCCGCGAAGATCGACGCGCAGAGCGGCCGCAAGTACGAGAACACCGTGTCGTGCGACCAGGTCATGGCCGAGGTCGTGGGACAGCAGACGCGGTTCCCGTCGCTCGAGCTGTCGATCTCGTCGGGCACAGGCCAGCCGTTCAACTCCAACACGCTGGCGTTCTCGCGCGACGGCGTGCCGCTGCCCGCGGAGGACAACCCCAAGCACGTGTTCAACCGGTTGTTCGGCGAGGTGCCCGGCGGCATCGAGGCGCAGCGGATGGGCCTGACGATGCGGCGCAGCGTGCTCGACTCCGTGATGGAAGACGCCGGTGCGCTGCGGCGCAACCTCGGCAAGGACGACCGCACGAAGCTCGACGAATACCTGCACGCGGTGCGCGACGTGGAGAAGCGCACCGAGCGCCTCGACGCGTGGCTGGACATCCCCAAGCCGGAGGTGCCGAAGGACCTGGCCGCGCCGTTCCAGCGTGACGTGCCCAAGGCGCAGGCCGGGGAATACTGGCGGACGATATTCGACATCATCGTGCTCGCGCTCCGCACGGACATGACGCGCGTGGTGACGTACATGAACGGCAGCGAGGGCAACGGCCTGGCCATCCCCGAGATCGGCATCACGCAGGCCCGCCACAACCTCTCGCACCACAACGGCGACCCCGTCGTGCTCGACCGCCTCGCGCGGTCCGACGAGTTCATCATGGAGCAGTTTGCCAACTTCCTCAACGACCTGAGCAACATCCGCGACGGCGACGAGCCGCTGCTCGATCGCACGATGGTCCTGTTCGGCAGCGGCATGAGCTACGGCCACAGCCACAGCAACTCGAACCTGCCGATCATGCTCGCGGGCGGGCGCGGCCTCGGACTCAAGCACGGCCAGCACGTCGACTACAACAAGCCGCACCTCAAGGAAGACTACACGCTCAGCTACGACG
Organism: Phycisphaera sp.; assembly: GCA_016125285.1. Taxonomy (GTDB): domain Bacteria; phylum Planctomycetota; class Phycisphaerae; order Phycisphaerales; family Zrk34; genus RI-212. Next base: position 59,709 of record WGMA01000048.1, read on the forward strand.
AGTGGCGCAGCCTCTGCGGCAAGCCCAAGGACGACAAGGCCCGCCTCAGCAACGTGCTGCTGACGATGCTGCAGAAGATGAACGTGCCGAGCGAGAGCTTCGTCGACAGCGTCGGCGCCGTTTCGGAGATCGTGTGATTCATGAGGCGATTGACGTCTAATCCAATGCTTGTCGCGCGTGCGAGGCTCGCGCGGTGCACCGTGCTGTTCGCGGTGATCGCGTGCGGAGCGGCGTGTCTGTACGCCGACGACAAGCCGCTGGCGTTCCCGCCGCTCGGATCGGCGCACCGCATCGACGGCGCGCTGTTCGGTGTGGATTTCGTGCATCGCACCGGGCAGTTCCGCACGAGCGACACCGGCGAGCTGGTCGACTTTACGCTGCCGCCCTACGGCGCGATCCGCTACCTCGACGCCGAGGCGGACCTGCGCGACGTGCCGCTCGGCACGCGGTTCCGCTTCCTGATGATCCAGGACGACGACGGCCGGTTCACGCGGCTGGTCGCCATGCAGGACGACTTCAGCGCCGACGCCGCCGCGGCCGTTACGTATCGGCTCGACGAAGCGAAGCTCGACGCGGGCACGCTGATCGCCACGAAGCACAACGTCGAGCAGAAGCAGGATGACCTCGGCAAGATCGAGCTTCGCGTCACGCCGCAGACACGCGTGTGGAAAGCCGAGAAGCCCGCCGAGCTCAAGGACCTGACACCGGGCGACGAGTTGCTCTACAACGTCGCCGCAGGCACGGCCGAACACCCCGGCGTGTGCACGGACATCTGGGTCGGTGTCGACACGCACAAGGCGGCGACCGAGGCGCAGAAGAAGCGGTTCATCGACGGACGCGCGAAACCCAAGACCGACAAGCCCTGACGACACGCGCATCCCGCTCCGCCATGGGCACGCAAGGCGGACCGACTCTTCCGCATGAGCAACGCGTGCGACGCCGTGACGTCAGGTGATTCGACTCCCGGAGCAACCTTATGAAGACCTCGATTGTCTGTGTCGCGCTCTGCCTCTGCGCCACCCCATGCCTGGCCGACGGGCCCTGGGATCGGATGCAGTACGGCCCGTTCCTCCAGTCGTCGGTGACGATGCCGTGGTCGACCGACGGCGAAGAGCTCGACGGCATCACGCTCAAGGGCACGACCGTCAGGCTCGAACACGGCGCGAGCGTCTGCTTCGACACCGACCTGCTGCGTTACTCCGGCGGGTGGTCCGGCGGATGGCTCAAGGTGATGGGCACGCCGTTCGACGGCACGCACCGGCCGCCCGAGCGCTCCCGCCCGGCCGTCGAGGGCAAGCTCGTGTTCGGCTCGAGCCCGATTCCCGGCTGGTCGCTGACCGGCGCGTTCAACGACCCGCGACCCGAGCCTTACGGCCCGATCCCCGCGGAGATCGCGAAGTATCGCGGGCTCTACGTCCGTGAGAACCGCGTGGCGTTCGAGTACACGGTGGGTGACTGCACCGTGCTCGAGTCGCCCGGCGCGGAGAAGGCGCAGGACCAGTTGCTGCTCACGCGGAAGAGCGCGAAGCTCTCGCCGGACGGGCTGAATGTGTTCCTCGAGACGCAGCCGCTCGCCCCGGTGATGCAGATCGCGGTGCGCGTCGACGTCGACGGCGCCGACGGCAAGCCGATCGTTCAGGCGATCTACGGGACGATCAACAAGCTGCCCGACTGACGCGACCCCGCCGCGCCACGCGGGCAGACCGACGTTAAAATAATCGAGCCGACTGGGTGAATATCCATCACTAACGCTATATAGTTGCGTGGCCCCAAAACCTTGGAAGGAGCGGATACGCATGCGTATGTGTGACAGATGGCTGACCGGGATGTGCCTCGTGATGGCCGCGACGACTGTCGCGATGGCGGCGCCGCCGAAGGGATTCGAGCAGGTCGACACGGAGGTGACGATCGGCGTGCAGCCGGGCCTGATGAAGTACGACAAGGCCGAGTTCACCGTCGCGCCGGGCGCGAGGGTGAAGCTGACGCTGACCAACACCGACGTGATGCAGCACAACCTGTTGATCTGCAAGCCGGGCGAAGGCGTGACGATGGAGGTCGCGAAGCTGGCGTGGGCGCTGGGCGCCGACGGCATGGCCAGGCACTTCATCCCCGACTCGCCGCTGGTGCTGCACGCCACCAAGCTGCTGGACCCCAACGCGTCGGAGTCGATCTACTTCGTGGCGCCGAAGGACCCCGGTGGTTACCCGTACGTGTGCACGATGCCGGGCCACGCATTCACGATGAACGGCGTGATGCATGTGCATCAGGCGGGCAAGAGCGGCGGCGGCAGTGCGGGGCCCGGGGGTCTGGCGGACGTGAAATACCGCTATTACGAGGGCGACTGGAACGCCCTGCCGGACTTCGACAAGCTGACGCCGGTCGCCAGCGGGACCAACGCCGCGAACGAGTTCGACATCAAGCCGCGCAAGCGTGACGACCAGTTCGGCTTCGCGTTCGACGCGACGCTCCGCGTGCCGGTCGACGGCAAGTACACGTTCTACCTCAACTCCGACGACGGCTCGCAGCTGAGCATCGACGGCAAGATGGTCAACGACTTCAACGGCCTTCACGCCCCGGGTGAGCACGCCGGGGCGGCCGACCTGACCAAGGGCGATCACGCCATCCGCGTGATCTACTTCGAGAAGAGCGGCGGCGAAGAGTTGCACGTGGCGTGGAGCGGACCGGGCTTCGAGCGGAGCAAGCTGTCACCGGACTACCCCACGGGCGGCGGCAGCAGCGGGCTCAACGAAGCGTTCACGGTGCTCGTGACCGATCGCCCCATGCTGCGGCGCGTGCTGATGCCCAACACCTCGCCGCGCTCGGTCGCCGTCGGCCTGCCCGGCGGGATCAACTGCGTGTTCGACACGGAGATCGGCTGCGTAAGGTACGGCTGGTGGGGCCGGTTCATCAACACCGGCCCAGAGTCCGGCAACGGCACGGGCCGCGGCGGGCAGACCTGCACCATCCTCGGCGACCGCTTCTCCGTCGGCGACAACGGCTACCCGCTGCGTGTGGGCGACGCGAGCGCGACGCCCATCGTCGCGTTTCGTGGGTATCGACCCGGCAAGACCGCGCCGCAGTTCCTGATGTCGATCGACGGCACGGACTACACGCAGACGATCGACGTGGCGGTCGGCCGCATCGGCCTGACCTACACGTTTGAGTTCGCCAAGGCGCCGAGCGGGCCGGTGACGTTCAGCGTCAACCCCGCGGGGCTCGACCTGTCGTCGTCGGCGGGCAAATGGGACGGCGGCACGCTGACCGTCCCCGCCGCGCAGGCCCGCACGTTTTCCGTCACGCTCGCCCAGTCCGCGTCGAAGTAACGCGACCTTACATACGAAGAGAATCGATCATGACGAATCACACACATAGCCACACAGCCAACACACGCCGCGCGATCGCGACGCTGGCCCTCGCCGCGATGGGCATGCTGACGCTCGCCGTGCCACGCCACGTTGTCGCGGCCAACCCGCAGCCCGGCACGATCCCCGCCGGTTACTCCGTCGAGACGATCGACATCCCCGACAGCATCCCGCTCGAAGCGGGCGGTCTGGCGTTCACGCCGAAGGGCGACCTGCTGATCACCACGCGGCGCGGGCAGGTGTGGAGCTACCGTGACGGGAACTGGAAGCTGTTCGCCGAAGGCCTCGCCGAGACGCTCGGCGCGTGGGTCGACCCGAAGAACGGCGACGTGTACGTTGCGCAGCGCCCCGAGGTGACCAAGCTCGTCGACGAGGACGGCGACGGCGTGGCGGACCTCTACCTGTCGGTCAATCACGAGTGGGGCTACGACGGCAACTATCACGAGTACGCGTTCGGCCCGGTGCGCGACTCGAAGGGCAACTTCTACGTCACGCTCAACCTCGGCCACACCGGCCAGGGCTCCGTGCAGGGCAGCATCATGGGGCGGCCGTCGCCCTACCGCGGCTGGTGCGTGCAGATCACGCCGGACGGAAAGATGGTGCCGTTCGCCAACGGCATGCGATCGCCCGCGGGCATCGGCATCACGCCGAACGACGAGGTGTTTTACACCGACAACCAGGGCGACTGGAACGCGAGCTCGACGCTGTATCACGTCGAGAAGGGCCGCTTCTACGGCCACCCGTCGTCGCTGGCTGACGACCCGAAGTTCAAGGGGCAGGACCTGCAGAAGATCACGCCGTCGGAGTACGACCAGCTGCGGACGATGCCTGCGGTGTGGATCCCGTACGGCGAGCTGGCCAACAGCCCCGGCGAGCCGCGCTACGACGACACGAAGGGCAAGTTCGGCCCGTTCGCCGGGCAGATCTTCATCGGCGATCAGACCAAGAGCAACGTGATGCGTGTTTGGCTGGAGAAGGTCGGCGGCGAATACCAGGGCAGCATCTTCGACTTCGTCGACCACCTGCAGTGCGGCGTGATCCGCGAGACATTCAGCCCGGACGGCGGCAGCATGTGGGTCGGCGAGACGCAGCGCGGCTGGGGCTCGGTCGGCGGCAAGCCGTTCGGCCTGGAGCGCATCGTGTACGACGGCAAGACCGTGCCGTTCGAGATGCATCATCTCGCGCTGACGAAGGACGGGTTCGACGTGGTGTTCACCCGCCCGGTCAATGCCGACGCCGCGAAGAACCTCGACCACTACGAGCTGCGTCACTGGGGCTACCTGTACCAGGCGAAGTACGGCTCGCCGAAGGTCGACGAGAAGATCTTCAAGCCCAGCGCCGTATCCGTGTCGGACGACGGGCTGACGGTGCACGTGAGCATCGGTGATCCGATCGAAACGCGGCAGGTCTACCAGGTGACCCTGCGCGACCCGATCGTCGCGGCGGACGGCTCGAAACCGAGCACGCGTACCGGCTACTATACGGTCAACCGATTAAAGGATTGACCGATGATGTTTGACGAAACGGTGCAGGCGGTGATCGACGAGGTCGACGCGCTGCGCAACCAGGTGGACGACCACTGGCAGATCCCCGCGGACGAGGCGGCGTTGCTGGCGCAGCTGGTGCGCGTGGGCCGATGCGAATCGATCTGCGAGATCGGCACCAGCTACGGCTTCTCGACGCTGCACCTCGCCGCGGCCACACGCCCGATCGGCGGGCACGTGCATACCTTCGACATCTCCGAGCGGAAGACCGCGGCGGCGCGCGGCTACGTGACCCGCGCCGGTCTGGCCGACGCCGTGACGTTCCACACCGGCAAGTCGCAGGAGCTGCTGCCGACGCTCGACATCGACCGCCCGTTCGACTTCGTGTTCATCGACGCGTGGAAGGAAGAGTCGCTGGCGTACCTCGAAGCGGTCACGCCGCGGCTCGCCGACCACGCCGTGCTGATCACCGACAACACCGACACGCACCGCGACGAGCTCAGCGGCTTCATCCGTCACCTGCGGTCGATGCCCGGCGCGGCGGGGTGCAACGTGTCGGTCGGCAACGGCTTTGAACTGACGGTCTGGCAGCGGCCGTGAGCGCCCCGCGGCCCAATCTCGACTGAATTTCGCGTGATCCCACCCGACGCCGCCGGTACAATTGACCCCCAGCAGTTCCATGCGGGTGGGGTACAGTTCTCTTGCGCCTATCCGCGGCACGCATGTTGTCAGGCACGTCATGAGCAGCAACGCGGCATCTCCAGAGAGGGACGACTTGCGCCCCGGCATCGGCGCGCGGATCCGGCGATCGCTTCGCGCGAAACAGATGCTGCTGATCGCCGCGGTCGTCGTGCTGACGACGCTCACACTGACAACCATGGGGTACCTGCTGCTCCAGCAGACGCTGCGCAACGACGTCCGCGACCGGCTCGTGTCCGAGGCGACGTGGCGTCAGCGGATGGTCAGCAGCTTCATCGACCAGCAGCACGAACGCCTGGCGCTGCTGTCGAGTCGCACCAAGCTGCGACAGCTGCTGGAGCGGCGACTCGACGGCGGGTACGCGCCGGGCGAGCAAGACGCATTCATCCGCGAGTCGCGACAGATCATCGTCGACGCGAAGCGCAGCACCACGGGATTCGACGCGATCATGATCACCGGGCCCGACGGCCGGGTCGTGACCGCAACGGACACGTCGCTGATCGGACGCGACGTCTCGCCGACCGAGGCCTTCATCCACGGCCGCAACGAATCGTGGCTCTCGTTCCCGTTTCCTCACGACGTTCGGCACGAGATGTGGCTCAGCGGGCGCATGACGACGAATGACGGTCGCTCGCTCGGCGTGGTGATCGTCAACCTCGACGCGAGCCCGCTGTTCGACCTGCTGACGCCCGCGAAGACCCGCCTGCAATCGAACCGCTTTTATCTGACCACGCGGCGCGGGCCGACATCGGTCGCCGCGTCGGTCGTGGGCGCCGACCGACGGGTCGCCCCGCTCGACGCTCCGGCGCTGATGTCGGCCGCCTCCGAGCAGGCGGTGTTTGTCGAGGGGATCGACCGCGACGGTCGCGATGTGCTCGTGGCCTGCTCGCCGGTCGCGTTCGACGACTGGGCGCTGCTCGCACAGGTCGACGCCCGCGAGGCCTACGCGCCGATCGGCGAGCTCAAACGCGGCGCGGTGATCACGTGCGCCGGCGTGCTGCTCGTCGCCCTGGGCGTGGCGTACCTGCTGATGGTCCGACAGCTCCGGCCGATCCACGCGCTGACGCACACCGCCGAGCGCATCGCCGACGGCCACCTCGACGCACGCGCCGACGTGCTGACGCGCGACGAGGTCGGCGTGCTCGCCGAGGTGTTCAACCGAATGGCCGACGAACTGACCAGCGCGCAGCGGCGGTTCGTCGAAGCGCAGCACATCGCGCGGTTCGGCAACTGGGAGTGGCAGGTCGACACCGGTCGCATGTGGTGGTCGCGGGGCCTGTACGACATCTTCGGCCGCGACCCCGCGTCGTTCGTGCCGTCGTTCGAGGCCATGCTGCGGCACGTCGTCGAGTCCGATCGCCCCGAGCTCCAGCGTCAGTTCGACGCGATGACGCGCGGCGGCCAGCTGTACCCGATCGAGTTCCGTGTGGTGCTGCCCGACGGATCCACCCGCACGGTCACGACGGAGAACCGCGTCGAACACGACGAGGCCGGGCGCGTCGTGCGGTGGGTCGGCGTGGCGCACGACGTGACCGACCAGCGTCGCGCCGAGCAGGCCCGCGCCGCGCTCGAGGCCGAGCTCCAGCACGCCAAGAAGATCGAGGCCGTGGGCACGTTCGCCAGCGGCATCGCGCACGACTTTTCCAACCTGCTCACCGCCGCGTACGCCTACATCGAGGACGTCCGCCGACACATCGGCGATCCCCGATCATCCGGCACGCAGCAGGTGCAGAGCTCGCTGCGCAAGCTCGAGAGCATCGCCGACGAAGCGACCGGCCTGACCCGTTCGCTGCTGACGTTCACGCGGCGCGAGACGACGCAGAAGGAGCCGATCGACCTGGTGGCCGCCGTGAGCCGCTCCGCCGAGATCCTCCGGCGGATGATGCCCGCGACGATCAAGGTCACGTGCGTGATCCGCGAGGACGGACCGATCTGGATCCACGCCGACAGCGTGCAGGTCCAGCAGGTTCTGCTCAACCTCGCGATCAACAGCGCCGACGCGATGCCCGACGGCGGCGAGCTGACGATCGCCGTGGCCAGCCGCCCTACGCAGAGCGACGGCGCGCCGGGCGGCGCGGAGCTGCGCGTCACGGACACCGGCGTGGGCATGTCGCCGGCACGCATCGCGCGGATCTTCGAACCGTTCTACACCACCAAGCCGCGCGGCCAGGGCACCGGCCTTGGCCTCGCCATCGTGCACGGCATCGTGACCGATCACGGCGGCGAGATCGGCATCGAGTCCACCCCCGGAAAGGGCACGTCCATCACGGTCACGCTGCCCGGTTGTGAGCCGCCGAAGCGCAAGAACCCCGCGCCCGCGGCCCGGCCGGTCGCCGGCGACGCAACGGCGATCCTCATCGCCGAGGACCATCGGTTCGTGCGTGAGCTGATCGCGACCGCGGTGGAGAACGCCGGTTATCTCGCCACCGCCGTGGCCGACGGCAACAAGGCGATCGAGGCGTTCGAAGCCCACCACGAGGACTTCGGGCTCTCGGTGCTCGACGTCGACATGCCCCACCGCTCCGGCGTCGACTGCGCCCGACGGTTCGTCGAAGTCGACCCCACGGCGCGGATCCTGCTGATCACCGGACGCCCCGAACAGCTCGACGGCGTGGGGTTGCCTCGGACCGTCGAGGTGATGGGCAAGCCGTTCGAGATGAGCGAGCTGATCGAACGCATCCAGCAGATTCTCAACCGATCAAAGCCGCGGGTCCGCGACGTCTGACGCAAAAGCCGCGTGGCCACGATCCGCCGATGCGCTTACCGCCCGTGGCTGATGACGATCAGCGGGCAGGCGCTGTGCATGGCGATCTGACGCGTGAAGTTGCCGAACAGGCGTGTGCGTTTGTTGACACGCTGCACGCCGAGCACGAGCAGGTCGGCGTCCTTGGCTCGCTCGACGACGGCGCCGATCGCGTCGTCGCTGCGGATCACCTCGAAGTCGTAAAGATCACGCAGGTCGTCGTCGGCCAGATGCGTCAGGCCATCGCGCGCGCGACGCACGTCGACGTCGCCCGCCAGCGTCGGCAGCACGCGGAAGAAGGTGATGTGGTGCTGGCCGGTGCGGATCAGCGACCCGAGCAGACGCGCCAGCAGCAGGTCGTGCCCGCCCCGCCCCGCCACCGGCACGAGCACGCGCTTCGCGGCGGTAAGGTTCCAGTCGCGCGGCGCACGCAGCACGACGATGTCGACGTCCAGCATGGACAGCAGCTGCTCGACGGGCGAGCCGCGGTTGTCCCCGGCGATCTCGCCGAGCCCCAGCAGCACGGACCGGCAACGGTGCAGGTGCGCCACACGCGTGATCTCGGCGATCGGGTCCGCGGCCACGGTCGTCAGCACCTCCGCCTGGATGCCGATCTTGCGCGTCGCCTTGAGGAGTTCGCCCTGCACCTCGGCGGCCCGTTCGATGGGCTGGGCGTCGACGCTCGGGTCCCAGTCGTCGGGCGCGACGGCGACGGTCAACGCAACGACGCGTCCGACCTCCGCGGGGACCAGCGTGTGGGCGAGCGTGACGATCGCCTCGGCGTTGTGCGGGTTGGCGATCGGCACGAGCACGAGCGGCGTGTTGCCGCGCAGCGTGACGAGCTCGGGGTTACGCGCCGTGCTCGCCGCGTCGCGAACCCGCGCCCGCCGAGCGAACAACGCCAGGAACATCGCGCCGCCCACCGCCAGCCACGTCATCGCGATCGCCCCCGCCGCCGGCACCACCACGCCCTGAAACACCGCCAGCCCCAGGCACGCCAGACCGCCGACGATCGGCACCACCGGAAACAGCGGCGCGCGGAACGGCGGCGGGTTGCTCACGCTGCGTTGCCGAACGAGGATCGCCAGCCAGTGCGCCACCGCGAACGTGATGAGGAAGATCAGGCTCGACGCCGCGCCAGCCGCCGCCACGCTCGGCAGCACCAGCAGCAGCACGATCACCACCGCCGACGTGATGAGCACCGCCATCACCGGCGTGCCGCGCTTCGCGTGCAGGGCCGCCATCGGGCGCGGCAGCGTCCGATCGCGCGCCATCGTCCGTGCGATCCGCGACGCGGCGAACAGGTTCGCCTGCAACGCCGAGAACATCGACAGCACCGCCGCGACGATCACGAGCCAGTAGCCGAACGACCCGAGGTAATGCCGCGCCGCGAGCGCGACGATGCCCTCGGGATACTCCGCCGCAAGCTCCGCGACGGACTGGCCCGACGGAACGCCGACCGTCGTGATCACGAACAGCAGCGGCAGGTAGATCGCCAGCGCGATCCCCAGCGACGCGAGCATCGCGCGCGGCAGGTTCCGCGCCGGCTCGCGCACCTCGCCGCCCACCGCCGCGATCAGGTCGAAACCCTGCAGCGCGATGAACGTGTACCCCATCGCCTGGATCACGCCCGCAAAGCCGTTGGCGAGGAACGGCCGCAACGCCGCGCCGGTCTCACCGCCGGTCTGCTTCGTCAACGCCCAGAGCCCGCCGACGATCAGCACCGCGAACACCGCCACCTTGCCGATGTTTGCCCACGCCCCGCCACCGGCCGACCTGAGCATCAGGCTCGCCGCCAGCAGCACCGTCGTGATCACCGCCAGCCCCGGCACCACATGCGAACTCGACAGCCACGCCGGCGCCGGATGGCCGGTCGCGCTCCAGATGTCCGTGACCATGATCACCGCGAAGTACGCAAAGCCCATCGCGTAGAGCACCGCGGCGACGATCGACGCGAACCACACCACCCACCCCACCGCGAACGCCGCCTCGACGCTGAGCACCTTGCGCGCGAACGTGTACGTCCCGCCGGACTCCGGAAACTTCGACGCCATCTCCGCGAAGCTCAGCGCCGTGAGCATCGCGATCGCGCCGTTGAGCCCGAACGCCAGCATCGCGCCGGGCCCGGTCGTTGCGAACGCCACGCCCGCCAGCGCGAGGATGCCGCCGCCGACGATCGCGCCGACGCCCACGCCCGTCGCGCCCGCCAGTCCGAGGTGCCGCTCTGTCGTGGGATTAGCTGCCAAGGGTGTGCCGATTCGATAGATGGAACGACCGATCTCCCGCCGCGTCGATTCTAACGCCCGCACCACCCCTTGCCTACGCCGCACGCGCCGCACACGTCCACGCCCGCGGGTTCCGCCCCGTGGGGCACGCGTTATACTGAAACACCGCACGACCTCGGGGGCTCCCGCATGGCGCAGGACAACATCTTCATCTCGTACCGACGCTCAGACAGCGCCGACGCCGTGGGCCGCATGTACGATCGCCTCAGCGCCCACTACGGCGCCGAGCACGTGTTCAAGGACGTCGACTCCATCCCGCTCGGCGCCAACTTCAAGCAGTGCATCGACGATCGCATCGGCTCCTGCCGCGCGTTCATCGCCGTCATCGGGCCCGACTGGCTCAACGCCGCCGGTGACGACGGACGCCGACGCCTCGACGATCCGCGCGACTACGTCCGATCCGAGATCGACGCCGCCCTGCGACTCGACATCCCCGTCATCCCCGTCCTCGTGCGCGGCGGAACCATGCCCGCCGAGGACGACCTGCCCGACGTCATCCGCGACCTCGCCCTGCGACACGGCATGCCCCTCCGCGCCGATCCCGACTTCCACAACGACATCGACCGACTCATCCAGGGCATCGGACCGGCGACGAAGGCCACTGCGGCAACGCCTCCGCCGCCGCCCCGGCCCGCGGGTTCCGCACCGCGGGCCGCCGCGCCCGCGCTCGACCTCAACGACGACGGCGTCGACCTACACGCCGGCGACGACACCGATCCCTACGCCCCGCCGCCGCTGCCGCCCAACAGCGCCGCGCGCGACGCGGCTTCAAACAAGACACCGACGCGCCGCTTCGCCAACCCGCTCGCCAAGCTCGTGCCCAACCCGGCGCACCGCCTGATGATCGGCGTCCCCGCCGCGCTCGTCGTGATGGTCTTCGGCGCCATGCTCGTCTGGGCCGCGGCCGACGTGCTGCTCTTCGACGACTCGTCCGTCGATCACTTCATGGACCAGCCATCGACCTACAACCCCAGCGACGGCTTCGGCCAGCCCCTCGCGCCGACCTACGACCCGACCGACTACGACGACTCCGGCGACACCGACTACGTCATCGCCGGGCTCGTCGGCGCGGCGCTCGTCGGCGTCAGCGTCGTCATGCTCGTGTTTGCCTACCAGGACCTGCGACTGCTCAACCATGAACCGGAGAAAACGTGATGACCCCGATCGAGCTGGTGCGACTGGCGGGACTCGCCGCGATCGTCGGCCTGACCTTCCTGCAGGTCGGCTGCGGCGGCGGCGACGAACCCGGCAACGCCAACGCCGCGCCGGGCGCTTCGACCACCGGCGTGCCCGACTCCGCGCGTCACCTGCCCATCGCCTACGGCCTGCCGCGCGTCGTCAGCCTCAACGCCTACATGTCACGCGCGATGGTCGTCCAGGCCGTCTACGGCGCCACGCAGATGTCCGGCAGCGCGGCGTTCGGGCAGATCACCAACACCGGCACGCTCGCCCAGACACCCGCCGGCTGGCAATACGCGCCCACGCCCGCCGACAAACTCGTCGTGCAGCTCGGCGGACAAACCCACGAGTTCGTTATCCGCCAGGCGCAGGGCAACATGCAGTCGCCCACGCCCGAGGGTTGGCTCATGTCGCCGCACGTCCTGTCGTACCGCCACACCGTGCCCGGCGTCGCCGAGGCGGACATCAATGCGCAGTTCGACGGCCAGCGTTTCGACGTGACCGTCGTCGGCTGGTCAACCGTCCAGGGCCAGCGTTACGACGTGAACCTCCGCGCCGTCGGCGCGACCGTTGGCCAGTACGACGCCAGCGGACAGGAGACCCGCACCGAGTACGCCGTCACCGGCAAGGTCACCGGCAACGGCATGGACGTCGACGTCAACGAGCAGCACGTCTCGACCATGGCCGCCGCGTCGAGCACCCGCCTGCTGCCCTCGCAGCGCGGCTTCGCCAGCCGATTCCACGGCACGATTAACAGCATTCTCCACGCCGGCGGCGACACGTACGTCTTCCAGAACGTCACCGTCACCACCGACCAGTCCGCCAAGGGTGGCAACGGCAACGCCGGCGTCGTCGAAGCCGGCGGCCAGATCACCCACAACGGCCAACCCTTCGGCGCCTGCGTCCTGCAAGGCGGCCAGGTCTTCCTGCAAACGACCGCCGGCGCAATGCCACTGGATGTCGTGCCGAGCGGGCAGTGATCGCGCATACGTCCAACTCGGTTGACAACCCAGATTAATCTGCATTTTTGTGGTCCTTCCGGTTTCATGATGGGTAAAGCATTAATCCGCCGCAGAAGAAGAGGATGGCTTGTCGCAGTCGTGGGAAGCTGCGGTAGCCTGCGGCGCGGTGTTGGGCGGTGGCGATCTGGCTGTTGATCCCTTCGCTGG
>WGMA01000046.1 GCA_016125285.1 Phycisphaera sp.
ATCCAGCATCCAGCATCCAGCATCCAGCATCCAGCATCCAGCATCCAGCATCCAGCATCCAGCATCCAGCATCCAGCATCCAGCATCCAGCATCCAGCATCCAGCATCCAGCATCCAGCATCCAGCATCCAGCATCAGATTGACCACGGCCTTCATCTTGCGTCGGACCTCTCGGGCCTCGACACTACGTCCCATGCCGACGATCAAGGACAACGCGGTTTGCGTCCGGCTTCGGGACTGGTCGGAGTCCAGCCAGATCGTGGTGTTGATGACGGAGCATCACGGCAAGGTCGCGGCGGCGGCGAAGGGGGCGAAGCGGACGACGCCGTCGACGATGGCGAAGTTCAGCGGCGGCGTGGAGCTGCTGACGGCGGGGGAGGCGGTGATGATCGTCAAGCCGAGCACGGAGCTGGCGCAGCTGATCGAGTGGGACCTGGTCGACGCGCACTGGCACCTGCGTCGGAACCTGCGGGCGTACCAGCTGGCGATGTACGGCGCGGATCTCGTGCATCACATCGTGCAGGATCACGACGCGCACCCGGCGACGTATCACGCGCTGCGGCGGTTGTTGAGTGAGGTGGGGGGCGCGGGCGGCGGTAGGGGTGGTGATGCTAAGCCGCAAGCGGCGGACGCGGCGTTGCTGCGGTTTCAGTGGGACGTGCTGGTGGATATGGGGTCGCGGCCGGTGCTCGACCGGGACGCGCAGACGGGCGGGGCGATCGACGCGGGGTCGCCGACGGTGGGGTTCAGCGCGTCGGCGGGCGGCGTCGTGGCGGACACCGGCGCGGGCGATCGCTGGCGCGCCCGGCGTGAGACGATCGACCTGCTCGCGGCGGTCGAGGCGGACGACGACCTGAGCGGATACGACGCCGAGGCGCTCGACCGGGCGAACCGGCTGCTGTGCACCTACCTGCGGTCGATCCTCGACCGTCAGCTCCCGACGATGGACTACGTGCTGAAATAAAAACGAGGCGCGTCACAGATCTTGTGACGCGCCTCGTCGTTTTGGCGTCGCGTTGTCGCGCGCGCAGCGCGGCTCGTGTCTTACTTACCGAACGACGGCAGCCCCTTGATGCCGTCCTTCGATTCCTGCGCGGTGATGGCGGCCTTCGCGGCGTCGAGCTGCTTGCGCATCTCGGGCGTCAGTTCGTCGGCCATGGCCAGCAGCTGGTCGAGCAGCGACTTCGCCTCGTCGGTCTTGCCTTCCTTCACGGCGGTGGACAGCTTCTGCATCAGGTCGGTGGCCTTCGTGCTGACCTTGGCCGCGGCGTCCTTGGCCTGCTCGGTGACTTCAGTCGCGGCGGCCTTGACCTCGGCGGCGGCGTTCTTGGCCGCGTCGGTCGCGGCGTCGGTGGGCGTCCCGGCGGCGGCGTCCGCCGGTTTATCGCTCGACTCGGTGATGTTGCTGGGCGCCGGGCTGGAGCCCTTCGGCGCCGGCGTCCCGCTGTCACCGCAACCGGCGAGTCCGAGCGCGAGCACGAGGCTGAGTCCGCAAACGAAGAGCGTAGGCAGTGACTTGGTCATCTTTATCCCCTGTCTGATTTGAGTGTGGTGCATATCAGCGACACGCGGGAAGTTTACCTGATGGCGACGGGGCTGTGAATCGAAGCGCGGCGGGAACTTGTCCGCGGACAGGATCGTCAGCGCCGAAGACGCCGCACCGCGCTCGCGATTCGGCCGGGTGAGTCGGGGTTATTCCCGACGTTCGGCGTGCGATTCGGGAATATTGCCGATCAATTTGCGACGGCCAATTCGCCAGTCGTTTATTTGCAAGGTCTTACGTTCTTTTTTGGCGTGTCTAAAGCCTGGCATTTTCGTTGCGATGTGAAGGGTGGAAACAAAAACCCCATCGCGAAAAGCGAGGCCACCCGATGCGAGCTTACACCAACATCCTGATCGTCCTGAGCCTGATGCTCACGGGCTGCACCTACAACGCCACGACCTCCACCGCACGCTTCGATGCGGCGGCGGACCGGGCGAACCTCGACGTCACGCTGGCCCGTCGGGCCGCGGCGAACACCGCGAACATGCGGTCGGCCACGGGTGAGAGCGGCAAGGGCGTGCTGGTGGCGCGGAACGGCCAAGTCTGGCTGGTGACCGCCGACCACGTGTTCGGCCAGGCCGACACCGCGACCGCGACCGTCGCCGGACGCACCTTCAAGGTGACCCGCACGCGTCGTGGCCCGGCCAGCGACTTCTCGGTGACCAAGGTCTACACCGGCGGCGACCTGCCCGTCGAGGCCGACCTGGCGATCGCCCCCACGGACCTGCCCGCCAGCGAGTACGGCGTGCCCGTCGCGGAGTTCATCCGCCCGCAGGTGTTCAGCCACGCCGGCACCGGCAGCATCAGCCGCGTGTTCAATGACCGCTGGTTCATGTTCTCCACGGACCTGAACCCCGGCTTCGGCTCCTCCGGCAGCGGCCTTTACAGCGTCAAGACCGGCGAACTGGTCGGGATCTATGCGGCGACGACCGACGTGTCCAAGACCGGCATCTACGTCAAGCCGCAGACCATCGCCCGTGCGATCGACAACGCCAGCCGCTCCGTTGCCCTGGCTTCCAACTGAATACCGACGTACATCAACCGTCAACACACACCAAATAGCAACTAAAAGGTGGCAATAAAATGACTTACCGAATCAATGGATCAAGCATGCGGTCGGGACGGAGTCGAACGATTGTGGTTCGGGCGCACGACGAGGTCGAGGCCGTGGTCAAGGCCTATCAGCGCGGCGTCAATCCGGACCGCGTTCGCAACATGTCGCTGCCGGTGTTCTTCGCGATCGGCCTCATGGCCTACGCCGCGGCGTTCGCCGCGATGACGCAACTCTGACCCGAAACCAAAGAGACTATCCCCAAACTGCAGAGGCGAGGTCCACGCGGCTTCGCCTCTGTAGCTTTGCTGTCAAAATGAGAGTTGTAATTATCTGCGTCACGATAGTTTCGCCATTTCAAACGTGATATATCTATTTAACAGTTGGTGTCGGTCTGGTATGATTTTCGAGTCTGTATGGGCCATCGGTGAGTGAGGACCATCAGGTGGCCTTTCTGGCTCGATTCAGTGCCAACACAAGTTGAGGCGCATCTGAGCGCCGGTTTGTTGGTGGGAGATCTGTTGAGCAATGGGACATCATGAGCACATGACCGCGACCCCCCCGTCCGCGATGGTCATCGCTTTGGTTATGCTATCGACCGCGGTGATCAGTGTGATTCACGTGATCGCATCGGAGACGCGCTCGGACGAGTCGCGCCTGGTGTCGGTGTTTCGCGAGGTCGGTGTATCGGCCGCGCCGGTCGAGATCGCGGAGGCGTCACGTGTGACGCCGGGGCCATCGTCGAGTGTGGACCGCAGCGAGCCCGCGACGCCACCGGACCGTGTTGTCGCCGCGGTGGATGCGCCGCAGCCGCAACCGCCATCGACTCAACCCGCGTCAACGCAACCCGCGTCGACGCAAGCTGGACCTGTTCAACCGGCGCCTACCGCTTCGGGCGTTCCGGCACAGCCCGCGCCGAAGGAAGGCGACCAGCCCACGGGGCCGCCGCAGAGCACGCAGCCGCTGGGTTCGACCGACCTGGCGACGAGCGCGGCGCAGTCCGGGCTCGCTGAGATGGACATCCTCTTCGCCGAAGACAACCTCTCGGCGACCGTCACGAGCACGCTGCCGCTTGATCGCGTCGCGCTGGAATTTGAGGACGGCACGATCGTCGAGTTGCAGGGGGCCTCGCAGGACCCGCAGACCGGCATCTACAGCGTCGAGGGCGGCAAGGCGACCTACCGCGTGGAAGGCGCGCAGCAGTCGAAACCGATCAAGGCGGTTCACGCGAAGTCCGGCACGAACATCGTCGGTCTCGACAAGACCAGCGGCGAGCGGTTCCTCAACCCGCACACGCTGAAGGACAACCTGGAGCGGCCGAGCAACTGGGTGCCCAACGCTATCGCCCAGCATCCGCCCGATCAATTCAATCCCTTCCACATCATCGACAACTCGGAAGTCGGGAGCGTCTTCGTTCAGGGCAACGCGACCGTGCTCGCGCAGGGCGAAGGGATCTTCGACAACGACTACCTGATGGGCTTCGACCGCGTGGCGTACGTGCCGGTGTTCGAGCAGGGCGGGCCTTACCGCGTGGAGCTGTGGTTCCCGCAGACCGAGGGCGCGTTGTCCGCGGTGACGGTGATCGTGCTGCACGGCGACGGCGCGGCGGTGCGGGTGGTCGATCAGCGGCAGGGCGGCCTGTGGATCGATATCGGCCCGTACAATTTCCGCCCCGGCGCCACGCAGGGCGTTGTGATCCTCGGCGATGATCCCCACGTGCTCGCCGATGCGGTAAGATTCACACGCGGCGCATTGCCGCTCGGACCCTGGGATACCGTCCGCGGCGCCACGGCGCTGCTGCCGGCCGCGCTACCGCCTTTCTTCTTCACCCCGGGGCCTGGTGGGAGTGGACCGTCATCGCCGATCTTGCCGTGACTTGAGTTCACGCGTGAATTAAGGATTAGCCGCATGATGCGTTTGGAGCATGAGATGAACGTGCGTGGTCGCCGAGCCGTGCTATCGATGGCGATGCTGGCGGGTTGTATCTGTTCGCTGGTGGGTTGCAGCGACGGTCTCAAGCAGTCGTCGCCGACGGAGATATCGGAGTTCGACTCGATCCAGGTGACCGAAGTGGCGCAGGTCGGCACGATCCAGCCCGCGGCGATCAACTTCGGCCCGTACACCGTGCAACGCGGCGATGTCCTGCAGGTCTACATGCCCGAGGTGATGGGCGCCCTGTCGCTGAGCAACATCCGCCTCGAGGTGCCCAGCGAACGTGCCGGCGCGGTGCTTTGTCGTGTCGATGAAACGGGGACGATCCTGCTGCCGCATGTGGATCCGATGCCCGTGGCTGGCAAGACGCTCGCGGAGATCGACAAGGCGGTCCGCGCCGCATACTTCCCCGGCATGCTTAAGACACCGCCGACCGTGGTGACGTCCGTGGATCAATTCACGACGCGCAAGATCGTCGTTACCGGATCGGTCGGTCGGCCGGGTGTGTTCGACCTTAAGATCGATGAGATGAATCTCTACACGGCCATCGCCAACGCGGGCGGCCTCACGGCGACAGCGGTCGGCAGCGTGCGTATCCGTCGGTTCAACAGCGAGTCGGCTACCGCCGACGAAAACAAGCAGGAACTGTTCGTCCTGCCGCTGCAGGGCGCGAACCTGCCTTACGTGAACCTCGAACTGCAGAACGGCGATGTCGTGGAAGTCACGAGCGACACGGTTCGTCAATTCTCGGTCATCGGGCTTGTGAACAGCCCTGGCGCGTTCCCGTTCCCGCCGGGCCGATCGTTTACGCTGATGCAGGGCCTGGCGTCGGCGGGCGGCATGCGGCTTGTGTCTGATCCGCACTACGTGACCGTGTACCGCCAGAACGCGCAGGGCACGTTGTCGTACGTGCGGTTCAAGATCGACCGCGAGGGCCTGGCCGCGATGGGGCACGCGCGGATCAAGCCGGGCGACGTGCTGATCGTCGAGCAGACGCTAAGGACGAAGATCAACGAGATGATTCCGGAACTGATCCGCTCGGCGCGTGACTTCGGTGTGGGCATCGGCAGCGCCGCGGCGGCGAACTCGATCATCAACAACAACTGATCGGGGTGAGGGAGAGACGGTGATGGGCGAGCACGAACCTTACGACCTTCCCGCGAAGGCGAACCAGCCGCTGGCGATGCGCCAGGGCGTGAGTGTCGTCGGCGAGGTCGATGCGCCGCCGCCGGGCAACGAGGGGCTCGGCTCGTTTCTGCAGGTGCTGTGGCGCGGCTGGTGGCTGATCGCGTGCTGCGTCGCGCTGACGCTCGGCGGCGCGGCGTATTACCTGTCACAGGCCACACCGATTTACCGCAGCTACGGACGCCTCTACGTCGACGCACGCGTGCCGCTGATCGTTGACGATCAGCAGCAGCAGCTCATGGGCACGCCGTGGAACTTTTTGCAGACGCAGGCGGCGCTGATCGAATCGTCGCCGATCGTCTCGCGCGCGATCGAGGACGGCGAGCTGGCGAGGCTGCCCTCGCTGGCCGGGACGACCAACCGCATCGGCGCGATCAAGGGCATGCTCAAGGTGCGCACGTCGACCGGCGACATGATCGACGTGTCGGTTGAGTCGCTGGTGCCCGAAGACGCGGCCGCGATCGCCAACGCCATGCTCAACGCCTACATCGCGTACCAGTCGGCGCACATGCGAAACACCGCACAGGAAATGCTCAAGATACTCGAGGCCGAGAAGGCGCGGCGCGAGGAGGACCTGGTCGCCATCCGCAAGCAGATCACCGACTTTCAGCTGGCCAACGACAAGCTTGCGATGGCCAACGATTCGGGCGCACTCGCAAGCCGCTACAACGACCTGAGCCACTCGTTGGTCCAGGCGGAACTCGATGCGGCAAACGCGCGGACCGCCCTCGAGAACCTCGCGACGGCCATCCGGGAGAGTGGCGGCAACAGCCGGCTGCTCAAGTTCGACGACACCGGCGAATTCGCGTTGGGCAAGTTCAAGGAGTACGAGTTGCTGATTGGCCGACTCGACGAGGCGAGCCAGGCGCTCGAGAAGTCCCGTCAGCTGTACACCGAAGAGTTTCCGCTGGTCAAGGACAACGAGAAAAAGGTCGAGGACATCCGCAAGCTGATCACGTCGTTCGAGCAGGACTGGCTGAACGCGCGCGTCACCAAGGCGCGCGAGCGGCTCGAGGCCGCCGATGGTCTCGTGAAGACCCTCCGCAAATCGACGGAGGACATGCGGCGGGAAGTGGTGGAGATCAACCGGCTCAAGGTTCAGCTCGGCGCGCTGCAGGGCGAGCAGGAGCAGGCGCGGCGGATGGTCGGTCTGATCGACGAACGGATCAAAGCGATCGACATCAATCAGGAGGCCGGGGCGTTCAACATCCAGATCGTCGAGGTCGCTCGGCCGTCGACGACGCCGGTGAAGCCCGATCGCGCCGCGACACTTCGTTACGCGTTGTTCCTGGGCCTGGCGTCCGGCATCGGACTCGCGTTCCTTTGGAACTGGTCCGACCAGAAGATCCGCACGGTCGACGAGGCCGCGGAACTCATGGGGCTGCCGCTGCTGGGCACGATTCCGACGATCCGCACCGTCAAGGAGGAGCCGGCGCGCTCACGCGTGGTCGTCGTCGAGCCGAGTTCGGTCGCGGCCGAGGCGTACCGAACGCTGCGCACGGCGGTGTACTTCCGCAGCGGACACGCGGGCTCCAAAACGATCGTCGTGACTTCGGCGTTGCCCGGTGAGGGCAAGTCGGTCACGTCGTCGAACCTCGCCGTGGTCATGGCGCAGGCCGGTTACAACACGCTGCTGCTGGACTGCGACCTGCGCAAGCCGGTCGTTCATCGCTGGATGGGCATGTCGCAGTCGCGCGGGCTCACGCAGGCGCTGTCGGGGCAGATGGACCTGGACGAGGTCATCCAGAAGTCGGACATCGCCGGCCTCGACGTGCTGACCAGCGGCCCCGTGCCGAACAACCCCGTCGAGTTGCTCGGCGGCATGGCGTTCCTCCGCGTGCTCGAGGAGTTGTCGAAGCGGTACGACCGAATCATCATCGACTCACCGCCGCTCATCCCGCTGGCCGATGCGCGGATCATGTCGGCGGTTGCCGACGCGACGATCATCGTGGCGCGGCTCGGGCGATCAAACCGCCGCGCGATGAAGCTCGCCGGCGACATCATCCGCTCGTGTCACGCCAACGTGCTGGGCCTCGTGCTCAACGACGTCGAGCGTCGTGTCGGCATGTCGCCCTATTACTACTACTACAACGAGTACGGCTACTACCCCAGCCGGGCACAGGCCAAGCAGTTGGAACGCGCCGGGGCGATCGACACGTCGCCGGCGGGCAAGCCGAAAGACTGATCGGGCCGATTCTTGTCCGCCGCGGATCGGTAAGCGTTTCATCGACCCGGCGTGTTCGTCTCGATCGGGCCACGATCCATGATGCAGATCATGCCCAACGCTCGTCGACTCGCCACGATCGCGCAGATGATCGCGTTCCTGGTGGTGGCTGCGTCGCTGGTCTTTATGCCGCTGGCCTTCGGCGGCGTTCGGCCGGCCTCCTGGCTGGTGATCTGCGCCGCCGCAAGCGCGCTGGCGACCTGCCTGCTCCTCTTTGCGATCGATCGTCCGCTGCGATGGACCGTCGCACACACGCTGTTGGCCGGCGGACTGCTGCTCGGCGTGCTGCAGCTCTGTCCGATGCCGGGGGCCATGGTCGCGACGCTTTCCCCCGACGCCGCGCAGGCGCAGGCGTTCGTGTCTGATCACGTTGATCCCGCCGAACATCCGACTGCGCGCACGCTCAGCGTTTATCCCCGCGGCACGCGCGCCGCGATCGGCGCGCTCGGTGTCGCGATCACCTTCTTCCTCGTCGCGCGTCACCTGTTCGCCGAAGAGCGTTACATCCGGCGCGTGCTTGCGGTGATCAGCGTGATCGGCGCAGCGCTCGGCGTGTACACGATCGTGCAGACGCTCATCGGCAACGGGCGCTTCTACTGGGTGATCGAGAGCCCGTATGCGCGCGGCGTGTCCGGCACGTTCGTCAATCACAACCACCTGGCCCACTTCCTCAACCTGTCGATCGGCGCCATGCTCGCGCTGCTGCTTACGCACGTCGACCGCATACGGCGAGCCGGTGAGATGAGGGGCGGGTTCTATCGATTGCTCATCGACGAGCGCGGCCGCGTCGTCGCGCTGCTCGTCGTCGCCGTCGTCTGGACGTCGATCGCCGTGGTCCTGTCCGGCAGCCGCGGCGGCATCCTCGCGCTCGTCGCCGCGTCCGTATTCCTCGGCCTGATGATGGTCCGCCGCCGCCGACTGCGACACGCCGCCAAGATCGCCGCGGGCGTCGGCCTGCTGGCGCTGATGGTGCTGTCGATGTTTCAGGTCGACACCCTGTTTGAAGATTTTGGCAAGATCGGCGGCGCCTACGAAGGGCGCTCAGCGATCGTTGCGGACGCGAAGGGACTCATCGCTGACTACCCGATGGTGGGCGCCGGTCTTGGCACGTTCGCCTACGCGTTTCCGGGGTACCAGGAAAGGTTCTCGTCGGATCGCTGGGCGATGCACGCGGAGAACGACTACGCGGAGGTCGTCGCGGAGTCGGGCGTGGCGGGGCTGACGTTGCTGGCGTCGATGATCGGGCTGGTCGGCTGGCGGTTCACGCGTCTCGTTTCCGGCCGACCGCGCCCCCATCAACAGGCGGCGTACGGCATCGCCTTCTCGTTGGTCACGGTGCTGGTGCACAGCGTGGGGGACTTCGGCGAGCGCCTGCCGGCCAACTTCTGCGTCACGGCGCTGTTGGTCGGACTGCTGCTGGCGATGGCGGAGGAGGATCGGCGCAGCGATGAGCGCACCAAGCCGTCGCGCAAACGCCGACAGCGCGGGAGTTCGGCCGTGGGATTCGCGATGGCCGCGGCGGTCGTGCTGTTGATGGGCTGGTCGTTGAACGAGGCGTACAGGTACGACCTTGCCGCGTCGTCGTGGCAGGAGGCCCGCGTCATCGCGCAACACCTCGAACGGGCCGGCTGGAACAGCAACCCGAAACTCTGGCAACGCCTGGTCAACTCCGCCGAATCGTCCATCGCCGCCGACCCGGGCAACATCGAGTACCGCCTGGCCCTCAACGCCTTCCGCCTGGAGCGCATGACGCGACGGTGGGTTGCCGGACGCTCGCGCAGCGGGCTGCCCGTCGACGACCGCGGGCAGCTCGATCAGGTCCGCTCCGACGCCGTCGCGGCGTGCCAGGTCGCGCCGACGTGTGGTCCGTCGTTCAGCCTCCTCGGCCAGATCGAGTGGGCCTACGGCCGCATCGAGCACGCGACAGCGTTGATCCATCATGGCTACGCGCTGGCGCCGATGAACGCCCGCGCCTGCCTGACGCTCGGACGCCTCACCGCGGCGTCGGGCGACGTGGACGGCGCTTACGAGCGGGTCGCCAACGCCGTGCGACTTGAGCCGCAGCAACTGCGCACCGCGGTCTACATCCTGTACGTCGGCGGCGGCCGCCTGGACCTGCTCGAACGCCTCGTCAAAGGCGATTGGGACCGGGCATTCCGGGCCTCCTGGATCATGCAGGAGTCGAATGCGCCGAAGGCTGACGTCGCGATGGTTCGCGCGGATGCGATAAAAGAGCTAACTGCCGTATGCCAAAACCCATACGCCAAGCCGGAAGACCTCGCCCGTTTGGCGTTTGAACTCGGAAATATTGGTGTACGTGAAGATGCTGCGGTATATTATAAACGCGCGATTCAGTTCCGTGGTGACAATGCCGATTGGAGATTCAAGAGGGCGAGACTGCTTGTCGAGTTGGAGCGGTATGACGAGGCGCGTGAGGAAATCAGTATCTGCCTCCAGCTCCAACCAGAATGGCCCCAGGCACGTGAGATGCTCGACGCCCTGCGGCGTCGTGAAAAATAGTCTGGCGCGCACCGCTCGCGCCGACTCGGCAATCCGCTCAACACGAGCGAGTTGATCGCGATCGGGACACGCGAAGGGGACGGAGTCTGCGCCAATTTGACCCAATCGCGCCCGCTGAATCTCGGCAACCTGCTGCTGTACAAGGAACTTGAAACGAATCGCCATCATCTTCGGAACGCGCCCCGAGGCCATCAAGCTTGCCCCGGTGATCGCCGCGTTGCGGGAGTCCGGCCGGGTCCGATGCGACGTGTGCGTCACCGGCCAGCACCGCGAGATGCTCGATCAGGCGATGCGGACGTTCGGTCTGACTGCCGACGCCAACCTCGATCTGATGCGGGCCAACCAGACCCTTGCCGAGTCCGCCGCGCGGGCACTCGCCGCCGTCGACGTCTACCTCGCGGAGACCCGCCCGGACCTCGTGCTTGTACAGGGCGACACGACGACCGCATTCACCGCCGCGCTCGCCGCGTTCTATCGCCGCATCCCCGTCGGTCACGTCGAGGCGGGCCTGCGCACCGGCGATCTCGACGCGCCCTTCCCCGAGGAGGCCAACCGCGTGATGACCACGCGCATCGCCACGCTGCACTTCGCGCCGACCGCCGCCGCGCGCGACGTGCTGCTCGCCGAGGGCGTCGACGCCGATCGCGTACACCTCACCGGCAACCCGGTTGTCGACGCGCTCACCTCCGTCGTCCAGCGCGTCCGACGCGACCCGCCCCCGATCGACGGCCTGCCGGACGACTGGCGGCGGCGTTGGCGCGACGACCCGCTCGTGTTGATCACGCTGCACCGGCGCGAGAGCTTCGGCGAAGGACTCGACGCCGCGTGTCGCGCGATCGCCGCGCTCGCCGACCGCCACCCCGACGCACGCTTCGTCTACCCCGTACACCTGAACCCCAACGTGCGCGACCCCGTGCGTCGCGTCCTGCAGGCCGACGCACGCGACAACGTCCACCTCATCGAGCCGTTGGCGTACGAGCCGTTCGTCGATCTGCTCGATCGCTCGACCGTCGTGCTGACCGACTCCGGCGGCGTGCAGGAAGAGGCGCCGAGCCTCGGCAAGCCCGTCGTCGTCGCGCGGCTCGCCTCCGAACGCCCCGAGGGCGTCGCGCACGGCGTCGTCACGCTCACCGGCACCGACGAACGCGCCATCGTCGCCGCGGTGTCCCGCTATCTCGACAAGCCCGACCTCGTCCGCGACATCGCGTCGCGCGCCGCGAATCTCTACGGCGACGGACACGCCGGCCCGCGCATCGCCGCGATCTGCGAAGCCTTCCTCGGCTGCGCCGACACGCCGAGCCCCGCGCCCGCCGCACAACGCACATGAGCCCCGACCTCAACGACAGCATGACGGTCTCTGCGCCCGACAGCGCGCCGATCGACACCGCGTCGACCGACGCGTCACCGACGGACACGCCGCCGATCCCGCACGTCGTGATCGCGCCGTCGCGCGGCTGGGTCGCCCTCAACCTCGCCGAACTCTGGCGCTACCGTGAGCTGCTTGTCTTCCTCGCCTGGCGCGACATCAAAGTCCGCTACAAGCAGACCGTGCTCGGCATCGCGTGGGCCGTGATGGTGCCGCTCATGACGATGGTCGTGCTCAACGTCCTGTTCGGCCTGCTGATGGGCAAGAACGGCAAGCCGACGATCGAGGGCGTGCCCTACGCCGTGTCGACCTTCTGCGCCCTCGTCCCGTGGCAGCTGTTTTCCAACGTCATCGGCCAGTCGAGCGGCAGCGTCGTCGGCTCCAGCAATCTCATCACGAAGATCTACTTCCCGCGTCTCATCACGCCGCTCGCGCCCGTGCTGTCGTGCATGGTCGACTTCCTCATCGCCTTCGCCGTCCTGCTCGGCATCATCGGCTACTTCCACCTGTTCACCGACTACCACTTCGTGATCAGCTGGGCGCTGCTGACCCTTCCGCTGTGGGTGCTGCTCGCGGTCGCCGCGGCGCTGTCGATCTCGCTGTGGCTCTCGGCGCTCAACGTCGTCTACCGCGACGTCCGCTACATCCTGCCGTTCCTCACGCAGCTGCTGATGTACGTCTCGCCCGTCATCTACACCACGAAGAGTGTCATGACCGGCGACGTTCCACAGTGGATCCGCACCGTCTACGCGCTCAACCCGCTCGTCAGCGTCATGGAGGGATTCCGCTGGGCGCTGCTCGGACGTTCCGACCCGCCGGGATTCGAGCTGATCCCCTCCACCGCGATGGTCGCCGTCCTGCTGGTCGGCGGCCTGTACTACTTCCGCCGCATGGAACGCACCTTCGCCGACGTGGCGTAAAGCAATGTCTGACATCGCGATCAAAGTCGAAGGCCTGGGCAAGCGATACCGCCTCGGTGAGATCGAGCGGTACCGCACGCTGCGCGACGCGATCGCCAACGCCGCGACCGCGCCCGCACGCTGGCTCAAACGCGCGGCCGACCGCGGCGCCGGCGACGTCGCCACCGACGCAAGACGCGACACGATCTGGGCGCTGAACGACGTGAGCTTCGACGTCCGCCGCGGCGAGGTGCTCGGCGTCATCGGTCGCAACGGCGCCGGCAAGTCCACGCTGCTGAAGATCCTCAGCCGCATCACCGAGCCCACCACCGGTCGCGCCGAGATCTTCGGCCGCGTCGGCTCCCTGCTCGAGGTCGGCACCGGCTTCCACAACGAGCTGACCGGCCGTGAAAACATCTTCCTTAACGGCGCCATCCTCGGCATGTCCCGTCGTGAGATCGCCTCGAAATTCGACCAGATCGTCGACTTCTCCGGCGTGTCCAGGTTCATCGACACCCCCGTCAAGCGCTACTCCAGCGGCATGTACGTCCGCCTCGCCTTCGCCGTCGCCGCCCACCTCGAACCCGAGATCCTCATCGTCGACGAGGTCCTCGCCGTGGGCGACGCGGAATTCCAGGAACGCTGCCTCGGCAAGATGAACGATGTCGCCCGCAGCGGTCGCACCGTGCTGTTCGTGAGTCACAACATGACCGCGGTGCACGGGCTCTGCGATCGGGCCGTGCTTGTCGACAACGGATCGATCACCGCAACGGGCAGCCCGTCAGAGGTTGTTGGGCAGTACCTGCACACGGTCGGGTCCGGCGCGGGACAAACGGTCGATCTGGCGGAGCACGTCGGCCGTTCGTCGAGCAGCGCGCCGCTGATGCGATCGGTCGTCGTGACCCGAGCCGACGCCGAAGGCGTCGGGTCCATCCCGATGGGCGCCGACCTCGAGGTGCGCGTGACCGTCAAGCCCACCGAGACGCTCACGCGGCCGGTGCTCGGCGTCGTCGTCAAGGACATCTACGGCGCCCCGCTCTTCGGCGTCAACAACCGCTTCATCCCCGGCTACACGCTCGCCCCGGTGAATTCCCCCAGCGTCATCTGCTGTCGCGTGCCGAATCTGCCGCTGATGCCGGGTCGCTACCTCATCGACCTGTACCTCGGCGATCGACAGAAGAACATCGATGTCGTGCGCGACGCAATCGCGTTCGATGTGGCCGCCGCCGATGTCTACGGCAGCGGCTCCCTTCCGCCCGAGTCCGCCGGTCCCGTGTACTGGTCCGCGAGTTGGACCGTCGAGCCAACTCCAGACGATGAAAGCTGACCCGTCCCCCATACCGTCCACGCCCTACGACGCGGCGTTCTATGCGAAAGCCGCCGACGAAGGCCTCTCGTCGGCGCAGGTCGTCGTACCGCGTGTGATGGAACTGCTGAGCCCGACCTCGGCGATCGACGTCGGCTGCGGCCCCGGCGCATGGCTCGGCGTGTTCGAGTCCGCGGGTGTCGAGCGGACGATCGGCCTCGAAGGCGCATGGTTGAAAGATGAGCAGAAACTGATCGACGCCGACCGCATCATCACGACCGACCTCGCGGGCGACTGGACGCCGCCTGGCGAGCGATTCGATCTGGCGCTTTGCCTGGAAGTCGCTGAGCACCTGCCATACGCGGCGTCCGCGGGCCTCGTTAAACGCCTGACCGACCTCGCTCCCGCCGTGCTGTTCTCCGCCGCGATCCCCGGTCAGCAGGGTACCGATCACATCAACGAACAGTGGCCATCGTTCTGGCGACGCCTGTTCGAGGCGCGCGGCTACGTCCGCCTCGATCCGATCCGCCGACACATCTGGCAGGACGAACGCGTCGCGTGGTACTACCAGCAGAACCTCTATCTGTTTGTCCACGCCGACCTGCTGACGTCGAACCCCGCGCTCGCCGAGGAACACCGCGTCAACCAGTCCAGCCCGCTGACGCTCGTCCACGCCGGTCTCATCCGCCCCGCGATGTCCTTCCGTTCGGCGTTCCGGGTGGCGTTCCGCCAACTGGGTTTCGCCATCGGACGAATGTTCCATTCATCGGACGACAGCACACACTAGACCCATGGCTTCGTTCACCATCGTCATCCCGACCTACAACCGTGCCCGCCTGCTCGGGCCGACGCTCGACAGCGTCTTTGCGATCGACATGCCCCCGTCGGTGACGTCGATCGAACTGCTTGTCATCGACAACAACTGCACGGACGGCACCGCCGCGGTGATCGCAGAACGTGCAGCCGAGGCGCCCTGGCCGGTTCGCCACATCGTCGAGACGCAGCAGGGACTGTGCTACGGACGCAATCGCGGGCTCGCCGAAGCGAGCGGCGAACACGTGGTTTACTTCGACGACGACATCCACGTCGATCCGCACTGGCTAGTGGGCTACCTCGACGCGATCGAACGATTTGGCGCGGACTGCGTCGTCGGGCCGGTCACCCCGGTTTTCGAGTCGCCCGTGCCGGAGTACCTGACGCCGCGCGTGATCGATTCGATCGGCTCGTCATACAGCCGCAAAGGCGATTCGGCGTTGGTGCTCGACCCGTCACATTCCGCCGAGGTGCCCGGGTGCAACTTCGGTGTGCGTCGTGACGTGGCGCGACGGATCGGCGGATTCAACAACGCGCTCGATCGCGTCGGCACCGGCCTCCTCGCGGGCGGCGACTCGGAGTTTGGTATGCGACTCGGCGAGGCGGGCGCGACGATCGCCTACGACCCGCGATGCGCGATTGAGCACGTCATCACCGAAGACAAGCTCAGCGTGCCCTATCTGAGGCGGCGCTGGTACGGCCTTGGACTGACACGCCGTGCATTGAGTTCAGAGGCGTCATCGTCGGTGTTGCAGGTATTCAAAACGTGGCGATGGATCGCACGCCTGATCGTTGCAAGCGCCTGGCATCGACTGCGCTTCGCACGTGGTCACGCGCTGCAGCGGGAACTCGAATGCTATCGAGCACTGGGCTACCTGCGCGGCCGCCCGCTTCGGGCGCATAGAGCCGCAGTTGAAAAGCCGCCATCGCCGGGCGTGCATTGCGAATCCGCATGAATAACGTATGACGATGAAGCTCAAGACACTCAAGTCCTACGACAACTACGTCGCGACGCAGACGACGGTCAACAAGCAGAAACTGTCGCACGTGTGGGTGACGCCGAAGGAGTTGCGGCTCGTCGCGGCGTGCGTCCGAAGGCACGTCTCCAACCCGAAGTTTGGGTTGTGTCACGGCGTGAGGAACGGCTTCGAAGTCAAAGGCCTGCGCGAACTGCTCGGGTTTGAGATCGTCGGCACCGAGATCTCCGACAGCGCGACCCAGTTCGAAAACGTTATCCAGTGGGACTTCCATGACGTCAAGGACGAGTGGCTCAACGGCGTGGACTTCATCTATTCCAATTCGTGGGATCACTCGTATGACCCGGAGATGATGATCCAGCGCTGGCTCAGTTGCCTGACGCCTGATGGGGTGTGCATCCTGGAGTGGTCACGGAACCATCTTCCCAAAAGTGTCTATCGCGCCGACTGGTTCGGTATCGACCTGCCGGACTTTCTCAGCATGCTGCGCAGACAGGGCGTCGTGGAGGACGTGATCCGCTTCAACAGGGTCGAATGGACGCAGTTTCCCCGTCAGCCGTTACGCTGGTGTAAGGGGCTTGTGCTGCCGTTACGTCTCATTGTGTTGAGGGCAAAAGGACAGGTGTCGTGACGACCGCAACGCCTCAGTCCGACAAGCCGGGATTATCAGGCACGGAGCACGCACGCCTCGGGCGGATCGCGCTGGTGACGGTAGCGGGCTAGACGCACATCAATCGCGCGTATGCGCGCCGTTGCATCGATACGTGGTCGCGCGTCGCTGGCGTAACGGGTGGCCGATACCTCGTGAGTGACGGCCTGCGTGAGGAAGACGATGGATTCGCGAGCGACCTGGGTTTTGAAGTGACGAGGATCGACGAGCCGCGGATCATCGACGCGCTGCGCGACTACCCGGGCCTGTTGAAGATGCGGCCGAACCTGCCGACATGGCGGCATCTCATCGACAGCGCCGTGATCGCGCCGGAGGCAGATCACATTCTGCTGATCGACACCGACGTGTTTGTCGTCGAGCCGGTCGCGTTTCCTGACAACGGTGTGGAGTTCTTCTACAACGGCGGAGACATCCCGGGCTTTCGTGGACGGTGGTACCTGCCGCTGGTTCGACCGATGCTGCCGACCATCAACCCGGGATTCTTCCTTTACCGCCGCGACGCGATGGACCTGGCGCTGATGGACGAGCTGGTCCGGCGGTACTTTCTCGGCTCGAAGAACTACTGGTGGACACGGCAGGCGGCCTTGTCGGTGATCGTCGCCGCGTCGCCGCACGCCGGGATATTCGACGGCAACGATGTGCGTGTGATTTCGGGCAACAAGAAGCGCACGCCCGAAGAGGTCCGCCGGAATCATTGGAAGCTGATGGGCAACAGCGAACCGGTCACCGACCGCGACCTGATGGAGCGATACATCGAAGATGCGGCGGTGATCCACTTCGCGGGTCGTGGTAAGGATTGGATCGATCTCGCGACCGGGCGGTCGCGTGACTCGGGTACGCCGCGATTTCTCCGCACGTACGCGGGCCCACGGGCGACGTACCTGCAGCGGTGCCTCATCGCCGCGCGGATGCTGGCGATCCAGACCAGGCGTTGATGAGCGTTCAATGAAGCCTGACATATCCATTGTGATCCCGTGCCACAACGCGGAGCGGTTGGTGGGTGATGCGATCGCCAGCGCTCTTGCGCAGACCCACGCGAATGTTGAGGTGATCGTGATCGACGACGGCTCGACGGACGGAAGCCTGGGTGTGATCGAGTCCTTCGGCGATCGAGTGCGGCAGGAGACGGGCCCGAATCGCGGCGCTTGTGCGGCGCGGAACCGCGGGGTCGAACTGGCGCGCGGCGCGTTCGTGCAGTTTCTTGACGCCGACGATGTGTTGCACCCGACGAAGATCGCGACGCAGTTGGCCGTGGCGGAGGCGGCAGGACCCGAAACACTCGTGTATTGCGACGGCGACTGCGACGACGGGTCGACGGCGTATCAACGCCCGGACGATCCCGCCGAGGCGGTGCGCTTCGTGTTGGCCGGCGTGTTACCGACGCTGGCGCCGCTGCATCGCCGCGCGTGGCTCGAGCGGATCGGCGGCTGGGACGAATCGCTGCCGTGCTCGCAAGAGCGTGACCTGCATCTGCGCCTGGCTTGCGACGGTATTCGGTTCGTGCGACTGGCCGAGTCATTGTTCACCGTTCGTCGAACGCCCGGCAGCATCTCGGCCGATCCCACTCGGGTTCTTGAGCAGCACCTGCAGATCGCGATGTCCGCCCGCCGCATGCTCCTGGAGCGTAATGCTCTCACGGAGGATCGCGCTCGTGCGCTGGCGGGGTTTCTGGCGCGTGACGCGCGATCGCTGCTGCGTGCGGGTCGCGCCGAGCGTGCGGCCGAGTACTTTGCGAAAGCGGCCGACCTGCATCCCGACGGTGGTGTTCCCGAGGCGTATCGTCCGCTTACCCGTCTGATGCGACAGACACTCGGCCCGGTGCTGACCGAGCGTCTGGTCATGATGAAACGTTCTGCGTGGCGAACAACATGAGTCTGGCCGGAGCAACAAGCTCGGCGGGGACTGCCGACGACACGCCCGCGACGTCGTCCTGGCGAGGCGCGTCGGTGTTGTACCTTGTCTATCGTGAGAGTCTTAACCCCGTGTTCGAGTCGATGGTCGGACGACCACTCATCACACTGCGTGAGAACGGCGTGCCGATTGATCTGTGTGTCATCACGCCGGTGGGACATATGATCCGGCCGAAGTTGCGGCGTCGCATCAACGTCGCGATGGGCGCGTTGCGAGCTCGCTTCGATGGTCGTGTGTCACTCTTGCCGTCGCCGCCGAGTCGGTATCGTGCGATGTGGGATGAAGCGAAACAACTGCGTCGTCACGTGCGGAAGCACTATGCCGATGACCAGCGGCTGATTATTCACTGCCGTGGCCCCGAGGCGACGAACCTTGCGTGCGACGTTCGCGACGCTCGGCCGAACACACGGGTGATTTATGACGTTCGCGGCATCAACTTCGCGGAGCATCTCTACGAATTCGGCTACATGGATCTCGACGCGGCTCCCGCTGACGTCGCGAGTCACATCCGGGCAATGTGCGAAGGTGAGCAGAAGGCTGCGACCCGCGCAGATCACCTGCTGTGCGTTTCACGTGCGATGGCGGATTTTCTTTGTGACGCGTGGCGCGTGCCGCGCGACCGGCTTGACGTTGTCTGGAACCACGTGCCCCCGGCGATGTACGACAGCGCGGTGCTTGCGCGTGATGCGACGCGTCGCTCGCTCGGCGTGGCCGATCGATTCGTCGTGGGCTACTGCGGCAGCGTATACCGTCGGCAGCGTGCGGAGCAGGGCGTTCGACTCTTCAACGCGATCCGAGACATCGAGCCCAGCGCTTATTACCTGGCGCTGACACAGAACGGTGACCAATTGCGTCGGTTGCTCGACGACCAGGGGATCGGGACGGACCATGTCCGGGTCATGACCGTGCCGCACCACGAGACGCCGCGCTACCTCGCGGCGATGGACGTTGGTTTGATCACGACGGGACTGTTCGAACCGGCATGCCTGGCCAATCGTGTCTGCTGTCCGGTCAAGTTCGCCGAGTACCTCGCGGCGGGTGTGCCGGTAATCATGAGCGAGAACATCGGTGATTACTCGGACATGGTTGCCGAAGCGCACCTCGGCGTGTCGTTGTCCGACACGGCCGACGGCGCTGCGGTGAACGGGCGATTGAAGGATCTGGTCGCATCGTGCCGGTCGGACAGAGCGGCGTGGCGGGATCGGTGCCGCGACATCGCATCGGGGCGCCTCGCCTCGGCGGCCCACCTGTCCACCGTCACCACGACCTATCGGCGTGTCGCCGAAGCGATGCCGACGGACCAAGATTCGGAGCAATGACGTGAGCAAGACCGCAAGCATCACGGGCATCACGGGTCAGGACGGCTACTACCTCGCGCGGCTGCTGCTGGACAAGGGCTATGGGATATGGCGTGTCGGACCAGTGAGTCGAGATGCAGTTGAATCGCGAGAAGACCGAATTAGCGTTCAGACGATTGCTTGAAAAGCTTAAAGCATTCGTTCCTTGCCAAATGTGGTTCTGAATCTGTGATGTGATGACTTTGAAGCGAATGTTCTTGTTAGGTAATGCTGCCGTGGGCGCATGTTCGTTAGATAGTATTTGTGTGCTGATGATATGGAATCGCTAAGGGAGACAACTACCCTGTCGGAGGGACTGCTACGGCGAACTTCCGTGCATCGTCCACGGATTCTCCATGTGATTCCTTGGTTAGGGCCTGGGGGTGCTGAGCGTGCTTTGCTGGATATCGTTCGCACGACTGGAAAACAGTTCGATCCGATGATCAGTGTGCTCTCAGATCGTAACACATTTCCGGGACGTATCGTGTGTGAGCGTGAACCTCTGCTGTTGGATTGCAATATTGCTATCGGTAGTGTTCGCCGCACGTGCCACGCTGTATCTCGGCTTCGTCAGGTTGTTCGTGAGTTTCAACCAAAGATTATTCATACGCATCTCTGGGAGGCAGATGTGATCGGCGGTCTCGCGGTGGTAGGTAGCGACGTTAGGCATGTCTCACATCAGCAGGGGACGAGCCCTTGGGTGGTTTCGACACGAGTTCGTTCCGCCGGACGACGCGTGTTGACGCGATTGGTATTCAGGGCAACGCGACCGCGATTTATTGCGGTATCTCAAGCAGTGGCGAACTATATAAGTCAGGGTTTCCACTTGGATCAACATGACTTTCGCGTTGTGCATAACGCTGTCGATACTGAGGTGTTTTCGCCGTCAAACCAAACGGCTGATTCGAATTCAATTCGCATAGGATGCGCCGGCCGACTTGTTCCTGAAAAGGGATTCAACCTCTTAGTTGAGGCCATCGGCATCGTGGTAGCGATGGGGATCGACTGTGAACTCCACATTGCGGGAGATGGGAGACTCCGCGGTATGCTCGCGCAGGCGGCCGCAGACGCCAATGTGTCGGAGCGGGTTCACTTTGTCGGGTTGCTCGACGACATGCGGCCTTTCTACTCTAGCCTCGATTTCTTTGTTCAACCCTCACTCACTTCCGAGGGCTTCTCGCTCGCAATCATTGAGGCGATGTCGATGGGGCTGCCTGTCATCGCGACGGCTGTTGGTGGTGCGAGTGAGGCGATCATCGAAGGAAGCACGGGAATCGTCGTCCCGCCGGCAGATGCGAAGGCCCTTGCTGAAGCTGTTAGGGTCCTAGCGTCTGCCCCCGAGATGCGCAGATCGTATGGACTGCAAGCTCGTGAGCGAGCAATCGCGAATTATGACGTTCGCAATATCGGTGGCCAAGTGATGGCGATCTACGACGAGGTTCTTTGTAGTGTCTGAGCACCGTGCCGATTGCGAGCCGATGGTATCGGTGGTCATTGCCACGCGAGACCGGCCCGATGAGCTGCGCGCAGCGCTTCGATCGTGCCGAGAACAATGCTGTGAATCGGTCGAGGTTCACGTGTTCGATGATGCCTCAACTAATGCGCAGTTAGTCGCCGAGATTGTGGCGGAACAGGGGGCGGTGCTACATCGGTCCGATCAGGCCTGTGGCGTGGTGCTGCTTAGAAATCAGGGTCTGCGTGTGTCGCGAGGGCGTTATGTGATCATGCTAGATGATGATTGCTACTTCACAAGCACGCAGACGATCACGAAAGTCATCGCACATTTCAACAGCGATGCTTCCGCATGGGTTATTGCCTTGCCGCTTGTTGAGCCATTTCGCCAAAGCGCGTCTGAGGCGCAATGTGTGTCGCCAGATGCGGGGGACGAATTGAGATCATTCCTAGGCGGATCATGCGCGATGGTGCGAGATTCCATATTGTCGATTGGGGGGTATCCCGACTATTTACTGCAGGGTCATGAGGAGCGGGACCTTGCGTTTCGGATTCTGCTTGCCGGTGGACGGATCATTTACGGCGACACTTCACCGATCGTACATACGGCCAGCCAGCGCCGAAATCGCCTGATGCGGTGGCGTCAGGCAATACGAAATGCTGTACTCATCAGCTTCTTGTACGAGCCGTGGCCCGTGATGATTTTGCATATACCATGGACGTTTATACGCTCATTCTTGCATGGCTTTCGACTTCGTGATGTTGGCCCGAAATTGCTTGGAATGCTCGATGGCATCTGTGCGATCTGGCAATATCGCGATCGCCGATCTTCAATGACATTTAGGTTTCGCAGTGCAATTCGGCGACTGCCTCTGCATCATGCCATCGCGCCGGACGTTTGCGACCCTCAGTCATCCCGACCAGCACGCCACAATCAACTCTCTGATATTTCGACCGTGGCGCGGAACATGTAGATTGCTTGACAGCACTTAGACTCAATCAGCAAGAAACTCAAAGTGTTGCCGATACTGATCATTTCGACGGGGCTCGTGGTGCTGATCGCCATGTGGCGAGCGTACCGCATCACGCGCGACGCGATGGCGCCCATGGTCGTGATCGGGCCGCTGCTGCTGTACCTCTACGCCTACACCCCGCTGACATTCTGGCGCGAAGGCAGCCTGGGGTCGCTGTTCCCGGACGCGTTGGAGCGTTTGGAGCACGTGCAGTGGTTGATCCTGATCTTCGTATCGGCGCTCTGCATGGGTTGCCTCAACGGCGTGCGCGCTATGGCGGGTCGCGACATCTCGCGGCTGGACATTGGCCGTCAGTTGACCGCCAAAACGCGGAGCGTCATCCTTCGCCTGGCATGGTTCTTTGCGGTGGTGGCGTTCGGCGTGTTCATCTACAAGGTTGAACTCCGCGGCGGATTCGTCCATGTCTTCTCGCGCCCAAAGCCCTACCTGGGCGCGTCAAGTGGCTACATCTCGGAGCTGCCGATGCTCGCCTATCCCGCGATGATCCTCGCGGCGATCGCGATGCAGGGGAGACGGATCGATATGACGGTCGTTGTAACGCTGTTGGTCATGGCGTGGCCGCAGTTGATGATGGCCACGCTGGGTGGTCGGCGCGGGCCCGCGTTTCTTGTGTTGTGCACACTCGCGGCGTGCTTCTTCATCATCAGGAAGAAGAAGCCGGATATCCGTACGGTATTCGGGGGTATCGGCGTGGTCGGGCTCGTTCTGGTGTTTCTCGCGACGAACCGTCACGAGCTTTACATCGGCTCGGACCTGGACGTCGATACCGACGAGTGGATTCACGAGGCGACACAGCGTTCGGCGAACATCGGCAACGAGTATGTGTACGGCGGGTCGTTGATTCTCACCGCCGACTACGCGGAGCGCTACTACTGGGGCAAGCGGTTGGGGGTGCTGCTGTTCGTGCGGCCGATCCCCCGGCAGATCTGGCCGACGAAGTACGAAGACCTGGGTGTGGACTGGATGGAAGCCGAGCCCGGCACGGGTGGGTACTCGATGAACGAGTGGCAGGGGGCGGTCGGATTTGTGCCGCTGTCCGGATCGGCGGGCGGGTTCGTCGCGGACGCATACATCGAATTGTGGTGGTTCGGAGCGATACTCTGCTATTTCATCGGGCGGGTCTATTCGTACGTGTGGCGACGGGCCTCGCTCGAGGGCGGCTTCTGGCTGTTCGTCTACGTGATCCTGTTGGCGCTGAGCGTGTATCTCGTGGCGCAAAGCGTGGGGGCCTGGCTGTATCGCGCGCTGTTGATCTGTGTGCCGACGTGGGTCATGTGGCGCTGGGCGGTTGAGCCGCTGCGGCGTCGCAGGCAGTTGCACGTCCTGGGGCCGGAGGAGTCGCTTGCTTTTGAGCAAACCCCGCCGGACGCCGGCCCTTCCTCGAACCCGCCGAGGGTCCAGCCACGATGAGGGATTTTCTCGTTGCTCAACTCGGCGCGCGACGGCATTACGCGGTGCCGCGCGCACTGCAAACGGCGGGGCGGCTCGCCGCGCTTTATACCGATATCTGTGGCAACAAGGGTTGGCCGCGACTGCTCAGCGCCGTGCCGCGCGACATCGCGCCGGGGGCGGTGCGGCGCCTCGCCGAGCGCCGGGCCGCAGGCGTCCCGACGCAGATGATCCACGCTTTCACGTCGTTCGGATGGCAGTACGCCCGCCGCAAGGCCGCCGCGACCAGCGCCGCCGAACGCACCGACGCGTGGCTGTGGGCGGGGCAGACGTTCGGGCAGTTGGTGGTCGATCACGGACTCGGCGACGCGGAGGGGGTCTACGTCTTTAACAGCGCGGGGCTCGAGGTCCTGCACGCCGCGCGCGCCGAAGGTCGTGTGGCGGTGCTCGATCAGACCATCGCGCCGCGGCGATACGAGCGTGAGCTGATGCGTGACGAGCACGCCGCCTGGCCCGGGTGGGACACAATCGACGAGGAGGATCCGCATCTGGACGCGTATTGCCGCCGCGAAGAAAGGGAATGGGTTGCGGCGGATCGCATCGTGTGTGGGTCCGAGTTTGTGCGCGACACGCTGGTGACCTGTGGCGTCGACAGCGAGCGATGCGTGGTGGCGCCCTACGGCCTCCAGGCCGAAACACCCGACACGTCGCCGGTCGCGCACGACGCGCACGCCGGCCCGCTCCGCGTGCTGACCGTTGGCGAGGTCGGCCTCCGCAAGGGGTCGCCGTACGTGCTTCGCGCTGCGCAGCGACTCGCCGGCGTCGCCACGTTTCGGATGGTTGGCGATGTGGCCGCGGGCGACGCGGTGGTCAAAGACCTGAACGGCCACGTCGAGCTGGTCGGCGCGGTGCCACGATCCGAAGTGACGCGCCACTACGCCTGGGCCGACGTGCTGCTGCTTCCCTCGCTGTGTGAGGGTTCCGCGGCGTCCACCTACGAAGCGATGCACGCCGGGCTGCCGGTTGTGTGCACGCCGAACGCCGGCAGCGTCGTGCGCGACGGCGTTGACGGCTGCGTCGTGCCGCCGCGCGACGTTGACGCGATCGTCGCGCGTCTCGAGTTTCTCGCCGGCGACCTCGACGCGCGGCAGCGCATGGGCGCCGCGGCGC
Source organism: Phycisphaera sp. (assembly GCA_016125285.1). Taxonomy (GTDB): domain Bacteria; phylum Planctomycetota; class Phycisphaerae; order Phycisphaerales; family Zrk34; genus RI-212. Next base: position 24,780 of record WGMA01000046.1, read on the forward strand.
GCCGACACGTCGCGACGCTGACGCTTGACGATTACGGGAAACGACTCATCGCGGCCATCGAGCCGCCCGCAGCAACCCGGCCGGAGCCGACCGCGCCCCACGCCGCCTCGTGACATGAACGCCTCGACCCCGAACAACGCGTTGACCGTTCTGATCTGGCGCAGCGTCGGCCCGTATCACCTCGCGCGCGCCGCCGCCGCGGCGGAGGCCTGCGCCGACGCCGGCCACCGGCTCGAGATCATCGAGTTGTGTGACGCGGAGCAGACACGCGACTGGGTCGTCGATCGCGCCGCCGCCGAGGTGACGATTCACACGCTCTGGCCCGGCGGTCGACTCGCCGATCGTGGCGCCGCGGCGATCGATCTCGTTAAGCGGATGCGCGAGCATCTCGACCGACTGCGGCCGCGGTGCATCGCCGTCGCGGGTTATGACCGGCCGGAGATGCGCGAAGCGGTGCGCTGGGCGCGTCGGCACGGCGCTCGCGTCGTGTTGATGAGCGAGACCACGGCGAATGATCGTGCCCGGCGATGGTGGCGACGGGCGCTGCTGCGATTGTGGATGGGGCGATACGACGCGGCGCTCGTGTCCGGCGCGGCGGCCACAGAGTACCTGGTCGGTCTCGGCTTTCCGGCCGAACGGATCAGCACGACTTACGCCGCGGTGGACAACGCGTTCTTCGAGCGCCGCGCCGACGAGGCGCGCCGCTCGGGCGATCGTCCGTGCGACGTGCCTGCGGAGGCGTACTTCCTGGCGTGCGGTCGGCTCATCGACGAACGCAAGAACTTTGTTCGCCTGATCGAGGCGCACGCCCGCTACGTCGCAGACGCCGGGGCCGGAGCGTGGCCGCTGGTGATCTGCGGCGACGGTGAGGACCGCGCGATGATCGAACGTGCGGCCAGCACAACCGAAGGGGTATCGCTCGTCGGATTTCGCCAGTCACCGGATCTCGCCCGCTACTACGCGCACGCCGGCGGCTTCATCCACGCCGCGACGCGCGAGGCGTGGGGCCTGGTCGTCAACGAAGCCATGGCGGCCGGGCTGCCGGTGCTCGTGTCGAATCGATGCGGGTGCGCACGCGACCTGGTGCGCAACGGCGTCAACGGTCTGACGTTTGACCCGGACGACGTCAACGCGATGGCCGCGGCGATGAAGCGGCTTGTCGCGATGTCCGCCGACGAGCGCGACGCGATGGGGCAGGCCTCGCGCCGCATCATCGCCGACTTCAGCCCACAACGTTTCGCTGAGGGATTGGTCGAAGCGTTTGCGCTGGAGGGCGCGCCCGCGGGCCCGGTGGTCGCCGCATCCTGACACGAACATGTCTGACGCGCTGAACATCATGTCGCCGCAGATCGCACGCCCGGGCGTGTCGATCTCATCGGCGCGCGCCGACACCGCGGCGCTGAAGATCGCGTTCGTCGTCGGCGGGCTGGAGACCGAGTCCAGCGGTGTCGGCCGGATCGCGTGTGAGCTGGCCAACGCTATGGGCCGCGCCGGGTCGCCTGTGTCACTCTACACGGCGCGTTGCCCCGGCCGACCGTTCACCGATCACCTGATCGTCGCGCCCAGCCGATGCATCGCCGAACCGGGCCGATGGCGGATGCGCCTGGCCCAGTCCCCGGCGTTGCGCCGTCGCCTCGAGGCCGACCTGCCCGCGGTCGACGTCGTGCACAACCACAGCGTGTGGATGCTGCCGAATCACTACGCCACGTCGATCGCACATCGTCTCGGCAAGACCGTGATGTACACCGCGCACGGGTTCCTCGAGCCGTGGGCGTTGCGTCGATCGCGATGGAAGAAGCGTGTCGCGGGCTGGTGGTTTCAGAATCGTGACCTGCGCCGCGCCGCCTGCATCCACGTCAACAGCGACACCGAGGTGCGATCGATTCGCGACTACGGCCTCACCAACCCGATCGCGGTGATCCCCAACGGCGTCGACACGCGACCGTTCGACAAGGCCGTCGCGGATCGCGCGGCGATCGACGCGGCGTTCCCCCGGCTGCGAGGCCGACGCGTCGCGCTGTTCCTGTCGCGTCTGCACGAAAAGAAGGGCCTCGGTCACCTGCTGCCCGCGTGGGCGCGCGTCGCGCGGGATCACGACGACTGGGCGCTGCTGATCGTTGGCCCGGACGACGGCTACGGCGCGACCTCGCGCGCGATGGCACGCGACCTTGGCACGGACGACCGCGTCGTGTTCGCCGGCTCGCGTGTCGGCGAGGACAAGGTCAACATCCTCGCGAGCGCCGACGCGTTCGTATTGCCCTCGTTCTCCGAGGGCTTCGCGATGGCGATTCTGGAAGCGCTCGCCGCACGACTGCCCGTGCTCATCACGCCGGGCTGCAACTTCTCACAGGTCGTCGAGGCGGACGCCGGTGTGTGTGTCGAACCCACGATCGACGACACGGAACGCGGGCTGCGCGCGCTGCTGGCGATGAGCGACGAAGACCGTCGCGCGATGGGGCAGCGCGGCCGCGACCTCGTCGATGGCGCGTACACGTGGGACGCCGTCGCCGCCGAGCTTTCGGGTGTGTACCGATGGATGGTGGGCGGCGGCGACCCGCCCGCGTGTGTGCAACGATGAACACGACCGCCGACAGAGCGCCGATCACCGCCATCGTTCTGACGAAGAACGAGGCGATCAACATCGGGCCGTGCCTGCGCAGCCTGGCGTGGGTGGACGACGTGGTGATCGTGGACTCGGGCAGTGACGACGGCACGATCGCTGCGGCGCGCGACGCGCGGCCCGACGTGCGCGTCTACGAGAATCCGTTCGAAGACTTCGGCCAGCAGCGCAACTGGGCGTTGGATCAGACGGCCCCGCGCCACGCGTGGATCCTGTTCGTCGACGCCGACGAGCGCAGCAACTCCGCGTTCGAGCACGCGGTGCGCGACGCGGTCGCGTCGCCCGGCGAGCACGTCGGCTACTACCTCTGCTATCGCAACTTCTTCCTGGATCGGTGGATCAAGCGATGCACGCTGTATCCGTCGTGGCAGCTCCGTCTGCTCAAGCGAGGCGAGGTGCGATATCGGCGCGAGGGCCACGGGCAGCGCGAGGTGACGGATGGCCCGCTCGCGTACATCCGCGAGCCGTACGATCACTACGGGTTCAGCAAGGGCGTGTCGGACTGGGTCGCGCGGCACAACGTGTACTCGACGGCGGAGGTTGAGCTGATCAACCGGTTGCGCCGTGAGCCGCTGGCGCTCGGCGACCTGTTCAGCGGCGACGCGGTGGTGCGGCGGCGGTGTATGAAGCGCATCGGCGCCCGTGCGCCCTTCAGGCCGTGGCTGCGGTTCGTATATCTCTACGTGTGGCGGCGCGGGTTTCTTGACGGTCGCGCGGGCCTGCGGTTCTGCCAGCTTCGCCTCGCGCACGAACTGAACATCAACGTCAAGCTCGACGAAGCAAAAGCGTTGGCGGCGGACACGTCGACGTCCGTGGGACGGACGGACGAATCGTCAGCCGGCAAGACGAACGCGGCAACCCCGGCGGCTCCCGCGTCAGCCGACGGATCGACCCTGACCCCATGAACCTCCGAGAACGCATCAAGTGGTGGCTGTTCCCGGGCATCAACCTGCACGCCCGGCTGCGGTGGCGCGAGCTGCCGCGGCGCTTCGGCACGGCCAACGGCGCGCCGCGCACCGTGCTTGACGCCGGGTGCGGCAACGGCATGCTCGCGTACCAGGCGTACCTGCGCGGCAGCCGCGTGATCGGCATCTCGATCAAGCGGGGCGAGGTCGATCGCAACCGCCGCCTGTTCAACGAGGCGCTCGGCATTGACGACGGCCGCCTGTCGTTTCGCCTAATGAATCTGTACAACTTAGGTCAGCTCGAGGCCGGTCCGTTCGACGAGATCATCTGCACCGAGGTGCTAGAACACATCGCCGACGACGCGGCGGTGTGCCGCTCGTTCTACGACGCGCTCAAGCCCGGCGGCGTGCTTCACGTGACGAGCCCCAACGCCGATCACCCCGACAACCGCGCCCACGACCTCGACACCGACGAGGCCGGCGGGCACGTCCGCAGCGGCTACACCGACGCGACGTTCCGCGCGTTGCTCGAACCGCTCGGCTTCCGTGTCGACGAGATCGCCGGCCTCGGCGGCCCGATGCGACAGCGCATCAACCGCGCGATCACCGCCACGCAGCAACGCCTCGGCGTACCCGCGGGCGTGCTGCTTTACATGGCGACCTGGCCCGTACAACACATCGACGCCGCGTCGCCCGCCGTGCCGTACTGCCTCTACGCCCGGGCGACGAAGCCGGCATGACCACAACCACCCACACGAGCCAGGTGTTCGATCGCGCTCAGGAGTGCGAGCTGTCGAACTGGGTCAAAGACGTCAGCAACGTCCGGCGGATCCTGTACGAATTGGTCGAGCACTCCGACCCCGCAGATCACCTGCGGCGCCTGCGGCCAGACCGTCGATACGAACGTTGCCTCGAGGTTGGCGTCGGGTGCTACGGGTTAGGGTTTGCCGCTGTGCACTTGGCGGATCGGATCGACGCGATCGACGGCCTCGACCCGTTGCCGCGGCTCGACCTGACGCCCGATGATCCCGCGCTCGCGGGTTACGTCGAGCAAGTGCGCGCGCGTGTGAAGTACATCGAGTCGCCGGGTGAGTCGATCCCTGCGGAGGACGCGTCGTACGACCTGGTGTGCAGCGTCAACGTCGTCGACCACGCGCGCGACCCGCACGCGATTATTCGCGAGATCAACCGCGTGCTCAGGCCGGGTGGCGTGCTCGTGTTCTCGGTTAGCACGCTGTCGTTGCTGGGGCAGATCAAGTGGGCGGTCAAGAAGCGCCTTAAACCGAACGAATGGCACCACCTCGCACACCCGCACACGTTCCGGTGGGCCACGGCGGTGGCGATGTTGGCGCCGATCCGCGGGGCGCGGCTGTGGACGAGCGGGCCGCGGGGCTGGCGCCGCGTGCTCGGTCGCGGCCGCATGTCGTACTGGATTATCGAAAAGGACGCCTGATGCATCAGGTCATTCAAAACATCCGCAGCGGTGAGCTGAGCGTGCGGCAGACGCCGGACCCGGTGGCGTTGCGCGGCGAGGTGCTGATCGCCAACGCGGCGAGCGTGATCTCGGCCGGGACGGAGAAGGCTGCGATCGAGCTGGCGCGCAAGTCGTTGATCGGCAAGGCGGTCGATCGGCCGGATCACGTGCGGCGCGTCTTGCAGAAGCTGCGCAGCGACGGGCTGGGCGCGACGGTGCGTGCGGTGCGTGCGCGGCTCGACGAGCCGATGACGATGGGGTACGCGTCGGCCGGCGTCGTGCTGGAGGTCGGGCCGGGCGTGCAGGCATACAAGCCGGGCGATCGCGTCGCGTCGAACGGGGCGCACGCGGGCGTTGTCGCCGTGCCCGAAAACCTGTGCGCACGCGTGCCAAACGGCGTGGTGCTGGAGCACGCGGCGTTCGCCACGCTCGGCGCGATCGCGATGCACGGCGTGCGGCTCTCACGTGCGGTGCTTGGCGAGACGGTGTTCGTCGTCGGCCTCGGCCTCGTGGGGCAGCTGACGGTAGCGATGTTGCACGCGGCGGGGTGTCGGGTCGTCGCGACCGACCTCGACGCCACGCGGTGTGACCTCGCGCGTCACATGGGCGCCGACGCCGCCGACACGTCGGTCGACGCCGCGCGCGTCACGCAGCTAACCAACGGCCTCGGCGCCGACGCGGTCATCATCACGGCGTCGACGCGTGACAGCCAGCCGATCGACCTCGCGGTGGAGGCAGTCCGCAAGAAGGGCCGCGTGGTGCTCGTCGGCGTCGCGGACATCGCGTTCGATCGCCGCGCGCTCTATCACAAGGAGGCGGAGTTCGTCGTGTCGTGTTCGTACGGGCCCGGCCGGTACGACGCCGAGTACGAGCAACGCGGACACGACTATCCCGCAGCGTACGTGCGGTGGACCGAGCAGCGCAACATGCAGGCGGTGATCGACATGATGGCCGGCGGCCGGCTCGATGTTGCGCCGCTGATCACGCACCGCTTCGCGATCGAGCACGCGGAAGAGGCGTACGCCCTGATCGAGCGCGGCGGCGAGCCGACGCTCGGCGTTGTGCTGACGTACCCGAGCGTGACGGCCGACACGCTGCGGCGTCGCGTCGAGCTCAACGCCGCACCGACCAACGCGAAGGTACGCATCGGCGTGATCGGCGCGGGCGCGTACGCGCGGTCGGTCATGCTGCCGGCGCTGCGGGCGCAGCAGGGCGTCGACCTCGTGACGATCAGCTCGGCGCACGGCGCCAACGCGACGCAACTCGGCGAGCAGTACGGCTTCCGCGCCGTGGCGAGCGACGCCCACGCGGTGATCAATGACGCCAACGTCAACACGGTCATGATCCTTACGCGGCACGGGCAGCACGCGGAGCAGGTCGTCGCGGCGATCCGGGCCGGGCGTCACGTCTTCGTCGAAAAGCCGCTCTGCCTGACCGACGCGGAACTCGACACGATCGAGCAGGCGTTGATCGACACGGGCGCCGCGCGGCCACTGCTCACCGTTGGGTTCAACCGGCGATTCGCCCCGGCGACCGACGCGATACGCGCGGTGTTCGACGGCGTGTCGGCTCCGCTGACGGTGTCGATCCGCATGAACGCCGGGCCGATCGACCCGCAGCACTGGACGCAGGACGAGGTCGAGGGCGGCGGGCGGATCATCGGCGAGGCGTGCCACGCGATCGACCTGGCGACACACCTCGTCGGCGCGCCGCCGGTGCGCGTCTACGCGGAATCGGTCGGCGGGCCGAACGCGCCGACGGTGACCGACGACCAGTGCTTCATCACGCTGCGGCACGCGAACGGATCGGTGTCGAACATCGCGTACCTGGCCGGGGGCGATCGCGCGTTCGGCAAGGAGCGCGTCGAAGTGATCGGCGGGGGTCGGGTGGCGGTGATCGACGACTTCAAAAGCGTCACGAGTTGCGTCGATGCCCGGACGCGCACGCACAAGGTGGCGACGGATAAGGGTCACGCCGCGTGCGTGGCCGCGTTCGTTGAGGCGGTGCGGACTACGGGCGTGGCGCCGATCGCGTGGTCCGACCTGCGTGCGGTGACGCTCGCTTCCATTCACGCCGTGACGAGCCTGCGCAGCGGCGAGCCTGTTGAACTGACATGACACGGACGGCAACCCATGTGTGGCGACCGCCGGATGAGCCTCAAGCCCCAACAGCGAGGAACGCGGTGAGCCTCGGCCAACTGCTGCGCACCGCGGTGCGCCTGCGGCCTTCGCAGCTGTGGTGGCGCGTGGTGCGTCGCGCGCAGCGTCGCCTGGGTGCGCCGACGATCGACGTGCCCGCGCTGATCGAGGTGCGCGATGACCTGCCGCGGCTCGCCGACGTGGGCCACGTGCCCGGGCCGCGCGGCGGCACGCTCGTCGATCAACTCGAGCGCGGCGTGTTCGATCATCTCGGTCAGGCGGTCGACACCGGCCGCGACACGCCGGACTGGCGGCTGGGCACGCGCGCCCGCGATCGGCTGTGGACCGTTACGCTGCACTACCAGGCGTGGGCGATGGGGCTGGCGGCGGTCGCGGCCGGCGACCACGACGCGTGCGACGCGAGCGTGCGGGAGCGCGCAGCGAAGCTGCTCGTGCATTACGTCGACGACTGGATCGCGCGGTGCCGCGTCGAAGACACGGCGGCGCGTGAGCTGGCGTGGAACGCGTACGCGGTCGCGACGCGCCTGGGTTGGTGGGCGCGGCTGTATCACCGGCTCGGTGCGCCGGGTCGGGCTGACTGGGGCGCGTTCGAGGATCGGTTCCTCCGCAGCGCCTGGACGCAGGCGGCGTATCTGCACGAGCGCGTCGAGTGGGACCTGCTGGGCAATCACGTGCTGCGCGACGCGGTGGGACTGGCCTGGGCGGGGCGGTGGTTCAAGGGCGACGCGCCGAAGCGGTGGCTGCGTACGGCCGAGACGATCGTCTCGGCGCAGCTCAACGAGCAGGTATTGCCGGACGGCGGTCACTACGAACGCAGCGCGATGTATCACGTGCACGTGTTGAAGGATCTGTTCGTGCTCGCGCAGCTGGTCGACAGCGAAACGTTGCGTGGGCGCATCATTGAGGCGTGCGGGCGCATGGCGGAATACCTGGCGTGGGCGCGGCACCCCGACGGCGGCGTGTGCCTGTTCAATGACGCCACGCTCAATGGATCTGCAGCGCCGATCGACGCGCTGGCCGCGTGCCGCGCGTTGTTCGGCGTCGACGTCGAACCGGACGCGCGGCGTGGCGGGCGCTACTTTGCAGACACCGGCCTCATCGCGTGGCACGACGACGTGTGGAGCGTGTTCTTCGACGTCGGCCCGATCGCCGCCGACTGTCAGCCGGGTCACGGGCACGCCGATGCGCTGACGATCGAGGCGTCGTGCCGCGGGCATCGGTTGATCGTCGATCCCGGCGCGTTCGCTTACGACGACGACGCGCGGCGGCGCTACGACCGCTCGACCGCGGCGCACAACACGGTATGCCTCAACGACGCGGACTCCAGTGAGGTGTGGAGCGTGTTCCGTGTCGGCCGACGTGCGACGACGACGGTGACGCGCTGCGACCTTGGCGCCTCGGGCGTCACGGCCACGGCGACGCATGACGGTTATCGTCGCCTGCCGGGCCGGCCGATGCACACGCGGACATTGAGGGTCGGTGCGATCGGTGGCGACGGCGAACGGGTGGTGCGACTGGTCGATCGCGTCGACGGTGACGGATTGCACGCGGTCACCGGCGGACTGTTGATCGACCCGGCGTGGTCCGCCGAGCCGGGCGAACGCGGCTGGGCGTTGCGGCACGCCGATGGCGCGCGGGTGACGATTCACGTCGACGGACCCGAAGGTATCGCACTCTCGACGAGCGACGCGGCGTATCACCCGCGGTTCGGCGAGGAACTCGACGCGACACGGCTGACGTGGCGGTGCCACGGGCATCTACCCGTCGAGGTCACGGTGACGATCAAGGCAGATTGATGCGGATCCTCTACGTTTCACAGTATTTTCCCCCCGAGGTGTGTGCGCCGGCGGCGCGCGTGTACGACCTGTCGCGGCAGTGGGTGCGCCAGGGGCACGACGTGACGGTGCTCACGGCGTTCGCGCATCATCCGACGGGCGTCAAGGCGAAGGCGGATCGCTGGACTCTGACACGGCGGGAGCGTGTCGACGACATCGACGTCGTGCGGACGTACGTGTACGCCACGCCGAACGAGGGCGTGGTGCGGCGCATGATGTCGTACGCGAGCTTCATGACATCGGCGGGCGTGATCGGCGCGGCGCGTGCGGCCCGGCCGGACGTGGTGATCGCGACGTCACCGCAGCTGCTGACCGGCGTGGCGGGATGGGCGCTGGCCAAGCGGTTCGGCGTGCCGTTCGTCTTCGAGGTGCGCGACCTCTGGCCGGAGTCGATCCTCGCGGTCGACGCGATGCGCGACAACGCAGTGATCCGCGGTCTCAAGCGCGTCGCGGCGTTCCTCTACCGACGCAGCGATGCGATCGTGACCGTCGGCGACGGCTACCGGCGACAGCTCGGTGAGCTGTACGGCGTGCCCGCCGACAAGGTGCGTGTGATCCCCAACGGCGTCGACCCCGAGCTGTTCACGCCGGGCGATCGCGACAACGACGTCCGCCGCGCGATGGGGTGGGGCGACAAGCGTGTGGCGATGTACATCGGCACGATCGGCATGGCGCACGGGTTGGAGACGGTGCTCGACGCCGCGGCGCAACTTCGCGACCGGCGGGCCGACATCGTGCTCGCGCTCGTGGGCGAGGGCGCGGACAAGGCGCGGCTCAAGCAATGCGCCGCCGAGCGCGGCCTCAACAACGTGTGCTTCGTCGATCTGCAGCCCAAGCAGCGCATCCCCGCGTATTACGCCGCGTGTGACGTCGGCCTGGTGTGCCTGCGCGACGCTGAGCTGTTCCGGCACGTGCTGCCGTCGAAGCTGTTCGAGTACATGGCGATGGCCCGACCGGTGCTGATCAACGTGGACGGCGACGCGCGGCGGCTGGTGGAATCCGCGGGCGCGGGCCTGTTTGTCGAACCGAACGACGCGGCGGCGCTCGCGGGGACGATCGCCCGGTGCGTCGACGACGCGCCGGGCCTCGAGCGCATGGGCGCGGCGGGGCGCGCGTGCGCCACCGAGCGTTACACGCGTCCGGCACAGGCGACGCAGTACATCGAGCTGCTGCGATCGCTCGTCGACCCGAGGCCCGAGGCGGACGCGACATCGGACACCGACATGGACAAATCAATGAAACCTTCGACACGACAGGTGGTGTCCGGTGACTGACGCGTGTGTGATCGGGCTCGGGTATGTGGGGCTGCCGACGGCGTCGCTGATGGCGACGGCGGGGTTGCATGTGGTCGGCGTCGACGTCAACGCGGAGCGGGTCGACGCGATCGAGCGCGACGAGGTGGTGATGGACGAGGCGGGGCTGGGCACGCTGGTGTCGGCGGCGCGCAAGAGCGGCAACCTGCGGGCGTCGATCGAGCCCGTCGAGGCGGAGGTGTTCGTGATCTGCGTGCCGACGCCGGTGACCGGCGATCAACACGCCGACCTGAGCATGGTGGAGGCCGCGGCCCGTGCGATCGCGCCGCTCGTTCGCCCGGGCAATCTCGTCATCCTCGAGTCGACGTCACCGATCGGCACGACACGCAACGTGGTCGGCGGGGCGCTGCGTGACGCGGGTCTGGCGCCGGGCGTCGACGTGCACCTTTGCTACTGCCCCGAGCGGGTGCTGCCGGGCAACACGGTCGCCGAGCTGATCAACAACCACCGGGTCATCGGCGGGGTCACCGAGCGTTGCGCCAGGCGCGCCCGCGACATGTACGCTCGGTTCTGCCAGGGCGAGATCACGACCACCGACGACCTGACGGCCGAGATGGTCAAGCTGACGGAGAACACGTTCCGCGACGTCAACATCGCGTTGGCCAACACGCTGGCGCGGATCGCCGAGGACGCCGGCGTCGACGTTTGGCGCGTGATCGAATTGGCGAACCGCCACCCGCGCGTCAACGTGCACCAGCCCGGGCCCGGCGTGGGTGGGCACTGCATCCCGGTCGATCCGTGGTTCCTGGTTGACGGGTTCCCGCGTCACGCGCAGCTGATCACCGAGGCGCGCACGATCAACGACACGCAGCCGCGGCGCGTGCTCGACCGACTCGTCGCGATCGGCGCCGTTCGGCCCGGCGACACGATCGCGATCCTCGGCGCGGCGTACAAGGCGGACATCGACGACAGCCGATCGAGTCCCGGCGCGGCGCTCGCAGCGGTCGCACGCGAAGCCGGGTTCGACACAAGACTGCACGACCCGCGCGCCCGTCGCCAGCACCCCGGCGACGAGCCGATCACACGCGACCTGACCGCGGCGCTGCAGGGCGCGGCGGCGGCGGTGGTCTGCACCGATCACGCCGAATATCGCCGATTGACACCCGCGGTGTTCACCGAACACATGGCCGGGCGCGTGCTCTTTGACGCACGCCGCTGCCTTGACCCGGGCGCGTTCATCGCGGCGGGCTTCACCTTGCTCGCGATCGGCGTCGGCGACGCCGCACCTGTCTCGCCGCCGCTTGCCGCTGCCGACGCGACGCGCGCCGACGTGGCCGCGTCAAACGATCCCAAGTCATGCTGATCGTCATCTCCATCACGTTTATCGCGGCGCTGTCGCTTTCGCTGGTCCTCACGCCGCTCGCGGCGCGAACGGCGCTGCGTGTCGGGCTCGTCGATCGACCCTCCAGGCATCGCGCCGGCGGCAGCCGCGTCGTGCCGCGCGCCGGCGGCTATCCGCTGGCGATCGGCGTCTGGGGCGCCATCGGCGTGATGGCGCTCTTCAGCGAGTCGACGCGCCGAATGCTCGAGCACCGGCCCGAACTGCTCGGCGCTCTGATCGCCGCGGGCCTCGTGATGTTCATTCTCGGCGCGATCGACGACCTGCGTGACCTGACTCCGAAGCTGAAGCTCGCGGTGCAGCTGCTGGTCGCCGCGGGCGTGCTCGCCGCGGGGCTGGGCTTCGATCGTATCACGCTGCTGGACCTGCCGATGATCCACCTCGGCTGGCTCGCCGCGCCGATCACCGTGATGTGGATCGTCGGCGTCACCAACGCGATGAACCTGATCGACGGCGTCGACGGCCTGGCGCTGACGACCACGGCGTTGATCTCCGCGGCGATCGGTTTCATCGCGTATCAGCAGGGCAACACCGGCGCGGCGGCGATGGCGGCGGCGCTCACCGGGTCATCGTTCGGCGTGCTCCGCAGCAACTTTGCGCCGGCGAAGGTGTTTCTCGGTGACGCCGGCTCGCTGTTCGCCGGCTCGTCGCTGGCCGTCCTCTCGCTCGGCGTCAGCGCGAAGGGGGCGGTCGCGGGCTCGATGCTGATCCCCGTGCTGCTGCTCGGCTATCCGATCCTCGACACGCTGCTGGTCATGCTGCGTCGCTGGCTCAGCGGCAAGTCGATCCTCTCCGGCGACCAGGGGCACATCCACCACCGCATGCTCGAGCGCGGCATGAAGCACAGCCAGATCACCATCGTGCTCGCGGTGTTCACGATGATGCTGTGCTACCTCGGCGTGTGCATCGCGGCGGGCTCGGCGTACCTGTCGACGCTCGGCCTGATCCTCGTCGGTGCGTTCGTGTTCATCGGGTCACGCGTGCTGGGATATCCGAGCCACCTGTCCGTGCGCAAGCTGCGGCGCTGGAGCCCGCGCTTCCGCGCCGTGCGTTACCAGTCACGCCTGGCGTGCGTCGACATGGAGCTGGCGGGCGACCTCGACGGCGCGTTCAGCGTGTTGCAACGCGTCGGCAAGCTCTACGGGGTGGCCCGTTTCACGATCCTTCTGCCGCCCGGCGACGCAGACAACGGCGCGGCGCGCCCCGCTCCGCGTCGACGCATCGTCATGTCGTTCGACAACGCGACCGCTCGACTCGGCGCGCGGCACGCCGGTTGGCATCACGACGTCTACCGTGACGCCGCGTCGGGTTTCGCGGTGCGTACGCTCGTGCCCTGCGACACGGTCGAGCGCGAGTATCAGCTCGAGTGCCGCATCGCGGTCGGCCGGGTGCTCCGCGCGATGGCGCGGCGCCTGAGGGACCTCGACCGGTCGCCGGGCGAGGCGACGTACGATGACAACACTGACACGACGGCCGGCGCGGCGACCCATACCGGCAAGCCGGGCGAGGCCGCCTGACATGCAGACAACGGACACCAACCCGACAGCCGTTGAAGGCCCGTCCACGCCGACGACGATCGACGCTTCGGCATCCACGCCCGACGCGGAACACGAGCCCGTGCAACACGCAGCGAGCGAGCCGCACCCGCCCGCGTCTCGACCGCCGCGACGACGCATCACGATCGTCGCTGCGGTCACGCTCGGCCTGTGCGCGTCCGGCGCGCTCGCGTTGACGACGCCGATGGATCCGCTCGGCTGGTGCTTCGCGTTGGCGACGCTCGGCGTGATGCTGCGTTGGGTCGGCGCACGCCGCACGGGGCTTGCGCTGTTGATCGTCGCGCCGCTGCTGTTGTTCGTTGCCGCGAGCCCCTACGTGGCCGGCGCACTCTTTGAATCGCTGGAGTCGCGGTACCCGCCGATCCCGGTCGCCGACACGCTGCACGCGGACGTGATCGTCGTGCTCGGCGGCGGCGTGAGCGCCGCGTACCCGCCGCGGCTGCACCCGGACCTGGGCTCGGCGAGCGATCGCCTGGCGCACGCGGCCCGACTGTACCACGCCGGCAAGGCCCCGCGGCTGATCCTCTGCGATTCGACCAGCAGCCCGATGGCGGAGCTGCTCGGCGAGTGGGGCGTGCCCAACTCGGCCATGGTCCTCGAGACCGGCAGCATGAACACGCACGAAAACGCCGCGTTCATCGCCGACATGATCAGGTCGCAGCGCATCGAAGGCGTGCTGCTGGTGACCTCGGCGCTGCACATGCGGCGGGCGCTGGCGACGTTCCGCGCCGCCGGCATCGACGCCACGCCCGTGCCGACCGACTTCGAGTACGTGCACGCACCGAACCGGAGGACGTTTCTGAGCGGCGTCGTCCCCAGCGCCGGCGCACTGCAGTCGACGCAGCGGGCGCTGCACGAGTACGGTGGTTATCTGTATTACCAGTTACGCGGATGGATCAAGTGACCTCAACGGAAGCGACCGACACCGCGCCCCGGCGATCAACGTTGGGCGCGTGGGTCGCGGCGTCACCCGACGACCGTCGACTCGCGACGCGCGCGGCGCTGTGGCTGGTCGTGACGCGCGTCGCGCTGGCGGTGTCGGGCTACCGCGGCGCACGCCGTGTGCTTCGCCTCGACGCGGCGCGGCCGACGCTCGCGGTTGACGACGATGGCCGCGGCGACGGGCCCACCGATCTGCCGCGACGTGTCGGCCGGGCGGTGCGCGCCGCGGCGCGTCGACTGCCGGGACGGTACGCGTGTCTCTGCCAGGCGCTCGTCGCCGAGCGACTGCTGCGCGCGGCGGGACTCGACGCCAACCTGTCGATCGGCGTCGCGCGACCCGGCGACGCTCCGTCGCTGCGCGGACACGCCTGGCTGACGTGCGGCGCGACCGTCGTCGTCGGCGACAACGGGGAACGCGACGCCTTCACCGAGCTTCACACGCGGAGCACATGGCCATGACCACGCACGTCAACCTGATCGACGAACGCTGGCGGCCGCACACCGACATCGTGGGCGAGCGGCTCGACGACGCGTACGTGCTGGCCGACCTCAAGTCGAATCAGATCTACGAGCTCAACACCACGGGCATGCGCCTGTGGCAGCTGCTGTCCGACGGCGCGGATTACGCGACCATCCGCGACCGGCTGCTCGACGAATTCGACGTTGCCGCCGACGCGCTCGAGGCCGACATCGCCCGCTTGGCCGGTGAACTGGCCGACGCCGGCCTGATCGTTCGCGTGAACGACGCCGCGCCGCCCGCCTGACCACACGCGCTCGACAACGACACTGTCACAAATGACTCAACTGCACGCCTCACCCTCGACCGAATCCGGCCAGACGGCAGCCAACGGCTGGGTGGCGTCGTTCGGCGACGTCGCGCGACTCAGGCCCGATCCGCGTTCGCCGGGGCGAGCCTGCGAGTCGTTGCGGCTCGATCACGACGGCGCCGACGGCTCGGTGGGCCAGGCGACCCGCGGCCCGGTGACCGTCGTGTTGACCGGCGAGCTCTACGATCGCGACGAGCTCTGCCATCTGGTCGACGACGACGCGCATGACTTGAGCGATGCACACCTTGTCGCCGCGCTGTATCGCAAGCGTGGGCGCGCCGCGATCGAGGAGCTCAAGGGCGTCTACGCCGTGGTCGTTCACGACGCGGAGCGCCGCGTGCTGCTCGCGCGACGTGACACGATGGGCGTCACACCGCTTTTCTATGCGCGATCGAACGGCGTGACCTACTTCGCCACGTCGCTGCGTGCGTTGCTTCGATGCCAGGGCGTATCGTCAACACCCAACCGCGCCGCGATCGCGGATCACCTGTGGAACAAGTGGCCGATCGACGACGAGACATTCTATGAAGACATACGCCGCGTGCCGGCCGCGCACCTGGTGCGCAGCGAAGCCGGCCGTTGGGCGCTCGACCGGCTCGACACCGATCACGTGCCACGCGGTGACATCGAGTGGGACGACGGCGAGGCGTTTGACGAAGCCTTCACGCGCGCCGTGCGCCGGTGCGCCGGGGCGGGTCGTGTCGGCGTCTTCCTCAGCGGCGGCCTCGATTCAATCAGCGTGGCCTCGACACTGGTCGACCTCCAACCGACCGAAACGCCGCTCGCCCTCTCGCTCACGTTCCCCACGCCCGACACCGACGAGTCGGCCATCCAGCGCCACGTCGCCGCGACGCTCGGCGTGTCGCAGACGGCGATCCCGCTGAGCGAGGCGGCGGGCTCGGCGGACATCCTTTCCGCGTCGCTGGAGACCGTGGCGAACTGGCCTACGCTGCTGTCGAACTTCTGGCTCCCGGCGTACCGTCGGCTCGCGGAGATCGCACGCGAGCAGGGCTGCGACACGGTGCTCACCGGCAACGGCGGCGACGAGTGGCTCGGCGTCACACCGGAACTCGCCGCCGATCTGATCCGCCGTTTCCACTGGCGTCGGCTCGCGCACTTCATCGCCGCGGAGGCCCGGTCGTTTCCGGTTTCCCGCACACTCCTGGCATGGCGGACGCTGGTGCGGTTCGGCGTCAAGCCGCTGGCCGTGCGCGGGATCGATCGCGTCGCGCCCGGCGCGATGCGAAATCGGAGACGCGGGCGGTTCCTGGCGTCGATGCCCGACTGGCTGGCGCCCGACCCGGCCTTGCGTGCGCAGCTTCGCGAGCGGCTCGACGCGTGGATCGACCGGCAATACCCGCAGCGTCGGCCGCGCGGGCCGTACGGCTTTTACCTGCGATGCATCGAAGAGTCGTACACGCACCCGCTGCACTCGATGGAGATGGAAGACGCGGCCGAGATGACACGCCCGATCGGCCTCCGCCTGCGACACCCGTATTGGGACCCGAACCTGATCCGCGTGCTGGTGCGCACGCGGCCGGAGTCCCTCATGGCCGGCGGACGCGCCAAGGGGCTGATCCGCGACCGCCTGGACCGGCGATTTCCCAACGGCGATCTACGTCGACAACGCAAGAATCTATCGACCGTGTTCGCCACGGATATGATCCAGAACAGCGCGGACGTCTGGCTCGACCGTACCCGTGGCCTTAGAATGTTGTCGGAGATGGGTATCGTCGATACACCCGTGGCCTACCTGCGAGACGCCGACTCGGATGTGACCGAGACGCGTCGGGGACGTGCATTTCGACTGTGGGCACTACTGAATGCCGAGTGCTGGCTCAACGGCGCCGATGCCCGCACGGCCGGAGGAGAAAACAGACATGGCTGACGAGTCCAACAACCAGAAGCCGACCGACAAGCGGGCGTGGCAGCCGATGAAGCTCGAGCACGTCGGCGACCTGCGCCAGATCGTTCAGGGCGGCGGCGGCAAGCTGTCGCCGACCGGCACCGATCCGGGTGAGATCCGCAAGACCAAGGGCCACGCATAAGTCCACTGGTTCCGCGCCAAACCACTCAACTCTTGCCTCCCTCGATCCACATCCCAACCTGCGCCATCGTTGATGCAACGGCGCGTCGGGTGTCGCGTGGTGCGCCGTGCCAGACCTGGTGCGACGTTCGAGGCCGCGCCGTGGCGATCGGTGGGCATGCGCACGGACAGTACTGGATGGAGTTCGACGACGCCGTGCGCTATTGGTTTGATGAGGCGTGCGGCCCGGTGACCGCTGAGCGGTTCGGCGACATCGACGACGCGATGATTCACGAGCTCTACCACCGCAGCGTCCTGCCGATGGTGCTGCACGTGTCGGGCCGGCAGGTCCTGCACGCCAGCGCGGTTTACATCGGCGCGGGCGTTGTGGGGATCTGCGGCGTGTCGGGCGCGGGCAAGTCCACGCTCGCGTACGCGCTGCAGGGTCGCGGCCAGCGTGTGTGGGCCGACGATGCGTGCTGCCTGAGCATCGCGGAGGATCACATCGATGCGATCGCCCTGCCGCACGCCGTCAGGCTGACGCCCGAGGCGTTCGACGCGGTGGCGCAGATGCCGCGCGGCGATGAGGGGTTCAGCGTGACGGATCGCGCCGCGCCCGTCCCGGCGGATTCCGCGCCGCTGACGGCGGTGCTCGTTCTCGAACCGCACGCGACGCCTGACGCCCACGAGGCCGGACCCGTGGTGCGTGCCGATCGCTTGTCGGGGAAGCGGGCGTTTGCCGCGCTGCTGCCGCACGCGTACACGTTCACGCTCGACGACCCTGGCGTCAGCGGCCCGATGATGCGGCAGTACATGCGCCTCGCCGCCGCCGTGCCGGTCTATCGCGTGTCGATCCGGCGTGGTTTCGACCTGCTGCCGCGTGCGTGCGACGAGTTGTTGCGGCTCCTCGACGCGACCGCCGTGTCCACATCACCCCGATGAACAACGCCTCGATAGCACGTGTGCTGCTCGCGATCGTCTCGCCGCTCGCCGCGCCGCGCGACGTTCGTCGGAGCCTCGAACGGTTGTCGGCGCGCGATCGCGCCCGACTCGTTCGCCGCGCCGCGGACGAGGGCCTGGCCCCGTCGCTGCACGCGGCGATCACCGCCTGCGACGCGGCGCACGTGCTGCCCGATCCGCTCGTCGCGCGCGTGCGCCAACTCGCCACGCACTGCCTGGCGCACAACCTCGCGTTCGGCCGCGCGATCGACGGGATCCTCGACGCGTTCCGTGATCGCGGCGTTGACGTCGCGCTGCTCAAGGGGTCGCACCTGATCACGCTCAGCCCGCACGCCGCGCGACACCGCCCGATGGTCGACGTCGACCTGCTCGTGCCGCGTGCATCCGTGGCCGCCGCGACGCAGCGCCTCGATTCGATCGGGTATCAGCAGGACGCCGCGACGCCCGCGTGGAACGACGACGTGTTCGGCGATGACTACCATCACGCGCCGGTCTTTGTCGATCCGCGCACCGGGATCCCCATTGAGCTGCATCACGACCTGGCGCCGCGCTACGCGCCCTTCGCTCTCGACGTCGACGCGATCTGGCGACGGGCCGACACCATCCGGCGCAACGGGCGAGACGTCCGCGTGCTTGCGCCGGACGATCTGCTGCTGCACCTGTCGCTGCACGCGGCGTTCAACCACAGCCTCGAGGTCGGCGTGCGGCCGCTCGTCGACATCGCCACCGTGATCGACGCGTGCGGCGACGACGTCGACTGGCCGCGCCTGGTGGACACCGCAACGTGGTGCGGCGGCGGCAAGCACGTGCACCTCATGCTCACGCTCGCCGCGGACCTCGTCGGCGCCGCCGTGCCGGCCGACGCGCTCGCGCAGCTGCGTCCGGCGGACTTCGACCCGCGTTTCATCGACGTCGCGGCGGATTTCGTGCTCGATCGCCCGCCGTCGGTCGGCGTGCTCGATCACCTGGCGCGCGATCGCCGATCGCTCGCCGAACCGGTGGGCGACGCGGACACGCCGCACGTCGGTGAGGGCCTCGGCCGCCGGTGGCGTGCGTTTCGTCGGCTGTCGGCGCGCGACAAGCTTCGATTCGCGGGACGCGGCGTGTCGCGCGTCGGCGATACGCTCGGCGCCATCGCCTCGGCCGCGGCTCGCGGGCGGCTGAACGCGGCGCTCCGCGGCATCGCGGCCCGACGACGCATCGCCGCTTGGACCTGGTCGCGCTGATCCGATTGCCCGGTACACACATGCCTTCACCGGAATTCCTGTCTCGATTCGGCGTGTACATCGCACGCGGCGTGCTCGACGACGCGACGTGCGCCGACATCTGCGGGCGGATGAAGGCCGCGGCACGGAGCGTGGCGACCGTATCGGATCCGTCGGGCGCGTACGCGGTCGACACCGCGATCCGCCGCACGCACCTGTGCGACGTCAGCGACGCGGTTGAAGGACGCGTGGCCGATCGTATCGCCACATTGATCCCCGCGATCGCGGCGCGACTCGCGGTCGACGCGTCCGATCATCAGCGTCCGCAGTTTCTGTCTTACGCGGTGGGCGATCACTTCAGTGCGCATCGCGACCACAACGACGAGCCGAACGCCAATCCCGTCTCGCGGGCCCGGCGGATCAGCGTCGTCGTGTTTCTCAACGCGCAATCGGACGAGCCGGGCGACGGCGTGTTCGGCGGCGGGGAGCTCGTGCTGTACGGCCTGATGCGCAGCCCCGACGCCCGGCGCGTGGGCTTCCCGATCGCCGCCGAGCCCGGCCTGCTCGTGGCGTTCCGGTCGGACACGCTGCACGAAGTGACGCCCGTGACACACGGGGAACGTTTTACGGTGGTAACGTGGCTGGTATGATGACTCTGTCCGGATCCATCACGAGCACGAGTTCAGGGGTCATGTCCGCAAGTGAGACCACGCAAACGGTTGGCGACGGCGCCGTGTCCGTGTCGTCACGCGGCGCGTTGACGCTGCGCGCCCGGATCGCCACGCGGCTGCGCAAGTGGGGCTCGACGCACGGCGTGCTCGACGCCGTCGCGCTCGGGCTGCTGCGACCGCCCGACATCCTTGAGCTGCTGATCCGCAGCTACGCGTACCAGCTCTCGGATTACGACTGCGACGACCCGTTCTCGCCGGAGAGGCAGATCCTGTCCCGGCTCGCCGAACACACGTCCGGCCGATCGCTGCTGAGCGTCTTCTGCGGGGCGGGCCGTGACGCGGGCATCTTCTGCGAAGCGGGGTATCGCGTGGTCGGCGTCGACGTTCAGCCGGGCATGATCGGCCTGGCCCGGCGGAAGGCCGAGGCCGCCGGCTGGGACGCGGAGTTCATCGAGGCGGACATGTACGCGGCGAGCCTGCCCGAGCGCTACGACGTGGCGTACCTCTCGCCCGTGATGTACGCCACGCAGCCCACGCGGGCGCTTCGTCGGCGTCTCCTCGACGCGATGGCCTCACACGTCAAGCCCGACGGCGTGATTGTCATTTCGGCGCGCACCGCCCCGCCCTCCGACGATGCGCGGTACCGCCGCTACTATCGCGTCGCGCGACTCACCGCGACGCTGACCGCTGGCTTCCGGCAGATCGTCTACGGCGACCGCTGCGACGGCACGTTCTTCGTCCACCACTATCGGCCGGGCGAGCTTGAGCGCGAACTGGACGTCGCGGGCTTCGACATCCTCGACGACATCACCGTCGATCGGCACGCCATTCGGTTCCTGATCCTGCGACCCCGCGCGTAGCGCGCCCCCGGCGCGACCCTCTTCCGCCGCACGACCCCGCCATCCACAACAGCCGGTCCGTGACACGCGAGCATGTATCGCTCGCGCATCGCGGACCGGCTTTTTTGTGCGCTTCACGCGCGGCGCTCGCGGCGTCGCGCAGCGTGTCACTTCTTGCTGTACGCCAGCAGCTCCATCACCGTCGAGCCCTTGAAGCCCGACTCGCGCGTCTGCACCGACTTGACGTAATGCCCCGGCACCTGCGGGTTGACGTACACGCGGCTCGTCGTGCCGTCGCCGGACTCCTCCGCCCAGCGGCACGCGAACGAACCGGCGGGCACCTTGACCGTGTCCCCGCCGAGCTTCACCGACGGGTCTTTGACGATCGGGCTGTTGTCGGTCTTGTGCGCGACGTACTCGCTGGAGACGGTCGCCCGGCTCTCGCCCTGCACGCGCGTCGTGACCTCGATGCCCACGCCGTCGTCGTCGGCGTGCTTCACGAGGTACGTGATCAGCACCACGCGCGTGCGCGTCGTGCCGTCGTCCTCCTTGACCGTCGTCACCACCCGGTACCGCGCGTAGCTGCCGACCTTGCAGTCGTGCCACGTGCTCTGCCGCGCGGGCTCGGCGGCGGGCTTCTCCGCGGGATTCCGGGCGGGCGTGTCGTCGGCGCCGATCAGCGGCGCGGCGACGAGCAGGGCGACGACGATAGCGAGGGAGGTGATGCGCATACGCCTATCTTATTCAGTTTCGCGGCGGGGGTCACAGGCGCCGGATGTGGGGTCCACGATTGCGGACCGGCTCCGAGGGCGCGCGGCATGTCATGAACAGGTCCGCAATAGCGGACCCTACTTTCCCACGCAGTACAGCTTGCGGTTCACGCGGACGAACAGCTCGCCGTCCACCACCGCCAGCCCCGAGCGGATGTTGTCGTCGTCGTCCGCGCCCATCGGGATGGTGTTGACGATCTCGCCCTTCGCGGCGTCGACGATCACCACGTCGCCGTGATGGTTCATCAGCCAGACCTTGCCGTCCGCGCCCGTCGGGCTCGTACGCCACTTGTAGTGCCCGGGCATCTCGATCGTCCACGCGACCGCGCCGGACGCGGGGTCGACCCGGCTGAGCCGCTTGGTCATGTCGCTGAGCACATAGAAACTGCCGTTGTAAAACAGCGGCGTCGGCACGTCCGTCGTGACGACGCGCTCCTCGCTGCTGTTCCACGCGATCGACGTGTCGTCGAGCGTGCCGGAGCCGCCGAGCTTGATGGCGTAGACCGGCTCCTTCTTCGGGCCGCACACCAGCACCACGCCGCCGCCGACGGTCGCGCTGGGCACCTGGCGGTAGTGCGGGATGCGGCGCGGGTTCCACGTGCCCCAGCGCCACAGCTCCTTGCCGGTGCGCAGGTCGTGCGACGTGACGCAGTCGCCGCCGGTGACGACGATCTGCACGCCGCCGTCCTTCGTCGCGACGGGCAGCGGCGTGGTGTACGCCTCGCGCGCCTCGATCACCGCGTCCGTCGGCCGCACCACGCGCCACACCTCTTTGCCCGTCGAAGCGGTCAGCGCCAGCACGTACGAGTCCACACGCGTGTCGGTCTTGACGGGGTCGATCGGCTTCGACAGATCGATCGGCATGTCGCGCTGCAGCACCTCGAACACGAGCAGACCGTCGACAAGCACCGGGCTGCTCGACGGCGTCCACAGGTTGTTGAACTTGCCGTAGTCCGCCTGCAGGTTGCGCGACCACAGCTTCGAACCGTCCACGTTGTACGCGACCACGTCGCCGGTGCCGTAGGTGAACACGACGATCTCGCCGTCGGTCACCGGGGAGGGCGACGCGTAGTTCGACCGCGAGCGTTCCTTCTGGTAACCCTTGGCCGGCTCGTCGCGCCACAGCTGCTTGCCGGTCTTGCGGTCGAAGCACAGCGCGATCAGCTTCTCGGTGGCCGGGTCGGTGCTGGAGACGAACACGCGGTCGCCCCACACGATCGGCGTCGCGGCCGACGGGCCCGGCAGGTCCACCGACCACTTCACGTTGTCGGTCTTGCTGAACTGCGTCGGCAGGCCCTTCGCGCCGCTCGACCCGTCGTAGTTCGGCCCGCGCCAGTTCGGCCAGTTCTGCGCCGAGGCGCCGCCGGCCGACAACGCGACGATCAGTCCGATGAGTACGCTGCGCATGAATACCTCGACGACGGATGTGACACGCCCGTCGTAGGGTCCGCTGTTGCGGAGCGGCTCCGAGGGCGCACGTCATGTCATACAGGTCCGCAATCGCGGACCCGACGTGTTACTTGCCGATGCAGTACAGCTTGCTGTTGGTCCGCACGAACAGGCAGCCGGACGCGATCGACACCGACGCGCGGATGTTGTCGTCGTCGTTGTCGCCCATCGCCGCCTCGTGCAGGATCTTGCCGTTCTCCGGGTCGATCACCACGACGTCGCCGTGGTGGTTCATGCAGTAGATGCGGCTGTCGGCGTAGGTCGGGCTCGAGCGCCACTTGTACCGGCCGGGCATCTCGATCTCCCACTCGACCGCGCCGGTCTTCGGGGCGATGCGGGTGAGGCGCTTGGTCAGGTCGCTGAGCACGAAGAACTTGCCGCCGGTGAACAGCGGCGTCGGCACGTCGGACGTCACCGTCGACTTGTCCGCGCTCTTCCACACCAGCCCGTCCTCGTAGCTCGTGTCGCCCTTGAGGCCCATCTTCACGGCGTAGACCGGCGCCTTCTTCGGGGCGCAGACCAGCGCCACGCCGTCGCCGATCACCGTGCTGGGCACGTGCCGCCACCACTGCTCACGGTGGCCGGGGTTCCACGTGCCCCAGCGCCACAGCTCGTTGAGCGTGTCGGGGTCGTAGCCGGTGAGGTAGTCACCGCCGACGATGATGATCTCCTTGCGGCCGGCGCCCTCGTAGGGGATCGGCGTACCGTACGACTCGCGTGACTCCATCTGCGCGTCCGACGGGCGGACGTGCTGGATGAGCGTCTTGCCGGTCATCGGGTCGAGCTTCAGCAGGTACGACTCCTGGCCGTCCTTGCCGTGCCCGTGCACGGGCTGGTCGCGCTGGAGAACCTGCATGTACAGCGCGCCCTGGTAGAGCGTCGGGCTGGACGAGAAGGTCCACTGGAAGGTGAAGTCTCCGTAGTCTTCCTGGAGGTTGCGCGCCCACAACTGCTTGCCGTCCATGTCGAACCCGGCCAGCGCGCCGTTGCCGTAGAAGAAGACGACGACCTTGCCGTCGGTCACCGGGGAGGGCGACGCGTAGTTCGATTTGTCGTCGAGCTGGTAGCCGCTGCCGACCTGGTTGGACCACAGCAGCTTGCCGGTCTTGCGGTCGAAGCACATGGCCAGGAGCTTGGCGGTCTGGGGATCGGTGGCCGAGGAGATGAACACGCGGTCGCCGTGGATGATGGGCGTTGCGGCGGACGGTCCGGGCAGGTCGACGACCCACTTGACGTTCTCGGTCTTGGAGAAGGTGGCCGGGAGGCCCGTGGCGTCGGTCGCGCCGTTGTACTCCGGGCCGCGCCAGTTGGACCAGTCCCCGGCGAACACGGCGGTGGCGGACACGACACACAGCGCAGCAATCGCGGCGCTCAGACGGTGCAGGTGCATAGGGGGCTCCCTTTGGATCGCGAGGATATCGGCGGTACGTGCAACGGATGATTATTGTTCGCCCGAACCCGGCGGGCAAGCGGTGGGCCGCTGCGCGGCGATGGGGAGGCTCGCTGGCGCTCGCGATGCTGGGTGCGGGATGGCTCACTGGCGCTCGCGATGTCGGATCGGTGCGGGTATACGATCGGTGCATCCAGCATCCAGCATCCAGCATCCAGCATCCAGCATCCAGCATCCAGCGAGCCGCGGACGCCGCAGGCCTCACTCAAACGGCCCTGACTTCATCAGTTCGCCGCAGTACATGCACCGGACGTGGCGCCGGGCGTTGGGGCGTCCGCAGCCGCTGCACATGCGCGGGCCGCCCTTGGCCTTCTTGCCGTCGAGCTTGCCGTCGGCCATGTCGATCTCGGTGATCATCTTCGTGAGGTCCTCGTCGGTCAGGTCGAGCCGCTGCTTGAGGATGGTCCACAGGGCCTCGCTGATCAGCGACAGGCGGTCGACCTCGTGCTCGAGGAAGGTCACGTCGGTCTTGGCGCTGGCCGCCTCGCGTTTGGCGGTGTTGGCGTCCATCTGCGCCGACGTCGAGCTGAACTCGTGCGTGTGGTAGTAGCCGGGGTAGAAAAGGCTCATGGCGTTCCTCCCTATTTCTTGCTGCGCTTCTTGATCATCGTCAGATGGTTGCCGGGCGGGTGGTACGTGACCTTGTCCATGTACTGGTCCATGAGCCAGACGCCGCGGCCGTTCGGTTGGCCGTGCAGCTCGTCGCACGTCGGGTCGGGCACCTTCCTGGGGTCGAAGCCCTTGCCCTCGTCGATCACGTCGACCTGCACACGCTTGGCCGAGATCGCGTACCGCACGGTCACGCGCTTGCGGGGGTCGTTGCGGTTGCCGTGCTTGAGCCCGTTGTCGACCGCCTCGGTGTAAGACAGCTTGAACGCGAAGCAGTCACGGCTCGAATAGCCGAGCTCCTTCATCACGGCCAGCAGCCGCTCCGAAGTGCTGTCCACGTTCTTCTTGGTCACGACGAATTCGCCGCTGTCTTCGTCCGGCATGTCACCCTACCTCAGCTGCGCCGGTGCCCGCGGGTCGATGGCCCGCGGCGCCTCACTCCACCACGTAGTCCGCCACGTGCACCTTCTCCAGCAGGGGCTTGACCTTCGCCACGAACGCCTGGTGCGGCGCGCTGGGCAGGTACGCCTCCAGACCCGCGCGGTTGTCGAACGTCACCACGAACGCGTGCGTGTACCCGCCCTGCAGCTCGGTCTCGACGTTGTTGATCAGCCCGTGCTCGTAGCCCTTGATCACGTCCAGCTTCGACTGAAGCTTGCCGAACTCGCTGACGATCATGTCGATCTGATCCTGCGGCGTGCCTTCCTTGAACTGGAACAGGACCACGTGCCGCAGCTTGCCGACGCACTTGTTGCCGTCGCAGCAGGCCATGTCCTTGTTCGACGCCGCGCAGCCTCCGGTCACCATCGCCGCCAGGGCCGTCAGCGCCGCCATCACGATCAGCTTCATACGTCTGTCCTTTCGAGCGAGAAAGAAATGCACACGGTTCGCCGCTGCCGGGCCCTTCCGGGCGGGCCTTGCACCGGGAACCGCTCTCGCGGTTACCATATCTTATTGAGAACCCGCTTCCCACAAGGTGCAACGAGATGTTGACGATCCGCACATTCGGCAGGGCCGCCTTCACCGTGGTCCTCACGTTTATTGTCGCCGCGCACGCCGCGGATGCCAAGTCCGAGGCGGCGTCCGCGCCATCCAAATCGGGCCCGCACGGCGGCGACCTCCAGCCCGCCGGGGACCACCACGCCGAGCTGACTTTCTACAACGGGCAGTTCCAGCTGTTCGTCTACAAGCCCGACGGGACGTCGCCCGAGGCGCTGACCGCGACGCGCCTGACCGCGGCGGTCACCGTGCCGGGCGACAAGGCCGAGCGCCGCGTGGTCCTCGCCGCCAAGCCGCAGGACGCCGACCCGAAGCACGCCAGCTCGCGCTTCGTGGGCGAGGCGGCGTACCTCAAGGACGCCAAGGCGGTCGACGCGACGGTCGGCTTCGCCATCGACCGCAAGCCGTACCGCGTGACGTTCCACGCCGCGAGCAAAAAGCCGCTGAGCGACGACGAGATCGCCGTGGCGGGCCACCGCAAGAAGGTGACGTTCTTCGGCGTGGAGTTCGAGATCAGCACGTCGACGCCGAAGGCGGTGCTGGATCAACTCAGCGCCCGCATGGACAAGGCCGTGCAGGACGAAAACGCCGGGAAGTTCGAGTCGGCGTTGAAGCAGATGCGTCAGATCCGCGCCGACCTGCCCAGCGACATCCACAGCACCGGCCTCGACGAAGCGATCACACGCGTCGAGGGCAAGATCGGCACGAAAGGCGCCGCGTCGGACATCGACCAGCGCATCGCCGCGGCGATCAACCTGGCGAACATGGACAAGTACGCCGAGGCGCTGGCGGCCCTGAAGCAGATCAAGAAGGACCTGCCGAAGGACGTGAAGGCCCCGGGGCTCGACGCGGCGATCGCGGAGGTCGAACAGAAGCTCAAAGAGCAGAAATGATGCGGGATGGGTCGCTGTGCTCGTGATGCCGGATGGCTCGCTGTGCTCGCGATGCTGGTTGCTGGATGGCTCGCTTGCGCTCGCGATGCTGGATGGGCGCGGGTATACGATGGGCGCATCCAGCATCCAGCATCCAGCATCCAGCATCCAGCATCCAGCATCCAGCATCCAGCATCCAGCATCCAGCATCCAGCATCCAGCATCCAGCATCCAGCATCCAGCATCCAGCATCCAGCCCCACTTGCCAATGACGCTTATTTATACTATACATACGCGTTCGCGACCGTTACTCTGAGATGGTAGTCACAGGGTAAGCTGTTGCGAATCCCACCCTTGTGTATCGCGGCGCGTATCACGACACGTATTTCAGCACGTATTGAAAGGAGCCTGCATGGCTGGTGAATATCGCTTCTCGTTCGGGCCTTGGAACATTGGTGAGGGCGCTGATCCGTTCGGGCCGCCGGTTCGACCGAGTGTCGAGTTTGCCGCGAAGCTGAAGGCTTATCAGGAGCTGGGCTTCGAGGGCGTGCAGTTTCACGATGACGACGCGGTGCCGGACATGGAGCAGCTGTCGCCGCAGCAGATCGTCGACAAGGCCAAGGCGATGAAGAAGCTGCTCGACGACCACGGCCTCGTCGCCGAGTTCGCCGCGCCTCGCCTCTGGGAGGACCCCCGCGGCGTCGACGGCGGGTTCACCGCCAACGACCCGGCCTGCCGCAAGTGGGCCATCGAACGCACCAAGCGCACCTTCGACATCTGCGAGGCCCTCGGCACCGACTTCTCCGTGTTCTGGTACGCCCGCGAAGGCACCTACGCCCGCGAGTCCAAGAACGCCATCGACGCCCACAAGCACCTGGTCGACTCGCTCAACGAGCTGCTCGACTACGCCCCGCAGATCCGCCTGGCCATCGAGCCCAAGCCCAACGAGCCGATGGACCACATGTACATCCCGACCATCGGCCACGCCCTCGCCCTCGGCGCGATGACACGTCACGCCGACCGTATGGGCGCGCTGATCGAGACGGCGCACTCCATCCTCGCCGGGCTCGATCCCTCCGACGACATGGCCTTCGCCCTCGCCGCCGGCAAGCTGTGGTCGGTGCACCTCAACGACCAGAACGGCATGAAGTACGACCAGGACAAGTCGTTCGCCGCCGCGAACCTCCGCGCCGCGTACAACCAGGTCCGCGTGCTCGAGCTCGCCGACTACGCCTCCACCGGCTACTTCGTCGGCCTCGACGTCAAGGCCATGCGCACCACCAGGCCCGAACACCAGACCAAGCACCTGTCCAACAGCAAGGCGTTCTTCCTCGCCCTCGTCGAGAAGGTCCGCACGTGGGACACGAAGTTCGAGGCCGAGTGCATCGCCAACCGCGACTACGAGGAACTCGAGCGCGGCGTCATGATGCACCTGATGGGCGTGTGAAACTCCCTCTCCCTTGAGGGAGAGGGCCGGGGTGAGGGTGAAGCCGTCGAATAGGTTGCCAGCTTCCCGCGCGCCGCGACGCGCCGCGTTCGATGAATCGATCCCCTCAACCAGCCTCTCCCCCACCCGAAGGCGAGGAGCCGGAAGCGCGCCTCACGCCTCGATGCCGCGCATCGTCGTCGTGCCGGTCGCGAACGTGTCGGTCTCCACGCCCAGCCGCTGCAGCATCGTCACGAACAGGTTCGCCAGCGGCTCATTCTTGTCGTGATCGAACGCCAGGTGCTGGCCGTGCCTGAACCCGCCGCCGGCGAACACGACCGGCAGGTTCGAGTTGTTGTGGCTCGACGCGTTGCCGAGGTTCGAGCCGAGCAGCACCATCGTCTTGTCCAGCAG
Source organism: Phycisphaera sp. (assembly GCA_016125285.1). Lineage (GTDB taxonomy): Bacteria > Planctomycetota > Phycisphaerae > Phycisphaerales > Zrk34 > RI-212. Next base: position 53,440 of record WGMA01000046.1, read on the forward strand.
GCTCACGCCGCCCTCGTCGGCCTTCTGCAGCTTCCGCAGGAACTCGCCGAAGATCCGCAGCTGCTCGCCCTCGATGATCGCCAGTTCCTTGATCTTCGCCGGGTCCTTGCCGTGGTGCGAGAGGTTGTGGTAGTCCTGCGTCACGCCGTTGATCGGCGGCACCGCGTTGATCCCGTTCTTGAAGAACGACACCACGCGTGTCGAGTCCGTCTGCAGCGCCAGGTACGTCATGTCGTACATCAGCTCCGCCCGGCCGATCACGTCCGTCGAGTCGTTGATGTCCTTCGGCGGGGCGACGTCGACGTGCGGCTTGGGCTTGTGCTCCCACGCCTCGGCCTTGACCAGCCGCGTCTCGGTGTCGCGCACCGACGTGAAGAACTGATCCAGCTTGTCGCGGTCCGCCGCGCCCAGCCGCTGGCTCATCCGCTTCGACTTCTCACGCACCATGTCCAGCACGCTCTGTCCGTCCTTGAGCCGCTGGATCTGCGCCCGCTTCTCCGCGGGCTTGCCCTCGAGGAACAACGCCGCGAACACCTCCGACGGCCGCGTGTACGAAGGCACCTCCACGCCGGACCGTGACCACGCCAGCCCGCGCCCCGCCAGGCTCAGCGCCAGCGACGCGAACCGTGTCTGGTCGCCCACCTTCTCCGCCGCGAACTGATCCAGCGAGATCGTGTTCTTGAAGCTCGCGCTGCCCGGGTGCGTCGCGGCCGTGAGGAACGACTTCTCCGCGAGGTGCCCGCCGTCCACGCCCGGATGGCTCACGCCCGACAGCACCGTGAACTTCTCACGCAGGTCCGCCAGCTGCTTGAGGTACAGCGGCAGCTCGAATTCGCGGCCGGCCTTCTCGGGAATCATGTGCGGCACGTGCAGCCCGAGCCCCACGTTGATCGCCACCATCCGCGTGCGGTCCACCGGCTTCTCGCCGTACGCCGTGCGCACCGCCATCGCGTCCAGCACCGGCAGGCCCATCGCCACGCCCGCGCCGCGGAGGAACGTTCGTCGGGATAACGGTCGAAATCGCATGTCGCTCACCTTCGTCGTGGGGTGTCGTGTCATTCGTCTATGGCTGGCGGAACGTCGGGCTCTCGACGATCTGGTGCACCAGCGTACGCAGCCCGTGCCCCTGCGCCGCGTTCGCCGCGACGATCCGCTCGATCTCCGGCCGATCCGAGAACCCGTCGCCGCGCCCCAGCGCGTACACCATCAGCTTGCGCGTCACGCAACGCGTGATGCGGTCCGGCTGCTTCATCAGCATCGCCTTCAGATCGCGGATACCCTCGAACGGCCCGGACCCCGGCAGCTCGCCGGTGCAGTCGACGGGCAGGCCCTTGCGGTACGCCACTCGCACGTGCGCATGCCGCGCCGCCTCGTTCGCGTACACGTCGAGCTTCTCGCCCTCGCCGAGGCTGCGGTACCATGTGCGGTACCCGCCGATCGGGTCGAAGCTCTCCAGCGCGAAACCGGGCGGGTCGATCTTCGCGTGACACGTCGCGCAGCGCTCGCTGTTGCGGTGCTGGTCGAGCTGCTGACGCAGCGTCGTGGCGCCGCGGATGTCCGGCTCCACCGCGGGGATGCCCGGCGGCGGCGGCGGGGCGGGCTCGCCCAGAATATTGTCCAGCACCCACACGCCGCGCAGCACCGGCGACGTGTTCGTCCCGTTCGCCGTCACCTTCAGCACGCTCGCCTGCGTCAGCACGCCGCCGCGCAGGCTGTCCTTCGGCAGGTCGACCACGCGCAGCGTCGTGCCCGTCACGCCGTCGATGCCGTACAGCTGCGCCAGCCGCTCGTTGACCACCGTCCAGTCCGAGTCGATGAACTCCAGCACGCTGCGATCCTCACGCAGCATCCGCGCGAAGTACGCACGCGTCTCGCCCAGCATCGCTTCCTTCAACGCCTCGTCGAACTCCGGGTACAGCTTCTTGTCCGGCTCCGTGAAGTCGATGTTGCGCTGGTCCAGCCACTGCCCCACGAAGTTCTCCACGAACGCCGCGGCCTTCGCGTCCTTCAGCATCCGCTCGACCTGCGCCGCCATCGCGCCCGGCTCGCGCAGCCGACCCGACCGCGCCGCGTCCAGCAACGCCGCGTCCGGCATCGAGCTCCACAAAAAGTAAGACAGCCGCGACGCCACCGCGAAGTCGTCGATCTCCGCGCCAGACGCCTTCGCCGCCTTCGTCCGTGTCGGCTCATCGAGGAACAGGAACTCCGGCGACACCAGCACCGCCTTCACACCCAAGCGCACCGCGTCGAGGAACGGACGCCCGTCGTCCAGCGCCGCCTTCATCAGCGCCGCGTAAGGCTCGACCTCGTCCGGCTTCGTGTCCCGCCGGAACGCACGCGGCAGCAACCGCGCCACGATCCGCTTCGCGTCGTCAAGCGTGCCCTTGGCCGGGTCCACGTCGCCCAGCAGCGCCGCGCGGCTCGGCGGGGGCCACGCCTCGAGCGGGCCCTCGACCTCCACGTCGCCGATCTCGATGCCCGGCCCGTCGTACGTGTTCGCGTCCTTCGGTCGACCGATCGTGCCGTACGGCATGGGGTGCAGCGTGTCGCCCTTGCCCAGCCGCACCGTGAACTCCACCACGTTCATGTCGCCCGGCTTCAGGTCCCAGTAGCCGACGAGGAAGAACGGCCGGCGGTGCACGATCACGTCGCCGGCGTGCACGCTCATCACCACCGGCGTGTCGCTCTGAAACGCCCGCGCGTGGATCCGCACGCGGTACGTCAGCTTCTCGTCGTGACGGATGCGCAGCTGGCGGACCGTCGACGGGCAGTACCCCGTGCTGAACAGCACGACGCCCGCGTCGGTCTGGCGGAACATCGCGTTCGTCGCGTCCTTCGACAGCGGGTAACGCAGCGCGATGTGCTCCGGCTGTTTGGCCGGGCCCAGCGCCGCGTCGATCGCCGCGTCCGCCGCCTCGAGGTAGCCCTGGATCAGCGCCTCAGACGTCGCCAGCGCCTCGCCGACGTTGTCGAACCCGTGCGCCGAGACCTCTTCGGGCAGCATGCCCTTGAGCTCGACGTTGACGCCGAGCAGGTCGCGGATCGTATTCTCGTACTCGGTGCGGTTGAGTCGACGCAGCACCACCTCGCGCTGCGCGTCGTCGGCCTTGGTCAGCGTGTCGGTCAGCGACGCCAGGAACGCCGCCTGCTCCGCCTTCGCCGGGCGCGGCTCCTTCTTCGGCGGCATCTCGCCCTTCGCCACGCGGTCGTGCACCAGCACCCACCGCCGCATCGTCTCGGCGTCGGTCAGGTCCGTGCCCAGCTTGTCGAACGTGAACCCGCCCTTCTTCATCCCGTCCGCGTGGCAGTCGGAGCAGTGGTCCTGGATGAACGTCTTACCGAACGGGTCGGCGTGCGCCGCGACGCCGCACAGCGACACCGCCAGCGCCGCGACAACCGCCACGCGTTTCGATTGATGAAGGAAGTGCCTGGGTGACATGCCAACTCACGCAGGGGGAGTCGGGGCGCGGCCGCGCGTGCCTCATCGCGGTGCGCCACTCGACGTAGCAGGAGTCATTGTAGCCGCACACCCCCATGAAAAAAGCCCACGGGATCGGTCCCGTGGGCTTCGTCGTTGTCAGCAGAAATCGGTATCCGAAAGCCCCCTCTCCCTTGAGGGAGAGGGCGGGGGTGAGGGTGAAGCCTTCGAATGCGTCGCTCGGGCGCCACTGGCGGCTTGCCCGCCAGTGCGGCAACGTCTGGGACTCACTGGCGGGCAAGCCGCCAGTGGCGCCCCACCGCGCCTTTAGAGCATGTTCATCTCGCCGAGGATCTTCTTCAGGCCGCTCAGCGTGCGCTCGGCGCACTGCATCGGGCTCAGGCCGTCGGGGTAGTCCTCCTGCTCGACGGTCATCCAGTCGGTGCCGCCGACGGTGTGGCACGCGGTGATGATGCCCTTCCAGTCCATCACGCCCTCGCCGATGAACGGCTTGGCGCCGGCGGGCGCGCCCTTCGGCAGCTTCGACTTGAAGTGGCACGTGCGCGTCCGGCCGGGGTACTTCTTGATGTACTCCACCGGGTCCTTCCCCGCGACGACGGTCCAGCCGAAGTCCTGCTGCAGGATCACGTCCTTGCTGGTGTGCGTCGCGAAGAAGTCCCAGAACGTCGAGCCCATGTAGTCGCCGAACTCGTGCGTGTGGTTGTGGTGACCGCAGTACATGTCGTGCGGCTTGAGCTTCTCGGCCGTCTTCGTCATGAAGTCCGCGTACTCCTGGCACTTGTCCGGCTTCGTGAACCGGCCGTCGCCCGGCACGATCATGAACTTCAGGCCCAGCTCCTTGTGGAAGTCGACCGTCTTGTCGAAGTTGTTGTCGTCGAACGAACCGGCGCCGATGTGGCAGCCCTCGGCCTGGAGGCCGATGTCGTCCAGCACCTTCCGCAGCTCCTTGGCCTTGCCGCCGAACTGGTGGTAGCCGGCGAACTCCACGCCCTCGAAGCCCATCTCCTTGAGCGCCTTGAGCGTGCCGACGAAGTCCTTCGCACAGTCGTTGCGGACCGAGTACAGCTGCAGCGCGATCCCCGCCCGCTTCTTGTCGGCGGCGAAGGTCGGCAGGGTCGGCAACGTCGCGGCGACCGCGACCGCGCCCGCCGCCGCCAGCTTCAACGCGTCGCGGCGCGTCGGTCCATTCCGATGATTCTCGTTTACGTGCACCATGGTGTCTCCAGATAGGTTGGATCGTACTGCGGGCCGATGTGCCCGGACCGATTCTATCGGTCATGAAGGTCCGTACGCTAGTTGAGCCCCGGGGGTTCCAAGGTTACACGCAACGCCGATCCCCCGCTGAATCGCCTAGGCCGCCCGATCCGGGTCCCGGGCCTCGTCGCCGTCATCGGCCCCGTCATCGGCCTCGTCATCGGCCTCGTTCCCGGCGCCGTCGGACGCGTTTGCGTCGCCGTCCTCACCCATGTCCCAGCACGATTCGACGATCCGGTGCACCTCGTCGTAGGCGTCCGGCCCGACCGCCCCCAGGTCGATCGTCCGCCCGTCGATGTGCAGCACCAGGTGCGGCGGCAGGCCCTCGATCGACGCGTCGCCGTACAGCACGCCCACCGGCTCGTCGATCAGGCCCACGTCGCGCAGCTGGTGCGCCTCGATCAGCGTCGGCTTGCCGAACACCCACCGCTCGATCCGCAGCGTGCCGGCGTCGGCGTCGAAGCTCCAGCCGATCTCCACCACCCCGTTGATCACCCGCGCCACCGCCACGAACACCACCAGCGTCAACGCCAGCAGCCCGATCCGCCACGGTCCGAAGTCCGTCTTGTCCCCCAGCACCCCCACGCCGATCACGAACACCACCGCCCCGAGGATCGTCCCCGCCACGATCCCCGCCGCGAAACCCGAGGCGCTGTCGAACTTCAACCGCACCCGCCGCGGCATCTCCTCCGCGCCGGGGTCGTCAGCGCCGCGATCGTCGATCTGATCACCCTGCGTCTCACTCACGCCCGCCAGTGTACCGCACCTACCTCGCGCCACATAAAGCCCGGGGCAGGCCTGCCCCGGGTTCGGGACCTGCCCCTGGGTTCGGGACGCCGTGCACAAGACGCTCGCATCTCCGCGCGCACCCGAAGCCCGGAGGGAGACAACCCCGGGCTTCGCGGCGCGCGCCACGTTGCGCGTTGGTCGATGTCAATGTCGGTCGTTCCGCCCCGGCGCCGATCGGTAAAGTGCCGGGGCCCGCAGGGACATCAGTCACCCGCGGGCCCCTTCCCCTGAGGCACAGATCCCTTCCCTCCAACGATCGGAAGCCCGTTTCTCCCCGGTGATGCACTACCCGAATTGTCGCGATCGTCGGTCCGCGTCCGATCGCTCGCGGACGACCGGCGCCAACACGCCGCCGATCGTCCGTCTCCCGCATCCGCCCCGTGCGTCGCAGCCCGTGGCTCCGACGCGTGCGGCCGCGTACCACGCTCTCCCGCCCCGTTCGGCTTGCGCCACCGACCTTCCCTCCAAGGTCGGTGGCGTGGCTCCGTCGCCGAACTTGTAACTCATACACGAAGTATAATGTCGATATTACACTAAGTCAAACGGGCCCCGCAAAAAAATTTCACCAGCGCGATGCGGCCGCCCGGATCGCCAGTTCGCCGCGCGCTACCCGCCCGAGAATTGAGTTTTTGCGTCAGAATAGCACGCCCCTTTTCCGCCCATTCCGTATCGACAAACGCCCGTTTCGGCCCCCATGGCGCCCCATTCGCGCCCCTTTTGCGCCCCTCCGGAGCCCCGGAAAATCCCGCCGCGATACGTCTATAAGCAAGCAAAATAACAACTTACGGCGTTTCGCGCGTGTCGGCGTGTCGTAAGTGCTGATTCGGCGACCCCGACGTGCCCATTCCGCGTGTCTGCGGCGGGTGTCGCGACGGCATTGAGTTTTTGCGTCAGAGGTGTGCGCCGCAGAACTTGCAGTGCAGGGCGTCGGTGTCGTGGCCCTCGCTGCCGCACGACGGGCAGGCCTGCGTGGTGACGGGCTTGTGCGCCGACTGCTGAACGAGCTCCGCGGAGAGCACGCCGGTGGACACGATGATCATGCCCCAGCCGAGCACCATCATCATCGCGGCGAGGAGTTTGCCGAGCGGCGTGACCGGCGAGATGTCGCCGTAGCCGACGGTCGTGACGGTGACGATCGCCCAGTAGATCGACTGGGGGATGTTGCGGAACTGCGGGTTGTCGTTGAACTCCACGAGGTACATCAGCGTGCCCATGATGCACGCGAGGATCAGCACGGTGGCCAGGAAGACGGTGAGCTTGGCGCGGGCGGCCCACACGGCGCGGCGCAACGCCCCGGCCTCACTGAGGTAACGCCCGAGCTTGAATACGCGGAAAACCCGCAGCAGACGCAGCGCCCGGATCACCATCAGCGAATGCCCGCCCGGCACGAACAGCGACAGGTACGTCGGCAGCACCGCCAGCAGGTCGATGACGCCGAACGCGCTGAGCGCGTAGGCGCGCGGCCGGCGCACGCAGAGCAGGCGCAGCACGTACTCGACGGTGAACAGCAGCGTAAAGGTCCACTCGGCGATCCGCAGCGGCGCGGCGATGTCGCGCCGCCACGGCGGGACCTCGACGCCGGGGGCCGAGCCGATCGACTCGACCATCACGCACAGCACGCTGAGCGTGATGAGGATCAGCAGGACGACGTCGAACGCCTTGCCGGCGGGGGTCTCGGCCTCGAAGATCACCGTGTGCAGCGTCCGCCGCCACCCGGCCATGTCGTCGGTGGGCGGTTCCTGCAGCGGCGAAAGGCGATCGGCGTCGACGCCCACGGCGGCCGGACCTCCGCCGGACGCGGCTTTGTCGTGGCGGGCGGGGCCAGGTATGGGATCGACCATGCGGCCAGTGTAAGGCTGTGCGGCGGGCCCTCCAACCGGCTTTTCGGGCGTCGGGACCGACGCGGCGTTATAGGACACTTGAAATTTCTCCCTTGGCGTAGGTTGTCACGTCAGTTACATTCCAATTTCTCTGGCTGCTAATCCGATGCGTATCGGCAGGTCAGGGTGGGTATGGGGTCGGTGTATCGCGGTGGTGGGGTAACCATGGACAGCGATGTCAAGCAAGTCGTCAAAGGCATTGCTCGGGCGCTCATCAAACAGGGCAAGAAGCCCGATGCCGTCCAGCAGGTGCTGGACCTGTGGCAGAAGGGCGGCGGGGCCGGTCTGACCATCGACGGCTTCGGCATGCTTCTGGTCAACAGCAATGTCACGTCGTGGTCGAGCTTTCGGCGGATGGTCGCCAAGGCCACCGGCGATAAGTCGATCCCGCAGGCGCCCGGCTACGAGGTGCTGGAGATGGTCAGCGCCGGCGCGAGCGGCGCGGTGTATCGCGCCAGGCCGGAAGGCAAGCGGCAGTGGGTGGCCGTGAAGATGATCGCCAAGACGCCGGAGACCGACGGCGTGTACATCCGCCGCTTCGTGAAGTCGGGGGAGAAGGCCGCGGGATTCGAGCACCCCAACGTCGCCACGCCGATCACCGCCGGGGAGACCGACACGCACCTGTATTACGTCATGGAGTTCATCGAGGGCTCGACGGTGCGCGAGTCGTTGACGGACGTCGGGCCGTACACCGCCGAGAAGGCCGTGAAGATCATCCTGCAACTCGCCGACGCGCTGCGCGCCGCGCACGAGGCCGGCATCCACCACCCCGGACTCAAGCCCGCCGAGATCCTTGTGACGATGAAGGGCGAAGCGAAGCTCGCGGAGCTCGGCATGGCGCGGCCGGACGGCGAGAACCCCGACGGCAACCCGTATTACATGAGCCCCGAGCAGGTCAAGGGCAAGCCGCTCGATCACCGCAGCGACATCTACAGCCTCGGCGCCACGTTCTACCACATGGTCACCGGCAAGGTGCCGTTCGCCGGCGTCCGACCCGCGAGCGTCCACGAGCGCATCGTCAAGATGCGCCACAAGCCGGCCATCAAGGTCAAGTCCGACGTGCCCAAGACCGTCAGCGACGTGATCGACATGATGCTGATCCGCGATCCCGACAAGCGCTACCAGTCGTGGGACGACTTCATCACGGACCTGCAGGCGGTGGCCGACGGCGACCCGCCGCTGCTGGCCAGCAAGGGCGTCGACCTCGAGGGGCTTGCCGGTCTCGTTGAGCCGGAGGACGAACGCAACATGACGCTCATCGTGCCGGGCATGACCGACGAGGACGACGACGACCACGTGCCGCTGTGGAAGAAGCCGGTGTTCTGGATCGGCGCGGGCACGGCGCTGGGTGTGGTGCTGCTCATCATGCTCTTCCTGATGTTCTGACCGCCCGCCGCCCGCGCGTCGCTTCCGCCGCGCCGCCACGCGTCGCGGTCTGCTACACTCAGTGTTGATGAACACGCGAGGCGAGAACCCACCGATCGTGTCGCTGCTGACGGACTTCGGCACGGCCGACGCGTACGTCGGCGTGATGAAGGGCGTGATCCTGTCGCGCTGCCCGGCGGCGCGGATCGTCGATATCACCCACGACGTCGAGCCCGGCAACGTGCACGCCGCGGGGCACCTGCTGCGCGGGGCGTGGCGGTACTTCCCGGCGGGGACGGTGCACACGGTCGTGGTCGACCCCGGCGTCGGCAGCGATCGGCGCGTGCTCGCGGCCGAGGTCGACGGCCACCGCTTCGTCGGGCCGGACAACGGCGTGCTGTCCGGCGTGTTCGACGACGTCGCGCCTTCGCGCGTGATCGACGTGACGAACGACGCGCTGTTCCTCAAGCCGGTGAGCCGGACGTTTCACGGGCGCGACATCTTCGCGCCGGTCGCCGCGTCGCTCGCGTGCGGCGTGGCCCTCGACGAGCTGGGCGACGTCGTCGATTCGTGGATCCACCTGCCGCGCCTCGCGCCCGCAACGGACGCGTCGGGCGCGGTCATCGGGCAGATCGTTTACGTCGATCGGTTCGGCAACCTCGTTTCGAACATCGAAGAGGCGGACGTGTCGGCGATGGCTCGGCCGGTGGTGCACATCGGCGGTCGCGCGATCGCGGGCGTGTCGACGAGCTACGCGTCGGTCGACGAGGGCAAGCTCGTGGCGGTGATCGGATCGACGGGGCGGCTGGAGATCAGCGTCAACCGCGGCAGCGCGGCCGAGCGGCTGCGTGCGGCGGTCGGCACGGAGCTGCGCGTGGCGGACGAGGAGGCTACGGCGTGATCATCGCGGTCAGCGGATCGACGGGACTGGTGGGCGGCGAGCTGTGCAAGCGGCTGCGCGCCGACGGGCACACGGTCCGCCATCTCGTGCGCCGTCGCGGCGACGCGGGCGGCAACGACATCTACTGGAACGCCGCGGCGCAGGAGGTCGAGGCCGAGAAGCTGGAGGGCGTGGACGTCGTGGTGCACCTGGCCGGTGAGAACATCGCGGCGGGGCGATGGTCGACGAAGCAGAAGAAGCGCATCGTTGACAGCCGCGTGCAGGGCACGAGCCTGCTTGCCACCGTGCTCGCGGCGCGCAAGGAGCGACCCGCGGCGCTCATCTGCGCCTCGGCGATCGGCTACTACGGCGACCGCGGCGACGAGCTGCTCAACGAGGACAGCGCGCCCGGCGACAACTTCCTCGCGTCGACGTGCGTGCAGTGGGAAGCGGCGTGCGAGCCGGCGCGGCGGGCGGGCGTCCGCGTGGTCAACACACGCATCGGCATCGTGCTGTCGAAGCACGGCGGGGCGCTGGCGAAGATGATCACGCCGTTCAGGCTCGGCCTCGGCGGCCGCGTCGGGCCCGGCACGCAGTACATGTCGTGGATCAGCCTCGACGACGTCGTCCGCGCGATGCGCTTCTGCATCGACACCGACACGATCACCGGCCCGGTCAACCTCGTCGCGCCGCACGCCGTGACGAACGCCGAGTTCACCAAGACGCTCGGCAAGGCGCTGGGCCGGGCGACGATCCTGCCCGCGCCCGCGTTCGCGCTGAAGCTGGCGCTGGGGCAGATGGCCGACGAACTGCTGCTGGCGTCGGCACGTGTCGAACCCCGCAAGCTGCTGGACGCGGGGTTCACGTTCAACCACGCGGCGTTGGACGACGCGATGGCGGCGGCGCTGGGGTGAGCACGTCTCACATTCGCCACATTTCGCGTCATTTTCTCGCCTCTGATTCGCGTGGGTGTGTTACAGTTGCGGGGCACGCCAGGGGTGGCGGCTCATCGAAACACAGCAACAGGGAGCATCGGGATGGATAGATTCACCGACGTGTCGTACACGGGTTGGGGCGGGCGGCTGGGCAACTCGCTGATGGGCGGGCTGATCGGCCTGCTGCTGCTGGTCGTGTCGTTCCCGGTGCTGTTCTGGAACGAGGGGCGGGCGGTGCAGACGGCCAAGAGCCTCGAGGAGGGGCAGGGCGCGGTCGTGGCGGTGAAGGCCGACACGGTGGACCCCGCGAACGAGAAGAAGCTCGTGCACCTGACCGGCACGGCGACGACGGACAGCACGGTGAAGGACTCGGTCTTCGGCGTCGCGGCGACGGCGCTGCGGCTGAAGCGCGAGGTGGAGATGTATCAGTGGACGGAGGAGCAGCACGAACGCCGGGAGAAGACGGTCGGCGGCGGCGAGCGGAAGTACACCGAATACATCTACGACACGCAGTGGGTCGACCATCACGTCAACTCGTCGAACTTCGATTCCAAGCACCGCGCGGGCCACGAGAACCCCGCGTCGATGCCGTACGAGAGCGCGGGCTTCAACGCCGAGAAGGTGACGCTGGGCGCGTTCACGCTGGCGGACAGCCAGGTCGGCATGATCGACAAGTACGAACACCTGCCCGCAAAGGTCGACACGCTGCCGGACGATCTGAAGGGCAAGCTGAAGGAGGACGGTGGCGGGTTCTACATGGGCGAGTCGCCGTCGAGCCCGGCGGTGGGCGACGTGCGGATCCGCTTCGAGGTGGTCAAGCCGACGGCGGTGAGCGTGATCGCGCAGCAGGTGGGCGAGTCGTTTCAGCCCTACCAGACGAAGGCGGGCGACTCGTTGAACATGCTGGAGATGGGGACGATGGACGCGGCGATGATGTTCAAGGTGGCGCAGGACCGCAACAAGATGCTGACGTGGATCCTGCGCGGCGCCGGCGCGTTCATGATGTTCCTCGGGCTGGTGATGATGATGGGCCCGCTGCACACGTTCTTCGACGTGATCCCGTTCGTGGGCAACATCGTCGGCGGCGTGACCGCGATCGCGGCGGGCATCCTGGCGGTGTCGATGTCGTCGATCACGATCGGCGTGGCGTGGGTGTTCTACCGCCCGCTGCTGGGCGTGCCGCTGCTGGCCGGCGGTATCGCGCTGATCGTGCTGACGGGGATGAAGAAACGCAAGGCCGCGTGAGATGCGGCATCTGGTGATTTGGTGAAGTGGTGATTTGGTGATGTGCTCGCGCGGTCAGGCACGACCCGTTTAGCGACGTCGCCTGCGACGTATTCTCTCGCGCAGTCCCACCACCCACGCACACAACGCAGCGTCGCACTTCGGCGAGCACATCACCAAATCACCACTTCACCAAATCACCAAATGACTCAGGCCTGCGCCTCGCTCGGCTCGGGTGGGGGCGGTGTGGACGTGCCCTCGGCGTCGGCCACCTGCTGCTTGTACCGGGCGCGGTTGGTGCGGTAGTCCATCAAGATGTGGATGCGTGCCTGCTGCTCGGCGGTGAGCACGGCGTCGAGCGCCTCGCGGGCCTGGCCGAGGTGCGTGCGGCGGGACAGGTGCGTCAGCACGACGTGCTTCGCCTTCATGTTCGGCAGGATCTCGGCGAGGTCGAGCAGGTGCAGGTGCTTGCCGGCCCGGGCGCGCGAGCGGTGGCCCTGCTCGAGGAACGTGCACTCGGTGATGAGGATGCGGGCGTTGGCGACGTCTTCGCGGGCGAAGTGATCGCCGGGGCCGGTGTCGCCCATATACGCGATCAGCGGGATCTCGCGGGTGTACGTGATCTCCTCGCCGGCCTTCTTGAGCTCGACGAGCTTCTCCTGCGGGTACATCGCGTACGCGTCCTTGAGCTTGCTGCGCTTCTCGACGACGACGAAGCCGAGCGACTCGTCGGAGTGATCGGTCTTGAACGCACGCAGGAAGATGTGGTTCTTGAGCTCGACCTCGTCGCCGGGCTGCATCGCCACGAGCTTGTACGGCGTGCGCTGGCGCTCGACGTCGATCCACGCGGTCATGACCTTGTTGATCGCGTCGACGAGCAGCGGGTGGCACAGCACGGTGCCAACGCCCATGCCCTGGAAGTTGCGCTGCGAGAAGTAGTAGGCGAGTCCCGCGGCGTGGTCCATGTGGCCGTGTGTGAGGGCGACGTGGTTCGATGTCAGCGCCAGGCGCGGGGCCCGGCCGATGTCGAAGCAGACGTCGAGCTCGGGGACCTGCACGAAGGTCTCTTCGCCGGCGATCGAGTAGCCCTGCACGCGGTAGGGCGGCAGGTAGAGGAACCCGAATGACGGGCGGCGGTATGGCTCGTTGGGGACGGTGGTCATGGTCAGTCTCCCCGCGTCTACGCGAGAGCCCCAGTTTATGGGTTTTTTGCGGATTGGTGAAGCGCGGTCCGGAGCCCGGGTCTGGCGCGGGCGGAGATGGCGCGTGTCGATCGCACGCGGGCGGCACGGCGTCTACACTGTAACGCACACACGTCACCCGGAGCACAACCATGAGGCACGCCCGTCCCGCCGCGCTGTTTACGCTGATCGCGATGACCGTCGCGACGCTAGTCGCCGCTCCCGCCGCGCAGGCCGATCCGCCGCGTGCGCTGCCCGTCGGCACGCTGCCCGACGACGCCCGCTTCGGCTCGCTGCGTACGCTCGACAGCTATTTCCCGATGAAGCCGGTGGAGTCGAAGCAGGACTGGCCGGCCCGCGCCGCGGAGGTCCGTCGGCGCACGCGCCTCGCCACCGGGCTCTGGCCCTGGCCGACACGCACGCCGCTCAACGCGGTGGTCTACGGCAAGGTCGAGCGCGAGGGCTACACCGTCGAACGCGTGTTCTTCGAGGCCGTGCCGGGCCACTTCGTCACCGGCTCGCTGTACCGCCCGACGGGTGACCGCGGCGTCAATAAGGACGGCCTGCGCCCCGCCGTGCTCTCGCCGCACGGGCACTGGTCCAACGGCCGGTTCTACGACGCCGGTGAGCAGGGCGTGCGCAACCAGATCGCGATCGGCGCCGAGCGGTTCGAGGTCGGCGGGCGCTACCCGATCCAGGCGCGCTGCGTGCAGCTGGCGCGCATGGGCTGCATCGTGTTCCAATACGACATGCTCAGCTACGCCGACTCGATCCAGTTCACCGAGCACCGCCCCGGCTACCGGCCCGACACGTGCACGGCCGACGCGTGGACGTTCGGCTCGCCCGCCGCGGAGATGCACCTGCAGAACGTCATGGGCCTGCAGACGTGGAGCAGCATCCGCGCGCTCGACTTCGTAACGAGCCTCGACGGCGTAGACACGTCGCGCATCGCCGTGACCGGTGCGTCGGGCGGCGGCACGCAGACGCTGCTGCTGACCGCGCTCGACGACCGCATCGACCTGTCGTTCCCCGCGGTGATGACGTCGACGGCGATGCAGGGCGGGTGCAACTGCGAGAACGCGCCGTACCTGCGGATCGACTCGGGCAACATCGACCTCGCCGCGCTCGCCGCGTATCCGAGCGACGATCACCCGCTGCCGCGCCCGCTCGGCATGACCAGCGCCGACGACTGGACGAAGGAGCTGGCGACGAAGGGCCTGCCGGAGCTCCGCGCGTTGTACAAGCTGCTCGGCTCGACGGACGAGGTCGTCGCGGGGACGCACACGGAGTTCAAGCACAACTACAACGCCGTGAACCGCGTGCTCATGTCGAACTTCGTCAACAAGCACTTCCACCTCGGCATGCAGGAGCCGGTGATCGAGCAGGACTACGTGCCGCTGACGAAGGAGGAGCTGACGGTGTGGACCGACGAGCACCCGGCGCCGAGCGGCGACATGGTCGGCGCGCCGCACAAGCGGGCCGTGACGAAGTGGATGACGCAGGACGCCGCTACGCAGCTCGCCGCGATGACGCCCACCGACGACGCGAAGCTCGCGGCGTTCCGCGAGGTGGTCGGCGGGGCGTGGGACACCATCATCAACATGGACATCGGCGACGTGAAGGACGCGATGCACGAGCTGAAGGACAAGTCGAAGGTGACCGGCTACCTGCAGATGACCGGCCTGATCCACGACGATGCGCGCAAGCATGCGATCCCCGCGCTGTGGCTTTACCCCAAGGGCAACTACAACGGCAAGGTCGTGCTGTGGGTGAGCGATACGGGCAAGGCGGGCATGCTGGAAGCCGACGGCCAGGCGCCGCGCGAACCGGTGATGGCGCTGCTCAACGCGGGCTACACCGTCGCGGGCATCGACCTGTTCGGCCAGGGCGAGTTCACCAACGACGGCAAGCCCGTCGAGTCGCAGCGGTTCGAGCACTACGGCAAGGGCGACCAGCCGTGGCACAACTACGCGGCGTACACCTACGGGTACAACCCCACGCTGTTCGCCGAGCGCGTCGACGACGTGCTCACGGCGTTGTGGATGATCCAGCATCACGAGCGCACGCCGAAGGGCATCATGCTCGTGGGCATGGGCCAGCAGGCCGGGCCGATCGCCGCCGCGGCGCTGAGTCGCAGCGGCGACACCGTCGAGCGCACCGCCATCGACACGCAGGGGTTCACGTTCGCGTCGGTCGACCGCGTCGATCACCCGATGTTCGTGCCGGGCGCGCTGAAATACGGCGGCGTCGACGGGCTGCTCGCCCTGTGCGCGCCGCACGCGCTGTGGCTCGCGGGCACGAACGACGCCGCGCCCCCGCTGACCGCCGCGGCGTACAAGACCGCCGGTGAAGACAAGCTGACGATGGCGAAGCCCGGCCCCGACGAGAACATCGACGCCGCGGCGGTGCGCTGGTTGATGCAGTGAATTCATTTGGTGATTTGCTGAAGTGGTGATTTGGTGATGTGCACGCATGGCGATGCGCGCCCTGTTTAGCGACGTCACTCGCGACGTGTTCCCTCACATTCACTCGCGGCGCACATACGCGTCGTTGCCTGCGTCCACGACGCATACATCACCACTTCACCAAATCACCAAATTACTTGGTTTTCTCGATCAGCTGCAGCTTGATCGGCTTCGCCCACGCCTCGGTGTTGTCCGCCTGGTCCTGGTAGAACTTCTGCAGCTCGGCGGTCGACGCGGTAATGAGGATCTTGTCGTCGTCGCCGTCGATAAGCTCGTGCTTGAGTGAGGTGGGCGCGTCGGCGAGGTGCTTCTTGAGCCACTTGCGGTCGAGCGTCAGCAGCTCGAGCTCCTGGCCGTCGAGGATGACACGCATGATGGTGTGCACGCCGAGCAGGTGCGCGTTGTAGATGTCGGGGCGGTCCTTGTGCTCGACCTTGTCGGGGTACAGGTCGAGGAACAGCGTGTCGCCGAGCTTCACGAGCCGGGCGTCGAACTCGCCGACGCCTTCCTTGTCGGCGTACGTCAGGCTGTACCGCTTGAAGAACCGCACCTTGTCGAACCGCCACGTCTCCTTCGCGCCGGGCTTCTCGGCCCACACGCCGATGAGGTTCTCGTCGTACGCCGCGACGTCCTTGCTGTAGATCGTGTGCAGCGAGGGGATGCAGCCGGAGAGCAGGCCGAGCGTAATGGAGAGAGCGACGATCGTGAGTGTGCGTGTCATGGTGTGATTATAGGGAGATATGGATTTGCCATTTGCCATTTTCCAGTTTCCATTTTCCATTTATGCAAGCAGCGCCCGCCACCTGTGATCGATCGCCGGGGCTTGCTCTGAAATGGAAAATGAAAAATGACAACTGGAAAATGGAAAACACCTAGCCTCTCGGGTTCCACCGCTGCGCGATCGGCATGCGGCGGCCGAAGCCGAACGCGCGACCGGTGATCTTCAGGCCCGGCGGCGTCTGCTTGCGCTTGTACTCGTTGCGGTCGATCATGGTCACGACGCGCAGCACCGTCTCGGCGTCGAAGCCGGTGTCGGCGATAATCTTCTTCGCCGGGTCGTGCCGCTCGACGTAGCGCTCGATGATGTCGTCGAGCACGTCGTAGGGCGGCAGCGAGTCCTGATCGACCTGGTCGGGCTTGAGCTCGGCGCTGGGCGGCTTGGTGATCGTGCCGCCGGGGATCAGGTCGTGGCCGAGCTCGACGCGGAGCGGGCACGCGTCGGTGTTCATCCAACGCGCCAGTTCGTACACCATCGTCTTCGGCACGTCGCTGAGCACCGCCAGGCCGCCGGCCATGTCGCCGTACAGCGTGCAGTAGCCGACCGCGAGCTCGGACTTGTTGCCCGTCGTCATGAGCATCGCGCCGTGCTGGTTGGAGTAGCCCATGAGGATGATGCCGCGCAGGCGGGCCTGCACGTTCTGCGCGGTGATGTCCGTCAGCTCGCCGCCGAACAGGTCACGCAGCATGCCGTCCATCGCGACGTGCGCCGGCTCGATCGGCACGGTGTGGTAGGCGACGCCGAGGTTCTCGGCGAGCACCTGCGCGTCGGAGCGGCTGTGGTCGGAGCTGTACCGGCTGGGCATCGAGACGCCGGTGACGTTCGCCGCGCCCAGCGCCGCGGCGCCGATCACCGCGGTGACCGCCGAGTCGATGCCGCCGCTGAGCCCGACGACGACCTTGCCGAACCCGCACTTGCGGCAGTAGTCACGCAGGCCGAGCACGAGCGCGGCGTAGACCGCGGCCATGCCGTCGCGCGGCGACTCGCGGCGATTTTCGATTTTCGATTTTTGATTTTGGATCTTGTCCGCGCCGGGCATGTCGACGATCAGCAGGTCTTCCTCGAAGTCCTTCGCGTGCGCGATGACGTTGCCGGACGCGTCGACGACGCAGCTGTTGCCGTCGAACACCAACTCGTCGTTGCCGCCGACCTGGTTGACGTAGACGATCGGGATGCCGAGGCGTTTGGCGGTGTGGGCGAACAGCTGGAGTCGGAACGCGTGCTTGCGGACGACGAAGGGCGACGCGGAGCAGTTGATGAACAGCTCGGCGCCCGCCGCGGCGAGGTCGTCGATCGGGTTGTCGTGGTAGAGCTGGCGGTTGAACATGTCGGCGTCGTTCCACAGGTCTTCGCAGACGCTGATGCCGAGCTTCGTGCCGTGCAGTTCGGTGAGGTCGACGGGCGGGCCGGGCTCGAAGTAGCGCGACTCGTCGAACACGTCGTAGGTGGGCAGCAGGTGCTTGACGTGCCGGTGGGCGAGGTTGCCGTCGCGACAGACGGCCGCGGCGTTGTACAGGCCGAGCCCGCGCGGACGGTCGGACCGGCAGGGGTAGCCGATCACCGCGGTGATGCCGTTGCAACGCGTGGCGATGTCGGTGATGGCCTGCTCGCAACGGTCGACCACGTCGGGCTTAAGCAGCAGGTCCTTGGGCGGATAGCCGACCAGCGCCAGCTCGGGGAACACCACGAGATCGGCCTTCGCGTCGGCGGCGCGGGCGATCGCGGCGTCGATGATCGCGGCGTTACCGGACACGTCGCCGACCGTCGGATTGATCTGTGCGAGGGCGATCCGCATGGCGGGCATTGTAGCGATCGCGGCGGGCGTGGCGATTCGCGGCGGCGATCCCGTTATAATGTGCAGCGGTACGGGACAGGCACTTCCAGCTTAGAGGTACACATCATGTGGACACGTGTTTTGCTCATCGTGGCGATCGCCCTGACGTTGTCGGGGTTGGGCATCGTGGCGCACGCCGACGACGGGGACCGGCGGGACCGCGATCGCGATCGTGTCGAGCCGACCGAGAAGGAACTGCACAAGCTCGCCGAGAAGCGCGAGAAGCTGCTGCGTGAGGGCCGCGAAGACGAGGCCCGCGCGCTCGAGCAGCGTTTCCGCGAATCGCGTGAGCGTCGCGAGCAGGAGGCGCGGCACGAGGATCGCGACGACGACGATCGCCGCGAGCACGGCGACCGCGACGACGATGATCACGATGACCACGACCGCAAAGGCCCGCCGGAGCACGTGCTCAAGAAGCACGCCGATCGGCAGGGGGCTCGCGATCGCGACGACGATGACGACGACCGTGACGGTGATCGCGATCGTGAACACGAGCACGAGCGCGCGTTCGCGCGCGTCGACGGTCCGCGGCCCGGGCCCGACCGTGAGATGCAGGAGCAGATGAGGCGGCACATGATGGAGGTGCACGAGCGCATCCAGCAGCTGCGTCGCGACGGTCACAACGAAGAGGCCGAGCGCGTCGAGCGCGAGGCGCGTGAGGAGATGCAGCACCGCATGCAGGAGATGCAGGGCCGCATGCGTGAGCAGATGGAGCATCGGCAGGCGGAGATGCGCGAGCGCGGCGGACCGGAGCGTGGTCCCGAGCATCGCGGTCCGGACGACCACCGCGGGCCGGATGATCACCGCGGTTCCGGCGAGCATCGTGGTCCCGGCGAGCCGGGCCATCCCGATGGGTTCCGCGGGCCGGGCGGGCCGGAGCGCGATCGCCCCGGACCGAACCCCGGCGAGGAGATGGGCCAGCGTCTGCGTCACCTGCGTGTGGCGATCGACAACCTGCACGCCGCGGGCATGCACGACGTAGCCGAGGAGCTGTCGAAGCAGGCCGAGCGGATGGAGCGGGCGATGCGCGAGCAGCGCGAACACGAGGAGCGCGAGATGCGTGAGCGTCGCGGGCAGGAGCGCGGACCCGATCGTGGACCGGAGCGTGGCCCCGAGCATCGTGGTCCGGAGCGCGGGCCGGAGCCCGGCCGCGGCGGTCCTCCGCCGCGCGGCGGCGATGACGATCTGCGTCACCGCGTTGACCAGCTCAACCAGGCCGTCGAGCGCCTGTCGCATCAGCTCGACGAGATGCGTCGCGACCGCGGCGGTGATCGGCGATAATCCCTCACCCCAACCCTCTCCCGGCGTGAGAGGGTGCTCGTTGAGGAGTTTCGCTCTGGATCGTGTGCCGTTGTGTAACGCGTGGCTCGGCGTGTCCAAGCCGGTGATCGGCATGGTGCACCTGCGTGCGCTGCCCGGTGCGCCGGGCTACCGCGGCGACTACGGCGCGGTGCGCGACGCGGCGATCCGTGACGCCATGGCGCTGGCCGACGGCGGCGTGCACGGCGTCATCCTCGAAAACTTCGGCGACACGCCGTTCTTCCCCGGTGCGGTCCCGGCCCACACCATCGCCCACATGACCGAACTCGCCGCCGCCGTCGTGCAGCGCGTCGGGCCCGGCGTGCCGGTCGGCGTCAACGTCCTGCGTAACGACGGCTGCGCCGCGCTGTCGATCGCCCACGCCGTCGGTGCGCAGTTCGTCCGCATCAACATCCTCTGCGGCGCGCGGGTGACGGATCAGGGCGTGATCCAGGGAGTGGCGCACGACGTGATGCGCCTCCGCCGTTCGCTCGGCGCCGATCGCGTCCGCGTGTTCGCCGACGTGGACGTCAAGCACAGCGCTCCGCTCGGCGTGCGGCCGGTCGAGGACGAGGTGCACGACGTGATCGACCGCGGCGGCGCCGACGCCGTGATCGTCAGCGGTGCGGGCACCGGCAAGGCCACCGACCTCGACAAGCTCGCGCGTGTCAAAGCCGCGGCGGGCGACACGCCGGTGTTCGTCGGCAGCGGCGTCACCGCCGAGACGATCGCCGACTACGCCGCCCACGCCGACGGCTTCATCGTCGGCACGTCACTTAAAGTTGATGGCGTGGCGGATCACCCGGTCGACACGGACCGCGTGCGACAACTCATCGCTTCGCTCTGATTCTGCCATCTGGTTGGCGCGCTCGTTCCGCGATCCGAGTTCCGCGTTAGATCAATCCCAAATCCGAAATCCGAGATGAAATCAATCCTTCATCCAGAACCGCGGATGCACGAGGACGAACAACGCGAAGATTTCGAGGCGGCCGAAGGCCATGAGGATGGACAGGAACGCCATGGTGGGGGTGGACATCCAGCCGTAGTTTTCGGTGGCGCCGATGGCGTTGAGTCCGGGGCCGATGGTGCAGAGGGTGGCGACGGAGGCGGTCGCGGCGGTGGTGTAGTCGCACCTGGGGTTGCCGTGCTCGAGCATCATGACGACGATCGATCCGCCGAACACGAGCAGCGCCATGCCGAGGACGTAGCCGAGCACGGCGAGCTTGAGGCTGTTGTCGACGGTGGTGTTGCCGACGCGGAGCGGGCGGATGACGTTGGGGTTGAACACGTGCTCGAGCTCGGCCCAGAGGACCTTCATCATGACCCAGAGGCGGACGACCTTGATGCCGCCGGCCGTCGACCCGGCGCATCCGCCGATGAACATGACGGCGACGATCACGGCCTTGGCGAGGAAGGGCCACTGGTTGAAGTCCGCGGTGGCGAATCCGGTGGTGGTCTGGATGGACACAACCTGGAAGGCGCCGTGCAGCGCGCTGTTGCCGACGCCGGTCTCGACGACGTCGGCGTTGGTGATCGTGATCTCGGGCTGATTCATGAGCAGCGAGCCGGTGACGATGAGTGAAGCGACGGCGAGGATGACGAGGTAGAAGCGGAACTCGGTGTCTTTGAAGATCGAGCCGATGGAGCCTCGCAGGACGTGGAAGTAGAGGCCGAAGTTCGCGCCGGCGAGGATCATGAAGAAGATGATGACGATGAGTGCGGGGGTGTTGATGGCGGGGTTGCCGGTGGAGGCGTTGTAGGTGGAGAACCCGCCGGTGGCGACGGTGGCGAAGGTGTGACAGGCGGAGTCGAACCAGCCCATGCCGCAGAGTCGGAGGAGGACGATCTGCGCGACGGTGAGCACGACGTAGATGATCCAGAGGATGCGTGCGGTCTCGGCGATGCGGGGTCGCACGCCGGAGGGGGTGATGCCGGACGACTCGGTGTGGAAGAGCTTCTTGGCGCCGACGCCGAGCGAGGGGAGGACGGCGACGAAGAGGACGACGATGCCGAGCCCGCCGAGCCAGTGGGTAAGGGCGCGCCACAGCAGCAGGCCGCGCGGCAGGGACTCGATGTCGTAGGGTTTGTCGCCGCTGAGGACGGTGGCGCCGGTGGTGGTCAGGCCGCTCATGGACTCGAAGTAGCAGGCGACGTAGTTGCCGAACGGGTGGCTGGAGTCGACGCTGGGGTGGAACACGACCCAGAGGAAGAACGGCAGGGCGGACAGCCCGGCGCCGACCATCCAGCTGATGGCCACGAGGAACAGGGCGTCGCGTCGGCCGAAGGTGTCGGAGCGCGCCTTGCGTCCGACGTACCACATCACGCCGCCGCTGAGCAGGCCGATGCCCGCCGCGGTGAGCAGCGCCTCGACGGCCTGGAGTTCCGAAGCATTGCCGAGCAGCCAGTCGGCCAGGACCCACAGCACCACGGCGCCCATCACCGCGCTGAGCACGATAAGCAACAGGCCGAGCTGGTTGATGATGAACCGATAGTTCATGCGACGATAGTGTGACCGCACGCGGCGTCGGGCACAATCGCCGGGCGTCGCGACGCGATCAGTCGCGGAGCCAGAACCGCTTGTTGAACAGCGCCAGGAGGGTGAAGATCTCGAGTCGTCCGAGGATCATCAGCAGGCACATGACGAGCTTCGACGCTGGGGTGAACCAGCCGTAGTTGACGGTCGGACCGACCTTGCCGAGTCCGGGACCGGCGGTGCAGAGCGTGGCGATGGACGCGGTGATCGACGTGTCCATCTGGACGCCGTGGCCCTGCTCGAGCAGCTGCAGCGCGGCGGCGCCGAGGAACAGCGTCATCAGGAACGCCACGGTGTACGCCAGCGCGTCGGTCTGCGCGTCCTGTCCCATGACGCCGTCGCTGGTGCGGATGGGCTGGATCACGTCCGGCCGGAACGTGCGGACGACGTGGCTCCACATGACGCGCAGGACGATCCAGAACCGCATGACC
Source organism: Phycisphaera sp. (assembly GCA_016125285.1). Taxonomy (GTDB): domain Bacteria; phylum Planctomycetota; class Phycisphaerae; order Phycisphaerales; family Zrk34; genus RI-212. The sequence continues at coordinate 75,727 of WGMA01000046.1, forward strand.
TTGATGCCGCCGGCGGTGGAGCCGAAGCAGCCGCCGATGATGGTGACGGTGAAGATCGTGGCCTTCGCCAGGTCGGGCCACTGGTCGAAGTCGGCGGTGGCGAAGCCGCAGTCGGTCTGGAGGCTGATGAGGTTGAACGAGGCGAAGCGGAGCGACTGCCAGAAGCCCGAGACGTGGTCGTGCGTCGTGGTTTCGATGGAGGTGCCGTAGATGCTGTAGGTGACGAGTCCGACGGCGATGAGCATGACGGCGAGGTAGACGCGCAGCTCGGTGTTGGCCGCGACGCGGTCGAACTGGCGTCGCAGCAACAGGTAGTAGAGCCCGAAGTTCGCGCCGCCGATGATCATGAAGATCGTGGTGACGGTGTCGACGGCGGGCGAGTGGTAGTAGCCGATGGAGGCGTTCTTGTTGGCGAAGCCGCCGGTGGCGATGGTGGCGAAGGTGTGGCAGGTCGAATCGAACCAGCCCATGCCGCACACCCGCAGCGCCACGATCTGCGCGACGGTCAGGGCGAGGTAGATGCCGTAGAGGACGCGCGCCGTCTCGTTGATGCGAGGCCGCATCGTCGAGCGCGAGTGCACCGGCGCCTCGACCGCCACGAGCCGCTTGCCGCCCACGCCGACCATCGGCAGCACCGCCACGAACAGCACGACGATGCCGAGACCGCCGAACCAGTGCGTCAGGCAGCGCCACAGCAGCAGGCCGCGCGGCAGCGACTCGATGTCGTCCAGCACCGTCGCGCCGCACGTCGTCAGGCCGCTCATCGATTCGAAGTAGCAGTCGATGTAATGGTGAAACACGTGCGGCGTGTCGGCGGGGATCGTCATCACGGCCCACAGCCAGAACGGCAACGCCGCCAGCGCCGCGCCGAACACCCAGCTTGTCGTCACCAGCAGCAACGCCTCACGCCGCCCGAAATTGTCGTTCCGTGCCCGCCGACCGAACCACCACATCGTGCCGCCGATCGTCAGCCCGAGCCCCGCCGACAACAGCAGCGACTCCGTGGCGACCAGCTCCGCCGTGTGGCCCATCATCCAGTCGGCCAGCACCCACAGCGTGACGCCGATCAGCACGGCGCTGAGCACGACGAGCAGCAGACCCAGCTGATTGATTACGAATCGGTAGTTCATCGAAGGAGTCTCAAGTCTCAGGTTTCAAGTCTCAGGTTTCGTGGTGCGATCACCGCTCGACGCGCAGCATGAAACCTGAAACTCGAAACTCGAAACTCTGATTTACGCGTCGAACACCTGATGCAGGCGATCCTCCGCGCCCGCCTTGCCGACGACCACCACCGTGTCGCCCGCGTGTACAAAGTCATCGGCGGTCGGCACGCGCGTCTCGCCGTTGTGCTGGATCGCCGCGACCATCCAGTCCGGGCTCAGCCGGACCTTACGCAGCGGCTTGCCGATCGCCTCCGCCGTCGCGCCCACGCGCACGCGGTACACGTCCACCACGCCCTTCGCCAGCGTGCTGATCCGCAGCATCGACGCCTCGTCGAGGCTCCGCTTGATCTGCTTGACCGCCACGATCCGCGGGCTGAACGCGTGATCGATGCCCACGCGGTTCAGCAGACGCACGTAACGCGGACGCTGCACCGTCGCGATCACCATCTTCACGCCAGCCGTCTTCGCCCACGCGCCCGCCAGGATGTTGTGCTCGTCGTCCTCCGACACGCTCACGAACGCGTCCGCCTCGCCGACACGCTCCTCCTCGAACACGCCCTCTTCCGTCACGTCGCAGCACACGATCGTCACCCAGTCGAGCTTGTCGGCCAGCTCCTCGGCCCGGGCGCGGTTCGGCTCGAACACGCGGATCGAAAAGCGGCTGTCCTTCAGCGACCGGCTCAGCCACACCGCCATCGGTGAGCCGCCCATGATCACCACACGCTGCGTCGTCTTCGCCGCCTTCTGGAACAGCTTGCGTCCGTCGTGGAAGATGTCGTGGTTGCCCACCAGGATGATCACGTCGTCCGGCTCGATCTCCGTCGTGGCCACCGGCAGGAACACCGTGTCGCCGCGACGGATCGCCGCGAGCCGCACGCCCTGCGGCATGCTCAGCTCCACCAGCGTCTTGCCCACCGCCTCCGCCTTCTCGCCGACGGGGAACTCCTGCATCTCGATCTGGCCGGAGCCGAAGTTCTCGATCGCCATCGCGGTGGGGTTGCGGAGGATCGACGCGATCGCCTGCGCCGTGGAGTACTCGGGGCAGATGAGGCGGTCGATGTGCAGGTGCTTCTCGTAGTCCAGGCCGCGCTTGTTGAAGTACGCCGAGTGGTGCACGCGGGCGATCGCCTTGCCGACGCCGATGCCCTTGGCGACCGCGGCGGTCAGCAGGTTGATCTCGTCGGTGCTCGTCGCCGCGACCAGCGCCGCGTCGGGGTCCTCCGCGCCCGCCTCACGCAGCACGTCCGCGTTGGCGCAGTTGCCCAGCAGCGTGCGCACGTCGAGGCTGTCCTCGATCTCACGCAGGTGCGCGGGACGATTGTCGATCACCGTCACGTTATGTCCGGCCCGGGTGAGCGACTCGGCCGCGTGCGTGCCGACCTCACCACCGCCGCAGATGATCACGTTCATAGCGGTGATCTTATCCCCGTAGGCACGGGCCGTAAATCAAACGGGGTGAAGACCCTGATCGCGTGGCCCGGCTTCGGGGTGAGATCGGCTCACGCACGCTCGTAGACCGCGAACGTGAACGCGTGTTCGTTGCGGTCGTCGGCGGCGTGCGACTCTTCACTGACGAGGCGCCAGTCGTCGGTGTGGTAGTCGGGGAAATACGTGTCGCCGTCGATCTCGACGTGCACGTGCGTGAGGTAAAGCCGATCGGCGCGGGCCATCGCGTCGGCGTAGACGCGGGCCCCGCCGCAGATGAACAGCTCCGTCTCGCCCGCCTCGGTCGCCAGCGCGATCGCCTCGTCGACGCTGTGCGCGACCTCCGCGCCGGTCGCCGCGTAGTCCGGCTGACGCGTGACGACGATGTTCCGCCGATTCGGCAGCGCTCGGCCGCCCATCGACTCCCACGTGCGTCGGCCCATCACCACCGTGTGCCCCGTCGTCGTGCGCATGAAGTAACGCATGTCGTCCGGCAGCCGCCACGGCAGGTCGTTGTCGCGACCGATGACGTTGTTAGACGACACGGCGGCGATGAGACTGATGGTGGGGATTTTTGAATTTGGATTTTCGATTTTGGATTGCTCCGTGGTCGTGCCGCTCTGGAGACCCGGGACTGTGCTGTGCTCCGTCCCGGCTTCGCGCCAATCTAAAATCAGAATTCAAGAATCGAAAATTACACAGCGACCTTCCCCGGGATGTGTGGGTGCGGGTCGTAGTTCTCGATGACGAAGTCATCGAAGGTGAAGCCGTCGATGGTGGTCACGTCGGGGTTCATCCGCAGGGTCGGCAGGGGGCGCGGGTCGCGGGCGAGCTGGGTGCGGACCTGCTCGAAATGGTTGGTGTAGATGTGGGCGTCGCCGAAGGTGTGCACGAAGTCGCCGGGGGCCAGGCCGGTGACCTGCGCGACCATGTGCGTGAGCAGCGCGTAGGACGCGATGTTGAACGGCACACCGAGGAAGAGGTCCGCCGAGCGCTGGTACAGCTGGCAGGACAGCCGACCCTCGGCGACGTAGAACTGGAACATCATGTGGCACGGGGCGAGGGCCATCTTGGGGATGTCCGCCACGTTCCACGCGCTGACGATCAGGCGTCGGGAGTCGGGGTTGGTGCGGATCTGCTCGATGACCTGAGCGAGCTGGTCGATCGCCCCGCCGCGCTGGTCCGGCCAGGAGCGCCACTGCTTGCCGTATACCGGGCCGAGGTCGCCGTGGTCGTCCGCCCACTCGTTCCAGATGCGTACGCCGTGGTCCTGAAGGTACTTGACGTTGGTGTCGCCCTTGATGAACCACAGCAGCTCGTGGATGACGCTCTTGAGGTGGCCCTTCTTGGTGGTCACCAGCGGGAAGCCCGCGGCGAGGTCGAACCGCATCTGATGGCCGAACACGGAGCGGGTGCCGGTGCCGGTGCGGTCGGACTTGAGCGCGCCGTTTTCGAGGACGTGTCGCAACAGATCGAGATAGCACTTCATGACGGGCATCCTACGAATCGAGCGTCGCGCGTCGACCGCATGTCGCAAAAGCTGTCGCAACCGCGTGGTGGGTCGTCGGTAGTGTCAGTCGGCACGGCGGCGCAGTCGGTGCGCCTGTGTAGAAATGGCGCGCTTTGCTGCGTTACTGCTTAGATCGGAATATAATGAACGGATAGCGCAATATAGGGCGTGAATTCGGGTAAGGTCACCCCGGCTACAGGTTTGGGTGAAATTACCGGGTTTTCGTCCGCGGCGCGAACGAGTATGATGGTTGGGCGTCTGAACTCTACGCCGCGCAAGCATTGACAGGTGGCGTTGGACGCACCGATCGCGCGATGGTGAGTCGGACCTGCCTGCAAATTGGTGGACTAGTTTTATATGTCTCAGTCGGGCACTCAGAGCATCGACCCTGTGGCTGTTCCTCATATTGATGTGGAACGGATCGGTGGCGTGCCGTGCGTGAAGTGCCGCCAGCCGATGCGCCTCGAGGGCCTCGATCCGCTGAGCTCGGCGCAGTGTCCGCATTGCGGAACGGTGTTCAGCGTGCCGTGCCGCCTCGACGAGTACGTGCTGCTGCGTGCCCTGTGGGAGCAGGCGGGCGTGTGGACGATCGAGGCGCTGGGCAAGGACAAGCGTTCCAACGTGCTGATCCAGGTCTTCCGCGGGGCGGATCACTCGCAGACCCGCCTGCGGTACTTCCTGCGGGACGTGCAGCGGATCTCCAAGGTCCGCCATCCGAACATCGTTCACGTCCTGTCGATGAACACGAATCAGACCCAGCCGTACGTCATCATGGACCGCGCGCCGGGCTTCCAGCTGGCCAAGTTCCTGGCGCCCGGGCGGCTGATGCGTGAGGCCAACGCGTTGCAGATCGGCCTGTCGATCACCGAGGCGCTGGCCGCGGCGGATCAGAAGAAATACGTGCACGGCGACGTGTCCAGCTACAACGTGATGGTCGACGAGCAGGGGCACACCACGCTGTTCAACTTCGGCTGGGATCGCATCATGCGGTTCAAGACCGACCAGGGCATTGTCGGCGGACACCCGTGGTACGTGGCGCCGGAGAAGATCGGCGGCGACGCGGCGACGCGCTCGTCCGACATCTACAGCCTCGGCGCGGTCATCTACCACATGCTCGCCGGGCAGCCGCCGTTCCAGGGCGACACCGACGAGGAAACCGCCCTCATGCGTCAGGGCCACCTGCCGCCCGACCTCGAGGCGTTCCGCGATGACCTGAATCCCAACACGATCAAGCTGATCAACGGCCTGATGCAGCCCCGCAAGCAGGACCGCTACAAAGACTTCCCCTCGATTCTCAGAGACATCCGCAAGGCGATCGCCACCGAGTCGACCGTCGTGCGGGAGTACGACGAACCCCCGGCCAACGACCTGGCCGCGGCTTTGGCCGGTCAGGCATACGACGGCCCGGCGGGCTACCACGGCGACCCCAGCGTCTTCGACCAGGGCGGCGCGCTGGGCGGCGGACCTGGCGGTGGCGCAGCCGGCGGTGCAACCCGACCCGTGCGGCGCACCCGCCGACGCAACGATCCCACGCTGCTGATCATCGTGTCCGTCGTGCTGATCGTCGGCCTGATCATCATGGTCGTGCTGCTGGCCAACGCCGAGAAGTGGCGCAACGTCAACTATCGCCCGCCGACCAGCGCCGACATCCGCGCCAACACCCGCCCGGCCATGCCCGGCGCCGACGACACCCCCGAGAGCGTCAAACGCGGCGCCTACGACGAGGCCGTCTACACCGTCCGCGACGCGCTCGAGAACGGTGACTCGGCCGATTTCGTGCCTCTCAGCAACCCCGACGTGACGGTAACTAAATACCCCAACCACCATTACAACGTGAAGGGGTATGTCACCTCCAAGGATGACAGCGGGGCGAGCGTCCGTCGGCGGTTCACGATCGAGGTCTGGCCGACGAACAAGGAAGCGACACGTTGGAAATCTGCCCGCCCGACGCTGGTCGTGGAATGATTTGAACCCCGGCCGCCATCTGCACGTAAGGTTTGTTACACTGAATGCAGTAAGTGAGGGAGATCGACACGGGAAGGGTGCGCCCGGAGGTCTGCCCCTGAACCGTTCGATTACACGTGTAACTCTTGAGAAACATCGGCCAATAGTAAGATGATGTCACGCCACCTTCTCTTAGTGACGATCACCGCCGGATTGTGTGTCGGCGCCTTCGATCTCGACCTCTACGCCCAGGCCGCGGCCGCCGGACCTGACTCGCCGTTTCTGAACGTGCTGCCGGACGATCCTGCGCCGAAGAAGCCGGAGGCGGCGACGGATGCGCCGGCCGACGCCGCGGCGCCCGCCGAGGCGGCGCCCGTCAAGCAGACCACCGCCGCCGAGGCGCAGAAGATTTTCGACGACCTGTTCGGCGGCGAGCTCAAGCGTGTCGAGGCGACGCCCGAATCCGCCGACGACCTGGCGCTGGCCAAGACGCTGCTGGTGGCGGCGCAGAGCGACGCGCAGAACGCGAAGCTGGTGTCGGTGTTGTGTCGCAACGTCGCGCTGCTGGCGGCGAACGATCCAGACGGCGGCGCGACGTCGAAGGCCGCGCTCGACCTGCTGCGTGAGACCGATCCCGATCAGGTCGCGCCGCTGATGTCGCAGCTCGTCGATACGCTGCAGCGCCGGTACAACATGACGCGCGGCCCGCAGCGTACGCAGATCGCCGCGGCGCTGCTCGAAGCGATCGTCAACCTCGGCGACACGCAGCTGGCGGCCCATCAGGCCGACGACGCGCTCAACGCCTACCGCCGCGCGTACTCGATCGCCACGTCCGTCAAGCCCGACGAGCGCGAGGCGATCAAGACGAAGATGAACGAGGCGAGCGACCTGCAGCGGATCGTGCGTCAGATCGATCTGCTCAAGGCGAAGCTCAAGGCCAACAGCAAGGACACCGCCGCGGCGCGCGACCTGATCCTGCTCTACGTCGCGGACCTCAACGACGCGATCGAGGCGCGCAAGTACACGTTCCTCGTCGACAGCGAGCTGGCGGACAACGTCCGGCGTGCGACGCTCGACACCGCCGACCTGACCGAGGACGACGCGTTCAAGCTCGGCGAGTGGTACCGCGGCCTGGCCGGTCAGGCGACCAACGAGAAGGTGCGCGGCGAGCTGTACCGCAGCGCCTACGCCGCGTACGAGCGTTACCTCGAGGCGCACAAGACCGAAGACCTGTACCAGGCGCGGGTGGTGCTCGCGGCGAAGCAGGTGCGCGAGCAGATGGACAAGCTGGGCGTCAAGCCGATCGTCCGCGACGAAGCGGGCTGGGTGAACCTCATCCCGCTGACGCGTCCGGGCGTGAACGTCGACCCGGACGAGTGGCGTGTGCTGCCGACGCAGATCTCCGTGGTCGGCGAGCCGCGCAGCGCGACGTACACGCTGCCCGCGGCCGTGCGCGGCGACTACGAGCTCGAACTGCAGTTCAAGTACACCAGCGGCGACTCGATGTACGTCGAGCTGCCCATCGGCGCCGAGGCCAAGAAGTTCGTCAGCGCGGTGTTCGGCTACCACGACGACGACGTGACGTACAACGCCATCGGCGGCATCGGCTACAGCATCCGCGCCGACACGCACCCCGCGCGGGTGATCGGCCCGATCGCCACGGACGCCACGCATCAGGCGACGTTCAAGGTGACGCACCTCGGCGAGCAGGTCACCGTCGCGGTCACGCTGGACGGCAAGCCTTACCTCAGCTGGACGGGCCTGCAGGCGACGCCGGCCGCGTATCCGTCCGGCGCGCGCGACCACCAGGGCCAGCCGCGTATCTCGCTCCGCCGGACGCAGATCGATCTCGCCGTCGTGCGCGCCCGCCCGGGCAAGGGCGGCAAGGTGCTCACCGGCGACACCCTCGCCGCCGCCAAGGCCGCGATCGCCGCGGCGAACAACGGCAACGGCGGCAAGCCCGCCGCGCCCAAGAGCGAGATGCAGAAGAAGTTCGACTACATCCTCGAGCACTGGAACAACTACACCAATAAAGAGAAGCTGCAGATCCTCGCGCAGCTGCGCGAGTCCGGCCACCCCGCGGCGCGCCAGCTCATCGAGGACCTCGACGATCGCTACGGCTTGTAGTTGACGACGCGAGACCCGCCGTCTCGCCGCGACGCGACGCTGCCGGTGTCGCGCCCGGCATTCAGAGCTTAATAGAGTGACGTCGAGATCCGCTTTGCGGAGCGTCCGTTGAAGTAAGAAATGGAACGACCCATGGCTTTTCGTGCTACGCTGGTTCTATTCCTCGCCGCCCTCATCTGCGGCCTGGCCGACCGCCCCGTCGCGGCGCAGGACGCCGATGATCCCTTCGCCGATCTCAACGCCGCGGCGCCCGAACCGGCGCCCGCCGCGAAGCAGCCGATGTCGCTCGCGGAGGCGAAGGAGATGGTCGCCAGCCTGTTCGGCCAGGAGATCGCGCGCGTGCAGCAGACCACCGACCCGGCCGACGACCTGGCGTTGTCGCAGACGCTGCTGACCGCGGCGCAGGGCGCGGATCAGGATCGAACCGTTGTGGCGGTGTTGAGCCGGTACGTCGCCGAACTCGCGGCCAACGGCGCCGAGGGCTGGCCGACGGTGCAGACGGCGCTGGGCCTGCTCGGGAAGACCGCGCCCGATCAGGTGGCGGATACGCTGGGCGAGGTCGTCGACACGCTGCAGCGGCGCTACAACATGTTGCGCGGCGACGAGCGTACGGCGGTGGCCGGCGTGCTGCTCGACGCGATCGTCGCGCAGGCGGACACGAGCATGCTGCGGGACAACAGCGACGCCGCCCTGGCCTTGTATCGGCGCGCCTTCGCCATGGCCGGGCAGATCCGCCCCGAAACGCGCGACGCGATCAAGCCGAAGATGAACGAAGCGGTCGAACGCCAGCGCGTCACCCAGAAGATCGACCTGCTCAAGAACAAGCTCAAGGCGAACTCGAAGGACACGGTCGCGGCCCGCGAGCTGATCCTCGCGTACGTCACCGACCTCGATCAGCCCGACGAGGCGCGGAAGTACACATTTCTGGTCGACGATGCGGAGCTGGCCGAGAACCTCCGCCGCGCGTACACGCCGCTCGACACGCTCGAGGAGGACGACGCGTTCAGGCTCGGCGAGTGGTACCGGTCGCTGAGCACGTCGGTCGCCGGCGACGTGCCCCGCGCCCGCATGCTGACGCACGCGTCGAACGCGTACCAGCGCTACCTCGAGCTGCACACCGCCGAGGACCTCTACGCCACGCGGGTGAAGCTGTCCCTCAAGCAGATCGAGGAGAGCCTCAATCGCCTCGGCGCGCCCGTGCCGATCTACGCGTCGAACGTGGCCGGCGTCGCCACCCTGGCGCGGCGCGGCGAGTGGGTTGACCTGCTCAACAACGCCAGCCTCGACAGCCCGCTCACCCGCTACTTCGCGAAGTCCGCCAACGGCGTGATTTCCGACGGCGCGAAGGGGTACCAGGACGGCGTGAAATTCGTCGTCCCCGTCGTGTTCGACGGCGACTACGACCTCGAGATGACGCTCGCGAAATCCTCCGGCCCGTACGTCTGGATGTTCCTGCCGCTGTCCGCCGACGGCTCGCGATACGTCGGGCTCTCGCTGGTGCAGATCGATCGCGGCGGGCTGTACAAGATCGACGGCTTCAGGGTCAAGGACCGCGAGAACCCCACGGTGAAGCCGACGCCGATCCGGGACGGCATGGTCAACAAGCTGGCGATCGGTGTTCGGCAGCGCGACGGGTCGGCGACGATCACGGTGACGGTGGACGGAGTGAAGTGGATCGATTGGTCCGGGCCGGCAGCGTCGATCGAGGGCAGCGGCTCGGCGACCCCACAGTTCGTGTCACTGTACACGCACAACGCGGTGGTCGAGGTACGCAGCCTCCGCGCCCGGGCGGTGAGCGGCACCATCGCCGAAGCGCCGAAGCCGACCGCCGACGAAGTGGCCGACGCGGACCAGAGGCCCGGCAAGTCCGATCGGCCCGGCAAGCCGGGCAAGCTGTCCAAGCTCGAGAAGCACAACCCCGCGGCTCACCTCTCGCCGAAGGCGCAGCAGGTGTTCGAGAACTGGGAGACCTACTCGAACAAGCAGAAGCTGCAGCTGCTCGACGCGATGCGTAGCGGCAGTGCGGAGGACCGCGAGCTGATGCGACTGATCCAGAAGCACTACCGGTTCTGATCCGCGCGTCGCGCGATCACGCCGACCCATGACAAAAAAAGCCCGCCGGACGCGTGTCCGGCGGGCTTGTTCGTTTCGGGTTGTCGACGGGATGCTTACTTGTCGGGGTCGAGGTTCGGGAGCGCCGGCTCCTTGGCCTGGTCGACGATCTGCAGCAGCTCGACGTCGAAGATCAGCACGGCGTTCGCGGGGATGGGGCTGCGGGGCGGCGGGGTGGCGCCGTAGGCGAGCTCCGAGGGGATGAACAGGCGGTACTTGCTGCCGGTCTTCATCAGCTGCAACGCCTCGACCCAGCCGGGGATCACGCCGCCGACCGGGAACGTCGCCGGCTGGTTGCGCTTGTAGGAGCTGTCGAACTCGGTGCCGTCGACGAGCGTGCCGCGGTAGTGCACGGAGACGACGTCGTCCTTGGTCGGCATCTTGCCGTCGCCTTCCTTGATGACCTTGTACTGCAGGCCGGACTTCGTGACCTTGACGCCTTCCTTGGTCTTGTTGTCGTCGAGGAACTTGACGCCCTCGGCCTTCTTCGCCTCGTCGACCTCCTTCTGCTTGGCCATCATGACCTTCTGCAGCTCCATCATGACGGCCTGGCGCTGGGCGTCGGTCAGCTTCAGATCCTTGCCGCGCAGCGCGTCGGTCATGCCTTGCAGGAACAGGTCGATGTTGGGCTCGAGGTGGCTCTGCTTAAAGTCTTCGGCGAGGCTCTGACCGATGTTCGAGCCGATCGCGTAGCTGGCGTTGTTGATGACGCCGTCGAACGGGCCGATGTCGGCCTTCTTCTCTTCGGCGGTGGACGGCGCGGCGGCGGGGGCGTCGGGCTTGGCGGCCTCCGGCTTGGCGTCGTTCTGCGCGTGCAGCACGCCGGCCGTCGCGACCATCAGGCCGACGATCAGCGCACTCGTGATCAAGCGTTGCGGGGTCATGCGTGTTCCTTCAAGTAAAGGGTTCCGGGTCGCCGCCACAAGCGACGGCCACCCGGCTGAACGGTCCGTTCTGCTGGACGGGTAGCGTGAACACTATAGCGGCCCGAGGGCCACAAGCCAGCAAGGGCCGCGTCGGTCGTACGCGGCTACGCCGCTATGGGTTCGCGGCGGGGCGTCGGCGGGTTGGCGGTCGGGACGCGTCGACAAGGCGGGCAAGTCAGCCCTCGGTCGGCCGCGGACGTGGCTTCTTGGGCGGCGGGGCGGCGCCGGTGAGGAACGGCGGGGGATCGGCGCGCAACTCTTCAGGGTCCGGCGGCGCGTCGATCAGACCCGTGCCTCCGCTCGGCACCGGCTCGTTGGCGTGCGCCGGCTCGGGGATGATCAGGGCGCCGTCGCAATTGAAACAGCGAGCGCGGCGGCCGGCGTGCCGGTCGTCCATCTTCAACGCGGACTCGCAATGTGGGCAATGCCACTCAACCATAACGACGTGTGCCCTGTAACGTCACTGCTCCCCGTCCCCGTATCTCCTTATCGTACCAAACGGCGTCCGATTTGAACACGCCAAAACGCGCTTCCGTATGCAATACATCGCCCGCCGCCGCCGTTCGCATCGCGGCGGTGACACGCGTATGCTTTACCGCCTGGGCACGCGTAGCAACACGCATTCTCGCACTCACTCCTTTCGAGGTCCGCTCATGACGCGCTTCACCGCTCTGCTGATGTTCTGCCTGACGCTCGCGCCGCTCGCCGCGCCCGCCGCCGTCTCCGCCGCCGATCGCCCCAACGTCCTTTGGATCACCAGCGAAGACAACGGCCCGCACCTCGGCTGTTACGGCGACACCTACGCCATCTCCCCCAACCTCGACAAGCTCGCCGCCAAGGGCATGATCTACAACAACGCGTGGTCCACCGCGCCCGTCTGCGCCCCGGCGCGCACCACCATCATCACCGGCATGTGGCCGCCCTCCATCGGCGGGCAGCACATGCGCTCCGAGTCCAAGCTCCCGCCCGACATCAAGCCCTACCCGCAGATCCTCCGCGAGCACGGGTACTACTGCACCAACTGGACCAAGACCGACTACAACCTCGACGTCGACATGAAGAAGGCGTGGGACGACCTGTCCAAGAAGGCCCACTGGAAAAACCGCAAGCCCGGCCAGCCCTTCTTCGCCATCTTCAACTACACCATCAGCCACGAGCACAACATCCGCAACGCCATCGACGACAAGGACCGCATCCACGACCCGGCCAAGGTCCGCGTCCCCGCCTATCACCCCGACGTGCCCGAGGTCCGCAAGGACTGGGCACAGTACTACGACCGCATCACCCAGATGGACAAGCAGTGCGGCGACATGCTCGATCAGATCGACAAGGCCGGCCTCGAGCAGGACACCATCGTCGTCTACTACGGCGACCACGGCTCGGGCATGCCGCGCTCCAAACGCTGGCCCTACAACTCCGGCCTCCAGATCCCGCTCATCGTCTACGTCCCCGAAAAATGGAAGAAGCTCGCCCCCAAAGACTACAAGCCCGGCGGCAGTTCCGACGATCTGCTCGGCTTCATCGACCTCGCGCCGACGCTGCTGTCGACGTGCGGCGTCAAGCCCCCGGCCAACATGCAGGGACACGCCTTCATGGGCGAGTACGCCACCGACCCCGTCGAGTACCAGTTCGGCTTCCGCGGCCGCATGGACGAACGCTACGACATGGTCCGCGTCTGCCGCGACAAGCGTTACATCTACATCCGCAATTACATGCCGCACAAGATCTACGGCCAGTACATCGATTACATGTTCCAGACGCCGACCACGCGAGTGTGGAAGGAGATGTATGACGCCGGGAAGCTCAACGAGGCGCAGTCGCACTTCTGGCAGACCAAGCCCGCCGAGGAGCTGTACGACCTGAAGAACGACATCGACGAGATCCACAATCTCGCCGGGTCCGCGGACCACGCCGACGTGCTCAAGCGGATGCGCGCCGCGCTCGACAAGCAGCTGATCGAGTGGCGTGACCTGGGCTTCCTGTCGGAGGACGAGATGCAGCGGCGCAGCGTCAAGGACACGCCGCGCACGATGGGACTCGATCCCAAGCGTTACGACATCGAACGCATCAAGGCGATGGCGGACGTCGCGCAGTCGCTGGACTCGAAGGCCGTCACGCAGCTGATCACCGCGCTGGACGACAAGGACAGCGGCGTGCGTTACTGGGGCGCGATGGGTCTGCTGATGCGGCAGGAGCCGAAGTCCGACGCGACGCGCACCGCGCTGCGTGAGGCGATGAAGGACGACAACCCCTCGGTGATCGTGACCGCGGCCGAGGCGCTGGGGCGCTACGGCAACGACGAGGACGTGAAGCTCGCGCTGCCGGTGCTGATGGAATGGGCCGACGTGTCGAAGCACGAGATCTACGTGTCGATGATGGCGCTGAGCGCGCTGGACTTCATGGACGACCGCGCCGCGCCGGTCAAGGACCAGATCGCCAAGCTGCCGACCGAAGGCAAGACCCACCCGCGTGTCGGCTCGGGCTACATCAAGAACGTCATCAAGAAGATCATGAGCGACTTCGACAAGTAACCGCACGCCGCGGACGGCGTGAATGACGAATGACGAAATTCGAATGACGAGTCAAATTCCAATTCGCCAATGACCGAACTGCGGCATTGGTGAATTGGAGCTTCGTCATTGTTTCGTCATTCGAATTTCGTCATTCGTCATTCCGCGAAGCGGCAATCACTTGCCGCTCGGCACCTCGCGGATCTTCACGTTGCGGAACTGCACCATGTGGCCGTGGTCCTGGAAGCCGATGTGGCCCTTCGCGGTCATGCCGAACTTGTCGACCGCGTTCTTGAACTTGCTCGCCAGCACGTGCCGCTTCCAGTCGTCGCTGCCGATCTGGTAGTCGGCGACCTTGTCACCGTTGAACCAGTGCTCGCCGTGGCCGTCGACCATCCTGATCCGTACGAGGTTCCAGCCGTCGGGGTTGATCTTCTTTTCCTTCACGGCGATGTCGTACAGCGCGTACAAGCCGCCGGCGTTGGTGCTCTTGAGCGACTGCGGCGTGTCGCGCTCGATCTGCATCTCCGGCGCGACGCCGTAGATCGGCCCCTTCTCCTCGGGGTTCACGCGGATAAGGATCCCGCTGTTGCCCGTCGTCTTCCACTCCACGGTGAACTCGTAGTTTTCGAACGCGTCGGTGGTGTAGATGTCGCCGGCGCCCTTGCCGGTGAGCGTCATCGCGCCGTCCTTCACGACCCACTTCTCGTCGTCCAGCGGCTGCTTCGTTTTCCAGCTGCTCCAGCCGTTGAACGTCTTGCCGTCGAACAGCAGCTTCCATCCGTCGGCCTTCTCGGCGTCGCTCAGCGTGTTGGGCTCGTCGGCGAGCGCGCGTGTCGCGGTCGTCAGGCCGACCAGCATCATCAACACGGCTGCCGTCACGATCGGGTTGCGCATCGGGATCATTGCACGTTGCTCCAGTTGAGGATTGAGTTTGGCCGCGTATTGTACGTGCGCGTGGGGCGGAAGTCCCTGCGTTCAATCGGCGGGAATGTGATGGATCGCGGCGTGACCTGAGCGATCGGATGCGCTACCATGCGGGTCGATTCCCCACACTCGGGCACGTGTGGATGCGGGGGTCGATGCTGTGATACGGGCGACGCCGCGTGTAATGAGGACGGCGTTGCCGGTATTGAACTTACTGGGCACGGTTGAACCCCGCGAAACCTAATTGAGGAAACCGCATGATTCGTCGAACGAGTATCGTCTGGACACTGGTGGCGTTGGCCCTTGTCACGGTCGCCGTCGCGCTGAGAACGCCGGCCATCGCCGCGGACAATGACAACCCGAACCTCGTCGCGCCCGAGCTGTTCAACGCGTACGACGATCTGGAAGTCACGGTCTGGGCGACGACGCCGATGTTCTACAACCCCACGAACATGGACATCGATGCGCAGGGGCGCATCTGGGTGAACGAGGCGGTGAACTACCGCAACTTCCGCCACCCGCAGATCGACGTGCATCACCCCGAGGGCGACCGCGTGGTGTGGATGCAGGACACCGACGGCGACGGCAAGGCCGACAAGTCGCAGGTGTTCGTGCAGGACAAGGACCTGACCGCGCCGCTCGGCATCGCCGTGCTCGACAACGAGATCTACGTGTCGAGCGCCCCTTCGCTGATCAAGTACACCGACGTCGACCGCAACGGCGTGTTCGACCCGAAGGTCGACAAGAAGGAGGTCTGGCTGACCGGCTTCGGCGGGCACGATCACGATCACTCGCTGCACTCGATCACCGCGGGCCCCGACGGGCGGTACTACTTCAACTCCGGCAACGCCGGGCCGCACATCGTCACCGACCACGGCGGCTGGACGCTCCGCGCCGGCAGCAGCTACAACGGCGGCGCGCCGTCGATGGGCTCCAACAAGCCGGGCCTCGTCAGCGACGACGGCCGCATCTGGGTCGGCGGCGTCGCGCTGCGTATCGAGCCCGACGGCACCAAGCTCACGCCCATCGGTCACAACTTCCGCAACAGCTACGAGCAGTTCGTCTCGAGCTTCGGCGACGTGTTCCAGAACGACAACGACGACCCGCCCGCGTGTCGCACGACGTGGCTGATGCAGTACGGCAACCTCGGTTTCGCCTCGGCCGACGGCGCGCGCACGTGGAGCGCCGACAAGCGCCCCGGGCAGGACGTGCCCGTCGCCGAGTGGCGGCAGTGGGACCCCGGCACGATCCCCGCCGGTGACGTCTACGGCGGCGGCGCGCCGACCGGCATCGTCCTCTACGAAAACGGCGCGCTCGGCGACAAGTACAACGGCATGCTGCTGTCGTGCGAGTCGGCCCGACGCATCGTCTTCGGCTACTTCCCCAAGCCGCAGAACGCCGGCTTCGCCCTCGAACGCTTCGACTTCCTCGCCACCACCGGCAAGGGCAACAGCAGCTGGTTCCGCCCGTCCGACGTCGCCGTGGGCCCCGACGGCGCGATCTACGTCACCGACTGGTTCGACCCCGGCGTCGGCGGACACGCGATGCGCGACGCCGCGGCCGCCGGCACGATCTACCGCATCGCGCCGAAGGGCTTCAAGCCGCACGTCCCGGCGATCGACACGTCGACCGTCGACGGCGCGATCGCCGCGCTGAAGAACCCCGCGGTCAACGTCCGCCACCTCGGCTTCGTCAAGCTCGCCGCGGAAGGCGACGCCGCCGTCGACGCGCTGACGAAGATGTGGAACACCGAGTCGAACCCCTGGGTGCGGGCCCGCGCCGTCTGGCTGCTGGCGCGCACGACCAAGGGCGCGGCGACCGTCGAGAAGCTGATGACCAGCGACGACGACGCGCAGGTGCGCATCCTCGCCGCGCGGGCGCTGCTCCGCGCCGGGCGCGACCCGCTGACACTCGCGACGACGATGGCCAACGACAAGTCCTCCGCCGTCCGCCGCGAAGCGCTGCTGATGCTGCGCGACGTCGACTACGACAAGAAGCGCGACCTGCTCGTGCAGCTCGCCGGCGGATACGACGGCGCCGACCGCTGGTACGTCGAGGCGTTCGGCACCGCGTGCGAGAATCACGAGGCCGACATCTACCCGCTGCTCGCCAAGAAGTACGGCGTCGACAACCCGCTCGACTGGGACGCGCGATTCACCGGCCTGACGTGGCGGCTGCACCCCGTGGCCGCGATCGACGCGATCGCACGTCGCGCGATGACGCCGAGCCTCACGATGGTCGATCGTCGCGCGATGATCGACGCGCTGGCGTTCATCAAGGACAAGGCCGCGGGCGAAGCGATGGCCGTCATCGCCAACGCCGGCCCGTCCGACCTGCGTGACTACGCCGCGTGGTGGGGCCACAACCGCAACGGCAACGACTGGAAGGACTACGACCTGCTGTCGCGCTTCCCCAAGAAGCCGAACGTCGTCGACACCAAGAACAAGGCGCCGGTGATCCTGTCGTTCAAGAACAAGCCGCTGTTTACGTCGAGCGTGATCAAGGGCAAGGCGACGACGGACATCGACGTCGACATCGCCGGCGCGGGCAAGCTGTACCTCGTGGTGGACGACGCCGGCGACGGCATCAACTCCGATTGGGCCGACTGGGTCGAGCCGCGCCTCGTGGGACCGAGCGGCGAGACGAAGCTCACGGAGCTGCAGTGGGTCAGCGCCGCGTCGGGCTGGGGCAGCGTGAACCTCAACGCCGCGCAGTCCGGCGGCAAGCTCTCGATCGCCGGGCAGCCCGCGCCCTACGGCATCGGCACGCACGCCGCGTCCGTCATCGAGTACAACATCGCCGGCAAGGGCTACACGCGCTTCAAGGCGCGCGCCGGCATCGACTCGGCCAAGATGAACGTCCCGCAGGCGTCGATCCGGTTCATGGTCTACGTCGACAAGGGCGAGGCCGCGACACCCGCCGCGAAGATCACCGTCGCCCAGGTCACCAAGCTCACCGGCGACGCCGACCGCGGCAAGGCCCTGTTCACCGGACGCGCCGCCTGCTTCGCCTGCCACACCGTCAACAAGGTCGGCAACACCATCGGCCCCGATCTCACCGGCATCGCCAGCCGCTTCGACAAGACCGTCATCGTCGAGAACATGCTCGACCCCTCCGCGTCGATCGCCTTCGGCTACGAGTCGTGGGTCATCACCACCAACGACGGCAAGACGCTCACCGGTTTCCTCGTCGCCGACGCCGACCCGCTCGTGCTCAAGGACGTCGCCGGTAACCAGATCGAGGTCGCGAAGAAGGACGTGAAGTCCAAGGTGCAGAACAAGACGTCGATCATGCCGCCCGTCGGCTCGCTGGGCCTCACGCCGCAGCAGATCGCCGACGTCGTCGAGTTCCTCGCGACCTCCAAGCAGTAGACGCCGGATGTTTCGCGCACCAAAGCCCGGGGCGGTCCTGCCCCGGGCTTTTGATGCGCCCGCGCGCTCTCGACGCGCCACGCACGCCGCGAGCGTCTAAACTGATCGCCCGCCATGACGACCACCGAACCCCAACCCCGCCGCTGGATCTTCCGCATCGTCGTTGCGCTCGCCGTCGTCGCGGCGCTCGTTGCCGCGGACATCGGCGCGTATTACGCGCTGCTGGCCGGCCGCACGCTCGGCAGGCCCTACGTCGCCGAGCGCGGACGCACCGTCGTCGACGCCATGCCCGTCTATCACGCGCCGATCCTCGCCGCCGTCGTCGCGCCCGCGCACCACCTCGACCGCCAGCTCCGCCCCGAACACTGGCAGTTCGGCGAGATGGATCGCACCGAGAAGGTGATCGGTCTCGGTGAAACACAGACGCTGCCCAGCGGGTGGACCTACACCGCCGTCCGCTGCGACACACACACGATCGTCATCGAGACCGACGGCCACCGCGTCACGCGCCTCGCCGCGTCGCCCGCGCCCGACACGCCCGACGCGCCCGACACGACCAACGCACCCGACACGACCAACACGACCGACACACACCCGTAACAGCGGCGCCGACGACGCGCCTACACTGTCACGCGCGGCCCGCCGCGCCCCGGCACGACTCAACATCACAACGCACGGAGCGACCCATGCCCGCACGTCATCGCCTTCGTCACGCGCACCCCGCGCGCCGCACGCCGTTGCTGCTTGCCGCGATCTGCCTCACGCTCGCGCCGCTGCTGTCCGCGCCGCGCGCCTCCGCCGCCGATGACGCCGCGCCGTCGAAGGTGCTGCCCGTCGACTCGTCCGCGTTCGT
Source organism: Phycisphaera sp. (assembly GCA_016125285.1). Lineage (GTDB taxonomy): Bacteria > Planctomycetota > Phycisphaerae > Phycisphaerales > Zrk34 > RI-212. The sequence continues at coordinate 94,595 of WGMA01000046.1, forward strand.
CTTCTCGCCCGGCAACTGGGTCGGCGACGCCGGCCGCGCCGGCAAGGTGTATCGCCAGACCTGGTACCCCGGCGCGTATGTCCGCATCACGTGGACCTCCGCCGCGTCGAAGGTGGCGCCGGTGCTCACGCTCGACACGTCGATGTTCGCCGGGCACAACAGCCCGCCCGTCCTCGCCTGCAACCTCGACGGCGTGTGGTCCGGCGACGTGCCCTGCGCCCCCGAGATCACGCTCGACGGCATGACCGGCCCGGGCAAGCACACGCTGACCGTCTACGTCAAGAAGGAAGAGCAGAAGAACCGCTGGGGCACGCCCGGGCAGAGCGGCGCCAACGTCACGCGCATCACCGGCCTGAAGGTTGACGCCGACGCACAACCCGCCGACGTGGCGACGAAGCCCAGGCCCTGGGCGCTGATCGTCGGCGACAGCATCACCGAAGGCATCGGCGCCAACGAGCTCGAGGGCTACTCGCACCTCGTCGGCCAGGGACTCGGCGCGCTCGGCTACGAGTACTGCATCAGCGCGTGCGGCTGGAGCGGATGGATCCACCGCGGCGACAATCCGCCCGGCGACGTGCCCGCCTACTACAACATCACCGACTCGGCCGACGGCGTCGGCGGCACGTATCACCCCGACGACAGCCGCTGGCACATGGTCGACGCCAACCACTCGCTGCTCGATTCGCGCGGTCACCTCAGCGGCTACGGCGACGTCGGGCAGGAGCCGGCCATCATCCTCATCAACTACGGCACCAACGACGCGATCCACAAGGGCATGATCCCCAGCGACGTGCAGGCGAGCATCACGCAGTGCCTGCCCGTGCTGCGCCACGCCGCGCCCAACGCGCACCTGTTCATCCTCATCCCGTTCGGCCAGTACAAGGCCGCGGAACTCAAGCAGGCCGTCGCCGCGTACAACGCCGCGCACCCCGACGACCACGGCGTCCACCTCATCGACCTCGGCCCCGAAGCCGCCCGCGCGCTGACCGTAAAGAACGGCTACTGGGGCGGCCTCCACCCCAACCCCCGCGCCCACGCGACCTTCGGCGCCCAGATCACCGCCCAGATCGTCGCCACAATCAAACCTCAATAACCCCTAAAGCCCGGGGCAGGCATGCCCCGGGGTCTTTCCCCGCGCGCCGTTCCCCTCGCCCTCCGCAGGATATTGCGCCACGGCTATAGGTTCGCGCCGGCGGAGCAGTTAGGGTGGGTTGCGCGTAAAAACGTTCGCCGGCATGATGGTGTTGCTTCATCCCTTTTACAAGGAGCACCGTCATGGACGACGA